>CALLBO010000098.1 GCA_937998875.1 uncultured Granulosicoccaceae bacterium
GATCAGTGCGAAACCTCCCAGACGTGCCACCATGCTGATTATCATGGATGGCATTGGCATGAACCCGAGTAAGCTTGACAATGCAGTTGCTCTCGCTAAGACGCCAAATCTTGACGAGCTCTATTCATCTAATCCGGTAACGGTGCTTGAAGCATCCGGTGCAGCTGTCGGGTTACCAGCAGGTCAGATGGGTAATTCGGAGGTAGGGCATTTGACTATCGGTTGTGGCAGTGTGCTGCGCCAGGATCTGGTGGTGATCAATGAAGCCATAGAACGCGATGAGCTTGCAGACAATGAAGCCATTGCCGGCGCCTGCAGAGCTGCAGCGGAATCAGGCAGGCCCTTGCATTTAATCGGTCTGGTGTCAGATGGTGGTGTGCACAGTCATCTTGATCATCTGTTGGCATTGATCGGTGCGTGTAAAAAATACCGAGTTGTACCGATGTTGCACATGATTACCGATGGTCGTGATACCGCACCAAAGTGTTCAACCGTATATCTGGATCAGATTGAGCGTGCACTTGCTGATGCCGCTGGGCAGATCGCAACCGTCAGTGGAAGATACTACGCGATGGATCGTGATAATCGATGGGAGCGTGTGCAGCTGGCATTTAATGCGATGGTGCACGGTGAAGGTGAGAGCGGTAAATCCGCCGAAGCTATAATTAGTGCAGCGTGGGATAACGACAAAACAGATGAGTTTATTCTGCCGGCAGTTGTTGACGGTGGCGAGTTAATCAGTGCGGGTGATCAGGCATTTTTCTTTAACTTCAGAAATGATCGTCCGCGAGAACTATCCAGTGCCCTGATAGAAGCAAACTTTGACGGATTCGAGCGTGGCGAGTATCAGCCTGTCTCTTTAACCACAATGACAAAATACCACCCGGACTTTGACTGTCCGGTGGCGTTTGAAAAAGACAGACCACTCAGCACACTCGGTGCGGTAATAGATGCGGCAGGAGTCGGGCAATATCACTCTGCAGAAACGGAAAAGTATCCGCATGTGACTTTCTTTTTTAACGGCGGTCGTGAAGAACCTTATCAAGGCGAGCAGCGTGGGTTGATTGCGTCACCTAAAGTAGAGACTTATGACTTACAGCCGGAGATGAGTGCTTATGAAGTGAGAGACAAAGTGCTGGATGCACTAAAATCTGATCAGTATGGTTTTATTGTGGTGAACCTCGCGAATGGCGATATGGTTGGCCATACCGGGGTGCGTGACGCAGTAATCAAAGCGGTTGAGGTGGTTGATGAAATTGTCGGAGAGTTGGTGTCAGCCGCGAGTGAGAATGACTTTTCGGTTATCCTGACAGCTGACCATGGCAATGCAGATATGCTGATTGATCCGGTCACCGGTTCTCCTCACACACAACACACGATTTTTCCGGTTGCCTGTATGGTGAAAGATAAAGTTGCCTGGCACCTGGCTAATGGCCTGGGGCTGTCGTCAATAGCGCCGACAGTCATCCAGTTGATGGGGCTGGAGCAACCTGAGACTATGGGTGGAAAATCGATGCTACTTGGCGAAAAGAATTACTGATTTTTGCGGGTTGTTGGATCACTCTTAGGTTATGTTCAGAGCGTCTCGTAGGAGCGTCCTCGTAGGGGGGCATAAGAGTTAGTGCATCCACCGATGTGCAGCTCGTCAGATACGTGAGTACAAATTACCTGGTGATTTTATTCGCTGCAAACTACTTAGCCTTCGTTACAGAAATTTGGTGGATGCGCAAGCTTATCCCCCCTACGAAAATACAATAGTGTTTTTATAGAGTTATCAACATGACCAGAATATTTCAGGTAGATGCGTTTACTGATCGTTTGTTTGGTGGTAATCCAGCGGCTGTCGTGCCGCTTGAAGCCTGGGTTGACGATGAAGTTCTGCAGTCCGTGGCATTAGAAAATAACCTTGCCGAGACAGCCTTTATTGTACCTGTTGAGGCAGGCTATGAACTTAGATGGTTCACTCCTGCAAGCGAAGTCGCACTCTGTGGTCATGCCACTCTTGCTACCGCACACGTACTGGTAAATCATCTTGGTGTTGAGTCTGAGCAACTGCACTTTGTCACCCGTAAGTCCGGCACGTTGTCTGTTGTAAAAGAGCCGGATGGCAAGCTATCGATGTCATTTCCGGCCATTGTGGTACAGGAAAGCACCGATATAGATCTGGTGGCTAAAGCGGTTGGTGCTACTCCCAAAGCCTTGTTTGCCGGCAATTATTCTGAAGACGAGTTTGACTACATGGCTGTGTTGAATTCACCGGAAGAGGTCGCTTCAATAGAGACAGACAAAAGCGAGTTTAAGCATTTGAATTCGCGTGGGGTAATTGTGACTGCGGTCAGCGATTCTACAGATTGTGATTTTGTATCACGATATTTTGCACCGAACTACGGCATCGATGAAGATCCGGTCACCGGCTCAGCGCATTGTTTGTTAGCGCCCTATTGGGGTGGTGAGCTGAACAAGAACGAGTTGATGGCCCACCAAAAATCGTCACGAGGTGGTGTACTTGCCTGTCGGCTTGAAGGAAACAGAACGGTGTTGACTGGCAGTTGTGTTGACTACATGCAAGGTGAAATTAATCTAGGCTGAGCATGGGCTATCGCCTTGCCGTGTCAGAATTCCTTGTTAGCTTCCAGATAAAATCCCGGTGGCTGAACATAGCTGAGTATCTTACCGAGCTTTGAGTTTTTACCGGCCAGTACGGGCAGGCTGATGCCGAGACCTACATAGGTATGTCTTGTTGGCTTGGTTTGCTCGTCAAAGGTGCGAAAGCCACGAGTGTAGTAGCCAGCTTGAATTTCAAACCATTTCAATGGCGTATTTCTGAGTGATTGAAAGCCGTCTGCACGTAGTGCGACAAGATGTTTCATACCGGAATAATCTGAAACTGCATCATTTTTCAGGTTGTAGCCATTGGATGGCCAGTACTCCATGCGCAGATCCACTCTGTCATCCCAAACTGGATTCGAACCGAGCCACCACGAAGCGGCCGCGCCAACGGCATCAGCCAGCAGATCTTCACTGGAAAAGCCGTATTTGTCAGAAGTGGCATCGCCAATTTCCACCAGCGTCATTGCAGCAAGTGCTGAAAGCGCTGCCTTACGCTCGGGGTTTTCCACGCCGTGGCGTTTGAAATCCCACATAAACAGTTCTGACAGCACGTATGACATGTACAGATGGCCGGTTTTGTCAGCACCGCCGGAAGGAGTGTCTTTGCCAAACCAGTCCTCTGTTTTGGCAACCGGGGTGTGTTTAAACCAACCCCACTGCGAGATCCCCCAGGTTGAAATGGCCAAAGTTGCCAGGGATAGATCAAGTGCAACCACGCCCGAGTAGTCGGATGGTTGCTCTTTCAACCTTGTTTGATTGCCAGCTGCCGGGTTTATTGCTGCCATGTTGATGACAGGCAAATTTTCCTTCTGCCCGGGTGCTGTCGTTTGCGCGGTGGTCGTCTGTATTACAGCCATCTGAACCAAAATGATGGCCAGTATAGTAGAACGAAAGGTTCTTTTAGAGAGACGGCTGCAGATACGGGTAATGAAACAATGGAAAAATCGCATAACGCGCTATTCGGCAAGATATGCGCCGAAAATTCGATTCCGGTTGGATTGTTTACGGTTCGAAACACACGGATTTCTTTTCTATCTGGTGCACGCTAGCTCGTCGCCTTCTTCAGCGGTTGTACCCTCGAGTCTGCATCAGCGCCGCTGAGACTTTCCAGCAGCGCGAGCATCGAGTCACCAATTAACTTAACCTTAAACTCAGAGGTATGGGATGGTTTATTCAGGCCATAGACACGCGTCGTCGTAGAAAAAAAACTCCTCTTTAGTGGAGGCCACGCATCTGCTAAGCACCGATGCCCCGGTAAATCGATTCGGATTTTCGGCGTCTAATAATATAGACCCCGAACCGCCCACATCGCTCATAATCATCCCTGTTGTAATCGCCAAGACCAAACCTGGATCTATTGATTCCAACATGCAATTGCTCTGGATTGTAGTGCCATTAGGGCGAGTGCCGGTTATCTCAGTGGCGCAGAGTTCTCGTGGGTGGTCCACCACAGCCTGAACACCGACATCACCACCAGCTCCACCCTCTCGGGCAACTGCGATTTGTGCGTCAACGAGCATATTATCCCCCAGCATTTGAAACCACAGACTTCCACCGACATCTCTCGGATAAGCGCGTACTTTAAGGCTTTCGAGTCGATGAATTAACTTTCCACTGCTCGAGTGAATGACAACCAATGCCTGGCTCTTCCATGAGCCTGTTAGCTCGACCTCTACTCGAATGACGGTATCGGCAGCACAGGTACTCTCGATTTGCGCATACCGTCCTGTCTTCTTTAAGTCAATTTGCTGTGGGAGTGAAAACTGAACCGATTTTATGCTGTTGGTTTCATCGTCACTAAAAAGAGCTAAAGTCTGGGTGCCAGCACCGGACCCGGTAGTCATGGCTCGTAGAAAAATATTTCCACCGGCATCACAGCGTGTATAGGCGATGTGTTTTCCGTTGTTAGTCTCATTCACCTGAGGAACATGAAAAAAATGCACTGGTGCGGTTTTGACTTCCAAGCTGGGTGTAATAGACGAATTCCTTAATATCCATTGTAAATAGATCCACTCACGGATATCAGATGATAGATCTTGTGTATTAGCTCTAGATACACCGTACCAGCGATCATTCGATGTCTTATTAACCACTCCCGCATGCCCGAGTGCTTGAGCTACAGCCGCCTCAAGGTACTCTGCCCTCTGGCTTAATTCAAAAGCTGCTAGAAGAGGATATATACTGTCAATGCCATACAAACGACTATCACCAAAATCGTGATCGGTATAATGCCCATAGTGCGTGAGCATCTTCTTGAGTTTAGTGTTGAGCTTATTTCTGTATGCGTTGTTGTAAGAAGCACCTAATGCTAATTTAACGTCTAGCAACGCCGCTTTAGATGGTACGTATAGAGCTGTGTATTTCATACGAGGACGATCATCTAGGTAGTGATTGGCGATCGTATACATTCTCTCCTTGAGTGTCTCAGAACTGCTACAGTAATCTATAAACGGCTCTCTCGCATGTAGCAAAACTTCTTGTACTCTAGTTATGTATTCTCTTGTTTCATTTTTTAAGTCATCTACATAATTTAAACGACACCACTGTGTCTGCCTCTTCTTCACAAGCTCACAGGCACGCTCATAATCAAGTAGATAGCAATAGTTTAAAAGATAGTCAGCCTCATCCATGAAACCACCTGTTCCGTTTAAATGATTACCCCATGGAACTTCGGCATAATGATGCTGCGTCCCCGACATCCGTTTATTAGCGTTAGCCGAATCTGCATCTCTATCAGGTCCGTTATAGGTGGAAAGATCCATAAGATGCCGACTATTAGCTTCAGCGAATTCCATGTCTTTATGCGATTGGGTGCGTAACCATTGGATCCAGTGAATACCCGCTGAAACGCCGTTATGATTGTTCCAATAACGATAAGGCACGTGGGAGTTCCAGGGAAAACTGGCAATCTCCAGATTCCAGTGATATGCCCCATGATAGAGCCAGCCTTTGTTTGTTGCTTCAATAAACGGAGGTATCCGATTCTCGCCTGTATCGAGCTCGGTTCTTTGGGTAATAAAAGCGAGTGTTGCCTCTATCGCTTCATCGATCGGATCATCATCTTGGGCAATTGACCATGGTACGGGTTGTAATGAATTTTCAGAAATTTTAGGGTTCACGTAGTAATGTAAGGGATTCGCCGAAAGATCGCGTATCGTTGGCAACTCACCGACACCAGTGGCTATTGTGATCTCGTGTGTTTTTGAAATTCCAGAGGGTATACCACTTGAGTTGCCTACGTGGATTGGCGAATGACCATTCCATGTTGGCTGCAAACACAGTCTCAAATACCGGCTCCAGTCGCCCTCCCATTGAGGAGTGATTTTTCCACACTCGCCTTCTTTATATCTATCGACTCGTTTTTTGATCGTTTTATTTGTACTGGCAAGCCATGCCTTTACACCGTCGGAAAAATCAGGATCGACACCGTCAGTTCCCTCTTGGATTATCGCTTCTACAGCCTCTGGCGTGTCGTCAAGTTCGGCAAACCCGCCTACACTCATGTGTTTTGAATTCAACAAAAAGTTCGCACTCGGGTCAATAAGCCCTAATGCAAGCACATTGTTTTCCACCTGATAGGATATCGGATAATTTTCCTCTGACCACCTGATCGCATATGAGCGATTACTTGGTCCATCGATTCCCCGAGTGCTAGTCACTACAGATGTTGCAAGTTTTCCAGCCGTGGTCCCCGTCGATTCCTCGACTAGCCCATAAGATGTTTGGCGGTATAACTCGGCGTTAAGTAGGTTCCTACTGCCTTGTGTTGAAGGATCGAATATCTTGATGTGAGCGTCAGTTAACACATTTTGTTCAGCTTTGAAAATTAATGAATCGAATTCATACTCAACATAATCCGCGACAAAATCGCTATTCGAATTCGTACGTGCTTGCGGATCGATACGCCCGTTCCATGTAAGAGTGTGATAAACGCGAGCGATAGGTGAGTCCTTATATACTTTTACTCTAATTCTGCACTCGGCAATAGGCTCGCCAGTGATATCTTTGTAAATACCGACACTCAAATAAGACAGATGGACCGTGCTACTTCTAGTGTTGTCTTCAGATATCGTGTGATCAGTGCAAACCGATGTATATCCATCTATCGTCAATTCGAATTCGCCAAACGGTCGAAGTCTATTGAATCGGTATCCGTTCCCTTGTGAACCAGGGTTAATAACATAGTGGTCATCTACATTGAGATAATAAAAGCTACCACTTCCTGTAAGTGTAGGTGGAGCATCGAATTCCAACAGTAGTTCTGGTGCTTCGCCATCTTCTATTGGAATAGACGCATGTATCTGCAGCCATCTGACATATTTATCTGGGTTATCTATAGGGGTGCCATTGCTATCAAGAGGATATCCGTAGTTGCTAGGTTGCCATGTCCTCAGGCTGTTTATTTCAGTATCAACAATCCTTCCTGTTTTTTTAACAGTTAACCTTATATGGGAATTCTCTTCGATGCACCCATATGGTAGTGGTACACCAAAACTCGACCCCAATATATATTCGCCTGTTTTATACGGAATTTTCCTGTAGGGTATTTCGGATATCGTGGGTGAAAGTAGGATTGTTTTATCTGGGCAGTGATCGGGTATTCCAGATGGAAGAAGTACATGCGCTTTAGCATTGATACTGGATGCTAATACTAGTATTGGCAATAACGCTAGATTGAAAAAAATGAAATCTCTCATGAGTAAATTCTATGTTAGTACAGTCACTTGGGATACAACCGCGCCGCCGTAACTTTAGCAAGAAATTAGGAGTCGGTGTATTTTTGCTAATTTTCCTGTGGAGACACCGCGCATAGCGGCTGTAATATCCCAAGGATGCCTTTGCTAAATAGAGGTATCAAGCAGACAACGGTTTCCCAATATGAGCGAGGTGATCGATTGCCGACGCTAGACTTCTTATTCAAATGCTCTTCAATTGGCTTAGACGTTTCGTTCGTCATTTTCCGCAAGCGTAACTTAGGGAATAACTCCGAAATCCAGCTGGAAGAATCCGAGCTCGCCAGAATATTTTCGTTGGTAGACGAATATGCACATGATTCTCGCAACCGCCTGTTGGAACGTGAGTACCGGCAGGAGTTACTAAGTCAACTATGCAAAATCGCTAGCGAAAGAACTGAGGAGGACATTGACTGGAATGGCCTAAAGGAGGTAGCTGCAAAGTTCGCAGCGTAAATTAGAAAGGGTGTTCGAGAATAGTGTTTAGGTACAACGCGGAAGTTAGTTGCCAGCTTTATTAATTAGTCTGCTACAACACCGACTGCCTCATCAAGTACTGTCCTTTATAGTTTAATTGTCCTTAACCTGCTTGTTGAAGGTCTCAAACATTTTTTCAAATCGGTCTAGAGTTTCTTCAATATGAGTATCATTCGAATTCAAATACTCTTGATTGGTGTGTAACGCGTAGGAAGGCTAGTAGTGGTCAAATTCATCGATTTCAGGCGGTAACAGTTTGAAGTAGTCTTCTGCTTTTTTAACCATTCGATTTGTATCAGACTCAACCGCTAGTAACTTCGTGTGTGTTAACTTCTTGTCAGTAGAAAGGTTAAATGCTTTGTTAATCAACTTGGTGAATAGCTGAGGGCTTAGCATGTCCTCTATATCGCCTTCGTCTTCATCAATAAAGTCTGTTATGCGGTGAACATGGTTGTCCGATAGGATTCCAGAAGCTTCCAACCGCCTCAATGCCATTTTATTCCCTTTGGCTACATCAGTCAGAACAGCAACATTGATGTTGTTTCCGACAAAGAGACTGACGAGAGGCATCATCTTATCTACACCTGCGGATGGAGAAAGTGTCCATTTTGAACTAAGCGATGTACGCCCCATATTTTTGAGGCAGTTAGATACCGATTGTATATAAAGAATATCGGATGGACCTTCAACCAATAGGGTATTTGGGCCTACGAACAATGATTGTGTTAATTCATATCCGAGCGCTCCTTGCAGGGGGAAGAGGGTGTCACTGTCTGTAGCCAGCGCATCACTACTAACCTTTGTTCCTATTGATTTTTTACGCTCTCGGTCATCAACCGTTATTACGTCTTCGACTATTCTTACTGCTGCATAATTGTCAGTTGGCACCATAAACGGTGAGTGAGTGGAGAAGATAACTTGATGATGTGGCTCTAGCTGTTCCTTGAAATACCTTAGCAAATCAGCTTGAGCCTTTCCGTGTAGTGTTAATCCAGGTTCATCAAGAAGTATGATTACATTTCCATGATGCTTTTTAACCTGCGCAAATTTAACAAGAAAAGAAAAAAACCAGATAAACCCAGCACTACGTTCCGAAAATGGAACGGTGACGCGATGGAGGGAATTTTTTACACGTGCTCGAACAACTGTCCCAGTATTGAATGGAGCCTCATCTCCGCTTTCCCCTCTACCAACTAATACCTCGATGGATAGCGAATCGTTCTGGCTCCAGTATTCAAATATTTGGTCTGTTATTTTATTTGAGGCTGCTTCACATTTTGAATTTAGACTCTCAAATCTATCTGCGTCCTTCAATTCATCAATAGTAGTTCCAGCGTAAGTCATGAAATCTTGAAAAACACTATCTCCATCTGAAACCGCGTTTGTTTGAGTATCTCTATTTAGTTTCTCAATCGATATCTGACCAGACATCCTGTCATAGTGGGAGAAATACATGAATGAGGGAATCCGATCATCAAGCAGCTTTACCACAATGCTAAGAGGGGGTGTCTCTGTAAGAACGGTGGCACGCTCTTTTATATTACGTTGTTTGTCTGTTGGGCTCTCAATTGAAGAAAGAGATTTAGTCAAGCTTGTTAGATCTTTATGAGTGCCGACTTGCTTTTTTTCAGCAGCGTTTAAAGACTCAGATTTAATAAAATGATCAACTATAGCTTTTTCATCTATCTTAATACCCCATCTTTTTGTGTTTTCGTTATAGCACCGTATAATAATAATTGTATCATCCGCCAACGCACCTTCACACAGTGCATCATTAACCAAACGTACTTCATAAGCGTCTAGTTTCCAGCGAGTTCTTATTACCTCGGCCTCACTTTTTCCATGCTTTTCCTCGTAGTCATTTAGATTAACCCTTGGATAGTCTCGTTCTGTATTATAGGAAAAGTCAGTGAGTGGCTTGAGTCCATGGATTGCTTGAAGCACTGCAGTCTTTCCAGCTTCGTTTTTCCCGACAAGGCAGGTACTTTGCCCTATTTCAAACTCATTTGAGTCGTCTACCGAACGAAAATTGGTAACTTGCACTGAGACTAGTTTCATATTTGTATTTCCTTTTTAAAGTAGAGTCTCTTTACTAGAGCATGAAATTGTCAATCTTATGCTTAGAATTTCAATATATGCATTCAGGACAGATTCAACAGCCGTTCTTGTTTCAAGCCATTTTCACGTATCAAGTATTTGCTCTCAATCTTTTCTATTTCATGTTTCCGGCTGACGACTTGTGCTGAATATATAGAAACTAGAATCACCAATATAAAATATATGCTTTTCGTGCTCTTCCAAAGCCACCAACAAAAAAGGCCGCTAAAAGCGGCCTCTCATTCCTACGCTGTTGCCGGTGCTTTTATTTCAGCGGCCAGCCAGCCATTGTCAGACTTCACTTGCTGCAAGGCTATCTCTTGCCCTTCGCTTAGTGTCTTAAAACCCACTGAGATAATAGATCGGTAGTGGATACAGACATCTACGCCCTCTGGATTCATTGTAAATCCATAGCCTTTAGCATTGTCGAACCACTTTACGGATCCCCCGGTTTTACTCATACTTCCTAACCTTATTGCCTCTTAAATAACACTCGGTGCGTCACGGGCCGCTATTAGGCTAACAAGTACTTTTTGAACGGTCTACCGACAAAGAAAGTAGGCGATTCAAATGACTCGCCTATGCTGAAGGATGCGCCAAAGCAAGATTCACGTAGTAGCGATTAACCCAGCTTATGGCGTCCAAAATCCCAGCCTATGACGTCTAAATCCCAGCTTATGGGTACCCCCACAGTTGTGGGTCTAGCTAAGCGTTTGATGTGCTCAACCGCATTTGGAATCGCCGCAGTTAAGGCAGGTGCTGCAACCGTCCATCAGCACGGCCGCTTTGACTGAGCACTTCTTACAGACTTTAGCAGAGGCGGGATAGCCGCTGTTCTCATCAATAGTTTCCGAGCTATTGTTGAGATACTCTTCTTTTTTCATTTCGATATATTCGGCAGTGGTGGTGTCAGGGTTCTGGTTCGGGTCGCGCAGCATGCCGATACCAATCAGGTGCTCTTCAATGACATCACCGATCTCTGCTACTAGTGACTGTTGCAGTTTGCCTTTATTCCAGTAGCCACCACTCGGGTCAAAAACCGATCGCAGTTCTTCCACCAGGAAAGTCACATCACCCCCTTTTCTGAATACAGCAGACATGATTCTGGTCAGCGCGACAATCCACTGGAAGTGATCCATGTTTTTACTGTTGATGAAGACTTCAAACGGCCGGCGGATCTCGTGGTTAGTACCTTCATTGAGCACGATGTCATTGATGGTAATGTACATCGCGTGTGCTGATACATGTTCCGGTGTTTTCAGCTTATACGTTGAGCCGATCAGTTTGTCCGGGCGCTTCAGCGCCTCGTGCATTTGGATAACTTCAGCGGCGGGAAGTGAGTCCGGGTCGGCTTCCGGGTCTGGCTTGTTGACAGTGTAGCCAACAATCTTGTTGTCAATTTTAATGGTCATTGAAGTCATATAAAGTCTGTGCGGTTAAGTTCAATGGTACGGGATAGTGTTGCCCGCACCACTGATTAGTTCTGTGCAATAGTCGACACTTGTCGGTAGCACTGCGCGGTGGCTCAAAAGCTTTTAGAACTTGCCGTAGTAACCTTCTTTGAGTGCGTCATAGAGGTTGGCAGCGGTATGAGTTTCACCGTCGTATTCGATTTCCTCATTGCCCTTGCACGTGATCGAGCTGCCGTCTTCAAGCGTAAACTGGTACGTCGTGTTCTCAAGATCTGACTCCTTAACGAGGACACCCTGGAATGCCTCAGGATTAAATCGGAAAGTGGTGCAGCCTTTCAGGCCTTTCTCATGCGCATACAGATAAATATCCTTAAATTCATCGTAAGGAAAATCTGTAGGTACATTGGCAGTTTTAGAAATTGATGAATCAATCCATTTCTGCGCTGCGGCCTGAACGTCTACATGTTGAGTGGGAGTAATATCGTCTGCTGACACGAAGTAGTCGGGAAGTTTATTTTCTTCCTCTGTGGAAAATGGCATTGCATTTTCATTGATCCATTCGCGATAGGCGAGCAGCTCATAGGAAAATACATCTACTTTTTCTTTGGTTTTTTTGCCTTCACGAATCACGTTACGTGAATAGTGATGGGCGAAGCTCGGCTCTATACCATTGCTGGCGTTGTTTGCCAGTGACAATGAAATGGTGCCGGTTGGTGCAATTGATGTGTGATGCGTGAAACGACAACCATGCTCGGCTACGCTGTCGGCCAGTGCTTTGTCTACTTCTGCGATGCGTTGCATGTAGCGGCTGTATTTACCAAGCAGTACACGGCCTTTAATTTTATCGCCTGCTGCATAGCCATCATTTTTCATCTCGGGGCGTTTGCGCAGCATGTCTTTGGTGATCGTGAATTCATCATCCATGATGGGTGCTGCACCCTTTTCTTTGGCAAGCTCCACGCCTGTGTACCAGCCGCTGATTGCCATTTCACGGGTAACCTGATCGGTGAAATCAAGAGAATCTTTTGACCCGTATCGCATCTGCAGCATGGTCATGGTTGAACCAAGACCGAGATAGCCCATGCCGTGTCGACGCTTGTACTGAATCTCTTCACGTTGCTTGAATAAAGGCAGTCCGTTGATCTCTACCACGTTGTCCAGCATACGGGTAAAGACAGACACTGCTTCACGGTATTTGTCCCAGTCAAAATAGGCGTCTGCGGTGAACGGGTTTTCAACAAAGCGGGTCAGGTTGATTGAGCCGAGCAGGCATGCACCGTATGGCGGTAAGGGTTGTTCACCGCACGGGTTGGTCGCGCGAATTTCTTCGCAGAACCAGTTGTTATTCTGCTCGTTGACCTTGTCTATCAGGATGAAGCCGGGTTCTGCAAAGTCATAGGTTGACGCCATGATGGCATCCCATAGACGGCGCGCTTTAACGACCTTATAAACCTTGCAGGCAACCAGGCCGGTTTCGTTCTGATGAAAACCTTCTTTGCTTGGCCAGTCCAGCCAGATGATCTGTTCGGGATCGGTGAGGTCAATGTCATCGCTTTTAATTTCTTTGTCCTGTACCGGGAAGGCCAGGCTCCAGGAGTCATCGTTGCGAACCGCTTCAATAAAGTCTTCGGTTATAAGCAGAGACAGATTGAACTGCCGCAGTCGCCCGTCTTCGCGTTTGGCACGTATGAACTCGAATACATCCGGGTGGCGAACGTCGAATGTCGCCATTTGTGCACCGCGACGACCACCGGCTGATGAAACGGTGAAACACATTTTGTCGTAGATATCCATGAACGACAGGGGTCCGGATGTGTATGCACCGGCACCTGATACATAAGCCCCTCGGGGACGCAGTGTAGAGAAGTCATAACCGATACCGCAACCGGCTTTGAGCGTCAGACCTGCTTCGTGAACTTTGCCAAGAATGTCGTCCATTGAATCGCCGACAGTACCGGACACAGTACAGTTGATTGTTGAAGTTGCAGGTTTGTGTGCTCTGGCACCGGCGTTAGAGATGATTCGTCCGGCAGGAACCGCACCCTGGCGCAGAACCCATAGAAATTTCTCGTGCCACTTGATTCTGTTTTCTTCTGATTCTTCTACTTCTGCCAGTGCGCGGGCGACGCGTTGGTAGGTGTCATCCAGTGAGGTGTCTACATCCTTACCTTCACGGCTTTTCAGACGGTACTTTTTGTCCCAGATATCCATTGATGCGCTTTGCAGCGCAATATCAATTTCCTGGTCAGTCTGAGAGTTATTGTTTTTATTCGCCTGGCCATCTATCGCGACAACTTTGGTCATGTTCCCCTAGATCCCTGTATTGATGCAGACAAGTTCATCCTCCCGGTTTACGTCCCGGAAATATGCCGTGAACGGAACCCTGGTGAACTCATCGGGCAGAGTTATTTTTGTATATGCGCCGCAAAATCGGGCAGACACTGATCGCAGAATTACCGGGAATCCGATTGAATCAATGCTGTCCGCAAATGTGCGGGCAATGCGTAGTAGTATACTCGATGATGTACTTTTGATTAAGTGAACTACTACATGTAGTGCCATCTGGTAATATGGCAAAGCGGTGTAGGTCTGTCATCGAAGATCGGCATGATAGAGGTCAGGCGTTTTGCCGGTCAATAGGTTACCCACTACAAAGTGGTGATTGTAATCTAACGATCCACAATATGGTGTGATTCAGTTGTGGCAAAGCCGTGTATTAGCTGTGGATAAAGTGTGTGTTGAAGTATAGGTCCGTTATTGAGCTTTCAGAACGGAGCGGTGCCACGAGGTTGTGCACAGGCCCGTTTTTCGAGCGTTTGATTTGTTTTTTGAAATCATCTGGAGTTGGGTCTAAGCGCCATGGATGGCGAGTGAGTGCTAGCGGCACAGGGATGTGCCATTAGCGCGGCCCGACGGAGGGTGATTTCAAAAAATGCCGCAGGCACCCGAAGGGTAAAGCAGTGCGATCACAGCGTTTTGGCTACTTTTGCGCTGTTTCAAAAGTGGCTCGTAGCGCCAGGGATTGGCATCGAAAAACGCCATGGATGGCAAGCCGCTCTTGAAGGTGTCAAAGCAACCATAGGGTCGCTAGTCCCAGGAAAGTCATCAGACCTACTACGTCCGTTACCGTTGTTAGCAGCACGCCACCAGCTACAGCGGGATCAATATCCACTTTCTTCAACAGGATCGGGATCAAAACGCCGGCTAGGGCTGCTACGGACATGTTGATGATTAGTGCCAGCGCGATGACCAGCCCGACGCGTCCGTCGCCAAACCAGAGGTAGGCGATAAGTGCGACAACCAGAGACCACATTAGGCCATTCAACAGACCGACAATCGCCTCTTTGGTGAGAATCCACCGGGTGTTACCGCTACCTATCTGTCCAAGCGCCTGACCGCGTATTACCAGTGTAAGTGTCTGCGAGCCAGCGATGCCGCCCATGCTTGGTACTATACTCATCAGTATGGCGAGGGTGACAATCTGATCGAGGGTGTCGGCAAACTGCGCGGCAACCCAGGACGCCAGAAACGCGGTAGCAAGGTTTACCCCGAGCCAGATACTGCGACGCCGCATACTGCGCATCACTGGCGAGAAGTAATCGTCTTCCTGACTGAGACCCGCCATGCTCAACAGCGTTTGATCGGCGTCTTCGCGAATCACATCGACGACATCATCGATCGTAATTCTGCCAAGCAGACGGTTGTTGTCATCCACGACCGGTGCGGAGATAAGATCGTGATCTTCAAACAGTCGGGCAACATCGGCATCGTGCATCTCAACATGAATCACATCAACATCAGTACGCATCACGGATGCGACTGTCGCTTCAGGCGCTTCCGTAAGTAATCTTCTGATGGGCAACACACCCTTATAGATGCCATAGCGATCAATAATAATGATCCGGTCTGTGTGACGCGGGATATCCCCTTTCTGGCGCAGAAAACGCAGTACCACATCGAGTGTGACATTGGACCTAACGGTAACCGCGTCAAGATCCATCAGGCCACCAGCGCTGTCTTCCGGGTAGGACAACACAGATTCCAGTCTATCCCGATACTGCTTGGTCATGCTTTGCAGCACTTCATCAGTAACTTTGTCCGGCAGTGACTGTACAAAGTCGGCCAGGTCATCAATATCGAGATTTGCGGTGATTGCTATCAGTTCTGCGGTATCGAGATCTTTGAGTAGTGATTCACGTACTTCATCACCGACTTCCAGCAGAACCTCGCCTTCATCTTTGAGCTCGATGTAATTCCAGAGCAGTGCCCGCTGCGATAGCGGCAGTGATTCCAGCAGGTCGGCAATCTCTGCCGGTTGCAGTGCATGAATCAGATCGCGTGCTGACTGAAAGCTGCCACTATTGAGAATTTCGGCAACCGCACGTTGCCGCTCTTTGTCTGTGATATGGCTGGAATCGGGCATTGCTGATTGCCTTGTTTTCGGACAGCGGTCGGGGTGAAGGGCAGGGCATCTGTATCGACGGCCAACAGAACCCGGGGTGCAGCTTGACGGTAAGCTTAAAGGCTTTGTCTGAGATATGGCAGTGTAAGCTTTTGGTTAGCGAGAAACAGGTAATCGCAAAAACTCAATCTTTAAAGTTATGAGTTAATTTTTTCCAACAACAGTGTTTGTTTTTCCTTGTCAGTGCAGTGCAGAAACCCAAGTGCCGGGCGGCGCACGTTCGATAATCGAGTCTGGCGCAGTACGTTTTTGATTTCGAGAATTGAATTCGGCGGCATACTGAATTCACGCAGCCCGAGACCGAGCAGCAATCTCGTGTAGTTCGGGTTGCCCGCCATCTCACCGCACATGGTGACGGGGATTTTATGCTTTACGCCTGCATCAATCACCATTTTGATTAACGACAGTACTGCAGGGTTGAGTGGGTCGTAAAGGTAATTAACCTGGTCATCAATGCGGTCTATCGCCAGAGTGTACTGAATGAGGTCATTGGTGCCGATGGATAAAAAATCGAGATGTTCCGCAAAGTGATTGGCAGAGATCGCCGCAGCAGGGACTTCTATCATGCCACCCACTTGAATTTTTTCATCAAACTTGTAGCCTTTCACCCGCAATGATTCCTTGGTGGTTTCAAGCAGATGTTTGGCCTGTAGCAGTTCAGGTACGGTAGTCAGCATCGGGAACATGATCTTGATTGGTCCCTTCGCAGATGCCCTCAGTATGGCTCTCAGCTGCGGCACCAGGATTGATGGATCATTGAGGCACAGGCGGATGCCGCGCAATCCCATTGCCGGGTTGTGTGCAAGCGGACCTGAACTCACGGCATCAATTTCCTTGTCTGCTCCGAGGTCAACGGTTCTTATCGTAAGAGGTTGACCTTTTAAAGCACGTACCACTTTTACATAGGTTTTGTAGTGTTCCTCTTCATCCGGAATCTTGTTGTCTTTCAGGTATAAAAACTCGGTACGGTATAAGCCTACACCGGCGGCTTTAACTCGGCGCAGCTGTTTTAGATCTTCTTCTACTTCCATGTTGGCAAGCAGTGTTATCTTCTCACCGCTTTTGGCGCGTGATCTTGCGTCATTGAGTTTACTGAGCTCTTTGAATTTACGGCGGATATCACGCTGACGTTTGTGAAAGTGATCTATCAGTGTTTCGTCTGGCTCGGCAAGTACCAGACCGCTCTCGCCATCGATAACCAGTGGTTCACCGGGCTTTAAATACTGTCTTGCGTCATGTAGCCCGACTACTGCGGGCAGGTTGAGGCTGCGCGCGAGTATGGCGGTATGGGATAAAGGCCCGCCCATTTCGGTAACAAAGCCCGCTACCCCGGAGTGTTGCATGATCATCGTGTCAGCTGGAGTCAGGTCATCGGCGATGATGATTCGGTCTTTCCATTTTTCCTGTTTTTCGCCGATTCTGGTTTTTCCTTTTAAAACCAGCGCGTCCATGATGTGGTTGAAGACATGTTTTACATCGTCCTGACGGGTGGCGATGTATGGGTCATCCATACTTTCGAATACTTTTACAATTGCATCTCGCTGCAGCTTAAGCGCCCACTCAGCATTGCATTGATTTTCTTTGATGATGTCGATAGGTGAGGTAGCCATCATTGCATCGTCGAGCATCAGCAGATGGGTTTCTATAAACGTGCTGACGTCATCTGGAGATTCTTTGGGAATATCTTTTCGAATCTTGAGTAAGTTTTTCCTCGCCGTGCTATGCGCTTTTTTGTAACGCTTTACCTCTTTGCCAAGGTTTCTCTTCTCAATTTTCTGTTCGATATATTCGTGTTGATTACGCCGCAGAATATACACATCGCCTATCGAGACACCTCTCGATACACCCATGCCGTTCAGCATGAGTGCCATTACTCGTCTTCCCCGAATTTTGATTCTATTAAGGCGAGTATCGATGCCATTGCATCTTCCTGATCATCGCCCTGTACAAATATCGTGATCCGGTTGCCATGGCTTGCTGCAAGCATCATGACGCTCATGATGCTTTTTGCATTGACGCGTTGATCCTGCTTTTTTATTTCTATTGAACTGGTGTATGCACCTGCGACCTTGACGAGTTTGGCGGCCGCCCGGGCGTGCAGCCCCAGCTTATTGGTGATTTCTATCTCACGTTCCAGCCACTCAGGCTCACGTTCCAGCAACACAGGCTCCAGTTGCTGTGCACAACTTGTTGTAACAATCTTGCGTGTGCCGGTTAAGAGATTTCACGATGCTTGATGCTTATTTGATCGATTCTACTTTTTATTTTATCGCGCACGGTTTCAACAATGTACACAGATCGGTGTCGCCCCCCGGTACAGCCGACAGATACCGTCAGATAGGCGCGATTTTCTGCCTCAAACACTGGCGTCCAGTCGAGAAAGAATTTGCTGATATCATTGGTCATTTTGTTCACCATGTCATGCTGTTGCAGAAATTCTGCAACCGGTGCGTCTTTGCCTGTCATTGGTCTCAGCGGTGCGGACCAGTACGGGTTAGGCAGACATCTGACATCGAAAATAAAATCCGTGCTGTACGGTGGACCGTGCTTGAAGCCGAAAGATTGCAGCAGCACGTTAACGGGTGATCTGTTGAGTCCGATCACACGCTTGCGCATGACTTCTCGAAGCTGATGCAGATTCAGGTTGGTGGTATCGATACTGACGTCAGAGCACTGTTCTACACTGACCAGCATCGAGCGTTCCGCAACAATTGCGGACTCGAGTGGGGCACCGCCTTTCGACAACGGGTGCTTGCGTCGTGTTTCACTAAAGCGGGTAACCAGCGTGTCATTGTGAGCATCCAGGAACACCACTTTCGTTTCAACACCGAGGGATTGCACCTGCGTTAATGAAGACTGGAAGTGGCCTAGCAGATCGGTTTCACCACGTGCGTCAATGCCCACCGCTACCCGGTCATAGGTGGTTGGATCCTGAGCCATCTTTTTCGCAAGATCCACCAACATGCTGTTCGGCAGGTTGTCAATGCAATAGTAGCCTTCGTCTTCGAGCGTGTGTAACGCGACGCTTTTACCTGCTCCTGATAAACCACTTATTATTGTTAGTTGCATGCCGTGGAATTCATCACTATTGCTCCGATGTTCTCGCTCTTATTATTATAGTCGTCTGAAAACACTCTTGAACAGTGATTACCTGAAATGCGCTGTTTAGTAATTCCTGGAGTCAGTCTGCGCCTTCAGATACCTCGGGAGAGTCGAGGTTTTGCAAAAATGTCAGTATTTCTTCTGCCGAGTTAGATTCTCGCATTGCGTTGCGATTGTCGGCTTCATTGAAGAATTTTGCCAGGCCGGCAAGAATTTTCAGATGTCCATCGACTTCCGCTTCGGGTATCAACAAACCGATGATGATATCCACAGGCTCACCATCTGCAGCATCGAATTCAACCGGTTCATCGAGCGTAATTGCCGCGCCGATTGGTGTGGTGATGAAGTCCACGCGACCGTGTGGAATGGCCACGCCATAGCCTAATCCGGTGCAGCCAAGTCTTTCCCGCGCAGTGAGTGCGTCGATGACTTCCATGTCGACACCGTCGTCCAGTTCGCTGCTATCGAGACTGCTTTCGATAAGATCGGCAAGCGATAGCAGGCACTTTTTTTTGCTGCTCAGGGACGCACGGCAGGAAATTCGCGAAATATCAAAGAGATGGTTCATTAACTAAGATGCCGATCGTTCGATTTGCGATTGGAAGGTGGGTGGAACTTGCACGCGTGCGGCAGTTTATAGCACAAGATCATTGTAAAAGGGCGTTGATCATCGTGGGATTGGGAGACAGTACCGCCAGGCTATGCAATCTCAATCTTTGTGTGGCCAGCCAGCGAGCCAGAAATGTAAAGTCAGCCCGCATGATTCCGCGGGCTGACGTTGGTCAATAATGAGTGGTTCGCGTGTTGTTTTGCTCTACCTGATTATTCATCCTCTGTGTCTGTTGCGATTTTATTTTTGTCTTTTCGGTGGTGATCCTTTACTTTTTCCTTGTGTTTGATCAGCTGGCGATCCAGTTTATCTGTTAGCAGGTCGATAGCTGCGTACATATCCTCCTCAATGGTATCTGCAAAAATCCGGTTACCTTTTACGTTGACTGTGGCCTCGGCTTTTTGCCTGAGTTTTTCGACGGTTAAAATGACATGAATGTCCTGTACTTCGTCAGAATGTCTCTCGAGACGATCCATCTTTGAACTGACATAATTTCGAAGTGAATCAGTAACGTCGAGGTGATGTCCGGTAACCGTTAGATTCATGCGCTTTCTCCTGTGTTGTTTTAAGATTGGCAAAAGTAATGCGCGGCAATACTGCCCGTGTAAGTATTTTGCCGGAGCCATTGGTATAGTTATGTGGTAACGCGTTAAATGAAGAGCGGGGGAGAGGTATTTTGTATGACCCGTGGTCGTACTTTAAGTAACCCGCAATTCGGTTCACAGGCATGGTCGCCATAACTGACGCAAGAAATGTCGTTATAGCCGACTCGTTGAACCGTGTTGTCGCACTTTCCAAGCAGGCTGCCAAACCCGGACAGCGCCTTACCGCGGAATTTAAATTACGGATTAAGAATTGATGGAATGATTGAACTGTGGGTTGGCGTGGATGCAGCTGTGTAATTACGCTGCCAGCCGTTTTTATAGCAGTAGACCGGGAGAATCCGGCGTTCGGAACATACGTATTGGCTACCGTATATTCGATGGGATTAACCTCTTGTTCATTATCTCCCCTTATGAGCTTCCCCTAATCCGACGCGATATACCATTCCAGCAAGGAAAGTTGTGCTCTTATCGCCCGCGATTTTGATTCGCTTAACAACACCCTATCATAAATTTTCGTGGTGTCTACCGGGCAATGCGCCCGGCAGTTAAATCTATCATTGATTTTGTCAGTTGAGACGCTTTCTTTCGTTCGAAGGCGGGATAGACATTGACTCTCTGTACTTTGCTACAGTCCTGCGCGCTACCTGAATCCCGGAGGCGACAAGTGTGTTGGCAATTTTACTGTCGCTAAGAGGCTTGCCTGGATCTTCCTTGGCGATAAACTTTCGGATCATTGCACGTATTGCAGTTGCTGAACATTCACCGCCGTCTGACGTTGATACGTGGCTTGAGAAAAAGTACTTAAACTCAAAGATACCGCGCGGTGTGTGAATGTATTTTTGCGTTGTCACTCGTGAGATTGTTGACTCATGCAGCTCCAGGTGTTCGGCAATATCGCGCAGTACCAGCGGACGCATGGCCTCATCACCGTACTCGAGAAAACCGCGTTGCCGTTCGACAATTGCTGTTCCGACGCGCAGTAGTGTTTCATTGCGGCTCTGAAGGCTTTTAATAAACCAACGTGCTTCCTGTAGCTGGTTGCGCATATAGTTGTTGTCGTCACTTTTGTCGGCCCGTTTCACGAGGCCTGCATACATTGAGTTAACGGCTAGTCTCGGGGCGATGTCCGGGTTTAGTTCTACGCGCCACACGCCTTTAATTTTCTTTACGAATACATCCGGCACGATGTACTGTGGGTCTTTTGAAACTACTTGTGAACCTGGTCGTGGCGTTAAACTCTGAATGGTCTGAATTGAGTTTTGCAGTTGCGCGTCGTTAATTTTCAACTGGCGTTTTATCTTTGCAAAGTCGCGTGCGGCAAGCATCTGTAAATGTTCGCCAATCAGTTGTTTGCAAACTTCAATGTGCGGTGTTGACTCCATTTCATGAAGTTGAATTAGCATGCACTCGCGAGTATCGCGTGAGCCACAGCCAATTGGATCCAGCTGCTGAATAAGTCGAAGTATCGCTTCAACTTCTTCCTCTTCACAATGGTCTTCCGGAGTTTCAAAGTTTGCATTTACCGCTTCCAGAATATCGCTTATTTCATCTTCGAGATAACCGTTGTCATCTATGCAGTTAATAACGGTTGCTGCAATAATCTGATCTGATTCTGAAAGTTGACGCAGTCGCAGCTGATCCAGCAGATGATCCTGAAGGTTTCCGGTGCCAGCGCTGGTGTATTCTGTAAAGTCGCGCTGATTCTCATCGCCGGCCTGCATGGTCGATGAGCTGTAGGCAGGCTCGTATATATCTTCCCATGCGCTGTCTACCGGTAGTTCATCAGGAATATCCGGTGTGGAGTCTGCGACTTCAACGGTTGCAGAGATATCATCCATCGCATCAACGCTCTCGATTTGTGAATCGTCTTCTGCGTCGTTACCTGCTTCCTGTGACTTGCTTTCGCGTTCGTTGTCGCTACGCATTTTGGCAGCGTCTTTTTCAGGATTGTCTTCGCCTTCTTCCTGTACTTCCAGCATCGGATTACTTTCCAATGCTTCTTGTATTTCAGTCTGTAGTTCCAAAGTAGAGAGTTGCAGCAATTTAATAGCTTGCTGCAATTGCGGAGTCATGGCCAGTTGCTGGCCCATTTTAACTTGTAAAGATTGCTTCATACTGTGCGCTGTACCGTTGTTATCCAGACTTGAATGCATGACCAAACGAAAGGTCGTTTGTTGATGTCTTGCATACTGTTGGCATCCTCGAAAGACACTGCGGGGTGTCAGTTGCCAACATCTGTTTTATTTATCTGCTTGTGTCATAACTGCCTTGTCAGCGATTCAACAAAGCGGCAAATGACGTACAGGTAAAGTATGGTTCAAAAGTACTCAACCGCAATGTCATTTCAATATTATTTATGTCCGGTGAGCAAAGTCTCATTACAGTGGTGAAAATGGAGAGCTTGTTGCTATTGGCGGCACAAGGGGCTGCACAATGGCGTCATTGCAATGACTGATCACATAGCAATAGAAGTTTATATGGCGCAGTCCTTAGACTTAGTGCTGGTATGCATGGCGCATTTGCCATTACATGAAGCGCATGGGTCGGTTAGACCAGGTCAATAGCGGTGCAACAACCCGGACTCGATTAAAGGGTGAAGCTCTCGCCCAGATAGACTTCTTTTACTTGCTGATTTTGAAGAATATCCTGCGCTGTGCCTTCGGCGATTAAACCGCCATCACTAAGTATATAGGCACGTTCACAAATACCCAGCGTTTCACGAACATTGTGATCGGTGATGAGAACGCCAATCCCGCGCTGTTGCAAGTGACTGATAATGCGTTGAATATCGATCACTGATATCGGATCTACACCAGCGAACGGTTCATCAAGTAGGATAAAAACCGGATCTGCAGCAAGTGCCCGCGCAATTTCCACCCGCCGTCTTTCACCGCCGGAAAGACTCATGCCGAGGCTGTCGCGTATGTGGGTTATCTGTAACTCGCTGAGTAGATTTTCCACTTCATCCCGATAATCACGCCGAGTCAGGTCCTGACGATACTGAAGAATGGAAACGATGTTTTCTTCAACGGTCAGCTTTCTGAAGACAGACGCTTCCTGTGGCAGATAACCGACGCCTTTACGTGCACGAACATGCATCGGATCGCTGGTGATGTCTTGATCATCGAGCAAAATCCGCCCACCGTCAGGTTTGACCAGTCCGACAACAATATAAAAACATGTCGTTTTACCAGCGCCATTCGGTCCGAGTAAGCCCACCACCTCACCCTGATCGACGCGCATTGAGACGCCATCGAGCACGGTGCGCTTGCTGTAGGACTTTTTCAGATCTTCTGCGATCAGCGTCGACATTGTGTTTTCATGGTGTTTATTAATCTAAACTGGCGGTCACGAATCAGGGTCACGCGTCATTTGTAGGGTCTGGTTCATTGACTGAGCTTACCGGGTTGCAGTGTAATATTGACTCGGCCTTTGTTGTTTCCCGCAGCTTTAAAAGTAAGCTCGCGCAGGTTGTATTCAATTGTGTCGCCGGAAAGTTTCTGGCCCGGCCGCTCAAAGTTGGCGTTGCCGGTAAAGGTGATTTCTGTGGTGGCTGTGTTGTAGGTAATCTCTCTGCATTCACCTCTCACCAGTTCGTTGTTTGGTGTCATCTGCTGGAATTTTATAGGTGAGCCGGTGCCGGTGATGCGAAAAAGCGTACCGTTTCTGATCTCGATTTTGATTGAATCAGCAAAAATGGACATCGAACCTTGAGTTACCTCAACGTTGCCACTGAGAGTCTGCGTGCCGTTGCGGTCATCGTAAACAGACGTGTCTGCCTGCACGTTAATGGGTTTTGTGTGATCATCAGACACCTGTGCGACTGCGTGGTCTGTCACCAACATCAGCACCGCAAATAGTGACGCGATTAGTAAGGCAGAACTACCTTTTGTCAGGACTTTCAAACTGTGCCTCCACGCCGGATGTAAATGAAAGGATGCCTTTGTCGATATCGGCATTCATCGAGCTGGCATTGTACCGCCAACCACTACCCTCCACCTGAACAGGTTCCTGGCTGCTGATGGTTTGGTTGCTGGTATCAATTGTTATTGCATCGGTATTGACGGTGACGGGCTCGCTGTCGTTTGTACGCGTGTGCAGAAGCCGGACATCACCTTCAAGCTCGAGAACATCAAAGTTTGCAGATACCACGCCGCTGGATGCACGCGCCGACCATTGTCCGTTGTCAGCGCTGCGCAGTTTTACGATTGGATTGTCAATGGTGGAGTTGCCGTCGATGTAGTGGTGAGACAGCGACTTACCGGCAATGGTTAGTTGTCTGGCGGCCGGCATTCCGGCGTTGTGTTCAACTTTGTTTTTTAGTTCTGTGTCCGCGCTTCCTGCGGGACCGGTTTTATTGGAAATGTTGGTTATTTCGAAATTTTCCAGATAATAGTCGCTCTGCGATTCAGCCATTGCTATCGGGTCACTGATAACTATGGTTTCTGAGCCGCGTTCATCCATCCATTGCCATGAAACGACGGCAACAACCAATAAAGCAAATATCAGCAGACTGCGGCTTAGCGTTGATGGCATAGGTGCATCACTGTGGGAAAAGTGTTTGGCATAACCTAGCCCGGACTATTCATGAAATGGCGAGCATATCGCGCAGAGATTTGTTTTCACAGTGCCTTGTCTTTAAATAGGGGTATTCTAGCGTCGAATACTTATTGATATTTGCAAAAGAAAAATCCAATCCAGAATCTCTCTTGGGTGGAATCAAAGATCAAGCGAGATACCGTCGATTTCATGAATAGCCCAGGCTAGACCATGTAGCGTGCAATCGCAGACTGATAAAGGTCCTGTGATTTGAGTATTAATTCGCATGCTTCGCGTGCCGCACCGTTACCGGCGGATTTTTTGCTGGTCCAGTGCGCGATCTCAGCAACCTCCGCATTGGCGCCCGGCACCGTCAGTGCCAGGCCCACACGGCTCATTACCGGATAATCGATAATGTCATCACCCATATAGGCGAATTCACTGGCCGCAAGACCGGTGTCACTACAGAGTGATTCAAACGCCGGAAGCTTGTTTTTAGCGCCCTGTACCAGATGCTCGATCTGCAGCTCTTTGCATCGGTGACGCACCACATTTGATTCACGTCCGGTGATGACCGCAATCAGGATTCCGGCATCACCGAGCATGCGAATACCGAGCCCGTCTGCGGAATGAAACCTTTTAAACTCTTGTCCGTCATCGCTTCGATACAGTCCACCGTCAGTCAGTACACCGTCAACATCAAAAATAATGCCTTTGATTGATCCCGCCAGTTTGACAGCTTGTTCGGCAACACTGGACATAAGTATTCTTCTTAATTTGGATAAGTATCAATGCCTGCGTGGTAACCCGCAGGGTATCGCAGCACGCTAAGGCTTACACGATGCCTGCGTGAAACAGGGTGTGCATGTTGAGTGCGCCGCAAACACAACCGTTGTTGTCAAGTACTGGCAACGCATAGATTCTGCGCTGTTCCATTATAAGCAATGCGTCATCAGCAAGTTGCTGTGAGTTTACCGCGTAACCACCTTCGGTCATGATTTCATCTATGCGTGTGGTGTTGATGTCAATATCTCGATCAAGTGCGCGGCGCAGGTCACCATCAGAGAATACCCCGAGCAATTTGTTTTCACGATCCACGATGGCGAGAAAACCGAGCTTCCCTGCACTCATGCTATAGAGAGAGTCTTTTAACAGAGTGCCTGCCTTGACCTTCGGTAATGACTCATCACAAACCATAATGTCACTGACTTTTAGCAACAGCTTTCTACCGAGTTTGCCTCCGGGGTGAGTGCGGGCAAAGTCCTCAGCGCTGAAGCCTCTGGTTTCAAGCACCGCCACGGCCAGCGCGTCGCCCATGGCAAGCGTTGCAGTTGTACTGGTGGTGGGTGCCAGGCCGAGTGAACAGGCCTCTTCGGCAACTGCTACGTTCAGCACCGCAGTGGCTGCATTTGCAAGTGATGACGATGGTTTGCCGGTAATTGCCACCAACGGTACTCGTAATCGTTTGATGACTGGAAGTATTGTCGTTAACTCATGCGACTCACCGCCGTAGGAGATGCCGATCACCACATCATCTGGTGTAATCATACCGAGATCACCATGTGACGCTTCACCAGGATGGACGAAAAAGGAGGGTGTACCCGTGCTGGCAAGCGTCGCGGCGATCTTATTGGCGATGTGCCCGGATTTACCAACTCCGCACACAACAACCCTGCCGCGGCAGTCTAGTAGCAGATGACAGGCAGCAGCAAACTGCTCATTCAGAGAGTCTTTCAATGCGGCGACGGCGTTTGCCTCTGTCTGAAAAACTCTGCGTCCGATCTCAAGCAGCTTCTCAATGTCTTTTTGCTGCGTTATCGAATCGACCGACGCACACGCAGCCGATGACACTTCAGCTTCTGATAAATTGTTCAATTGTTGTTGTTCAAGATGATTGTGATCTTTGTAATTCGCACGGATGGTTCAACAGGCTTACTCGAGATTGTCCAGCTCATCAAGTTCATTGAGCATCTGCAGCTCCGGGTCCGTAACTATTTCATCGACCTCTTCCAACTCATCGAGTTCGTCAAGCTCGTCTAACTCATCGAGCATTTCCAACTCGTCGAGTTCGTCGAGTTCGTCGAGTTCGTCGAGTTCATCTAACTCATCGAGTTCATCTAGCTGGTCTTCATTATCTTGCGATTTTTTGGCAGCAGTGTGTGCTGAAGACTTGTCATAGATTTGTGATCTGCGCCAACCGACATAACGGTCTTTTACGAACCGATATGGATCAAGTGCACCGGAGTCCATTATTGATGAGGCGGCGAGCAGATTGGCGCGTGCGTTGACCACATTCAGAGTTACCAGTGAGCCTCTGGTTTTGCGTTCAAGTTCAAGCGTATTCAGT
>CALLBO010000099.1 GCA_937998875.1 uncultured Granulosicoccaceae bacterium
GATCGTCTTCACCCTCAATGGGCAATTGCAACTGACCGCTCGTGTCTGCTTTAACAACTCGACGTTTTATCCCCATCTGAATTGCTCTTTATTGCCTCAAGCAATAATCGCAAAAATTCAGACCTTTGGCGACACCCTCCCAGAGGGAGGGTGGCTTTACAGGTTCTCACTGTGCCGCAAAAACGAATGGAGTTGCTGACAGAAGAGCAGGTTAAGGTTGAGGCCGGTCGTTGCATGAGTTGCTACAGAACAGGCATTAGCTCCGATTGAAACCCTCACTTTGTGAGGGTCGGCGTTTAAGCGGCAGGGAGGGATCTTCGCTCGGCTTGAGACGATAACCCCCTATGCTCGGGAGGCTCTGAACCTTCTTTTTATGCTTGTGACTAACTATAACTTTTCAAAAGATAGTTTTGAGGAACAGCCGTTACCGCCTAAGGCAGGAATAGCCCAAAAGACAGAGCCTTTTTTTGATTTGAGTGATCCTGTCATGATCATAGTGCTGCGATCGTCGCCTGCTCGACTACCGGAAAAGTTGAATTTTATTACCTTACCTCCAGGGACAGATATCCTGAAGGAGCCATCTGAATCGATGTACACAACATTTTCATCAAATGAAAACCCGATCTGCCCATCTTCTACAATAAGCGGATAGTCATGACCGGTTCGGTCACCACAACGCAGGGTGCCCTGGTGCCAATATTTCGTGGGTGGGGTGTACGTTACTGTAGCGAGCCACCGGCCATCGTAAATACCGGTGCTGTCTTTTTTATCAGCGGAAATAGCTCTTATAGGTCCTGCTGAACACCCTTGAATCAGCACAAAAATTACCAACAATATCCCATACGAAAACACACCCTTAACTGATCTTTTTATAGTCCGGCGTCTGGTTATTTCAGATCGATTAGTGGATTTGAGCCCTAAGCTTTTGATGGGAAAATTCTTCATTAGTTTTCTCCTTATTTGTGCTTTGGTTAATTCGGACCAAACCATCGGGTGATTTCATAAACACTAGTGGGCCGTTTGGAAACGATAACACTTTTCACAACCACAACCACAACCACAACCACAACCACAACCACAACCACAACCACAACCACAACCACAACCACAACCACAACCACAACCACAGCCACAGTAGCTGCGTTAACATTGTTAATTAGGCTTGGATTCGACGCAGGCCCTGCTATGCCTGCATTTTTCGCCTTGCTCTGACGACTGTGGCTGTGAAAAATTTGTTACCGTAATGCCCACTAGCGTCAGGTGATAGTTTCTAACTGGCAGAAACTTCTGTCAACTGCAGTTCATCTATGTGAATAAGTATTGGATGTTCGGAGTCAGACCAGATTCCCTGCCAGGGTAGATTGTCAGTGTGTGTTTTAATAATTGTTCTGCCCGCCTGATCGAAAAGCTCCACACTTCGAGTATCAATTGGCGGAGAATTTCGTAGAGATAATCGTAGTCGCCATTGGTGATTGTCATCCGGCAAGTCGTCACAGATAACGGTTAGTCGATATTCTCCTCCGAGCTGACCATTGTAATGGATGATTATTGAGTTTCCGTCAGATGCTCCCGGCAATCGTTCGGGCTCCACACTGGCGGATTGCACAAACACCGGTCCGTATTCCGGGCTTCTCGCCCGACGGATAAGCTTAATCGCTTCTTGATAACAACGCTCCGAGGCGATATCACCCATGCGGAGAAATCCAGCGCTGGATGCCTGAAGAACCAGCTTATCGTCGGCAATAAGCAATCCGCTCAGAAACGGCAGGTTGTCCTCGAAGGATACTGTTAACTCATAACGCAAGCGCAGCCGATGTTGATCGGTAAACAGGTCGATGACGTCGTCAAGCAAGCGTGCAGACGAAGGTATGAATAGTTGAATTGTCCTTTTTACAGCGCTTGCGCGCATGTCCTGACCTAGTAATTCATACACCACTCTGGCGTCCTCCAAAGTGGGGAGGAACAAAACCAGATCTTTCCACGGACGAATAGTGAACTCGGCAAGCATTTGCTCAGGGATCCGTAGCCTGGGAAATGCCTGATCAACAAGTGGCTGCAATACGGAGATCTGGTTGTACCAGCCCATTTTTAGCGCGTGATCGTAGAGGTTGTAGATTTCCTCTTTTGATATTGGACTTCCGTCACGCCGTCTTTTATGGATATTGGCGCGCGTGCAGCCAAGAATGTCTGCAGCTTTCTGATTACTTTTAAATTTTAGTTTTTCTATAACGTTGTCAAGAGAATTTTCCATTGGGACTCTCACGGTTCGCAAGTTGTAGTGTGCACTGAATGCTCGTGGTTTACAGGAGCCTCGGAAAAATATGGCAACTGCGGTTTACATTGATACTGCTCGTTTATGCTAAATGGCGGTTCCTAAAGAATTTTTCCGATAGAATTGATGCTGGCCGAATTGCGGTCTTGCGCCTGCGGATTCATTTTTTCAGCGATTGCCATTCACCATCAACATTCACAATTTTGCACGGGAATTTATCCTCAAACTGATTTTTAGCAATACAACGTCTTAGTGCCTCCTCGACTGCAGCTTCAGCAGACGTCTGATTCGGAATCCACGCTATGACAGGGCCCCCCAACTTGTCCGATACCGCCAGTGCTTTATGGTTCTTGAAGTCGTTGTAGGTTTGCATGTTCTTTTTGCCTAAGTGAGACTGGTAGAAGCGAATTTCGCCTGGCGTGAGTGGTACCAGGATCAACTTATCTGTATCTGTTTTGGGTGCTGGAGCAGCTGCTGGTTTTGGTTTTGGAGCGGACGGCGCTGTAGTCTGTTTTTTGTTTGCAGCCTTTGTTTTTCGCGGCTGATCACTATCTGTTTTTTGCGGCGCAAGCTCATTAGCAGGCTTCTGAGTTTTTGTAGTCTGCTCAGGCTGCCATTCCCCGTTTATATTGATTGTACGGCAGGGATAGATTGCCTCCCAACGCTTATTCCTGGTCCGACAGCTATTCAAAGCTTCGTCCATTAATTCTTCAATTGTTTTTGTAGCACCAGCCGACCAGCCCCATAGGCCAGAGAGCGATGCTGCAAACACCTTGAGTTCTTTTTCATTTGAGTAATCGACTTCAAATTCTAGTTTACCGGTGTTCCTGGTTAGAAAATCAGCGCTATTAAGTTTGTCCGGAAATTCGGGTGGTACGTAGTTTTTCACCCAGCTTCCGTCCGCGTTAACAACGCTGCACTGTTCCGTATTGATCTGATTACAGCTATCCAGAGCCAATCGCGCAGCGTACTCAGTATTGATTGCGTTACTAACAAAGGCCCAACCGTCTGTGGTGTTTGTTGCCAGCGCCTTGTGATCAACTTTGCTAAAGTATTTTTTTAAGTTCTGCTTCTCTTCTTTGTTCAGGTTTTCAATAAAGTCAATTTTGGCTTTCTGCTCGCCATCTGTGAGTAGTTCTCCTGGCTTGGAGGATCCACGGTGACTCCACTTCCCATTAATATTTACCACACCGCATGGGTATTTGGATTCCCAGAAACTATTTCTGGCCTGGCATTCCTGCACCAACTTACTCGCCATCGTTTCGATAGACTGCAGACCGTTTGAGCGCGCGTACATACCGCTCTTGGAATACACAAATACCTTGTTGTTTAATTGCCTTGAATAGTTTTTGAATGCGTTTGCAGCCCCTGACTTTATAAATCGAACTCGGGCAAAAGGTAGTTCGTTCGGTTCATAGTGAACGACCCACTGGTCATTGACATTGATCAATCTGCAATTGTTACCTTTAACGTTGAAGCGTAGTTTGCATCCCTCCAGCGCGAGTCGTGCTGCGGCATCTTCGCTATTTACGCCAAAAATTGGAAAGATGTAGTCCGTGGTGCCTGTTGAATACGCTGCGAGAGCCTTGTGGTTGACCTGATCCGCGTAGAACTCTGTAAAATAGTCGCGATCGATGTTTAGTGGTTCATACACATCCGGTATGCCGTCCTTATCTGTGTCTTTGTAACTCTTAGCGCTATTTGGATTAGTTCCGTCACGCAGTTCGATTTGATCTGCAACGCTATCTCCATCTGAATCAATGTAATCGTTGGGATCCTCCGGCTCAGTTCCTTCAATTCGTTCGAGTCGATCAGAGATCCCGTCACCGTCAGTATCTTTTTCTAATGTATTTACATCTGTTTTGACTTCAGGCTTTTCGGGTTTCGTTTCGGCTGGTTTTGTCTCTGTTTGTTTCGTCCATGCCAATGGGGTTATGTCCCATTCAGCAGACCAGTGCTTTTCTGTTGTTTGCTCTTCTTCCGGCTTTTTTGAGTCCTGTTGCAGCGTCCCGGCAGTTTCGCCATCCGCCACCTTAGAATGCTGTACGATATCTTTAAACATGGGCCACATTGAATAGACAGCAGCTACCAATAAGAACGGGGTTGCCAGTCTCAACAATGAGTGGATGTAGTTTGTTTTGTATTTTCCATATTCAGGGTCTTGTGGAGATCTGCTGTGCCCGGGTGGCTGATGACGCGGGGTTACTCGTTGAGCCAGTGCGGGCTCACCAGCACCAATTGTTCTGCGGTCTCTTTGTGGTGTCCGGGTGTGAGCAGTATCGCGTCGGTTAATATCATCTTTGGCCTGTGCTTGTGATGGCTGGGGGCTTGTGATGTCATCCTTTGCAGGGCTGTACTGCGGGGGCCGGGGACAGATGTCTTTGTCATAGATGTCTTTAAGTGATCCTGCCGGTAATATTACTACTCCGTTTTTTGCAATCTCCTCAAGCAGTCCTTCTTGTTCGGGGCTTAATTTCTGGTCTGCTGGGTAAATGAAGAAGTCCGGGCTAATAGGGCAGGCGCGAACTCCGTTAAGCTTGCTGGTGAAGCTTTCACCTGTCTCTACGGGTTTTACCAGCAGTTGGTTACCATCCTTTTGCATCACTCCCGTTGCGATCACGTTTGGCCACTGTTGCGAGGCATCCGTACTTTGGCTGCGGGAAAAAGCGATGGCGCAGGCCAGTCCGAAACTTTCACCTTGCCAGTTAGCGCCGCGATTGTGGTGATTTGAGCTTGAATCAACTTCCAGGCGTACCGTCTTTACTCTGGCGACGGTTCGATACGGCCAGGCAAGGATGCTCTCACAGAAGTTTTCCTTAGAGCGTCGGTTAGCAAGAAAAGTATCAAAACCCCACAAGATTGATCCGTCACGTACTTGCGCCAGCTCAATTTCACCTGCCTCAGTAGCGACTCTGATCGTCAGGATAGTTTCGTCGCTTAACGGAAAAGCTATGTGTCCACTCATATATTCACAACTCTTGCTTTACTCATTTGGTCGACAATACAAATACCGTATCGTGGTGATCCCTGCTGGTGGTTGCGGCAATTTGTCACTCACTTGCCATCCAGATTGTAAATCGATTCAATGTGGGCTTCCAGATTGAGACGAGCACTTTAGCCCGGATTATCGTGAAATGGTGAGCATAGTGCGTTGATTGACATGTAAAAGAATGGGTTTCCCTATGGCTATTCACCAACAGATCCGGTTTTGTATGACAGGCTTCCTGCGTCACACGTAATAGATTTGACTTGTTGGAATTTGCAGGAGAAAACACTCGTTGTTGAAACAATTATCAGTTGGCGTATTGTCGGCTTCATGAATTCTCCGTGTTAGTAGGGTGATGGGTTTTCATGCTCAATATTAACCATAGCGCTTCCGTAAAGTGTGTGCATTCGCGCATTGTCTGGCCTGCGCAGTATTGGAGTAACTTGTTTTAACCGGATTAATGCTTGAAGTCGAGTGAGTGACCAAAATGTGTCAATGGTAGTTGACAAACACAGACGTTTTAAGAATGAGCCTGTATTAATAGGTATCATTGAGATCGTGGTTGCGTTAAAGCTTGCTGTTGTTGTACGTCGCCTTATTTCAGGTGCTTCCCGCTGTAACCATTGCTAATATCCACTTAATCGAACGGGGGTAATGATGAGTAAAGTGATGAGCACATTTTTCCTGGCGTTTTTTCTGCTGAGTTGTGTCAGCCACGCCAGGCCGGATTGCATAAAAAATGATTCAGAAGCTAAGTATCAGGAATGCATGAATGGCAATGGAGAATCTTATTAGGAAACTGAAAGCAATCGTCTTGCTGCAGAGGCACTTAAAGCAAAGGAACTTCAGGAAGCGCAAAGTAAGCAGGAGGATGATCAGAACGCCAGGCGTGCACGACTGCTCAGGGTTAAAGCGCAACTGTCCGAAAATTATAAACAGTCCATCGCCCGCGCTGTGAAAAGAAAATTCATACCTCCTGAAGATTCAGAAGGAATGCAGTGTTCGGTACTGGCTGAGTTGATTTATCCGAATGAAATTGCTGACGTCTCTATTGTCGATTGCTCTGAAGGTTCTACTGTGGAGTTTGAGCATGCTATTGAAAAAGCAGTTTGGAGTGCTGTGCCTTTTCCTCTGCCACCGCACAAGTCAGTTTTCGAAAGACAGATAAGGTTTGATTTTACTCTGCAGTAGAATATGGCAGGGGGCGAGATGGTGAATTACATGGCTTGTTTAGCCTCTATCACCCAACGTTTGTGCAATCGGCGTGCTTGGAATTGTTATGCTGCACAATGTTGTGGATTTTTCTGACACACTTAGTAAAAGTAATCTTTACGGAGTTGCACTTCTTGCCACCCACCATATGTTTCCAAGCGGATCTTTGAAGCCTGCCATCCTATCTCCGTGCGGTCGTACATTGGGCTTCATAATAGAAACCGCCCCCACAGAAAGTGCTTTGCAATAAACTGCGTCTACATCATTTACGTAAAGGTGCATCTGCGACACGTTGACCGGGTAGTGTTCATTACTTTCGTTAAGCATAATTATCGAGTCCCCGATACGGACACGGGCGTGCTGGACCCGGCCAGTGGCGTTTTGATCGTTAACGATAATAGCGCCTCCAAACACTTCGACTAAGAATTCCAGAAGTTGATCTGCATCGGAGACCGTAAAATACGGCGTAATAGTGTGGTAACCCTCAGGAATTATCATGTCAAGCCAATCAAGTTCTGTTGCTAACACGAATCGCTGAGTGAGGTTGACGCATAACAGCAAAAATTATCCAGCATTTATGGTTTAACCTGGCGATGCATTGCGCCGGCGTTGCTGGTCACGCATCTCTTTCATCAGGATTGGTAGAGGGTCGTTGTTAGTTAGAGCGTCAAGTACATATTGTCTTTGTGATTTAGGAGCAAGACCGTTAGTGGGTAGGTCAGTATCGAGGCAGGTTGGAAACGGGTAGCCGTCTGTGCTGGCGCAGATCACGTTGTTGAGTTGAATTTCTGTTAGTGAGTTCTGTGCTTTCTGTAGCAGCAATTCCGGATAGATATTTTCAATAAGTTTTTCAAAGTCTATTGATTCAATGGACCGGCCAAAAGGTGATGATACCTGTAGCAGGTTGGCCAGACGGAATTGATCTGTTGTGGTGTTTTCACCTGCTGCGTGCATGAGCGCCGGGTTAAAAAATACCATATCGCCTTTTTTCAACGCGAGTTGAGAGCGATGCTCGTTAAAGTAGCTCTGATACTCGCTGCGATTAAATGCAAGATAACCTTCCGGAAAATGTTGGGAATAAGGCAGATAAAGCGTTGGGCCGGTTTCCAGTGGCATGTCGCAGTGCGCTATTGCACCTTGCAGAGTCAGTGCGGGTGATAATTGGTGCACATGCATCGGGTATTGGGTGTTTTGCGCCAAGGACATAAAGCCCAGATGATAGTCGCGGTGTGCAGACTGTGCCGCACCACCGGGATTAACCCGGTTTACCTGAGCGGTTACCCAGTAACCGGTGCCAAGCCATGCTTCAGAGGCCAGAGCAATGGTTTCATTTGCATAGTACTTGGCGAAGTTCTCAGGATTACCCAGGCCATGCTTCTGCAGTGCATTCCAAATACGGTCGTTGGTTCCGGCTTTAGCAAAGTGGTCGCCACCTCCATCGCCCCGCTTTCTTTGCGCTTCGATAATTTGTTCGAACTGCCTGGTCGCTTCATCGATCACATCATCGGCCATTGCACCGGTAATCATCAGCACGCCGGGGCCGTCGAGCCATACGCTGATCCATTCAGCCATCAGGGCTTGTTTGCCACAGGCAGGATCAGTTGCATCTTCACAAGCTTTACGCACGGTGACGGCATCATAGACGAGCGCGCCTTGTTCGGTGGTACTGGCTAAGGGGTAGTCATCCAGCGAGGTAGTGCGATTGACGGATTCCTGAAATGCGTCGAGGTTACCAGATGATTCAGTCAGGTAGTGCTTTGCTACAAGGGGGTTTTGCTCTGGCATCGGATCGCGCTGCGGGACTATGAGTTTGCAGTTTATCTGTAGCCGGATGTATTAATCAACACAATTGACAAAAGCTACTTTGAGTGCTTCCAACGCGTCGTCGCTTAGTTAGTCTTTATTCTGGTCATTGTGGTGGTCTGGCGTAAAGGTCTTCGACATGGTGTGATTGTTATGAATCTGCGGCCAGAATCACAATGGAGTCAAAATGATTCTGGCCGCGCTATTAAGTTTTAACTTAATGAAATCTCTTCGTGTTTAGCGGTTAGCAAAGCACTTCCGTTGTTGACCACTGCGTCCAGAGTAATGATGCCGGTGTCGCTGTTCGGCAGTCTGGATACTGCAGTGTCGCACCACAGGTAACCATGCTCTGAATCGAGAGAGAGTGGTTGCCATGTGGCCGCTTTAGTTGCAAATGGATAACCGTGTTTAACATTGAGTTCACCATTTGCCAATAACGTATTCAGATCGATCATCTGGTCGTTCTGTGTGATCAGGCCCGGGAGAAAACTTCTTATCTGTATGTCTGCACCCGAATGGTTCGTAAAAATAACCGTATCCTCGGGAGTGGCCCGGCCGCTAATGATCTGAATGTTAAAAGCACCGTAGCTGGTGTTCTCACCTGTGTTACGAACGGGCTTGCCATCTACGGTACCTGGCATGGCAGTGGCGGCAGATGCGGTAACACTGCACATAGCCGCAGCACCCACGCCAGAAATTAGTTTGAGAGTTCTACGCTTGTTCAGATCCATAATATGTTTCGCCTCACTGGGTTTTTTACTCATTGGGGGTTTTACTCAAGTTAGCACGCAGAGTGCTGACTGCCCGGTTTCTTTGCATATTTTAACAACGGTAAGCGGGAGCATTGGAATGGATTGTTGTTGTTTCTCGTTTTATCGACCCGGTAGATTCTCAATGTATTTTCGGTGTGCTAAAATACCTGCAGTACTGCAGGGTACATCTGGCTCGCGGAAAAGGGTTAACCCTACCTGTGTTGTAAATCAATCAAGTCATTCCGGCTTTGCGCTTTCGCGAGTAGTGCGCTGAATTGAGAGAGCTTGAATGAAATTTGAAAAAGAACTCCCCGCGAATCCGTCCTTCGAATACCTCAAGCGTGAGGCCAGGGCGATGAAATCCCGCCATCGTAACAAAGACCCGCAAGCCGCGGTTTTGATCGGTCACTTTGACATCTCATTGCATGGTCTGGCATCGGATGAAATCCTCTCACGTAAATTCTCGATAATCGATGCGCAGCGTGTAGTTGCCAGGCGGTTCGGCTTGTCCAGTTGGGCAAAGCTCAAACGGTATGTTTTACAAGGTGCCGTTGACGCGAGCGTTGCAGACCCGAAACTCAGACAGGAAGTTAAAGCGCGTGCTGATGAAATCAAAGGCCTTGTAGAACGGATTAGAAAACAATCCGGGCATGAGAAAAAGAAAGACCTCGACGTGCTGTACAAGTTGGGAAGAGAGGTTACGCTGTTTCTAAACCCTGTCTTTGATCGATATGGTTGGCCGGGACCAAACGTTATCGGCAGGGACGGCGTCGAGGCCTGTTGGTGGCTTGTTGGTCACTCTACTTTAGAAGGTGAACTACAATTTCGCGCAGCAGAGCTAATGAAGAAAGCGTTTTCGTGCGGAGATATTCCCGGTCCGGAGTTTGTCATGATTATCGATCGGTGTCTGGCGCTTTCAGTAGACACGACCCTGTTCGGCTCGATTCATCAGTACAGTGTTTTGCATGATTGCGATCATAAGCAGTGGGCGAGGGAGCGGGTGCTTAACCCGAATGAACTTGATCGGCGCCGTGCACTCGTCGGGTTGTCACCGCACAAGCACTTTCGGTCCGAGATGCTGAGCCTTGGCAAGCAGGAGGGGTGGGAAGTGGATCATGAAATGGATCGCAGGCATCGAGAGTTTACCGCCGCAGAAGGTGGTTATCGCGAGGCATCGAAAAAATACAGGGGCTTTATCGAAAGTCTGGCATAGCAGAGTGATAGGGCAGATAATCTCTGATCATTGTGAATACAAATTTCAGGTTTTTTAGATGACTGAGACAGGCGGCCTTGTGCGACCGACTAGTATTGAAGATGTCTGTGCGCGTCTTGAGAACTTTCGTTCTCCAGACGCGGTGGCAGCGCATGATGCTCATCTGGCCGTACCAGATGATGTTTATATCTCCACTTATTCAAAAAGTGGCACTACCTGGATGCAACAGATTGTGCATCAGCTGCGTAGCGGCGGTGATACCGACTTTGAAGAAATAAGCTGTGTTGTACCGTGGCTGGAGTCGGCAGTTGATATGGGAATTGATCCGCACGCCGATCAGCCGTACCCGTTCAGAGCCTTCAAGTGTCATTTGCTTTATCGTGATTTGCCCAAGGGTGCGCGCTACATCACTGTGTTTCGTGATCCGCTAAAAGTCCTTTCATCTTTTTATCGATTCTTTGAAGGTTGGTGGTTTGAGCCCGGAAGCGTCAGTATTGATGAGTTTGCAACTGGATTGTATATGCAGGGGTCTGCATCCGGCAGGCACTGGGATCATCTTATTGACTGGTGGCCGCAGGTGGAAAGTCCGGATACACTGGTATTGTGTTATGAAGATATGGTGCAGGCACCGGATAAGACTGTAGAGATTGTTGCTGAATTTCTACAGCTTAACCTCAGTGAGAAAGGTCTTGATAGTGCCAGACGCAACGCATCACGTGAGCACATGCTTCGCAATAGCCATCAGTTTGATGAACATGTGCTTCGTGACAAAAGAGATCATTTCTGGGGGCTTCCTCCGGGCGGTAGTAGTGGTAAAGTCGCTGGAAAGCGCAATGCAGCAGAGCCATCACCAGCCACTTTAAAACAGCTCGACCATATCTGGAGCGATACGGTGGAGCGTGCACTCGGGTATGCAAGTTATCATGAACTGCGATGTGCACTGCCGAATGTACTTGGAGTTAATCGAGATTGATAACATCACTCACTATTAAAACGGATCACGGCAAGCTAAAAGCAACGCTGAGCAATCCGTCCAATTCAACAGCGGCATTACTACTGGCTCACGGTGCAGGTGCTGATCACAAGCATGGTCATATGCAGAGTCTGGCCACAGCGTTCGGGCAGTCGGGTATAGCAACTCTGAGGTTTAATTTCCCATTCAAAGAACAGGGACGGAACCGTGTAGATTCAAAGCAGGTCTCTATAGATTGCATCTGCAGTGCTACAGAGATGTTGCGTTCTAAAACAGACAAGCCGGTATATGTTGGTGGTCACAGCTTTGGCGGGCGCATGGTTACCCATGCTGTTGCAGAGAAGTTGCTCCCCTGTGATGGAGCGATTTTATGTTCGTTTCCGCTGCATCCTGCAGGTAAGCCGGGTATTGAGAGGGCGGCGCACTTTGGTGATATTGATCGACCGGTGTTATTTCTCAGTGGTACACGTGATGCGCTTGCTGAAGTTGATCTGCTCGAATCTCAAGTGGCGAATTTGGAGAATGCAACGCTGCACTGGCTCGATACAGCAGATCACTCATTTAAAATTCTCAAGCGCAGCCGTAAAAGCCAGGTTGATGTTTACACTGAAGCCGCACAGGCTGCTGCAACGTTCATAGCGCGGCATTGTTAAGATTGCAGTTATTCCCCGACCGCTTTTTTGTACTCTATGTACCCGGCTTGTTCAATTAGATCATCAACAGCCTCTGCGTAAACGGGTTTTGAGAAAAGATAGCCCTGCACTTGATCGCAGTCCCATCGTTGCAGTAGCGCGAGTTGATCGCTTTCCTCTACGCCTTCAGCAAGTACGGATACGCCCAGCTTTCTGCCGAGATCTACGATGGACCTTGTTATGTCTGCGGCCTTCGAGTCGGCCGCCATATGGCGAACAAAAGAGCGGTCGATTTTTAGCTTTGAAATTGGCAGGTCGTTAAGATATCGGAGTGATGTTTGGCCACTACCAAAATCATCTACCGCTATAGATACGCCGAGATCACGAATGGATTGAAGTACTTCAGATACCAAATCAAAGTCTTGTACCAGTACATCTTCTGTTATCTCGAGTTCCAGGCGAGATGGGTCAAGGCCGGTTTCCTTTAGTACGGTTTTAACCAACTCAAGAAAATTGGAGCCGCGCAGTTGATCGGGTGATACGTTCACCGCTATTGATGGAGCGACACCGGACTTATAAGACCATTTGGCTGCGAAAGTGCAGGCTTCTCGCAGGACAAATTCTCCTATCTCGTCCATTAGATGTAGTTGTTCTGCGATAAAAATAAAATCGGTCGGTGGAATGTTGCCGTGCTCCGGGTGATTCCATCGGATCAGCGCCTCAAAGCCACGCAGGGTTTCGGTATGTGTTTCGATAAGCGGCTGATACATTAGATAGAATTGATTATCGGCCACTGCTGCACGCAGGTCGGTCTCAAGAGCATGCCGTCGTTGAAGCTCCGCATCCATAGAAGGTTCGAACGTGACGACACGCGATTTTCCCTGCGCCTTGGCGGCGTATAGCGCCAGATCGGCAAGCCTGGTGAGGTTCTCTGTATCAGCACTGTGTTCCGGGTGCAGTGCAATACCGATACTGGCACTGATCGTCACCGAATTGGTGTCTATTTTATGTGGCTGGCTGATCTCCTCGATCATTCTGTTGCAGATTACCTCAGCTTGCTGTTTTGCAATCGCAGGGTCGAAGCCGGTAAGGGCAATGACAAACTCATCGCCACCGGTCCTGAAGACGACGTCATCAGGTCGTTGGATTTTGTCCAGTCGACGTGAAACTGTTTTTAGCAGTGTGTCACCAGCGTTGTGTCCATAGGTGTCATTTACCGCTTTGAATCCATCGAGGTCAACACCGGCGATGACTGCTGTCAGTCCGCTTTGTTCAGCCGCTGCCAGTATTCGTGGAATCTGGTCATTCATCGCTCTGCGATTTGGCAGGCCAGTCAGGTCATCATGCATAGACAGGAACACTGCGCGGTTCTCAGCTGCCTTGCGTGGAGTAATATCTGATATTGAGCCTCTGTATCCTTCAAATTCCCCCGCCAGTGAATAGAATGGTACACCTCTTATTTCAACCAATGCCATCTGACTTGTGTTGTCGAGTTGCATGCGTGCTTCGAATACACCTGTGGCCTTCTGGTCTTGCAGGTGTCGGCGAACGCTAATGTTGTCCATCTCGTCTATTTTCAGTAGTTCAAGCAGCGGCTTTCCGAGTAGAGAAGTGCCAACCTCATTGTCTCCCGAATTTGCACTAAAGAAAGTGAGCAGCAGATTTTCATCGGTTTCCCACAGCCAGTTTGAAGCTGTTTGTGCAAAGTGGTGAAACCGCCTCTCCGATAATTTTATCTGTTTTTGATGTTGCTCGTGTTTCACAAGCAACTTATTCATCGAAGCCGCAAGGTCCGAATGTTCATCGTTGCTTGCAACATCCAATGGCGTGCCAAACCGAACAGACTCAGTGGTTTGAGAATCAAGTGCCTGTTGTAGTCTGGCGGTGCCAACAGATTCTCCATGTTCTGTGTAGTTTAAGCCGAGCTTCTCGTCCTCAACGCTGACTCTGATATTCGTAAATTTGCCGATCAATGTGAGTGTGGCCCAGGTAGAGAGGCAGACGAATCCAAAGATGGTCAATACCCCACCTAGCTGTACCCCAAACTGATCTATGCGAGATCCGGTGGGCAGTGCTGAAACCGGGCCTACAAACGCTACCATCAGCGTACCGAAAGCACCGGCAATACCGTGAGTTGCGACGACATCTACCGGGTCATCCAGTTTAAATTTATGCAATATGATTTCACCGGCAATAGTTGCCAGAGCGCCACCAACAGCACCAATCATCATTGCCTCGATTGTGCTCATGGTATTGACTGCTGCGGTGGTTGCGACAAGACTTCCTATTAATCCATTGCAGATTCTGGATGGATTAAACAGCCCCTTATCAAGCCATGCACCAATAATCATCCCTGCCAGTGAACCAAATGCTGCCGCTGTCAGTGTGTTGAGTAAAACTCTTTGTAGGAGCGGATCTTGTGGCGAAATTGAGCCGCCATTAAAGCCCAGCCAACAGAAAAGTAACAGCAACACGCCAACCAGTGACAGCACAGAACTGTTTGAGGGCAGAGGGGTGGGGTTACCGGCCTTATCAAATCTGCCAGTACGTGCGCCGAGCATTATAATTGCGGTTAAACCGGCCCAGCCACCAACGCCGTGCACCACTGTTGAGCCTGCAAAGTCTCGAAAACCTCTGTCGTATAGCCAGGAGGTAACCTCTGAGTTGAACATGTCTCCCCAGATCATTCGTCCGACGAACGGATAGATGAATCCGGATATTGCAACAGTCAGGGCGAGGTAGGCACGAAAGGACATTCGTTCAGCAACAGCGCCAGAGATGATACTCGCGGCTGCCGCACAAAAGGCGAGCTGATAAATAAACTGCATCGGTGATGGTGTTTGATCAATTGCCTGTCTGGCATCTGTTAGTGGTGCAAAAGCACCAAACATGATGAAAAAACCGAATGCCGTAAAACATGCCCAGGAGATGGCGAGATCACTGGCGTTTTTTTGGGCAACGTTGATTGAATTTTTCGAACGCACACGACCGCCTTCCAGCAGAAGGAAGCCTGCCTGCATCAGCAGCACAAGAAATGTTGCTACTGTAAGCCAGAGTGTGTCGAGAGCGTCAATCATAGTCAGAGTTAGAGGTCAATCAAATCTCTAACGGCTATCTTTTACGGCAACTTGAACTAATTAAAACTGATTGACGGCTGCAGGTGTGCTATCAGTTAAGTTCGTGAACTGATCACCATTTCAAGAGTGGGAGCCCTTCAGTCTGAAAGGATTTGTAAATCGGAATAGCCGCGACCCGATGTATGACGACTTGACCAATGACGACCTTGACCTATGACTAGGGGCAAGCCTTTGTTCGCATAGCGCCGGTTCCAAGGTATGTGTGTCAGACGTACCTTCGAAAAATTGGAATTAAAAAGTCTGCTAGTCGGTTGAAGCGCCGGGGCCGGGTGTGGCACCGGCTGGGCATTTACCCAGAATGATCATGCCAAGCACTTCATCTTTGGTAACGTCAGTGGTTTTCGCAGAGCCAACCACTGCGCCGTTTTTCATCACAACGACGCGATCTGCAAGATCAAAGACATCATGAATGTCGTGGCTGATCAGGAATATGCCGATACCGTCGTTCTTCAGCTGATGAATAAGTTGACCGACCTGTTCTGTTTCTGCGGGACCGAGTGCGGCAGTTGGCTCATCCATGATAAGAATACGAGCGTTAAAGTGGATGGCACGTGCTATTGCTACAGACTGTCTTTGTCCGCCGGATAACTGTTTTACCGGGTCTTTGAATCGAGTGAAGTTAGGGTTCAGGCGATTCATGACTTTGCGGGTCTCTGCCTCCATTGCGGCATCATCAAGTGTTCCCCAGCGCGTTAAGATCTCCCTGCCAAGGTAAAGATTAGCGGCGGCATCCACGTTGTCTGCGAGTGCAAGCGTTTGGTAGATGGTTTCTATACCCAAATCTTTTGCATGGCGTGGGTTATCGATCGTCGCCTTTTTACCGTCAACAAATATAGTGCCGCTGTCGCGGGTGTATGCCCCGGAAAGAATCTTGATCAGTGTGGATTTACCAGCACCGTTATGGCCAAGTAGTCCAACAACTTCACCGGGGTACAAATCGCACGAGGCATTGTCTACTGCATGCACGCCACCGAAAGAGATAGAAATATCTTTCATCTCTACCAGCGGTGTAGCTGCGTGAGTATTTTGTTGTTCTGTTGCTTGAGTGTTCATAGGCCGCCCGCTCACACAGAATTTCTGCGATAAAGATTGTCAAGGAAGACGGCGATCACAAGCACACAGCCGACAACCATTTGCTGGATAGCAGAGTCAAAGCCGATAAGCACCATACCGGACTGTAGTGACTGCATCACCAGTGCGCCAAGAATTGCACCGTAAATGGTGCCGATGCCACCGGCAAATGAAGTGCCACCTATAACTGCGGCTGCTATCACGTATAGCTCATCAAATTGGCCCAGCGCGAGTGTTGCAGATTTCAATCTTGCGCTGGCTATTACCGCTGCAATACCAGTCAGTGCACCCATCAGTGAAAAGATAAGCATGGTCATTTTTTTGGTATTGATACCAGCAAGCTCTGCGGCTTCAGGATTGCCGCCAATAGCGAATACATATCTGCCAAAACGTGTTCGTGTAGCGAGGAACGTCATGGCAACACCTACCGCCAGTGCAATCAAAATTGGAAATGCGAAACCGTGTGATATGAAAATACCGCCATCAGGGATTTCAATATTATTCGCGGCAGCGTATTTCTTAACAATACCTTTAGGCCAGGGGTAGGCATTCATGACCATGACTGCACCAATCACCAGTGCAGAACCCACTCCGCCGATAAGGAGCTCCGCCCACATCGGGCGTGTTGTGAAGCCGAACTTCTTTCGTTGTCGTCTGCCGTTAAAAAGCAAAAGCACGATCACCAGACAAACAATAATGCCGAGTATCCACGACCCGGTTGCCCCAATGGTGCCATATGGGCCACCACCGATGAGTGCAAAAGTCTGATCGACCGGTGCGATAGTTTCGCCGCGTGCAACAAGGTACGAAGCACCACGCCAGATTAGCAGTCCACCAAGCGTCACAATGAACGCTGGTATATTCAAGTAGGCAATTAAAACACCCTGAAATGCACCGATAAGCGCACCGAACGCAATACCGACTACCACCGTTATTGGCCAGATCATCGGATGGCCGAGTCCGAGGAACTTGGGTAAAATCCAGACTTGCATGACACCCATTATCATTGCGCTGAAGCCGAGAAGGGATCCAACTGATAAATCGATATGCCTGGTGACGATAACCAGCACCATGCCAGTCGCCATGACAGCAATTGACGAGGTTTGCACCGACAGGTTCCAGAGGTTTCGGGGTGTCAGGAAGGCACCGTAACCGTTAACGAAGTGTCCGTATAGATGAAAGCCGAGCCAGATCAGTATCAGCGCACCGATCATACCGAGCAGGCGGGTATCGACTTCAGTGGCTCTTAAAAACCGTACGAGAGCGCTTTCTGTATATTTTTTTTCGACGGACAAGGTATCCACCTCCGAGAGCCGGGTAGTCAGGAGTATTTGTAGCGGTTGTTTAGAGCGCGTTTGACTAAAGCGATAGTTGGCACGAATTTGTGCCTGGTGTAGCGGTTATTGATACTACTACTTTTGTTGTGATCAGGTGTCGGGACAAGGCCCGACACCCTTACTTGCTATTACATCAATAAACGGTCTTTAGCAGCCGTCTACACCGTCTTGTGCACCTTCACAGGCCTGCTCTTTGGAGATCCAGCCAGCATCGATAACGGCACTGATGTTTGCAGTGGTGATCGGTGTAGGAGGTAACAGGATTGATGTGACTTCAACACCGCGCTTACCACCGGAGAATGGTGCAGTGTCAGGTATGTCTGACAGGCTCTTGCCTTCTGCAAGCATAATGGCAGCTTCTGCAGCGACCTTACCCAGTGCGCGTGAGTCTTTCCATACAGATACCAGCTGTGTGCCGCGTGCAACACGATTGATCGCAGCAAGGTCGCCATCCTGACCTGTAACAGGAACGTCACCAGCCATGCCTTGTGCTTCAAGGGCTGCTACAACGCCACCAGCCATACCATCGTTCTCAGAGATAACTGCATCGACTTTGTTGTCTTGAGAAGTCAGGCATTGCTCCATGTTCTTTTGAGCGCCTTCGGGCTTCCAGCCGTCAGTGAATGTTTCACAAACGTTTTTGATGGCACCGGAATCAAGGTGTGGTTGAAGTACTTCTATGATGCCCTCAAAAAGGAAGGTAGCATTGGGATCGCCCTGGTCACCTTTAATGAATGCAAAGTTGCCTTCGGTCTGACCGCTGTCGAGCATGGTTTGCGCCATCATTCGGCCGACACCAACATTGTCGAAAGTGATGTAGAGCGAATCAGGATGCTCAATCTGTACGTCATAAGCAATCATTGGAATACCTTCGGCGGATGCTTGCTCTACCGCTGGCAGAATAGCTTCAGAGTCGAAAGGGACAATCATGATCACGTCTGCGCCTTGAGAAATCAGCGACTCAACGTCTGTAAGCTGCTTGCCGGCAGAACCCTGCGCATCAGCAGAAATGTACTTGTCACCATTAGCTTCAATGATTTCTTTAATGACCGCTTCGTCGCGCTTCCAGCGTTCTTCCTGGAAAACTTTCCACGAAACACCAACGATTTTATCTTTGGCCATCGCAGGCGCTGCAACTGTTCCGATCAAGGCACTTGCGGTTAGTGCCAATAGAGTTTTTTTCATTACCTTCATTCCTCGACTGCTGTCGTTTTTGTGGTTGGACAAGGTCCTCGGGGCGCTACAGGCAAACCATGTGTATCACGAATGACACATGTAGCTGCCAACAGGCCGTTGAACCCATTAATTTTTAGGCTCAAAAAAAATAGTGATTCTTTCGGCGAGATGTGTCAAGTTATATTTTCATGGCTACGATTACCACCTCTGACGAACTGCGACTTTTCAATCGCTCGCGCGTGCTGTCTTCACTGAGAAGTGGTGGCCGACAATCGCGAACCCGACTGTGCCAGAGCACCGGGCTGAGTGCTTCCACCATTTCGCAGGTAACTGCAGATCTCATCACCGACGGTGTCATTGAGAGGGTGCAGCCCCCGCAACCATCGGGTAACAGTGCATCAATCAGTAATCGCCGCGGTCGGCCTCAAGTTGTATTGCGGTTGAATCCTGACGCTGCCACTACCGCGGTCTTAACCTTGTTACTGAATAAGCTTGAAGTGACGCTGTATGACTATTGTGGTGACGCTATTTATTCGGCTGAAGAAAGTGTTACGACTGCTAGCATGTCTTTAAGCGTACTCAAGAAACGCTTGTTCGGGCTATTGGATAGCGCGTTGCTTGCCAGCGGCTGCCCTTTGGATAAGCTGCAACACATCACGTTGGTCTGTCAGGGCACAGTTACCCGGGATAACAGCGGATTGATTTGGTCGCCGATAACACCACTCACGAATGTAGACTTTCGCGGCATGCTGGAGGATCGATATCGTGCAGAAGTCACTGTTGCGAATGATTGTAAAATGATGGCGCGTGCCATTTATTATGAGAGGCGGGATCATGGTCGCACGGATTGCGCGCGGCAGGAGCACGAGCAGCAGGATGATGTAAAACAGCACGAGGCTGGTCAGACTTCGGTGCTGCAAACTGCGGGGGAGAAAAACCAACGGCCAGCAGATGATGATTTTGCGGTGTTACTTTCATCTTATGGAATTGGCCTGGCTTACTTTCATCACGGAGACATACTTACCGGGTCTCAATCATCAGGTACCGAGTTTGGTCACATGTTGTTTCAGTCAGGTGGTGCACTCTGCCGGTGTGGCAGGCGCGGCTGTATAGAGGCTTACGCATCTGAATACGCCATTTGGCGCAGAGCCAGTGGCCTTGCTGCTGATACTTTACCGACTGATGATGTGCCAAAAGAAGCGTTTAAAGAAATGGTACAGCAAGCCAGACTCAAACCCGGACTGGCACGGGATGCTTTTGAGGAAGCGGGGGCTGCAATCGGGCAGGGCCTGTCAAACCTGTTTGCGATATTTGATCCGTTTCCGGCCATACTGGTAGGCATTGATGGCGATGCGTTTGGGCTGATGGAAAAATCAATGCGCACTCACCTCAAGCATTATGGCAACAATCAAGAGGGTGGGTCAGTACTGATATATGACCAGGCCAGTGAGAGAAACCTGACTCGAACCGGCGCCTGTCTTCATTCACTGAGCTACATCGACGAAAACGTCTTTGGTTTTGGTGGTAGCGCAAAAGTGCAGGAGACTGCAGCATTATGATTCGGTTTATCATCCCGTCTGCGGTGGCATTGAGCTGTTGCGTTGTAGCGCTGATTACAATGGTTACCAATGAAAGTGCTGCCAATGAAAGTGCAGCTATGGCAAACGCATGGGATGATGCTGCGGTTAAACATCACCTGGAGGCAGCGGAGTATACCGGTGTGCTGAAGCACGACCGTTTGCATGATCTGATCTCTCAGGGAAAGCATCTTTTCAGCGCGCGCTTTACGTTAGTAGATGGTGTCGGCAGACCGATGGCAACCCAGGCCATAATACCGACCAAACGCAAACGCCCACCAAGAAGTGAATTTGCACGTACAGCGGGTCTTGATGCCAATGCCTGTGTGAGTTGTCACAACCAACCGGTTGCCGGGGGCGCGGGAGATTTTTCAGTAAACGTATTTGTGTCTGAAGGATTTCAGCTGTCTGACTTTGACAGTACTGACCCGCAGTTTTCAAATGAAAGAAACACCAACCACTTATTTGGTGCCGGGTTAGTCGAGTTGCTGGCCCGCGAGATGACGAGTGATCTTCATAAGATTCGATCAAGTGCATTGCGCACCGCACGACAAAAGTTGCAGGAAGTGAAACTGCCTTTAACCACTAAAGGTATTTCATTTGGATCGATAACAGCGTTTGCAGATGGCCGTATTGATACAACTGATTTTGAAGGTGTTGACGATGATCTGATCATCAAGCCCTTCAGCCAGAAAGGCGTAATGACATCACTCAGACAATTTACTGTGAACGCCTTGAATCACCACCACGGCATGCAGGCGGTGGAAAGATTCGGCGCACGCTGGACTGGCACAGATGATTTTGATGAAGACGGTATCAACAATGAAATGACTGCTGGTGATGTCAGCGCACTGGTTGCGTATCAGGCAACTCTCGCGGTGCCAACCGTGAAGCAGGTACCCGAAGACTGGCTGCGGGCGGCAGATCGTGGCAGTGTGCTATTTGATGAGCTCGGTTGTCAGCAGTGTCACGTCAGGGCACTACCGTTGAACAGTCTGGAGTTTAATGATCCGGGGCCGTTCGATGCAGCGGGAACTTTGCGAAGTGGAGAAGCAGGTACTGATGCCACCTATGATTTGTCGTTGCTTAACTGGTCTGCAACGCTTGAACAGAACGAAAGCGGTCAGTGGATGGTGCCGTTATTCGGTGATCTCAAACGCCATGTGATTGCAGATAATCAGGTTTCCCGACTCGGTAATGAATTGTTATCGCAGCGTTTTGTAGAGCGCAATGAATTTATGACAGCAGAGTTGTGGGGTATTGGTTCAACCGATCCCTACGGACATCGTGGAGACATTACCACCCTGTCGGAAGTGATCGAAGCGCATGGCGGGGAGGCGAGATCTGCAAGAGATAAGTACGTGAAGCTCAATGAGAACGCACGTAGTGACATCAATGCATTTCTGAAAAGAATGATCATCGAGTCTGCTGATTGATGAGGTATCTTGATGGTGTGAGCAGAGTAGTACCCGGTTGCCTGGTTGCGTGTTGTGTAAATACTGCTGCTGCCAACGGGTTTTCAGGTGATGTTCCTGCCTACATAGAAGAAGCGATACCCGCAGGAATCAACCATACTTACGATGGCCCGTGGGAGAATTTTGTCGGCGGCGGTGTAGCAACATTTGACTGTAACGGTGATCGCTTTCCAGAGGTATTTATTGCCGGCGGTGTCAATGAAAGTGCGTTGTACATTAACAACAGTAAGACCGGTGGTGAGCTGCGTTTTTCACGTGACGACTCACCAGTTACCCGTATCAAGCAGGTAACCGGTGCGTATCCGGTAAATATTGATAACGATCAATGGATGGATCTGATCGTACTGCGCCTTGGTGAAAATCGCATACTGAAAGGTCAGGGTGACTGTAAGTTCAGCAATGCCAACGCCGGTTTCGGCTTTGATGGTGGCGCAGAGTGGTCTACCGGCTTTACCGCATCGTTTTTTGGTGATGATGTTTATCCAACGCTTGCGGTCGGCAACTATGTTGATCGTAGTGCCCCGGGCTCACCGTGGGGTACTTGTTCAGATAACATGCTCTATCGGCCACAACTGAGCGATAGTGATCAGTTGACCTATAGCGACGCGTTACCTTTAAGTCCCGGTCATTGTGCGTTGTCTATCTTGTTTACTGACTGGAACCGGTCAGGCGAAGACTCTTTACGGGTAACCAATGACCGGCAATATCATCGTGGTGGTGAAGAGCAGCTCTGGAAGATCGATGGGCGCTATCCGAGGTTATACAGCCGTGCGGATGGATGGCAGAGCCTGGTCATCTGGGGAATGGGTATCGCTGAAGCTGATCTCAACGCAGATGGCTTTCCGGAATACGCGCTGACGTCAATGGGTGATACCAAACTCCAGTCGGTTGATGTGCAGCAGGCAGTAGAGGAGAACCGACCCATCTATGAGGATATCGGTTTTGCCCGAGGGGCGACTGCACACAGACCGTACACTGGCAATGATCTGAAGCCTTCCACCGGCTGGCATGCGCAGTTTTCTGATGTGAATAATGACACCTTTCTTGATCTGTTTATTGCCAAAGGTAATGTTGAACGAATGACGGACTTCGCAGCCTATGATCCGGATAATCTATTGCTCGGAACGTCAGATGGTCTGTTTGTCGAGCAGGGTGATAAAGCCGGCATTGCACTTGATCGGCGTGGTCGAGGTGCGGCGGTTGAAGACTTTAACGCAGACGGCTTGCAGGATTTACTGGTGGTGAATCGAAGTGCACCGGTTAGTTTGTTTCGTCATGGCGGTTTTAAAACCCCTGGTGGTTTACTGTCTGCGGTCGGTGGTAACTGGCTGGCTATCGAGCTAAATCAAAAAAACGGTAACCGTCATGCGGTAGGCGCACGTCTGTCGGTAAAGACGGGTAATGTCGTGCAAACCCGTAAGGTGCAAATTGGTGGCGGGCATGTATCAGGGCAGAGTGGTTTTATACATGTCGGCCTTGGTGTTGCAGAAAGAGCCACGGTACGTGTGCAGTGGCCGGATGGAGAGTGGAGTGCGGCGTTCAGAGTATTTGCCAATCAGTTTGCGTTGATTACACGCGGTGATGAAAAAGTTGGCTACTGGTATCCACCAGATGATTCCAACTAAACCTGTTACCAGCCAAATTCTTCAACATATAACTCAATATATAACCAGGGCAGCTTAAGCAATGTACATTGGTATCGACCTTGGCACTTCAAGTGTAAAAACGGTAGTGATGGATGACTCGCAAAAAGTGGTTGCCAGCGCGAGTTCGCCTCTTGATGTTACCCGCCCACATGACAGCTGGTCTGAACAGAATCCGGCAACCTGGATCACCGGTGTAGAAAAAACCTTTGCAGAACTTGCCGCAAGCCATGCCAGAGAGCTCGCTGCGGTGCGTGGTATTGGTTTGTCAGGGCATATGCATGGGGCAACGTTAATAGACAGTGCAGACCAGGTGCTCAGGCCGTGTATTTTATGGAACGACACACGCAGTCATGAAGAAGCGGCAGTTCTTGATACTGAACTATCGCGTAGTTTATGCGGCAATATTCTGTTTCCGGGCTTTACTGCACCCAAGCTCTCATGGGTTGAAAAACATGAACCTGATATTTTTGCAAAAGTAGCAAAGGTTCTGTTACCAAAGGATTATCTGCGACTCTGGTTAACCGGTGAACATGTATCGGAGATGTCTGATGCTGCCGGCACCGGATGGCTCGATGTTGGTAAGCGTGACTGGTCTGATGAGCTGCTGTCTGCCTGCAATATGGACAAATCCTTTATGCCAACGCTGGTAGAAGGCTCTGCCGTATCCGGAGTTTTAAGGTCAGAGATTGCACAACGCTATGGGATGTCAGATAACGTCGTAGTTGCGGGTGGCGCGGGTGATAACGCGGCATCGGCCTGCGGGATGGGAGTGGTTGCACCGGGAAGTGCGTTCGTGTCGCTGGGTACCTCCGGTGTGCTGTTTGCCAGTAACGAAAGTTACCGGCCAAAAGCTGAAAGTGCAGTTCACACCTTTTGCCATGCTATTCCTGATACCTGGCATCAGATGGCAGTGATGCTGGCCGCAACTGACTCACTAAACTGGTTATCCGGTGTAACCGGAAAGTCTGCGGCGCAGTTAACTGCATCTTTGGAAGAGAGCAGTTACAAGCCAACTGATATTTTGTTCCTGCCCTATCTTGGTGGTGAGCGCACACCACACAACGATGCTGATGCCAGAGGTGTTTTTGTTGGGTTATCGCATAGCAGCGATGTAGAGGAACTCACCACGGCAGTGTTGCAAGGGGTGTGCTTTGCTTTTCGTGACGGGCTGGAAGCGCTGGCTTCCTCGGGTACGAGTATTGATTCGGCGTTTGCGATTGGTGGTGGTTCACGATCTGATTACTGGATCAGAATGATGTCGACAGTGTTGAACATACCGCTGCATAAAACGGTTGATGGCGATTTTGGTGCCAGTTTAGGAGCTGCTCGTTTGGGTTTAGTCGCGGCTGAAAACAGCGACCCGTTGAGTGTGTGCACGGCCCCACCGATTGAGGCCACTATTGACCCGCTCACATGTCATGAATCGGTTTTGGATCATCATTATGAGCGTTTTAAATCTGCTTATGCCGCGCTTAAGCCAGTGCTGACTGATCGGGTGATGTCTGGTTAAGTAACATCCGCTGAAGATTCTATGGCGTTGGCGGGCACCCGGTAATGGTTTGCATCGTAAACCGGCGCAGCTGGATTGTTGGACAAACTGCGCTTGCAATAGAATACCGGCTTCAACGAAATGAGAATCCAGCATGTCGATAACCGGAAAGAACTATATTGCAGGTCAATGGCAAGCGGGTGAAGGCGAAGTAGAAAATCGCAACCCGTCCGACCTCTCCGATCTGGTTGGTGTTTATGCGCAGGCAAGCAGCGATCAGTTGCAGCAAACACTGGAACAGGCCAGGGTAGCGCAGCGGGAATGGGCGGCATACGGGCTGGAACGACGCCAGTCTGCGCTGATGGCAATCGGCAATGAGATGATGGCTAATGCAGAAGCCCTTGGTACCCTGCTTAGCCGTGAAGAAGGCAAACCACTGGCTGAAGGCAAAGGCGAAGTTTATCGCGCCGGTCAGTTCTTTACCTACTATGCAGCTGAATGTTTACGGCAAATAGGTGAAAACGCAGACAGCGTCCGCGATGGAGTGGAGATTGACGTGCGTCGGGAACCTGTTGGCACGGTAGCAGTAATCTCGCCTTGGAATTTTCCAACCGCCACTGCCTCATGGAAAATTGCACCGGCACTTTGCTATGGCAATGCGGTGGTATGGAAGCCTGCCAATATCACTCCGGCATCGGCTGTCGCGCTCACAGAAATTATAGAAAAACAGGATATCCCGAAGGGTTTGTTCTCTCTTGTGATGGGGGCAGGTAGCAGTATTGGGAATCAGCTGGTTGAAAGTCAGATGATCGATGCAATTTCATTTACCGGTTCGGTACCGGTGGGTAAAGGCATTGCTGCAGCTGCAATCCAGAACCTTACCCGCATACAAATGGAGATGGGTTCAAAGAACGCACTTGCGGTGATGGATGATGGTGATCTTGATCTTGCAGTGGGTGTTGCGCTTGGTGGTGCGTTTGGTGGTACCGGCCAGAAGTGTACCGCCTCATCCAGGTTAATCGTTCATCAGAACGTACATGATGCGTTTGTTGAAAAACTGATTGCCGGTGCTAAAGCGATGAAGGTCGGGCATGCGCTTGAAGAGGGTACGCAGATTGGGCCAGTCGTGAGTGAAACGCAGCTGCGTGAGAATCTTGCCTATGCAGAGCTTGGGCAGTCGGAAGGGGCAGAGCTTGCCTGCGGGGGTGTTGAACTGGAAATGCCAAACAAAGGTTACTACATGTCACCAGGTGTATTTCTAAACACCACAAACGACATGAAAATAAACCGGGAAGAGATGTTTGCGCCACTGACTTCAGTCATTAAAGTGAGTGGTTATGAAGAAGCGCTTGCCGTAGCCAACGACACTAACTTTGGATTAACCTCAGGTATTGTTACCCGTGACATAGCGCGTGCCACACACTTTAGGCGTAATGCACGGACCGGTGTGGTCACCGTAAACCTGCCAACTGCCGGTACCGATTACCATGTACCGTTTGGTGGTCGTGGTGACAGCTCTTATGGTCCGCGGGAACAGGGTAAGGCAGCAGCTGAGTTTTATACAATTGTAAAGACGGCTTATATCAGTGCTGGTGTACCTGCTGACTGACTGGTTGTTAGCACTGGACTGGTGTGACTCTGATGTGAGAGGAAGCTTGCTGGCAAGCTATTTGGATCCCACTGCAACCTTAGCCATATCTATAAAAGCCCGAAGGCGGCTGGACATTTGCCGTTTACTGAGATAGTTAAGTGAGTATCGCGGTAATGGTGACAAATGCTTGCTTAAGACTTCGGTCAAGTCACCATCACCGATATTAGGGGCTGCGATTTCCTTGTATAAATAGGCTAGCCCAAGACCACGCTGCGCGTAGACTATGAGTGATCGCATATCGTTGGCAACCATCCTTGACTTCGGTTGCACGACATAGTGACCTTGTGACCCTTTAAACCCCCAGGGGGCTAACTTACCGCCAAGCTCAAACGCATAGCTAATCGCATCATGGTTTAAGATGTCATTCGGATGTTCAGGCACACCTTTCCTTTCAAGATAATCCGGTGAGGCAACAATAGCCATTGAGAGTTCCGGGCCTACAGCAACCGCATGGGTATCCGGCCCTAACAGGGTGTTTGAACGAATAACAGCGTCGACACCTGATCTGAGGAGATCCATTTTTTTATCATCGTAGATCACCTCGACACTCACTTCAGGATAAGTTACTGCAAATTGTGTAACCAGATTATCGAGGAAAAACGGGCCAGCGCTATAAGGTGCGGATAGCCGCAACGTGCCTGTGACATGATCTTTTTGATCGTGGAGATCGCTGATTGCTTCTTCCAGGTCAACCACAGCGGACTGGCAACGCTCAAAAAGCCGCTTGCCGATGGGTGTGAGTACAACGGCCCGGGTTGTTCGATGAAATAGTCGGGTATCGAGCCTGTCTTCAAAGCGTTGTATGGCTTCGCTTACGGTTGCCGGTGCGAGATCCAGATGCTCAGCAGCGGTGCGGAAACCGCCCATTCGGGCAACTTCAACAAAGACTCGAATGTCTGCGAAATTGCGATTCATTGTTCGTTGATCCGAACACACTGTACGTGATTAATCGGGTTTACAGAATAATAACAGGCACTTATATTTCTCGCAAGCCGAGTGAATTGGGAAACACGGGGTGCTGTTACCCGCTGTAATTCTTCCGATCTTTAAACACCCAATCACGTTCAATACACATACGTTTTAAAAAAGGGCAGTAATTCGATGACTCAGCGAGAAGAAATTGAAGCCGCGATCAGCATCTGGAACAACGGACTAGATTCTGGCGATATTGAAGCCATGGTTAGTGTGTGTCATGCAGACACAGTGACCGTAAACGAAAATCAACCCGTCACTGTGGGTACTCAAGCCATTCGCGATAAATACAATCCGCGCATTGCAGCCGCCGAGATCACTTCGGGTTATGAGATCGAAACTCTGCAACTCTTTGGTGATGTTGCTGTTGTTTCCGGCCGCTTCTTCGGCACCATGAAAATGCGCGATACCGGCGATGTTCGCAAACCCGAAGGGCGTTTAGTGCTTGTTTATAAGCGAGATGAAAACGGAGCATGGAAAATGATCCTCGACATGGATAACAACGGACCCGCTTAGCGTAGATTTTTACCAGCATGCCAACATCCCCACCATCAGCGGCTTTACCGGACAGATTTAGAACACAATTGAGAACACACATGACTGAACACATTGCGCATCAACCCAGAGAAATTGCTGACTGCGTCAGCGCCTATTTACAAGCAGGTGATCTCGACGGCATTACATCGATGTTCCACCCGGACTGTCAGATTTTCTTTCCACCAGATCAACCACCAAGTGTCGGGATCGCCGGTGCCCGCGCAGCATTTGAAGGCTTTATGGAGTTGCGACCGGAGATTAAAAGCGAGGTGTTCAGTGAAGTCATTATTGGAGATATTGCGCTGTTACGTGCAAACTGGAAAGTTGTCACACCTGATGGCACTGTCATGGCAGAAGGTCAATCGACAGAAGTAGCCAAAAAACTAGACAATGGTGGGTGGGGCTATCTGATTGACTGCCCGAATGGTCCGCCGAAACTCAGTTAGGCTGTCCGCTGAGGGTTGCGCATAAGCCCCATTTAACAACCGTCCGGTTGCGCCCGCTTGCGGAGGGTGTCGTCAAAGGCGTCTAGTGCCGCTTTTGTCATTCTCCCTGGGGAGAATCCGGCGTGTAGTTTGCGCCGGAAGAGGGGTGTGTCTGGTTAGTTATTCAAAAAGACTTCGACCTTAAACTTTGAAGTATTGCCCAAGTATCCCTCTCCCAATGCAAACAACGCATTGGACTCTCCCAAAGAGGGTGTCGCCAAAGGTCTGAATTTTTGCGATTATTGCTTGAGGCAATGAAGAGCAATTCAGATGAGGATAAAACGTCGAGTTGTTAAAGCAGACACGAGCGGTCAGTTGCAATTGCCCATTGAGGGTGAAGACGATCCG
>CALLBO010000100.1 GCA_937998875.1 uncultured Granulosicoccaceae bacterium
ACTCCAGTCAGCCGTCGAATACATGTTGTACCACCAGAACATCTTGGCGCAGGTAAACTCCGCGTTGCGCTTTTTTGCCGCCTCCCAGATTTTCTCACCGGCAACCAGTTTGTTTGACTGTCGCCATAACCATACCTCAGACAAATCTCTGAAATACCAGCCGTTGGCAACAATGCCGTGCTCTGACGGCAGCTTGCCGGTAACAAGCGTTGACTGAGCACTGCAGGTCACCGCAGGCGTGATCGCCTTCATCGGCCGTAACCCACCGCGACGGGCAAGTTTTTGAAGGTTCGGGGTGTGCTCACCCACCAGCGACGGGCTGAGGCCTACAACAAGAATAACCAGAGTGGGATGCATGCAAAATAAGACTCTTAAACTATGATTAGAGTCTAGTACAAGAAACAACAAGGCACCTCCCATGCACCTGATCAGGCCGGACGGAAGCGTTCAGCATTTGTGCTATTGCTCAAACATTCACCCGGCTGAGAGCTGGGCACAGGTAAGTGCCAATTTGCACAAACACCTGCTGCCGATAAAAAGCGCACTGGTCAACGAAGACGCGTTTGGTATCGGCTTGAGGTTATCTGCCAAAGCCGCAACAGAGCTGGCAAATCCTGAAGCGATGCTGGAGTTTAAAAACTTCCTGTCGCACAACAACTGCTACGTTTTCACCATTAACGGATTTCCATATGGTCCGTTCCATGGCACGCGTGTAAAAGAAGATGTCTACCTGCCAGACTGGAAAGACGATGAGCGACTGCAATACACCAATCAGCTGGCAGATCTGTTCGCTCAATTTCTGCCTGTGGGCGTCACCGGCAGCATCAGTACGGTACCCGGAGCCTTTAAAGCAAGGGTGGAGAACGAAACGGACATCAAGCGAATAGCGGAGCAGATGGTAAATCACGTAGCGCATCTGCATAAACTGGAACAGCAAACCGGTGCGGCGATTGTGCTGGCGCTGGAGCCGGAACCTTGCTGTTTTCTGGAAACCATTGATGAATCGGTAGCCTTCTTCAATGATTACCTGTTCTGCAATGACTCGGTAGATCATCTCGCGCTGCTATTGAAAATCAGCCAACCCGAGGCAGGCAGGTTACTCAAGAAACACCTGACACTGTGTTTTGATCTCTGCCATGCAGCTGTTGAATTTGAAGAAGCACAAGATTGTATTGATAAGCTGCAGCAGGCGGAAATTACGATTGGAAAGATACAAATCAGTGCTGGACTCAGGCTGGAAAACGTAGACCCAAGCACTATCGAGTTACTAAAACCATTCGACGACAATGTCTACCTGCATCAGGTTGTTGAGTACCACAACGAGAGGATCAATCGCTATACCGATTTACCGGAAGCATTTTTAGCCCTTGAACAAAACACACCGGAACTCACCGGCAAGCGGGAATGGCGGGTCCACTTTCATGTACCGATTTTTCTGGATGAACTCGGTAAGTACTCTTCAACACAATTCTTCATTTCCGAGTTTCTTGCACTCCATCGTAACACCCCGGTCACCGATCACCTTGAGGTAGAGACCTACACCTGGAACGTATTACCTGATCACTGCAAGACAGACGACATAGATAATGCGATAATCCGCGAGCTCGACTGGGCCAAAGACCAACTAATGCAAGAACCTGCAGAAGAAGTTGCCTATGCTGAACATCAATGAGCTGGAACGCTAAAACAGCACTGCAACTCGGTCGCGTTTCCAACCTGCCGACCGTGTGGAGTAACACACTGGCAGGTGCAGCACTTGCAGGTGGCAATCCTCTCAACGGCAACCTGCTAATCATGATGTTCGCTATGTCACTTGCTTACATTGGTGGCATGTTTCTGAACGATGCGTTCGACCGTAAGATTGATGCAAAAGAGCGCCCCGAACGCCCTATTCCCGCAAAGCAGGTAAAAGCCGCTGAAGTTTTTGCGGCAGGTTTTACCCTGCTCGCCGGATCCGTCATGTTCGCAGCGATTGCGGCGATGAGCTGGGGACACAACCTGCTATTGGTTGCACTGTTATCCATTGCACTCTGTGGCGCAATTGTGCTGTATGACATGTGGCACAAAGATAACCCGATTAGTCCGCTGATCATGGGGATCTGTCGGGTACTGGTACTTCTGGTGGCGGGTTTTTCCGCAACAGACAGCCCTTCTGTTGTTTTATACTATGGCGCACTGGCAATGCTCCTTTATCTGGCCGGCCTTACCTATACCGCGAAACAGGAAAATCTGGGCGAGGTAAAAAATCTCTGGCCTCTGGCGTTACTTGCCGCTCCTCTAATATACGGGTTACTCAAATCAACAACCGATTTTCAGGTAATACCTGCCACAGTCATACTTGCCTTGTGGACAGGCTATGCACTGTACTTTGTGCGACGCCGTAACAAAGGCGATATTCCCAAAGCGGTGGTAAGTATGATTGCAGGCATCTCGATAGTAGACGCCCTTCTTATCTCAACAGTCAGTAGTTTACCAATAGCAGCATTGGCATTGATGGCATTCGGGCTGACACTATTCCTACAGCGCTACATAGCCGGCACCTGAACAGACAACCATTCCTGCAATACCAAGCTGTTGCCATGTAGAATTGTTAGTACAACTAGATACGTCACTGTCTCCCGGTTCAAATAGCGCTGTCACTGCCTTAAAAAAATCGCAATTCACCAGTCAATGTTCGGGAATAAGAACAACGCGCAAACTGTCACCAGAATTGTGACTGCTCAGTCTCTAATTTCCAGAGAACCCCTTACCCACCCTCACACTCTTGCAGATCAACACGTGCTAGTTACAATACCAAATACCCTTTACTCATGTATTGGTGTGGGCATAAGTTGTACAAAGGGGAGTCGAACCCCGGGAGCAGCCCTTTGCCCCTCCAGAATCCAACTTTACCCAGTTGGCGGGTTGTGTTCGCCCCTGCAAAAGCGCTACCGCTCTCATCAAACTAAGTCGTGACTCCAGTTGGCCTGTTGAATCTGACTATCAAGTGATACGCAATTGGGAAACTATCTTTGGTTTTCTATTGAGAGTTGTGTTTTTTCTTCCAACCCCAGACTAAGCACTGAACTAATTTCATTCTCGATACTTCCTCTTCGCCCTCAAGCCTTGCACATTTTGAAAACAACGGACACCGGCGAGTTGGTTTTTCAGCGCTGGTAGCTTGTATGACGCACATCAATTGGGTGAGTTATACACTTTAATTACAGTCCAAGCTCTTCTCGTGAGGAAAGAGCAAGTTTTTTAACCAGCTCGTCAGGAATGGGTTTACGCACAGAAAAGGTAACGCCTGTCTTGGTCGCCTTTAATCCGGCATCAGCTATTTCCGCTGCATGTGTCTTGATAGCACCCTTACTAACGTAAAGGCCACATTGCTTACTGAATGCCGCATATCCCGCGATGATCGTTTTTCCGAATCCAAAACCGGGCATATCGTATGCGATGATCTCCTCAGCGTCAGGGAGTGCTTCGGCAAGTTGTTTTCGAAGCCCAACCAACAATGGCTGAAATTCTTCAAGGGACGCAGAGATGTAGGCGCTATGATCTTTATATTTCTTCATTCCTATCCTCTCCCAATCACAGACAACACACATTCTAATCGGGATCTTCACCCCCGTATTCCATGTAACGACATCGTCACCCGCCGTTAATGCGAGATACATCCCGTCCGGCTTTCTACCGCACATGCAGAAGAGTTATCGCAGTTGGCTACACAAAGGATGGCCGATTGAGGGCTTCAGACTTTACGGGTTGATCTATGGAAGTTGGCGAAGTTAACGGGAAAAACCCAAAGTGGAGTCACTGCAATTTTTGCATCGACTACACATCTAAAATAAATCCCACAACTACTTGCTGTATGAATACGTAGATTAGCGCTCCAAACAAGAAGTAAAAAGAAAGAATACTTAGAACAAACGACAACGGATACCAATCACCACCAGCCATACCCAGCCCGATTGAAATTGCCCCCAGCACTAGTGCAAAACCACCACCCACCTTCCACCACTCTGGCTTCAGGTCAAACGCTAATAATATTGTATGGGTAATTGCGCCTAAACAACCGAGAAACATACCCAGACCAAGAACCGGAATTTGCCCAGTGAGAAATACACCAGCAAACCCCACGACAAAACTCAAAATGAACCACGACAAAACAACACTTATCTGACTTGCAATTACCATTTTCAGCGATCGCTTCATGACACTGCACCCACCTGTTCTATTTTATAACAGGACACCAACTCAGATTTAACGTCAAATCCAGTTCCGTAGCCTGCACTACTTATTTGATATGCCAGCGAGTGGCAATCGCAATTGCGTATTTCTCATTGGTTACTGGCTCATTGGTTACTGGATAGAATACTGGCTGTCCTGGAAACACGGAGACCAACGCTTAAAAACAGACTCCCCCACCAGCTGTTGTTTCCATTTTCACTTAACTCTTGAAATACCTCTGAAAGCAATTCACCCTTAGCATTAAGTTAGCTGGAAATATCCTTACGCATGACTGATGCACTCGCCGGACATAGCTCACTGAACTCCCTGGTATGTGCAATGGACTCGGAAACCATATCCCTGGTGACTGCCACGTAGCCTTTATTCTTAAAGTATTCCTCTGCCGTCTCTGTTAACAAATACAAATGATTAATACCAATTGTGCGAGCATGATCTTCTACTTTCCTGATGAGAGCTGCACCACAACCGGAACCTCTTACTGGCTGTGAGACTGCCAGAGAACGCAGTAAACCATCTTCCCCATGGACTTCCAGACCAATAACACCTTGTGGATTATCGGCCTGACCACAACCAAAGAAATTCTCCATATCTATAGTTGAGATATCTTCAGTCGGGAGCTGGTTTTCAAGAAGCAGCTTTTCAACAGAATCACGATTTGGGTTTCTGTATATATTCACCATATTGGTACTCCGACTAACTACCTTTTTTGCAAACTCTCGCTTCATTAGAGTTGTACACGATGACCGTTAGCACGATGAAAGGAGGACACGAGAATCCATGCAAACGGACAGCGTGTACTCCGTCGAGTTATAAGCGCTTTTCGCTTTCAACCCGTCTCTGAGGACCATTGTTGCCCTTGGGTTCATCTAAATAGCAACAGGCTTTCTGTTGCAACGCATTAGAAGTATAGCTTTTTCTTCAGGGTTAAAGATTGCAGAACCACGAAGCAAAAATGGAGCAATATTCAGAACTCCTCTAGATGAACGTAGTAGAAAAAGGGCACTCGCCTTCTTCGACGGAAAATTTCCGCCGGCGAAATGTCTCACTCAGTACCGTTGAACTTTTAATTCTGTCTAACCGAAAATGACGGAACGCATTTTTTTCGCTGTCATAACCGATCATATACCACGCTGGTGTCAACACGAGCAACGCATGTGGATCAGCACATCGATTTGTCACTTGTCCCTTGCCATCTTTATAACGAATCTGAAGTCTCCTCGATTGTAGAAAACAGGTTTCAAAGTCAGGCAAAACAGACGCTTTAATTTCCCCCACAACGGGTAGTGGTAAATCGGGGTTAGGCCGACCGATATAAACATTGCGCAATATCCTGCGCATCTCAAGTACCCGATCGCGTGGCAGTGCCTGCTCAATTTTCTTCAACCCGGCATCTGCCATTTGACTGAAGGGTAACGGGTGAGTCTGCTTGAGGACTGCTACGGAGATAAGAAGTGCAAAAACTTCTGAGCTTGTAAGCTTGGGAGAAACCAGGATGGAGGTGGGATCAAGATAGATCCCTCCACCGCGCCCGGACTCAGAGGCAATTACAAACCCCTCTTCACGCAGTTCCGCTATGTCTCGCAACACGGTGCGCCGGGAGACTCCCAGTGACTCTGTCAGGTTCGCGATCGTAACCGCGCCACGCCGCCTTAACAGGCGTAACAGTTCATCCTGTCGGGATCTTGAGCTCATACAACAGCGTAGCATCTTTTGGTGCCATATTTTGGCACCTATCCATGCAAAACTGGCTCTTCAATCAACATGACGCGGAAGATCACTCCATGAAAAACGAAATTATTAATCCGGACTCTCTTTTTAGCAGCGTTCCTATGGGATATTCGCATGCAGTCAAAGCAGGCGGGACGGTGGACATTCACTGCTCCGGACAGATTGCATGGGACAAAGCACACAACGTTATTGGCGATGACGTAGGTGAGCAGGCTCGACAAGCATTGGCAAACTTAAAGCAGGTACTTACATCAGCGGGTGCGGACGTTGCGGATATCGTCCGGTTGCGTACCTACGTGGTTAATCTCAATCCATCTTTACTGGAACCAATCGGCAAAGCCATAGGAGATTTTTATGGCGACGTTACACCGGCAGCCAATACGATGATTGGTGTTCAGTCACTGGCATTGCCCGAATTTCTGATAGAAATTGAAGCAACGGCGACAATTGGCTAGCACACCTACCGCCATTCTAAATACTTTGGGTTAACGCATTGAGTTCCGATACCGGAACAATCAGCGCGTAACACCCGTTGTTCGATACGATTCGAATAGTGGGTTCAGAGCTTGAATTGGATGTGCCGATCATCTCACCGGTTTGCATGGTGAGCTTATCAAGCGGATACCTCAACCCATCGGAAGACTCAAAGGTAATTCTGTTCAAAGGGTACACGGAGACACGAGTACCAATTGGCAGGTTCAGCTCAACCACATCGCTCTTTACACAGACGACATCATCTCCACTGATAAGCACCACTGGTTTTTTTGACTGCCATTTCTGCATCACATGGAGCGCCGCGAGCGTATGGTCGAATCGGTTACCGGTGAAACCTGTGGCAATAAAGTAAGGCGCTTCAACCGAATACAGGCATTTCTCAAAATCGGTTGTGTCTTGCTCCGGTAACTCAATCACTTTTGAAAATTCCCGCCAGTGATCTACCTCTTTGACAGAATCAAGATCACCAATGACTGCTGCAGGCTCAATACAGAGTTCTTTCAGCAGATTTGCCCCTCCATCTGCGGCGACTATTGGCCTATGGGTGTACGTGCGCAACAACTCCACGTCAACCGCACCGCCGCCGACAAGCACGACCGGATCGTCAAATTTTATAATTTCAGGCATTTACGGGTTTAGACAGTAGGCAATCGGCCATAGTTTGGTTATCATAAACCACTACTCGCTGGGGTGTAACACGTTTGTGTTGCTGAGAAATACCCATAGAACCTGAACCAGATAATGCTGGCGTAGGAAGTGAGCAACAGGCCGTTCGTGCCCTTGCATCCTCCCGCGCCGTCACCGGGAGAAAAAAATGTTCAACTCTACTTTAACTAACGCAAGTCGCTTCGGTCGTGCCGTCAAACAGGCGATCGCATTGGGATTAGCATTTGCAGTCCCGGCTACTGCCGTGGCTGCCGATAAAACCCTGACTATCTATACCTATGATGCGTTCGCCGCCGACTGGGGACCTGCACCCGGAATCGAAAAGGCGTTTGAAGAAACCTGCGAATGTGATGTTCAGTTTATAGCAACTGACTCGTCTATCGGCGCTCTGCGTAAGGTGCAACTGGAAGGCGATCAGACCAAGGCAGATATCGTCCTTGGCCTTGATACCAACATTGCAGAAGCAGCACGCGAGACAGGCTTGTTCATCGAGCACAACGCTGACTCATCCGGCCTGACACTGCCAACCGGAGAGTGGACAGACAACACTTTTCTGCCATTTGACTATAGCTACTTTGCATTTGTTTATAACAAAGAGAACGTAGCCGAGCCACCAACGTCTTTTGAAGCACTGATGGCGATGCCTGATGATTTTAAAATCGTTATTCAAGACCCCCGTTCAAGTACTCCGGGGCTTGGTTTACTGCTGTGGGTTCAGGAAGTTTATGGTGATAAGGCCATGGACGTCTGGAAGCGTCTGGCACCGAAGATTGTCACTGTCACAAAAGGCTGGTCTGATGCATACGGTCTGTTTCTGAAAGATGAGGCGGACATGGTGTTGTCATACACAACTTCACCTGCCTATCACGATATTGCCGAAGATGATCAGCGCTTTGCATCGGCCGCTTTTGATGAAGGTCATTACCTGCAAATAGAAGTTGCAGCGATTGTCGGCTCCACAAAGAATAAACAACTGGCACAGGAGTTTATGCAGTTTATGTTATCAGACACAGTACAGGATATTATCCCGACCACAAACTGGGTCTACCCTGCCACCACAACCGAAAAAGGCATACCGAAAGGCTTTGAGAAACTACACCTGCCGGAAACCAGCCTGTTGATTGACGGTGTAGAAGTGGAGAAAAACCGGGCCCGGTGGATTGATCAATGGGTTGAAACACTTGGCCAATAAACTAATGCCTACCCTCGCTACCCTGGTGCGCGAGCGATTGCCGCACTAAGCAACGGAAACTCCGGATTTGGCCAGTCGCCATTCGACTGGTCATTATTCGGCCGCTCACTCTTCCCCGGGCTAACTGTGGCCGCAGTATTCGTGCTATTAGCAGCGACGCTGTTGTATCAACTCGCATCCCACCCTGATTCCCTGACACTTAGCCTCGGACCACGTTTCGCACGAACCCTTTACTGGACAACAGTTCAAGCGACTATTTCAACAGCGCTTTCGATTCTGGTGGGAACATTACTCGCCTGGGCGCTCAGCTATCGCACACGATTTGCTGGAAGGGGTGTTTATATCGCGCTACTGTCATCAGCAATGGTACTGCCTACGCTGGTAATCGCGCTGGGTATAGTCACTGTACTCGGCCGCTCAGGCTGGATTAACGAAGCTTTGCAATGGCTGGAGTTTTCTCCGTTTGAGCCTTTTATTTTCGGATTATCCGGCATTGTGCTGGCGCATGTTTATTTTAATGCATCGTATGTTGCACGAACTCTACTGGGCAGATTCGAATCGATACCGGTAGAGCAACGGAAATTAACAAGAAGCCTCGGGCTTAACGCATGGCAGAGGTTCAAAATGATTGAACTGCCGTCTGTATCCGGCACGCTGCCTGGCGTATCAATCACTATATTTCTACTTTGTTTTACGTCTTTTTCTATTGTGCTGATGCTGGGTGGTTCGCCAAAGTACAACACACTGGAAGTGTCTATTTATGAAGCTATAAAGCTCGACTTTGATCTGGGGCGAGCCCTCGGGCTTGCACTTACACAGCTGAGTATTTGCGCGGTACTTATCATACTCGCCAGCCGATTACGTAAAGACAACCGTCTTATTTCTGCACCCACTGCCAATCGCTACCAACTGAAAGACCCAGTCATGCTAACCGGCATTCAGTACATCGTCATCGTCTTGTTCGGCTTGATATTTTTATTACCGCTCACAGCTGTTGTTATTGACGGGATGAGCGCGAGTTTCATCAAGCTGGCAGGGGATAAGAACTTTCTGTTAGCGTTATCTACGAGCCTGGTCATTGCACTGCTCTCAACGGTGCTGGTACTTTTCTCCAGCGTGTTGATTGCCATTGCCTATGCGACACTCGCAACGCAACAGCGACTGGCCAATAACCGGATTTCACAGCCGCTACTCAAGCTGCTGCGCTTTTCTTCCACCTTATATCTGGCGGTACCGTCACTGGTATTGGGGCTGGGCTTTTTTCTGCTTGCCAGAGGCGTTGGCGGTGCGCAAATTTTATGGGCTGTGATCGCCCTGCTTACCTCTAACGTACTGATGGTGCTGCCGTTCGCAATCGCTGCTCTGGCACCGGCCATGGTCAAGTGTGCAAATCGATATGACAAACTGGCATTCTCACTCGGTTTAAAAAGATGGAATCGATGGCGGCTGATTGAATCAAGCCTGGTGAAACCGGAGTTGATCTATATCGCCAGTCTGGCATTCTGCTTGTCACTGGGTGATCTGGGGGTCATCGCCCTGTTCGGCAATCAAGACTTCATCACACTGCCGTGGCTTTTATTTCAGAAGATGGGCTCATACCGTACAGACGAAGCTGCAGGCATCGCACTAATCATGTTGGCTATTACACTTGCAGTCTTTCTGTTACTGCCACGGTTGTTTGCTGGTAAGCTGATAAAGACTGAAAAGGCACATCATGCTAAGGCTTGAAAATGTTCGCTTCCGTTATTCAGGTAGTGACACCACCTATGATTTCTCTATGCAGGTTGCTGCCGGTGAGATCACCTGCATCAGTGGTCGCTCCGGAAGCGGGAAGTCTACCCTGCTGGATTTGATTGCCGGGTTTCTAAAACCGGTTGATGGCAGCCTGACGTGGCGCGATATCAATTTCACGCAACTGCCTCCTGATAAAAGACCGGTCACCACTGTGTTTCAGCAACATAATCTTTTTGAACACAGAGATGCAATTGATAACGTCGTGGTTGGTATCAACCCGAAAATTCCAAAAAAAGGACGAGATGCCGAGCTGGCAGAATCTGTTCTTGCGAGCGTTGGGTTACAGGATTTTATCCATACCCGGGTCAATCTTTTATCCGGTGGCCAACAACAACGGGTAGCAATTGCCAGGGCTATACTGCGAGACTCCGGTGTAATTCTTTTGGATGAGCCATTCAGCGCGCTTGATCAGCAAACCCGTGCTGATATGTTGCACCTGGTACGCACGCTTGCAACAGAAAAAGCAAGAGCTGTGATTATGGTGACACACGACTTGAGAGATTGCGAAGCAATTGCAGATAGTCACTATGAAATTGAGCACGGACAACTGCATAAGCGCGTTGTGTGATTACTCGTTCGAGTTCGTTAGGTATTACCAAAAAGTCACCTGAATCCCGTAGGGGGATAAGCTTGCGCAACGACCACCACAAAATTAACAGTAAATTAAGCCGCCGGATTTTCTGGTAACTACGTATCTGACCTGCTGCACATTGATGGATGCGCAAGCTTATCCCCCTACGGAGGGCGTCGTCAAAGGCGTCTAGTGCTGCTTTTGTCATTCTCCCTGGGGAGAATCCGGCGTGTAGTTTGCGCCGGAAGAGGGTGTGTCTGGTTAGTTATTCAAAAAGACTTCGACCTTAAACTTTGAAGTATTGCCAAAGTATCCCTCTCCCAATGCAAACAACGCAT
>CALLBO010000101.1 GCA_937998875.1 uncultured Granulosicoccaceae bacterium
CCAGAGCCGGAACCAGAGCCAGAGCCAGAGCCGGAACCTGTCCCAGCTTTCTTTCCAGAAGATATTACTGATCTGATCCTGGTAACAGGCCAGTCAAACACGCTTGGCTCAAACTCCGACTGGAATGCTACCGAGGACGCCTCAAACGAACGCGTGTTTGCCTATACAGCCGAAGGTTGGCAGGTCGCTGAGTTATATCAGTCATGGGACAACGGTGCTCATCCCGGTACCGGTAACCCGGATGACGTCGACCAGACTCACAATAACTTTGCACTTCATTTCGGCAAAAGACTGGCAGAGCTGGATGATAATATTGTCGTTGGCTTTATATTGGTTTCAGAGCCCGGCGAAGGCATCAACCACTGGGAACCCGGTGAGACTGGTATGCTGCGGGTGCAGCAAAAAGTACTTGCGGCGATCAATGAGCTGCCTTCCAGAATCGAACTGGATGGCATCCTGTGGCATCAAGGTGAAACTGATTGGCAGATTGAGGGGACTTCAGATCCGGATGTTGAACAGCCCGCCCCTGTTGACTACTACCCGCAAGCGTTGAATACGCTCATTGAAAACTTCAGGCTTGAAGCCTGGTTTGATGAGAGCAAACCATTTATTTGTGGTGAAACCATACAAGCGGATGTCAACGTACATCTCAATATGCTCAATACTGATGGTGATAATAGTACGGCTTGCGTATCGGGCGCGGGACTGCCAGCAATCACAGAAGAGGGAAACCACTTTGACGATGAAGCTCTCAGAACGATTGGCCGACGTTATGCCGATCAATACTTTCTGATGCGATAGTGTAACTGTCTGGTTCAGAACGTCTCGTATCCCGTATGGAGGGTGTCGTCAAAGGCGTCTAATGCCGCTTTTGTCATTCTCCCTGGGGAGAATCCGGCGCGTAGTTTGCGCCGGAAGAGGGGTGTGTCTGGGTTAGTTAATCAAAAAGACTTCGACCTTAAATTTTGAAGTATTGCAAAGTATCCCTCTCCCAAAGGGAGAGTGACTTAGCATTGGGTAGGTGTATTTAAAATATAGTCGAATAGAATTTCAACAATGGCTTTAACGACAGCCTCGTAGGGGGTAATAAGCGGAGCGCATCCAGCAAAGTACAGCAACGAAAGCTACGGCTTTCTAGCGAATTATATCGCCAGATTGACCGATACTTAAGTATCTTACGTCCTGAACTTTTGGTGGATCCGCTTATCCCCCCTACGATATGGCATCATCACCAGGTACATTCCGACAAACAACCGGGGTTACCTCTGCGACTACTTTACCTTCATCGCATCCAATTCTTCATCTGTCGGAAAGCGATTGGTAGCATGTTTGGAGTAAACCAGTTCGCCGTCACGGGTAACTTCAAAAGCGCCCCCACTGCCTTCGATTAACTCTACTTCATTATTCGTGTCTACTAGTAAACGATCTCTCGCACGGAGAGCTGTCGGCTTGTAGTTTCACTGCATGCAAAATTCAATTGTATATTTCATCTTCTTTCCTGTTGTTTACGGCCTTTGTCAAAGACTGGCTTACAATAATGGCACTATCTACCATCCTTAACAATCAGCTGCGCAGACCATTGTTTGCTATAGGCTCCACCCAACGCCAGCAGCTCGCTGTGTGTACCCTGTTCTACCACACGCCCAGCCTCCAGCACGACTATATTATCAGCATTTACAATAGTTGAGAGGCGATGCGCAATGATTAATACCGTTCGATCACGAGCCACTTCTTCCAATGCTCGTTGTATTGCCGCCTCGGTTTCATTGTCTACCGCACTGGTTGCCTCATCAAGAATCAGCACCGGCGGATCCTTTATGATAGCGCGAGCCAGCGACAGCCTCTGCCGCTGGCCTCCAGATAGCTTAACGCCACGTTCACCGACTTGAGTCTGCATCCCTCCTGGCAGCGCATTGATAAAGTCCAGCGCCTGTGCTGCGTGCGCTGCCTGATGTAACTGCTCGTCGTTACACGTAGGATCACCATATCTAATATTCTCAGCTACCGTGCCTTCGAACATAAAAACATCCTGCCCGACAAATCCGATATTGGATCGGAGTTCAAGCAGGCTCAGCTGCGAAATATCTACGCCGTCAAACGTGATCACACCACTATCCGGTTCATAGAATCGCAGTAGTAGCTTTGCAACTGTTGATTTACCCGAACCGGTAACACCAACAAGCGCAGTCGTACCACCAGCAGCAATCGACAGTGTAAAATCGCTTAAACCGGCATTGGACCCTGAGAATCGAAACTGCACATCTTTAAGTTCTATAGCACCTGCGATTGGTATTGGCAGAACCTGCAGTTCATTGCCTGCACTTGGGGCTGCCCCTTGATCAACAATCTGAACAGGTGCTTCAAGCACGCCGAAAATCCTTCGTGTGCTGGCCATCGCGCGTTCAAACAAATCTATAGTTTTGGCAAGATCTGTCAACGGCCATAATAGACGTTGAGTAAGAAATACCAGTACCCCATATGCCCCAACATTGAGGCTACCGTTTAATGCCTGCAAACCGCCATAAACAAACGTCGTTAAAAAGCCAACAAGAATAGCCATCCTGATCACCGGGATAAATGCAGAACTCACGGCTATTGCACGACTATTGGCGGCTACATAGGCTTCACTGGCATCAGACAATGCCTTAGCCTCACGGGCTTCTGCAGTAAATGACTTGATCGTGGCAATACCCCCGATATTGTTAGCAAGCCTGTTGGCAATTCTACCAACCTGCTCCCGCACGTCTGCATAAAGCGGCGTTGCACGCCTGAGAAAATAAAACGCACCCCAGACAATGACTGGTATCGGCGTGAAGGCAAGCAGTGCAATTACTGGAGATAAATAGAAAAACACACCACCAACAAGAACCACCGTGACCACAGTTTGGATAATGTCATTGGCACCACCATCCAGAAATCTCTCAAGCTGGTTTACGTCATCATTCAGAATAGAAATCAGTTCACCTGAACTGTGGTTTTCAAAGTAAGCTATACTCTGGCTTTGCATCTGCACATAGGCGTCCTGCCGCAGCTCAGCCTGCAGCCGTTGCGACAGGTTGCGCCAAAGCACAAGATAAAAATACTCAAACAGAGATTCCCCGGCCCAGATGAAAAACGTGATCACGGCAAGCACTGCGATCTGTGATTGAGGTGTTTCAAAGCCAAAACCTGCAACGAAACTGCGGTCCCGATTCACCACAACGTCAATCGCGATACCGATCAGTATTTCCGGCATCACATCAAACACTTTATTGATGATCGAGCAGCTGACCGCAAGAAGAATTTTCTGGTTGTGCCCTTTGGCGTATCGCAGCAGCCTCAGCAGTGCTGAAAAACTTGAAAGTGACTCAGATTCCTGTGTGGGAGTTTTCGGCTCTGAATCCATTTATGACAGCCAGCTGGAGATCTGAGCTCGGTAAAACCGCAATACCAAACCGGTGTAAACACCGGGCCCCGTCACGGGACATCTACACATTTAATAATAAATGCTCGCGCTCCCACGGACTGATCACCCGCAGAAACTCCTGGTACTCCTCACGCTTAATTGACAGGTACACCTGGCTGAAGGTATCACCGAGAATACCGGACATCTTTTCATCCTGCTCAAACAGATCAAGCGCTTCAATGACACCGGTCGGTAACGACCGGGGCAACTCATAAGCTTCATGATCAATTGCATCACGTGGTTTTATTTGTTCGGTCATACCAACGTACCCGCAAGCAAGGCAGGCGGCGATAGCAAGATAGGGATTCGCATCCATGCCTCCGACACGATTCTCTACTCTTCTTGCCTGCGGTGTTGAAACCGGCACACGAATACCGGTAGAACGATTATCAACACCCCACTCAAGGTTAATAGGTGCAGACGCATCAGGCACAAGCCGGCGATAGCTGTTTACATATGGCGCGAGCATACAGACAACCGAATTCATTGAAGACTGCTGCCCGCCTATAAAGTGGTAGAACAGCTCACTGGGCTGGTCGTCGCTGTCATTGAAAAGGTTCTCGCCCGTCTTAATATCAACAACACTCTGGTGCAGATGCATGGCATTGCCAGGCTGATCTTCCATGGGCTTGGCCATGAATGTTGCATAACAGTCGTGGCGCAATGCAGCCTCGCGGATTGTCCGCTTGAACATAAAGACTTGATCTGCAAGTTCTATCGGGTCTCCGTGATTGAGATTTATCTCCAACTGTCCCGCACCACCTTCCTGCATTAGGGTATCAATCTCCAACCCTTGTGCTTCTGCGAAATCGTAAATATCGTCTACTACTTTTTCATACTCATCGACACCGCTGATGCTATACGCCTGTCGGCTGACACCACGCCTGCCACTGCGACCGACAGGCGGCACCACCGGATCATCCGGGTTAATATTCGGCTTGGTTAAATAGAACTCAAGTTCCGGTGCAACTACAGGTTGCCAGCCACGACTACGGTATAGATCGACTACGCGCTTTAAAACACTACGCGGCGCAAACCCGACAGGATCGCCGCCCTGTGTTTCCAGATCATGAATCACCTGCATAGTGATGTCAGAGGTCCACGGCACCGCTCGAGCCGTAGCATAATCAGGAACCAGAATTAAATCAGACTCAGTCCACGCATTGTGGATACCCACTTCCGCATAATTTCCGGTGATTGTCTGATAGAAAATAGAAGACGGTAGAAACATTCTTTCAGCTCGAAAGAATTTTCGGGCCGGCATTGTTTTACCTCGACCAATTCCAACAATATCTGATACAACACACTCTACTTCTTCAATGCGCCTTTCATTGAGCCAGGTTCTCAGCGGTGCAGGTAACTCAAGTTTCTCGTCATTCGGGATCACAAATATCCTGACTTAATAAATAGCTGTTTGACTAAAAAAATGGCACCTGCGGCATTGAACCGCAAGCACCATCAGAACCGACTACTTTGCCGCGCGGTCTATCAGACTTTCACTCTCAAGCTCAATACCCTTATCGGTGAAGTCAATTTTGTACGATATATTCCCGGCCGGATAGGCTTCCATAAAACCCGCAAACGAGTCGAGCTCTTTCTCTTCGCGCATACTTTCTGGAAGCTTGCCTACTATGGCGCTAACTTTTTCAATAAACTTGCGAGTATTTATAGACGAAAAAATAAATCCTTCTTCGCCGTTACCACCCAATCGATTGGCAAAATCCTCTGCCTGTTCTCCACTGTAGATAACAATACTCTTGTCTTTAACGGCCGCAAAAAACTCCGCGTCTTCCGGCACAGGCACCGGTATTAGCTCGTTCAGTGATATTGGTGTGCCATCCATCGGCAAACCTGAAAGCATGTCCATTTGCGGTAGCATACGCAGTGTCTGTACCAGCATGGCAGGATCTTCTGCAGCGATTGCAATTGCACTGTCAATTCCTTTTACAGGCATTGGTGCATCGGTATCGATGTCGCCGTCATAAAGGTTAAAGCTTATGCCTTTAACACCACGAGCCATCCCGCTAAACATCATTGCACCCATCGAAAGTGCACTGATATCTGTCTGCGCCAGTTTGTTCAGCCCATCGAATAACTCGCACTCGTAGCTTATACCACCTACAAGATCGGTCACCTGCGCAGACAGTTGAGGCGTGGTATCCACATTCAGGCCCAGCCCCATAGAAAACATTGCTTCACTACCTGATTGCGATACAGGTACAGCACCTCGCAGCAGTTTGAGGGTATTCTTGAGAGGCTCGCTCTCAAGAATCATCGCGAAGTGAGATTCGTAATCCACTGTCTCATCAGTTACCTCGAACCGTCGGTTACCACTCACCATCATCGGCATTTGTTCTGCCAGCTGACGAATCTCCGATCTACATGGCTCGGCTGACATGGCCGCCAACCCTTCCTGCATTTCTTCCTCAGATGCAGCGAGTTTCAGCAGTTGCTGCGCCGCCAACGTCTCTCCTCCGGTGACCGCATCAGCAATAAGTTTAAAGTCAAAGAACATAGCCATCTCATCGCCATAGCCCCATTCACTGCGAATCTTTTTAAGCTTGTCTGAATCCTCCAGCGAATCTTCAGGTTCTACCAGGCCAAGAAGTTGATCGAGCACGTCAGGGTCATACGCATTACTGGCAACCGCAAAAATCAGATCGCCATCAACAGCGGCAGTAATTACCCCGGGCCCTGCCTTTCCACCAGCAGCTAGTTTTTTCTTTGCATCATCTGCAAGATTGTTTAATTTCGCCAGTTGTGCCTCGAGTTCCGACTGCTCGGTGGAGCCGTCAGAAATCCGGGCTGCAGCCTCCGCTAATTCATTTGCAGCATTGGCAATTCCACTGGCATCGTTTGAAGATTTAGCAGCATCAAGACTTGAATTAGCTTTCTCCAGCGCCTCTGTTGCTAGCTTGTTTTCTTCTTCAACAGTACTGAGCTTTTCTTCAAGCTCAGCTTTCTCACTCGCAATTTCTTCAGCTGTTGGCCCGCTCTCGGCGGCAGATGCTTTATCTGATCCGTCTTCAAGCGGAGATATCCGAATATCAACTCCGTTATGGGTGACTATCTCAAACTTCTTTTCCGTATCTGCAACAGCTTTTTCAAATGCAGCATCAAACTGCTTACCGTCCGCCTTGATTCGAAATACTGGCATGATACCTACTGTGTAAGCGCTGAACTGCAACTCATCGCCAAGCCCCCACTCTTCGGTAAGTGCCGTCGGATCTTTAAAGAAGTCATTTACCTTTTCTAATATTTCCTCGCTGCCTTCGCTCTCGCTGCCCTCCGGCAGAAGGTCTTGTAAGGTCGCAGCATCAAACGCACTGGGTAGCATCGAGAAAAAATCTTCTACTGCAACCGGCTTGCCGGTACCAAAGTAGAACAGCGTATCTTGCGGTACTTTCTCGACCTGCTTATTAGACGCAAATGCAGCGCCGGACGATAGCGCCAAAGACACCGATAACGCCAACAACGATGGGGCAATCCTGGAACGAAAAAACATTTAATTCTCCTGAGTACAATTTGAAGACAGCCGGGGAGCCGGAATGGCCTGGTTTATCGTTCGGCCACGTGTCTCATAAACGCTTGCCAACCCGGGATGCAAATTTGATGCGGAAACCTCAACCATCATGGTATTGAAGAATGAGCAGAAAAACCACACGCGATTGAACGGTTTGTCAAAAACATCAATTTGAAGCAGAATGCCAGCTTAAACAAATGCTTACCAGGCACTCTCTTGCCAAAATTTCATATAGAAAAATCGATTGAGATCAACGCTCCCGCCAAGCGGACACGCGAAGCCATTCAGGACTACAACCAGTGGGATAAATGGTCACCCTGGTTGTGTATGGAACCTACGGCTACGCTGAGTGTGGAGGGTACCGCTGCCACACCGGGCCACGCCTATTCGTGGCAGGGTGATATGATCGGCGCGGGAAGAATGGAGCTGGCAGGTTTTGATGGCGATACGGACAACATGAATCTGACATTCCTAAAGCCCTTTAAGTCAACGGCAGAAGTCAAATTTGAAACCAACCCCATAGACGCCAACAAAACTCGTGTTACCTGGCATATGAATAGTGGCCTGCCATTTTTCATGTTCTTCATGGTCGGCAGCATGAAGGCCATGATTGGAATGGATTACGAACGTGGCTTGAAACTGCTCAAAGAGTACGTTGAAACCGGCAGCACAACATCCCGCACTGACATTACCGGTGTGGTTGACGTACCAGCAATACACTACAAAGGCGTGAGTTCAGACAGCCCGCTATCCAGCATTTCCGATTCGATGGAAGCGGCTTTTACAAATTTGACGGAAAGTGAAGGCAACAAATTCACTGAAGAATATCGAGGAGCTATCTACCACGATCTCAATATAAAAACACAACACTGCAAATACACAGTCATTGCACCTGTGGCAGAAACAGACTCAACTGGTTCTATTCCGGCTTGCCGGGCGGTAAAGGTAGTTCATACCGGTAGCTATCAGCATCTGGGTAACGCGTGGGCAACAGTTAACACATACCAGCGCCACAACAAGCTGAAAAAGAATCGACAGCTGGCACCCTTTGAATTGTATGTGAACGATCCATCCAAATTGCCGGCAAAAGATCTGGTGACCGAAATTTATATACCGGTTAACGCCTGACTACCCCAGTTATATTTGTACTGAATAAGACGATAATATAATAATGACAACGGCAATCAATACTGATACCGCAAACCAACAGCTGGAAAAAGTATTCGCACCATGGATTCAACAGCTAGAACTAAAAGTCATTTCCATCGGTGATGGCGAAGTGCAAATACTGATGCCATATAACGACAATTTGTGCCGTTCCGGTGGCTTGATTTGCGGCCAGGCATTGATGTCGCTGATTGACACCTGCATGGTTTTTGTCTGCTACGTTGGTATGAATGAATATGCCGACTGCGCAACGGTTAGTCAGAACACCACTTTTATGCGTCCGGCAATCAATACCGATATCATCGCACGCGGTAAATTGATCAAGGGCGGACGTAGATTGATTTTTGGTGAAGTTAATCTGACAGCAGCGGGTAACACCAGGCCAATTTGTAACGGCAGCCTCACTTATGCGGTGATTAACTGAGATAAAATCGTACGGGAAACTAAACCAGCATAGTCCTGTTCTAATATAAACCAGACTTATATCTCAAGAATGGTTTTAGTTTTTGTAATGGCACTTTTAACAGCCCGGCCGTAGCCACTACCAGCACCGGCACCAAATTTTATCGCATGTACCACTAACGGCGCCAACTGATGCAGCGGTACACGATCATTAAAGCCCGGCAGCAACTCAAAAGCCTCGTGATATGCTGCAAAGCATTCAGCTGAATAGCCACCGAAAAGCTGCATCATAGATAAATCAAATTCCCGATGTCCGCCATGTGCTGCAGGATCAATCAGCCAGCTGTCCCCATTGCTGTCTGCAATTCGGTTACCTGCCCACAAATCCCCATGTAGCAGTGCCGGCGGGTCATCGGAAATTGCAGCAGCAGACAGATTATCCGCAATCGATTCAATTGCATCACAATCAGCCTCAGGCAATGCCCGCTTCTGCCTTGCGATGTCAGCCAGTGGCAGCAAGCGACAATCAGCGTAGAAATCCGACCATTTTCCGGCCGGATTGTTCGGCAATGCAAGACTACCTGTGGTGCGCTTATCGGGTCTGCCGAATCCTTGCCACGAACTTTTGTGCAGCTCAGCCAGCGCCCGACCAAGAGCGGCATCGTCTTTGCTGCTACCGGGTTCAACCCATTGCAGGGCTAAAAATGGTGGCTCATCACTGAAGGCCAGAACCTCGGGTATTCGAACACTTGCCGAATTATGCAGCCACTGCAGCCCGGCCGCCTCGGTACTGAAAAAGTGCGCCGGTGGATTTGCATGTGTTTTAACAAATATCTTTGTGCCATCAGATAGATCAACCCGAAAGGCCGCAGCAAAATCACCACCACCGAGCGATTGCTTTGTGACAATGCGCCGGCCAAGCGCTTCTTCAACCACTTGTTGCCAACTGCCAGACACTTGTTAAACTCATAAGTATTGAGAAAGCATATTCTACACATAATCATTATTATCAACGATCCCCAACACTCATTGAATCCACTCGCTCAACTTCCTCTTGTATTGCGGCCTGCTGCAATCCGATGCGTACTAATCGGTTGTCTGGTACTTCTGGCAGGTTCATGTGGACGCTCAGAATTCACCGAGCGTGAACAAACTATTCTTCAATCATTATCACTTGAGAATCTCGGCCCGCCGTCCTCTGAGTCAAACAAATACGCGTTTAATAAACAGGCGCAACAATTCGGCGAGCAGCTGTTTCACGAAAAGAATCTAAGCAGTAGTCAGAAGTTCTCGTGTGCGAGTTGTCACCTGCCAGGTAAATTCTTCACCGATGGGTTACCCACCGGAGTCGCCGCAGGATCCACGAATCGAAACACCCAGGCACTGCACGGCGCTGCATGGCAAAGCTGGTTTTACTGGGACGGAAGACGCGATTCACTCTGGTCACAGGCTCTCACGCCTATCGAAGCGCCTCAAGAGATGGACGGTAACCGGGTTGCAGTAACGCATTTCATTGCCAATACACCCGACTACAGACAACAGTACGAGTCCATATTCGGCCCACTTCCTTTTTCCGGCAACGAAAGCGTGCTATTAACATCAGCGACTCCCATGGGAGATCAGGAACAAAAACGCACGTGGATAGAGCTGCCAGCCGAGACACAGGATAAAATAAATACCGTATTTGCCAATATAGGTAAATCACTCGGGGCTTACCAACACACACTGGAACCGGTTACCACCCGCTTTGATCAATTCATTGATGAAATCAAAGCCGGCAAAAAATTTAGACAGATAAAATCCTTGAATAAAACCGAATTGCAGGGTGCACTGCTTTTTCTAAATGACAAAAAAACACAATGCCTCGAGTGCCATAACGGACCGCTACTCAGCAACGATGCTTTTCAGAATATTGCCACAGGCAACTTTACCGGTCCGATATTCGACTTTGGCCGGGAATTCGGCTCGCAGGCCGCCATGCTGAATGAATTTAACTGCCAGGGTAGATATAGCGATGCTGCGCCTGATGAATGCCTGCACTTGATCTACATGAATCGCGACACTGTACACATGCGAGGTGCGTTCAAAACACCAACCCTGCGCAATATTCCCAATACTGGTCCCTACTTTCACGACGGCAGATTTACTACTCTGGAGCAAGTTGTGCGCTACTACGCCAACCCGCCGGCCTGGACCCGTCCTGATGAACACGAGTTGCGACCCGGGTTTGAACTTGAAGAACAGGAGATCATTGCGCTGTCGAGATTTCTTGAGAGTTTCGCAGCGATTGAGCAATCAGAGTAGCACATACTATAAGGTTACTCTCAATATGCGTTAACCGTTTGCTACAGAGCAGTCTCGTCAGGGGATAAGCCTGGTGCTCACCAAAAAGCCGTAACGAGTGCTGCATAATTTGCACTGAATTATATTGCTAGATAGTGGCAATTAGAAATCTGTTGTTGTGCATATTGGCGGATGCGCAGGCTTATTCCCACTACGTAAAATACCGGTATCAATTTCGACTGGAATCAATTTCGTATTGGGTAATACTCAAAACGGTAGCAGTGACTAAAATTATGATTGATACTGGCACCTGCAATCAAGATTACAGATCTTTCCCACTAACGGTACAAATAAATGATTCATGTGGTAGCGATTATCAAGGCAAAGCCAGGACAACGAGATTCGATTCTGGCAGCATTCAAGGCTAATATCCCTGCCGTACATGCCGAACAGGGATGTATAGAATATCAACCGGTCATTGACGCAGACAACGCCGGCCCGATACAAACAGAACTCGGCGCTGATACTTTTATGGTGATTGAAAAATGGCAAACCATGGATGATCTTACAGCGCATGCGAAGTCTGCACACATGGCAGCTTACGCTGAAAAAGTAAAAGAGCTAATCGCTGACAGATCCGTGCATGTGCTATCCAATATCAATTAGCCAAACAGGTTAGCCCACATGGGGTAGCCAATGCAGTGTAGATAGCACAGAAAGACCTATCGCTTTCGTGGCTTGGCCCGGGCCGTCGCTTCTGCTGTAAGCGGATCATCAGGCCATGGATGTTTAGGATACCGGCCAGCGAGATCCTTTTTCACTTGCGGGTAACTGTTGTGCCAGAAGTTAACCAGATCTTCAGTAATCTGCACAGGTCGGCGCGCAGGAGACAGCAATTCAATCTTTAGCGCCACGTGTCCATTTGCGATGCTCGGGTTTTCCCTGCACCCGAACATCTCCTGCAGCTTCACTGCAAGTACCGGGCTACCGCTGTCGGTATAACGTAGCTTGTGCAACGCACCGCTGGGCACTTTATACTTTTTCGGCAACATGCTGTCGAGCCGTTGCTGCTGCCGGTAGTCCAGCATTGCGTGCAAAACTGACTGTAGATCAAGTTTTTTTAAGGCCTTGAAGCTATTGATGTCATTTAAATAGGGTAACAACCAGTTTTCCAGATCTGCCAGCAGTGATTCGTCATCTACCAAAGGCAGATCGGAATCTGCGCCCTCAAGCGCGTGGAGTCGCAGCACTCTGGCCTGCCATTCACGAGATTCTTCAGTCCAGTTCAGGCATTCGACTCCCTTCTTTCTAATACCGTCAATCAATGCTGTGCTACGCAGCCCTGCGCTGATATCCGTGATGCTCTGTCGATTTATCACCAGCGCACCAAGACGTTGCTGCCGCTCTGCAACGACGCGTTCAAGCTTGTCATCCCAGAGTACAGAATCTTCACCGTGAAAAAATTCGCTGCACCACTGCAGAAGCTCAGAGATATCTACCGGTAGCGCTGCAAACACTCTTGCCTCTTTTCCCTGCCCGCCAAGATTGGCTATAACGATATACTCGTATCGGGCAATAGGGTCATCTTCATGCAAAACCGCACCTGAGCCACTACTAAGCTGATAACTAACGTCGCTGATGTTGTTGCCGCTGTTTTTCTGGCCGGTGTTGCGCCTTCTAGCGATACGATCAGGGTAGGCCTGAGACAACAACACACCAGGATCGGGCTGTGCTTTATTCACCCTGGATACGTCCACCATCTCTTGTACCGTTGCGATCAACTGCTTTTGTTTGCGCTTATGACTCGAAGACAGCTTCTTCAGTTCAGCTGATAAGTCTACATTTGATCGCCCGGGCATTTCATCAAGCAACGCTGCAAGTGCCGCCGCCTCCTCAAGGCAACCGGCTTGCGCACTCCATATCAGCATATGACCCAATCGAGGGCCGACGGAGAGTCTCGCTACTGTTCTGCCATGGGGTGTAAGCCCGTCACCTGACCAGATCTCCAGCTGCTGTAGGAGCGATTTGGATCTCGCTACCGAACTTGCAGGGGGTGGATCTATCCACGGTAGATTATAGATGTCTGACACACCCCACTGCCCCGACTCAAGCAGAAGGGATGATAGATCAGCGCGCAGAATTTCTGCCTGCCAACTGTTCGCCCGCGTTGCATGAGATTCTTTAGACCAAAGGCGATAACATACACCTGCCTGCGTTCGCCCTGCTCTTCCTGCGCGTTGTGTCGCGCTGGCTTTACTGGCCATTACAGATTCAAGACGCTCAATACCTGTTGAAGCGTCAAGTCTCGAGCGACGTTCTATTCCAGAATCAATCACGATACTGACACCATCAATGGTTATTGATGTCTCAGCAATACTGGTGCTTAGAATTATCCTTCTCGGAATGGCACGATCCGGGTTTGCACTATTAGAATCACCCGGGTTAACGCTATTTGCTGCTGCTATTGCCGCTGCCTGGGCTTTGGCACTGGCACCACGATGTAATCGATGAATTTGAGTGTGCTCCGGCAGCTTTCCCTGCAGCAGTTTAGCCACGCGCTCTATCTCTGCTACCCCCGGCAGAAATACCAATACATCTCCCGGGTGCTGCTGCATGGCCTCAACCACTGTTTGTGTAACCTCCGACAACATTGATGATCTACCGACATTGCGCCAGTGAATATCTACAGGATGCTGTCTGACCTGACAGGTCACCGGAGCTGCGATATCCAGATGCCTGCAAAGGGATTCACCATCGAGTGTCGCCGACATCAGCAATAACCTTAGATCATCACGTACATCCCGCTGTACATCCAGACACAGCGCCAATCCCAGATCTGCGTGAAGGCTGCGCTCATGGAACTCATCAAAGATCACCAGGCTGATACCCTCCAGCAACGGATCCCACTGCAGTATTCGAGTCAGCACTCCCTCAGTCACCACCTCCAAACGGGTTTTGTTCGAAGTAACCGTACGACCGCGCATGCGCAAACCTATTTGCTGGCCGAGAGGCTCACCGAGTTGTGCTGCAAGTCTTGAAGCCACATTAACTGCTGCGATTCGACGCGGTTCAAGCATCAGGATTTTTCCCGTGAACCCCGCATCCAGAATACGCAACGGAAGACCGGTACTTTTCCCCGCACCCGGTTCAGCCTGAACTACCACGTTACCAAGATGAAGTTGCTGACAAACCTCCTGGGTAATACTGTCTATTGGCAGCGAGGAGATAGAATTCACAGTCGGCTAATGTTCATTTACATGCATGGGTTGTGAATCGATCCATTCAATCTAAATTCCCACCCATCCGGCCGCCAGATCTCAGGGTACTTGAAACGCACCGGGAGTGGCTTCTTCCTGCCTCTCTCTTCCGGTAAAGTCCATCTTTGCATCCGGGTGGGACCGAACAGGCCGTACTAACCGCCGCGCTTTTTCGTGCAGTCGCAAATCACCAGTGTCTGGGTTTACAAACCAGGCAGCTTTTGCAGCTATTTCATTTTGATCTTTAAAGGCTTGGGAAAATTCGTCGCACAGGTTTGAATATTTGCAAGCCATACGTTTTAATGCACCGCTACTGCTAACTATAGGTGCGTCAGTTAAATTGTTCTGAAATACAACATCCTCACTGTCAAATCGAGATTCTATTGAAAACGGTGTATTGCCGTTTGTCACCACGGTATTATGCAACACCACGGTACCGGGTGAGTCCCACACCAGAATCGCGGCATCGGCTTTCCACCGTCGAGTCATAGAATAAAGACCGGGAGACATGACGACCAGATTGTTTCTGACAACACCACCCCGGTGATCACCACCCCAGTCAGTAAGGCCGTAAGCAATAGCTCTGTCTACATTGAAAAATAAATTATTCTCGGTAACTGTGTCTCTGGAACCTCTCCACATCAAAACAGCGGCATTCCACAAATGATCGGAATCATCCGGTGTATGAAAGTTTAAAAATTTGTTATTCCGGATAAGCCAACCATTACCACCGTGTACGTCAACTCCATTTGTATACCCAATGCCGGCTCCATCGTGATCAGTTTCAGGCGGACCGTCGGTGTACTCCATTACGCTGTATTCAACAACACCGTTATCCACTCCTTTCCCGCGTGATTTGGGGTTTGACTTGATAAACTGTTGACCGGCATTGAACATCCTGACGTTATAGATCCGCGGGCCGTAGGCATTACCGTTTAACTGGATCGGGTGATTGTAGATTTCTCCGATTGTCATGTTCGCTATGGTGGTGTTTTTCGCTCGTATCCAGAAACCGGATGTCACCCCGTTATGGTTCTCATTGTCCATGCCGTTGCCGATCAAAAGTACCTTGTTACAAAGGGTCTCTAGACCGCGGATAGTCAGATTATCTGTAGTGATGCTGACCGGACCTTCCAATTGATACCGACCCGGTTCAATCACAATTGTTGTATCTTCAGGAACGGTGTTTACAGCGTGGTACAAATCCGCAACAGTGTCGACTGCGACTACATTTGAATGGACAACTTCAAGTTCCGGTGCTGCTACGCAACTACCGTCAGCAGTTTGCGAAAGAGCCGGGCCGGAAAAAATGAAGGCGGCAATAACAAGAAACAAGAACAAAGATTTCAAGAGAGATTTACAAGAGATAAAGAAAGCGATTCTGACTAAAAACGGTGGCTATTCAAAGTACCCAGCGCACTGTTTAATGCGTTTGACTCAGACACAGGAATTGACAGTGCAGAGATCTCATCGTTCAAAACAGCGTCAGCATCACTAACCAGCTCCTTACCTGCACCGGTCAGTACAGCAACCGTCTGTCTGGCGTCCCGCTCGTTCTTGCGGGAAGAGACAAAACCCGTTTTTTCCAGTGGTTTCAAGGCTCTGGTAACAGCCGATGGCGTCAAATGCACTGCTGCCGCCAAGTCTACGCGGGCAGCAGAACAATTAGGTTGCTCCTGCAGGCGTTTAAGCAATAGATACTCGGTAAAACTGACACCCCGAACAGCCGATAGCACTCGATCAAAACGGCGTTCGATTTTGTCGGACGCCGCCAGCAACGCGAAAACGAATTCTGTTTTTTGCTTACTCATAAGTGAATAGTACTTGATTACTCACGTATTGTACAAGCATTTCCCATGCCCTTTTATGGCAAGCATCATCCTTATTGCAGTTCCCACCATCGATTCCACGCGTTCACGTCGTATGCGAATCGCTGATCAGTTAATGCCGTCAGAGCACCGACAACATCTGCTTTCAGCCATAGAGGATCGTCTGTTCGATTCAATCGCGTAATCAGCGCACCAAGTGTTTCGCTATCACTCTGCTCCAACCACCCCGTTGCCACTATTGAAGCAACGGACGGATCGAATACCTTCGCGCTATCCGGCACGAGCAACTCTGTTTTTGCATTTATCCACTCGGGATCAATACGACCATTGCCGTTCATTGCAAGTGTCGTAATCAGGAACCACCGAATCAAATCCTGACGCCTAATTGATTGCCCGGTAAACATTGTTGAAGGCTCGCCTTCGATTGACAAGGTCAAAGCCCGAGTCAAGGCGGCCCCAAACTCCGGTGTTTTTAACTCCGGATGCCGGCCAAGGTTTCTACGCAACAGACGAGCATAGTTATCTGTACTCTGCGGATTCATGACAATTTTCTGCAGTTCACTAAACAAACTGTCAACCAATGCAGAGTCCAGGTCACGTGAACTCGGTTTAGCATGCAACAATGCGGCATCAACTTCATCTGTCGTTCGCCATGCGCCTACATCGAACAACAAAAGTTCGCCACCGGAATTTGCATAAGTTCCTATCGCAACGTGTCCGTCAAGACTCGTCAGTGAAATCGGAATCTGTGAGAATTGACGCTGGAGTACAAACCTGTGGTTAGCGGAATACATCCACAAACCTCCGGCTTTGGATTCGCTGCTTCTATTGTGTGTTACCAACCATAAGTTAAGACCATCTGAATGCATTGCGCGGGGACGGTGATTTTCGGGTAGCGCCACTTCGTGAGACTTCACGCCATCGTACCGGATTAGCTGACGTGCACGACCGGTGTCAGCAAACGCAAATAACGACTGCCGATGCCTGGTCAGGTTATCAACCCGGTCGCTGTTGGGCCAGCCAGCTAACGGGCTGCGTTTATCGCCTGAGAGCGCGAACATCTTAGCTTCGTTCTTACCGCTCGCCGATGCACCGACAATACAATCATCACCGAGTTGCATCACACTGACAATCCGGCTGAATGAAGATTCAGCAGCTGGATAGTCATACTGAAGTTCCCAGCTGTCTGTCTCCTCGAGTCTGTGCAGCTGCCCCTGTCCATGACCGGTAGCGGCAACCAGATCACCGTCACAAACATTCATGGCATGCACATGCATCACACTTCCGGAGCGCATTACATCCCATTGCCAGTGTGTTCCATCAGTAACCGCATATTCTCCAGATCCGGCACTGCGCCGCGGATCTTCGAACGGCCAATGCAACAGCCCGTTATACACAACCGGTGCACCAACATCCTGTGAGAAAAGACTGCGCTCGTAGCGTAACGTTTTGCCTTCTATCGAATAGCTATAAACATCAGCGCTATTGTTATCTTTGAAGGGATCACTATTTACCAGCCAGATGCGATCACGATAAGCAATTAGCTGCGAGACACCCGGCCATTGTTCAAATACAGCCGCTCTCTCAGGCTGCTGCGCCTGACTATTTGTGGCGCAGCCCAATATTGAGCCCACCACAACCGCGACTCCTGATAGCTTAACGAGCTTGCTTTGCAAACTTGCAGTCTCTTTGCAATTGAATCATCGAATACCTGCCCGGGCTTTGGTTGACTGCGATGATTGCTTTAAAATCGAATCAACCCGCATAGCACAGACCCGAATATCTCATAGCAGTTCCCGAGTCATTCGCTCAAGAGAGAACCGCTAATACCGTGACCGATTCCTGTTACAGGCGCTCACTAAAGACAACAACTGAAACTGAACTACAAACTAGCCCTTATTGTTTCGAGCCACGACCAATCGAATACCTTCCACCGCAACCACACGCGCCGTATCACCAGCCACAATTTCCCCTTGTTGATCAGCTGCCAGTTCTGCCTGCCAGTCACTGCCTGACCAACTCACCAAACCCGCTGAGTCTTTAGAGATACTGTTTTTCACTGTAACTGTCTGGCCGACAGCATTATTGCCGGAAATTGCAGACGGTTGTTTCTGCCATCTTCTCAGTGGTGCATACAACAGGGCTGTTACCGCTGCAGACGCGATGACAAAAACCAGCGTTGTCATCAGGTAGCTTGCATCTACTGTGAGCCATGCAAACGCAGCGGCAACGAGCGCGCCGATGCCAATAAAGAACAACCAGAACGTTGTAAACTGGAAAACAAGCATTTCAACAGCGAGTAGTCCCACACCAACTACAAGGAAAAGCCAGAAGGGATTCATCAGCTCACCCCTGGTGTGGTCCCGGGGCTTGCCCCGGTGCGATCAACCTTGTCTTTCAAAGCGTCAAACGCCGTATAGGCTTTGGCAACCATTCCCGCGACGTCATTGCCATCACCCGGTATCAAGGCAATAGTGCCTTCGCGTGCAAGCTTTTCAAACGCAGCCACATATTGTTCAGCAAGTTGCTGTGCTACGGCAGCAGAACCACCTTCCGTGTTAATTGCAGCAGATATTGTTCGAATAGCTTCACCTCTGGCGGTAGCTTCGATAGTTAACGCCTCGGCGGTACCTTGCGCTCGAAGAATCTGCGCCTCACGGTCACCCTGTGCACGGTTGATTTGTGACTGTCGGTAACCTTCTGAGGTGGTTACCTGAACGCGTCTTTCACGCTCTGCTCCCATCTGCTTTTCCATCTCTTCCAGGATAGTTGCAGGTGGGGTTATATCTTTTACCTCGTAGCGCAGAACCTTGGTACCCCACACTTCTGAAGCTTCATCAATCGCGCGGGTTACGTGGGCATTGATGTTCTCACGCGATTCAAAGGTATCATCAAGCGATAACTTTCCGATTTCCGCACGCATACTTGTCTGCGCCAGTTGCGTGATTGCAAACTGCAGGTTCTCTACCCCGTATGATGCGGCTTTAGGGTCCATAATTTTCAAATACAAAACGCCATCAATCCCCAACGCCACATTGTCCCGGGTTATGGCCTGTTGGGAAGCCACATCTACTGCATATTCTTTTAACGAGTGACGATAGGCTACCCGCTCTATAACAGGGATAGTAATGTGAAATCCTGCCAGTAGAGTACGACTGTATTTGCCAAGCCGCTCTACAACAAAAGCCTCATTCTGCGGTACGATTCTGATAAAAGACTTCAGGAACAGCAACAGCAGCACCGCCGCACCAACTATTATGGCAAGCCCCATAGATTCAAACATACACGCCTCCTGTTTTTATTCAGCCTGCCCTGTTAAAACTCTTTGCCAGGGGTCGGCAACACTGTTTATAACTCTGTTATATGGAGGTTAATCCATTGTTTTTCAATAGCCATGCGTTTACGAAAGCCTTATTATTTTAAGCTTAAGTAACCTTTACGGCGACTTCTTATTTGCGTCAACCGGAACCGGTAGCAATGCGTACAGACTACCGGACTGTTTCATCTCCCCGGCTAATTGTTCAGCCACATCACCGGTACCAAAAAATACATCCGCCCGCACTTCACCACTGATTGCACCACCTGTATCCTGCGCCACCATCAGGCGCTGATAAGCCGTACCGTCCGGCAGGGTGGTGTCGATCCAAACGGGTGTACCTAACGGAATAACAGACTTATCAACAGCGAGGCTGCGTGATTGCGTCAGCGGTACATTCAGTGAGCCGCGGGCATTCTCATTCACGTCTTCACGCAGTGTAAAAAACACGTAGCTCGGGTTAGTATTAAGTATTTCAGAAGCCCTGGTCGGGTTTTCCTTCAACCAGGCTCGAATACTAAACAGGCTGACTTCTTCCAGCGGTATCTGGTTTTGCTCTACCAGTGATTTGCCAATAGCGCGGTACGGATGCCCGTTTTGATCTGCATAGTTCAATCCTTTTACGCTTCCATCTTCAAGTTGAACCCGACCGGATCCCTGTATCTGCAAAAAGAATGATCCATACGGATCGTCAATCCACATTAACTCATTACCCGCCAATGGCTGCGATTCACCGTCAATTACCGAGCGCGGATGGTAAGGCACGATTTTGTTACCCTCCAGGCGGCCACGCAAACGCATACCCTCCAGAGAAGGATAAAGTTCAGCCAGCTCAATGGTGAGCATACCCTCTGGTGGTGAATAAATCGGGTAAGCATACTTATCAGACCGCGTAAGGCTACCGTTTAACAGAGGCTCGTAATAACCGGTGATTAAACCTGTTGTCTTGCCGCGTTGGGCGTGTATTCGGTGCGGTTTGAAATGCGCTTTTAGAAATTCACGTACTTTCTGATCTGACGGATTCTGCAGTTCACCAACCGCTGCACAAATAGGCACCCAGACTGCATCCTTGCGATTCATACGCGGACACTGCTGCTCCAGAGCCGGCCATGCCTCAGCAAGCCTGTCACCTTGCCAGTTTGGCAGGGACGACCACTCAACCGGCTTACCAATACCAGGTTCGGGATTAAACAGAGTATGACAACCGCTCAACAGTGCAACAGACAAGGAGAGTGTCAAAGCGAGGTGTAGTGTGTTCAATGCCGATCTGCGGTTAACTGTGTAGCTGCCCATCTTAACCGTGCATCGGATTCACTCACAAAGGCGAACATTATTGTAATGCGGTGATGGCTGACTGCACCGTTGGCAAATCAGAGCTAGCAAGCATCTGCCTGTAACGATTTGCCCAGTAACTGCTTATATGCGAAGTAACTTGTCTAACTGACTGCCAAAGCAGTTCACTATTGAGCCGCAGCATCAGTTGCCACCGGGCTCACCGTACGAAACCCGACATGGTCTGTACTGAAGTCTTCCTCCTGCCCCTGTCGCGCTTGCGGACGATCACGTTGGCAATGGTTATCTGCGCAAAGATACGAGCCACCTTTGATAACCCGTACCGGCACCGCATCACTGACAACGTGGCCGGCCACCGGTTGCGGATTAAAAACATCTGCCACCAGCTCCCAGACGTTGCCTCTCATATCGAACAAACCCGACTTGTCAGCCTGAAAGCAGCCTACCGGTGCAATGCCATCGAAACCATCAAGCGCCTTGTCCTGATGTGGAAAAAATCCCTGCCAGGTATTGGCTGTGAGCCCATTGGTGGACTTAAGTTGCATAGAAGCCTGTGCCGCGTACTCCCACTGAGCCTCGGTAGGTAACTTACGATCAGCCCAGTCAGCATAGGCCTGGGCATCACGGTAGCTGACGTGCACCACCGGGTAGTTGCCCATACCGTCTATGTCACTACCCGGTCCGTTCGGCTGTCGCCAGTTCGCACCTGGCACAAACTTCCACCAATCACGCCACTGCCCTTTCGGACGTTTGTCGAGCTTGATGAATGAAGCTGAGCCAGGCACCAGCACGTCGGCCGGAATATCCGGGAACAAAGAAGGGTCCGGCTGGAGTTCAGCGGTCGTGATGTAATTCGTTGCTTCAACAAACGCCCGAAACTGCGAGTTGGTTACTTCATGGGTGTCGATATAAAAATCGCTCACATGCTCCCGCCTGGCCGGTCGTTCTTCGGGATAGGTATTGTCGTGCCCCATTGTAAATTCACCGCCACGCACCAAAACCTGCTGATGCACGGCTCTGCCGGTACCAGAATCAACAGCCGGCTGCACCTGTATGCAGGCGTTGTTGCTCGCAGGTTTGACAGGCGTGTTCTCGGTCGCAGCAACGTCCGGGCGAAGAAAATAAATTGCGGTAAGAGCTGCAGCGATAGTGCATGAGATTGTGGCGCGAAATGAACTCTTCAATGGCAGACTCGCCTGGGCTCGGAGGGTCTTTGGGGATGCCAAACCCGTACCAACGGACACTCAGGGTGAAGAGCAAACATGGTGCTAGTCAAGGTGCCGTGGATAGGCGGCCGTGGACAACAATGATTTGTACTGAAACTCTATAAAAGGTGGGAATAAACAGCAGGTTACATGTTCAGGGTAGTGCCGGAAGGCAAAATGCGGTACTCCATCCAAGTGTTACAGTTATGGGTCAGTTCTTCGCGAAATCGCTGTCAAACACAGAAAAGCGATTGCAGCACATATAAGAAGTGACATGTAGTAAGCTCCTGTAATTGCTGGCAAATACCGGAAATTCTGCTACCAGCCGAAAGAGAATAATACATCGCCAACCGTTTGTCACCAAAACGCATCACATTCTTGACGCTGCGCTGAATCATCGCTCAATCTATGAATGGCTCGAATACTCCGAGCACACAAAAACCGGCAGAATCAATTCGAAGAACATTGACTGTTCATTATTTGTAACACTATGCACAGTTTTTATTGCACTGTTAGTCCACCATTGATCGATCGGCCATGACTCCTGAGCATTGCTCGGATCGACGGTCATAATTGTAAAGGGAGGCGTGCACTATGAAAGCGTCATCACCGCTCCAGGAGCGAAAATCCAACACCAGAGCGCTTAATATCGTCGCAGCAGCCGGTGTTGTTCTGGTACTGGCAACTGCTGCCACGGCAATAACATTCGCCGGCAGCAATTCTCTGCAGGACAAGACTGTCCTACCAGAGGCATCCCGATAGGATGCTTCAAGACGCCCGTCTTGAAGACGGGCGTTGCAGCGCCACCCTCAGCACTCTACCATTGGCCTCTCAAGAGGCTGTTCGGAGTGGGCAACTACTGCGTGTGGTCTTTCGGCTGGCTATGTGGTTAACCCGGGCCTGGTGAGCGACTACTCGCCTCACCTGTTCGCCTTAAAGGGGCACTACATTACGGTTCGAAACTTCCCACGAACGAACAACGTTCCCGTGCAGCCTCCTTGTGAAAATTCACTGATAGCAGAGGTCTCCATTGGCAGCCCAAACACTTTACGACAAGATCTGGGACGCGCACGTTGTAAGCACAGAACCGGATGGCACTTGTCTCATCTACATCGACCGACATCTGGTGCATGAAGTCACCAGCGCGCAAGCTTTCTCGGGTTTGCGGCATAACAACCGTCAGGTGCGACGCCCTGAACTAACGCTCGCGGTGGTGGATCACAACATTCCAACTTCCGATCGATCCAAAGGCATCAACGATCCTGAAAGTAAACTTCAAGTAGACACACTGCGAACCAACACCGACGAGTTTGGTGTTGAGTACTATGACGAGCAGGATGTACGTCAGGGCATCGTGCATATCATCGGTCCGGAACAAGGCTTTACCCTACCCGGTACGACTGTTGTCTGTGGAGATTCGCATACGGCAACTCATGGCGCGTTTGGCGCACTGGCGCATGGCATCGGCACATCGGAAGTCGAACATGTTCTGGCTTCACAAACGCTGTTGCAGAATAAATCAAAAAATATGCAGGTACTTGTTAAGGGCAAGTTGCCTGATGGTGTTACTGCTAAGGACCTGACACTCGCAATCATTGCAAAGACAGGCACAGCTGGCGGCACAGGGCACGTTATTGAGTACCGTGGCGAGGCAATCTCAGACCTCAGCATCGAAGGTCGAATGACGCTTTGCAATATGGCTATTGAAGGTGGTGCACGAGCCGGATTGGTCGCACCAGATGAAAAAACTTTTGCTTATCTTAAAGGCCGCCCGAAAGCGCCCAGGGGTAAAGATTGGGACGAAGCTGTTGAATACTGGAAAACACTCAAAACCGATGAAGGTGCACACTTCGATCTGACTGTAGAAATAGACGCAAGCTCGATAGCACCGATCGTTACATGGGGTACTTCACCGGAAGATGCTCTACCAATCACCGATACAGTGCCCGATCCAAAGTCTTTTAAAGATGAACACAAACAAACAGCAGCACAAAGATCTCTGGACTATATGGGTCTGACGGCCGGCACATCACTGTCTGACATTGAAATAGACAAAGTTTTTATTGGCTCTTGTACAAACGGCAGAATCGAAGATCTGCGCGCGGTAGCCAAAGTAGTCGAAGGCAAAAAGATTGCAGAAAACGTCAGCGCAATGGTAGTCCCAGGCTCAGGTCTGGTAAAAAAACAAGCTGAAGAAGAAGGTATCGCAGACATCCTCAAGTCTGCCGGCTTCGACTGGCGCGAACCGGGCTGTTCCATGTGCCTGGGTATGAACCCTGATCGTCTAAAGCCTCAGGAGCGCTGTGCATCAACGTCAAACAGAAACTTTGAAGGCCGACAGGGCCACGGTGGCCGTACCCACCTGATGTCACCGGCAATGGCGGCCGCGGCTGCTGTGACCGGTAAGCTTACCGATGTAAGGACCATAGTGAACTCATGAGAGCCTTAAAAGAACTGACAGGTGTAGCAGCACCACTGCCCATGATCAACGTTGATACGGACATGATCATTCCAAAGCAATATCTAAAAACTATTAGCCGGGATGGACTGGGAAAAGGCCTTTTCCATTCCATGCGCTATAACGATGACGGCACAGACAATCCCGATTTCGTGTTAAACAAAGAAGCATATAAAAACGCGGACTTTCTTATTGCCGGTGACAACTTCGGTTGTGGATCATCACGCGAACATGCTGCATGGGCACTGGAAGACTTCGGTATCCGCTGTGTTATTTCCAGCAGCTTCTCTGACATTTTTTACAACAATGCATTTAAAAACGGCATGCTGCTAATCAAATTGCCGCAGGACGTGATTGACAACCTGATGCAACAGGCAGAGTACGGGTCAAACGCTAAATTCTCAGTCGACCTTGAATCGCAAACCGTAACCGCACCCGACGGCTCGGAACACAAGTTCGAGCTCGATGAATTTAGAAAGCATTGTCTGTTGAACGGCCTTGATGAAATTGCCCTGACCCTTGAAAAGGATGCATGCATCACGGGCTTTGAAAAGACCGCGTCGCAGAAACACAGCTGGCTCTCGCCCGCCAGCTAATCACAGGATCCTTAATGAAGAACGTTTCTATTTTGCTGTTACCCGGTGACGGTATCGGCCCTGAAGCAATCGCTGAACTCTCGCGGGTGATCGAGTGGTTCAGCAGCAATACTGATCTGGCTTTTGACATCACCACTGATGATCTCGGTGGCGCTGCGTACGAACGCTACGGTACGCCATTAGCAGACACAACACTTGAGGTGGCCAAAAAAGTAGACGCGATAGTCATGGGTTCGGTAGGCGGTCCACAGTGGGACAATGTTGAACGACACTTGCGTCCTGAAGCCGGTCTGCTCACGCTACGAAAAGAACTCGATCTCTTCGCCAACCTGCGACCGGCCACCTGCCGTGCAGCACTTGCGAGTGCTTCTTCGCTAAAAGAGGATCTGGTATCCGGTCTTGATATTATGATTCTTCGCGAACTCACTGCCGGTGTGTATTTTGGTGAACCACGCGGTATAGAAACGCTGCCGGACGGTCGACGTCGCGGCCTGGACACACAAGTCTACTTTGAAGAAGAAATAGAACGACTGTTGCGGGTGGGCTTTGAGCTTGCCGCGAAGCGCAATAAGAAAGTACATTCAGTTGAGAAAGCCAATGTCATGGAGTCTGGTGTTTTCTGGCGCGAAGTCGCTACCCGCGTCGGCAAAGACTACCCGGACATCGAACTCGAACACATGTATGCAGACAACTGTGCCATGCAATTGGTGCGTCAACCAAAACAGTTCGATGTAATCGCAACAGATAATTTGTTCGGCGATATCCTGTCTGACTGTGCAGCCATGCTTACCGGTTCACTCGGTATGTTGCCGTCCGCATCACTAGGCAGCGAAATAGATGGCAAACGCGCAGCCCTTTATGAACCGGTACACGGTTCGGCACCGGACATTGCAGGCCAGGGTCTTGCCAATCCACTCGCGACGGTACTTTCGTTCGCGATGTGTCTGCGCTACTCATTTAACCGGCAGTCTGATGCAGACCTGCTGGAAAGTGCTGTTGATCATGTACTCGCAAAGAACATCCGCACCACTGATATTGCAGCACAGGGAGTGAAGCCTGTTTCCACATCAGACATGGGCACAGCACTTATTGAAGCGCTTAACGAACTCAGCACACAAAACGCCTGAGCATAAACACAGAAAGCCTGGTACAGGCGCACAGCGGTGAATCTTTGCCGCTGCGGAGGACGGAGTAAGCAATGCTTAAGAACATCCGCGAGATGGTCGGTGATAAGAATGCCGGTACATCTTCTGATGCGCCGGCAAAAACACAAGCCAGTGCTTCAATAAACGACCCATCTGAAAAGCAGCGCGCGAAAGCGGTAGCAGTGCATGAAGAAGCCGAAACTGTTTTGCAGCTTGCCAAAACCGACCAGAGCGAAATGGTACGTGAAGCCGCTTCGCGACGTTACACTCAACTGTTAACAGACTCCGAATCCAATAGAAGTACGCTTGAGTCGCTCTACCAATCTGCCGAACACAGGGCACTGTTTTTCGCAATAAGTGCAGCATCCAGTGAACAGCCACTACGGTTGTTAAGCCTCGAAAAAGCACAGACTGATGCGGACCTGCTGACAATCACCGAACGGGCAAAGTTTCATGATATACGCCAGAAAGCCGCAGCCCGAATAGCGTCTATTGAAATGGTCGATAAATGCTGGCGCAGCATGAAGACCAGAGACAAGGTAGTTGCAAGAGAACTCAAGTCTCGACTTGATGAACAACGCAATGCACAACAGGCAGAAGAATCGCGTCACAACCAGGTAGAGAAAATACTCACCGAGTTAGATAAAATCGCCAATGGCGTCTGGCAACCTACCAGTGCCAATCGCCTGGACCATTTCTCAGACCTGTGGCAACAACTCGATTTTGAACCATCGATAGATAAAAAAGCCCGTTTCGATTCACTTTATAAAATCGCAGATCAAAAAGCACAGGAGTGGCGCAGCAGGCAGTCAGCCGAAGAACGCAGACAATCTGTCATTGATAGACTGGCCGAACTGGATGATGAGCTGAATAAGGCCACTGAGGCCGAACTATCTTCAACACTCACATCCTGCAAAGCCAGCTTAAAACGTCAACAGGCACAATGGCAGGAACCGCAACAGGAAGATCAGGAGAACAATCAAAGTCAGCGCTACAAATCACTTCATGCCGCACTCAGCGCAAATATAAAAACTGCAGAAGTTGTAGTACACGCGAAAGCACAACTCGATACTGAAACCAGCGCTCGCGGGAATCCGGCCAAGGTGGTTAAATCCCTTGAGGCTTTGAACTCCACATCCGGCACTGCGGCATACTTGTCAGAGTTACCACAGCTTATTGAAAAAACCAAAGCAAAAATAAACCAAAAGTCTGCCGCAGATACAGAGCTCAAGCAGCAAATCCACAAACAGCTAGGAAGTTTAAACAGTGCGATTTCTGCCAAGCGCTGGGGTCCTGCAAGATCAATCCACGAACGTGCGGCAAAGAAGATTGCAAGGCTTGAGTCAAAAGACAAAGCCGGCTACACAGAAAAACTCACGCGCCTTGAGGCCAAACTAAAAGAGCTGGGCGACTGGAAAGAATTCGCATCAGAGCCCAAGTTGATCGAATTATGCGAACAAATGGAGAAACTGCCTGCACTTAAGATGTCCCCGAATGATTGTGCTAACCGTATAAAAGAACTTCAGACACAGTGGAAAGCCATGGGGGCGAGCCCTGCGCAGGAAAAACACTGGGCGCGCTTCAAAGAAGCTTCTGATATCGCCTACGAACCTTGCAAAAAGTTTTTTACCGCTCGTCGTGAGGAAAAGAAAAACAAACTTGCAGTCAGAAAGGAAATTTGCGAACTGCTGGAGAAGTACGAGAAAACCACAGACTGGAGCAATCCTGATTGGCGGGCAGTTGAAAAAACACTTAGAACTGCAAAACGCGACTGGAAAGCCAACCAGGTTTTCGACAAAAAACGCGGAAGAACACTGGAAGATCGCTTTACAAATATCCTAAAGCTAATCGATGAAAAGCTTGATCCCGTATACGAAGCTAACGCCGCCGAAAAGAAAGAACTTATAGAACGAGTGACCAAACTTGGCGAAGGCGAAATTAATCAACACTGCATCAATCAGGTTAAGAGTCTGCAATCAGCATGGCGCTTAAGCGGTGCCTGCCGTCAAAAGGAAGATCGCGCCTTATGGAACGAATTCAGCAAGGCAACCAATCAGATTTTCGAAACCCATCGCGGTAAACGGCGCGAAGAACATGCGGCAAGCTTTGAGCATGTAAGGCGCGCGCGCGAAATTATCAAAACGCTCTCGTCAATAAATACCGCTAAAGAACCACTCACCGAAAAAGCCATTAATGAACTGCAGGAAGAATACGCTTCTCTGGCAGAGTTCCCGGAACGCGACGAAAAGAAACTGGCGCGGGACTACCGAAAAGCAATAGACGCTGTAGATCGCTTCAAACAACAGGCAGCTGACAACAGCCGCAAGCGTGCATTGCAGTCGATGCAACAAAACGCAGAGCTATGTACACAACTCGAAGCACTGGCTGGTCAATCATGGAGTGATGTAGAAACACAATCAGATACTATACTCGATGAGTGGCAGCCTGCCGATAAAGGTGAGAATCCTAAAGCCGCCAAAGCCCTGGAAAAGCGCAGAGACTCTATACTAAAGTTACTCAAGTCTGGTGATACTCCAGACTACAAGAGTAATGAAGCCGTTCGCAGGCTCATCTGCATAGAGCTTGAAATCATGTGCGACAAAGAAACCCCGCAGGAAGACAAAGCAATGCGAATGCAGTATCAACTCGAGCAGTTGCAACAGGGACTGCAGTCCAACAGCACCGCTGGTACACGCGCCGAGCAAATAGAGCGGCTGCAAATCAAATGGCTGACGAGCGGACCTGCGGATGCTTCTGTGCAGGATAAGCTCAATTCACGCTTTAACGAGACAGTCGAGTCGGTTAAGAAGTAAAAGACGGCTGACCGTATACTGTTAGCACCCTACGAAAAGCTTCTTGAGCCCGCACCAAATATCTGCTATCCAAATATTATTATAACCAACAAAAAAAACAGTACGATGAACTGATTTAACGTTGCACGATGGCGATTAACTTCCACGTAGGGTGGATAAGCCGGAGGCGCATCCACCAATGACGCTCAATGCATTGGTGGATGCGCTGTCG
>CALLBO010000102.1 GCA_937998875.1 uncultured Granulosicoccaceae bacterium
GTTGCCGCAGGTGAGATACTGACAGTCACTGTTAACGGTACCCCCTACACCGCCGGTGACGGCAATCTGGTTGACAACGCCGATGGCTCCTGGACACTCACCATACCAACACCACTTGCTGAAGCTTTGTACGATGTTACGGCAACTATTACCGATATCGCTGGAAATATCAGTACCGATCCGAGTTCCAGTGAACTGTTGATTGATACCACTGCGCCTGTCACACCAACGGTATCGCCACTACAGACCAGCGACACGACGCCGGTGGTATCGGGGACTGCGAATGCAGGTCCCGGGGAAACACTGACAGTCACTGTTGATGGAGTAACTTACACTGCAGGTGACGGCAATCTTGTTGATAACGGCGATGGTACATGGGATTTATCCATTCCGATTGCATTGGCAGAAGGTAACTATGAAGTTATCGCCACGGTAACGGATGCGGCCGGCAACACCAGCATCGACTCCAGCACTGATGAACTGGTGGTTGATATCACCGCACCTGTTATACCTGGCGTTAATCCGTTAACCACTAATGACACGACGCCTTCTATCTCGGGTACAACCTCCACAGTAGCGGGAGAAACACTCAGTGTTGCTGTCAATGGGGTGACTTACACAGCAGGCGATGGAAATCTGGTAGTCAATGGTGATGGCACATGGGATTTGACGATTCCTGCTGCAAACCTCTTGGCTGACGGTACCTATGAAGTGACTGCGACCATTACAGACCTTGCCGGAAATAACACCACAGACAATACCGCTTCTGAGTTAGTCGTTGATACGGCACCGCCTGTCGTGCCAACCGTGACAGCACAGAACACCAGTAACACCATGCCAGTCGTCTCAGGCACCGCAACCGTTGCACCAGGTGAATCGCTCACTGTCACGGTAGATGGCATCACCCACACTGCAGGTGACGGGAACCTGATTGACAACGGTGATGGTACATGGAACCTGACGGTTCCTGTTGCGCTAACGGATAACACCTACCCTGTGACTGCTACCGTTACAGACGCCGCAGGCAACACTACTAATGATGTTACAACCACTGAACTGGTTGTTGACACCGTCCTGCCTGCAGCACCGACCGTTGTATCACAAAACACCAGTGACACAACGCCGGTGATTAACGGTACCGCCATAGTTACTCCTGGTGAAACGCTCAGTGTGGCTACAGATGGAGTAACTTACACTGCGGGAGATGGCAATCTGGTGGCAAACGGTGATGGCACCTGGACTCTCACGATCCCTGCCCCATTGTCTGACGCGGCATATGACGTTACTGCCTCAGTAACCGATGCTGCTGGTAACGCAAGTAGCGATGCAACCGCTGGTGAACTTGTTATCGATACGACTCCGCCAGCAATACCCACAGTTACATCGCTGATCACTAATGATACAACCCCTGAGATATTTGGCACCGCTGCGACTAACCCGGGTGAAATACTGTCGGTGGCAGTAAACGGGGTTGGTTATACCGCAGGCGATGGTAATCTGATCGACAATGGTGACGGAACATGGAGCCTGTCTATTCCTGCGACACTGGGGGAAGGGATCTATGAAGTCGTCGCGACAATCACCGATGCCGCTGGTAACACCAGCCTTGACGTTAGCAGCAATGAGCTGGTGGTCGATGTAACTGCACCGGTTGCCCCCACAGTTACCAGCCTGACGACCAGCACGAGTACGCCAGTTATTTCAGGCACAACTTCAACGGTAGCCGGCGACACCCTAAGTGTTACTGTTAACGGAGTTACCTATACCAACGGCGACGGCAATCTTGTAGTTAATGCCAATAGTACATGGGAATTATCTATTCCAACTGACAATGCGCTTGCGGATGCTACCTATGAAGTGACTGCCATCAATATGGATGCTGCAGGAAATTCACTCAGTGATTCGAGTACAGATGAGCTACTTGTAGATACCAGTCTGCCAGCGACACCGGTGGTCGCATCGCAACGCACTAACAATACTGCACCGGTAATTTCAGGCACCGCAATCGTCGCATCAGGTGAAACTCTTACCGTTACTGTAGATGATGTTACCTACACCGAGGGTGACGGAAATCTGATCAATAACGGCGATGGCACATGGGATCTTTCTCTGCCAGCGCCACTGACTGTGGGCGCTTATGATGTCACCGCCACCGTGACTGACACCGCTGGAAACGCTGCCACGGATGTCTCGGCCGGTGAACTTGTTATAGATTTAACTGCACCGGTTGCACCAGGGGTCACCAACCTCGTCACCACCGACACCACACCTGTAATTGAAGGCACTGTAACTGTAGAGTCTGGTGATGTGTTCGCCGTAGACGTAGACGGAGTGACCTATACTGCTGGTGATGGCAGCCTGCTAGACAACAGCGATGGCACCTGGACTCTAACCATTCCAGTTGCAAACGTTCTTACTGAGAACCTGTATCAGGTAGTTGCAATGGTGACTGATGCCGCGGGTAATAAAGCGCTGGATCCCGGCATAAATGATCTACTTGTGGATTTGACCTCACCGGTTACACCGGGAGTCACCAGCCAGACAACCAATGATACGACTCCGGCTATTGAAGGTACTGCGTTAGTCGAGCCGGGGGAGATACTTACTGTCACGCTAAACGGCACCACCTACATCGCCGGTGACGGCAATCTGGTGGATAACGGCAATGGTACCTGGTCTCTCTCACAACCGACGCCATTGGCGGAAGGTTTGTATGATGTGACCGCAAGCATCACAGATATTGCCGGTAACATCAGCACTGATCCGGGCTCCAGCGAATTGCTGATTGATGCAACCGCACCGGTCACACCAACCGTATCACCACTGCAGACCAATGACAGCACACCGGTGATCGCAGGCACGGCTGTTGTCGGACCAGGTGAAATCCTGTCAGTGACTGTAGATGGTGTTGCTTATGTTGCCGGTGACGGGAACCTGGTGGACAATGGTGACGGCACATGGGAACTGTCTGTACCGATAGCCCTTGCCGAAGGCACTTATGACGTTGGTGTCCTGGTAACAGATGCAGCTGGAAACGTCAGCTCAGACACGAGTTCCAGTGAACTTGGTATTGACGTTACCGCACCACTTATTCCAACGGTGACCTCACAGACCACCAATAACATCAGACCGGTGATTTCCGGTACGGCTTCAATTGTACCCGGGGAGATACTCAGTGTGACAGTTAACGGTGTGACTTACACCGTCGGTGATGGAGGTGTTGTTGTAAATGGTGATGGGACCTGGAATTTATCTATTCCTGAAGCCAATGCTCTGATAGACGGCGCTTATGAAGTCACTGCAACCATAACTGATCCGGCGGGTAATAAGGCCACCGACATCACTACTTCTGACTTGCTTGTTGATACCGAGATACCAGCGCTACCGACAGCTGAATCGCAGATCACCAGCGATACCACGCCGATGGTCTCAGGTACTGCTTCAGTCGGGCCGGGTGAAACCCTAACGGTAACTGTTAATGGTGTTACTTACACGGTGGGTGATGGAAATCTGCTTGGCAACGGTGATGGCACCTGGACACTCTCGATCCCGGGTCCGCTATTGGAAGGTGCGTATGATGTGGTTGCAACCGTCACTGATGATGCCGGCAATATCTCAAGCAGTACAGCAGCGCCGCTGATTATCGATACCACTGCTCCTGCTGCACCCACCGTTGTGGCACAAAGTACCCATAACAACACACCTGTATTAGAAGGCACCGCCATCGTTTCTCCAGGAGATACGCTTACGGTTACCATTAGCGGTGTTACCTACACTGCAGGCGACGGTAATCTTGCTGAAAATGATGATGGTACATGGTCGCTAGCGTTACCGGCAGCACTTCCAGACGGTATCTATGAAGTTACCGCCACAGTCACCGATCCGGCAGGCAACATGATCAGTGATTCCGGAATCGATGAGTTACTCATTGATACCATAGCACCACTAACTCCAACAGTTCAGTCATTAACGACAACAGACACAGCTCCCTCAATCACAGGAACAGCTGACGTTGGTCCGGGTGAAGCACTCACAGTTACCGTTGATGGTGTCAGTTATACCGCTGGTGACGGCAACCTCGTTGTCAACAGCAACGGCACCTGGACACTGAATCCGTCACTACCTCTCACAGAGGGCGCTTATCGCATTGATGTCTTGGTAACAGATCTAGTGGGCAACACATCTACAGGCACTGGCCAACTTATAATTCAATTGCCTCTACTGGCCGATTACGATGGTGATGGAGTGCCCGATGCACTGGACCTGGACGATGACAACGATGGTCTTCCGGACAGCACAGAGGGATTGCTCGACTCCGACGGGGACGGACGACCGAACTATCAGGACCTCGACAGCGACAACGACGGGATTCCGGATATTGTCGAAGTTATGGGTGAAGATTTGAATAATGACTACAGAGTAGATGACTTCATTGATCGGGATAACAATGGTCTGTCCGATGAACTGCAAGTACTTCCTTTTGAGCTTGCAGACACGGACTACGATGGTGTACCAGACATGTTGGATCTCGATTCAGACAATGATGGTCTGACAGATCTCGGTGAGAGTGGCGGTGTCGACACTAACATTGACGGTCGAATTGATACCTTCACCGACAATAACAATGACGGTGCAGATGATGTACATCAAATCAACGGACCATTTGGTCGTGACAACGATGGTGATGGCATACCGAATCGATTGGATCTGGACACCGACAATGACGGTATATTTGATCTGGTTGAGTCAGGCTCGTTAGATATTGATAACGACGGTGTGCTGGACTCCATGCAAGACGCAGATCTTAACGGCATCCCGGATAGTGTCGACGCAGGTAAAACAGCTGGAGCTGACACTAATAACAACGGTATAGATGATCGCTTTGATGCAAGCATTGCGGGCGGGCTGGATACTGACTCTGATGGCATCATTGATTCGGCAGATCCTGATATAAATGGCGATGGTTACGCACAAGTCGTGTCCAACAATCTCACCATCGGACAGGCTCTGCCGGATGAAAACGGTAACGGCACCGCCGACGTGCTCGAGCCTGCTGGTGCGTCTTTTAAAACCGGTCTGCGAGGCCGTGGTTGCAGCATTGCACCAAAGCAGCTTTATAATCGAAAACAACCGGTAGATCCGATATTTATGATCCTGCTCGTTATGAGCATTGCTCGGCTGTATCGGCGACCTGGTCACCTAAGTACCAGAACCCGGTAGTTTCGGTTAGTTTCTAAGAAGGCGTCCTGGATCAGACAATGTTCAGGCGCAATAAAAAACGGCGCTGTTAAAGCGCCGTTTCAGAAGTCCGATTTCCTGAGATCCTGTTACCTGTCCCTGCGACCTATGACGGTCATAGTGATCAGTGATATTGCCATACATGCGGTTACCGCAACCATCGGACTATCTCTACGTGTGCGTTGATGCGACACATTATCTCCTCTTCTGCCAGAATTTTCTGTGTGGGTGTACACATTCCGTACAGACTGTATCAATTTCTGAACAACAATCTACTTTTGCATGACATGTCTACTAGATGATGTTAGTTCTGCTGTTGTTGAAACCAGGCATCAATAACCGCCCTCTCCTCTTCTGTGATGCCGGTCAGGTTTCCGATCGGCATGGCGCGGGTGACAACCGTTTGCTGATGAATATCGCGCGCCTGTCTGAGCACATCCTGCGGCGTGTCAAACACAATACCCTTTGGCGCTGACAGGAATCCAGCCTGAGTAGGCGCAGCTGCATGGCAGCTGCTGCATCGGTTGTGAACGATGTTAGCTGCCGTGTCCAGATCAACAGCACCAATTGATTCTGAGGCCGCGGTACTCAAAGACGGCTTTGGTGCGACCAGTGTAACTACTGCAGCAAGTACCGCAAGAGCCAGCAATACCGGCACGATTGAGGCCTTGCCTTTGTGCCTCGCGACAAAATACACCCTTACCAATGCACCGATCAACGTGATTGCAATCAGGATCAACCAGTTGTACTTGTGACCATATGTCATTGCGTAGTGATTACTGATCATCACGAACAACACCGGCAGTGTGAAGAACGTATTGTGTACTGAGCGTTGTTTGCCACGAATGCCGTGAATCGGGTTTGGGTCACGCCCTTCCTCTTTAGCTTTTACCAGATCCTTCTGACCGGGGATAATAACAAAGAAGACATTACCCACCATGATAGTACCGAGCATCGCACCAAAGTGCATATAGGCACCACGGCCGCTGAACACCTGACACAAGCCGTACGCGAGTAAACTTAAAACAACAAACAGGATTGCAGACAACACGTTCTGTTTTTTACCGATCTCACTTTCACACAGCCAGTTGTAAGAAAACCAACCAAGAAAAATCACCGCCAGCCCGATCGCGATTGCAACTGGTTTTGAAAGTACTGCAACACCGGGATCAATAAGATAGATTTCGGCACCGTACCAGTACATCAATGCCATCATAAACATGCCGGTGAGCCAGGTGGTGTAGGCTTCCCACTTAAACCAGTGCAAGTGTTCCGGCATAGTTGCGGGAGCAAGCCGATACTTCTGTGCGTGGTACATGCCGCCACCGTGCACAGACCATATCTCACCACCCACACCTTTATCGGAGTCTGCCTGGGACTTGGGTATTTCAAGGGAGTTATCCAGCCAGATAAAGTAAAAGGATGCACCAATCCACGCTGTACCGGTGATCATGTGCACCCAGCGACCCAGCAGATTGAGCCATTCAAGAAAATAGGCAGTCATTAGTTATACTCAGTAAAAAGCAAAAACACGCTGTAGATTACTTTGGGAAAGTGATATGTCTGTTTACATCTTTGTATAGCAGGTAACGAAAGGTACCATTCCCGCCGGAATAGCAGGCTTGCGGACAATAAGCACGCAACCACATATAATCACCTGCTTCAACTTCAACCCAGTCCTGATTAAGGTTATAGACTCCCTTTCCTTCCAGTACATATAACCCGTGCTCCATGACATGCGTTTCAAGAAACGGCAGCACACAACCGGGCTCAAAACTGACAATAGTAATGTGCATGTCGTGGCGCAGATCCGCCGGATCTACGAAGCGTTTGGTTGTCCATCCGCCATTACTACCGGGCGTTACCATCGCTTCCACCTGGCTTTCGTGAGTGACAACAACATCAGGCTCATCAAGTCCTTTTACGAAGTGATAGGGCTTGCGAAACCAATGAAATGTGGCTTGCGCAGCGCCGGTATTGTATAGCGACCACTCCAGCCCGGATGGGATATATGCATAACTACCACACCTTAGCTCATGGCGGGTATCGTTGATGGTAAGTTGCAGCGTACCAACCGTCACAAACAATACCGACTGTATACCCGCTTCAGTTTCAGGTTGCTCACTGCCACCCCCGGCTTCAACTTCAACCAGGTAGTGTGAAAAAGTACTGCAGAAGCCCGCGACTGGAGAGGCCAGTACCCACAGCGACGTATCTTCCCAGAACGGCAGACGACTACTGACAATGTCTGTCATCGAGCCTTTGGGGATAACGGTATAAGCCTCGGTCACAATCGCCCGCTTGTCCAATAACGTAGATTGCGGTGGCACATTTCCCGGTCTGACAGGAAGACGATCAGCGTTCATAAAATTAGTCTGCCAGGTTAAAGATATTATAAGGTTGTTTAGTTAGATTGACCCGAAGTCAATCAAATACGGAGTTGCATATTCGAACTCCTGCAGGTTACTACCTTTACCAATATAGTCGACGACCACGAACAGGCTGCGGCTTTCAATAGGCGTTAGCACACCATGCCAGGTATTGCGATAATAGTTCACGCCCTGGTATCCGCTCGTAACAAAAACCTCAGGGGCTTGAGCCTCGCCATTGTTATCTGCTGCAACAATTACTAAATAGGGATCATTGTTGGTTGGCAGAAATGCCTGCGAGCCAAGCGGATGTCGCTCCACGTAAGTGAGCAATAAAGGACTGATATAAGCTTTTGCATCAAATAAACTAATACCAGTCTTTCCGGTGTCATCGATATTAATCGCGGCAAGATCACTGTACCTGAGACAGTTGCCGTCGTTGATTTCTATCGGGTTCGCATCAGCCAGTTCGATAACATCGCCAAAACCTGCAAAGTGCTCTTTGGTCAACGGTTTAGGGTGAAGCATGCTATGCGAGGATTGCGTCATTCGTGTAAACGTGATGTGGTGTAGTTACAAGCTGCATGATACGTTAATCGGACAGTGCTACACATCTACAGGCGGCTTCAACGGTCTTGAGGGGCTTAAAACGCTCCCTGATAGAATAGTAGCTGCAGGTATTCACTGCTCAATGTGTAACATTTCGTCCCTTAATAATAGATTCTAGTAAAGCATGCGCCCACGTCATCTGAAGAAAGTTCTTGAACTGGAGCTGGCAAGTGCCCTCGACGGCCACAACACACCGGTGATGATCTGGGGTCCTCCCGGTGTCGGCAAATCACAGATGGTTTCAATGGTGGCTGCTGATCAGGGAGTGCCGGTAATTGACCTGCGCTTGTCGCAAATGGAGCCTAGCGATTTGCGTGGTATTCCGTTTCGCAGCGAAACTGCAGACTGCGGCAACTCGGTGGTCGAATGGGCTATTCCTCGACTGTTACCCGATGCGAACAGACATGGCCGTGCGGGGATATTGTTCCTTGATGAGATCAACTCCGCACTGCCAGCGGTGTCAGCTGCGGCCTACCAGTTGATACTTGATCGATGTCTCGGTGAGTATCGTGTGCCTGATGGCTGGGTGATTATCGCTGCCGGTAACAGGCAGGGAGATCGAGGAGTGACCTATGCCATGCCTGCTCCATTGGCAAATCGATTCACCCACTTTAACTTCGATATTAATCTCGATGACTGGGTTACCTGGGCACATAACAGCAATATTGATGAACGAGTTATTGCGTTCTTAAGGTTCCGGCCTGAACTACTGTTTGACTTTGATCCGGCCACCGATCCGATTGCGTTTCCTACTCCACGGTCGTGGGAGTTTGTGCATCATGCGTTACACAAGTTCGAGTCGCTGCCAGAGGTACTTGCCGGCAGCTTGCAAGCCTGTGTTGGTAAAGCGGCTGGTGTCGAGCTCTGTGCTTTCATTGAAAACCTGCAGAACCTGCCCGATATCAATGGCATTCTTGAAGGCTCTGATGTGCCGGTACCTGAATCGATCGACTTACAATATGCAGTTGCCTCATCACTTGTGGGGCAGGCCGTGAAGGCAGTAGCGGGGGATCCAGCCAAATGCAGCTCCAGGCTCGGAAACATACTCGAGTATGCAAACAAATTTCCACAACGCGAGATGGGCGTGATGCTGGTGTCTGATGTTCACCGTGCCATCGGTGCGCCGCTGTTTGCAGTACCCCAATTTCAAGCCTGGGCAAACCAGGTTGCCGACGTCATGTTATATGATGCACCTTAGACACATTCAGTTCATGAAATGAGTGAGTCGGATAATTCAAACCCCGGTGACGTTAAAAATAAGCTCGCCGCCGCGCGAACACGGCTGATCCTGGACAAACCGTTCCTGGGTGCACTGGTACTACGACTACCATTAGTAGAAGCGTCAGTCTGGTGTCAGACAACGGGGACAGATGCAAAGAGTATCTACTACAACCAAAGCTATATTGAAGATCTCAGTTTAAGCCAGGTACAGTTCGTATTGGCACATGAGGCGTTGCATTGTGGTCTATCTCATTTTGCTAGGCGTGAGCACCGTGATCGAAAACGTTGGGACGTTGCCTGCGATCATGCTGTAAATCAACTTCTGATTGATGATGACCTCGAGCGTCCCGAAGGCTCACTGTTTAATGCTGAGTACGCAGGAATGTCCGCGGAGGAAATATACCCGTGTATAGAGGCCGACAATGACGAGCAACCCATGGATCAGCACTTGTATGATCCGGATTATAAAAACGACACAGAGTCTGATGACCACACTACTCAGGCATCGGGTAAAAGTGGTGACTCCCAAAGCGAGACATCTGTCAGTGGTCAAATTCCAGATAACAACAACTCAAAAGATAATCGAACCGAAGCACCGGCAGGCGGTGTTGCCCCCCCTCCTCCCTTGAACAGTGCCGAGCGCGATCGGCTTGATACGCAATGGCAACAGCGATTAGCCGGAGCCACTCAACAGGCAGCACAAGCCGGTAAGTTAAGCGAGTCTGTGAGCCGGGCTCTTGAACGGCTTCTGCAACCCACGTTGCCCTGGCGTGCCTTACTTGCGCGATTCATGAGTGGTGCAGCCAGAAATGACTACAACCTCATACGTCCATCCAGACGTCGGGAGGGTGATGCGATTTTGCCGAGCCTGCAATCTCAGCAGATAGATGTTGCGGTAGCGCTGGACACCAGTGGCTCTATCCAGCAAGAAGAGCTAAACGAATTTCTGACAGAACTCAACGCCATTAAGGGATCGATGAATGCCCGGGTGACATTACTTGCCTGCGATGAAAAGCTTAACAAAGATTGCCCGTGGCTATTCGAACCCTGGGACCCCTTAAAAGTACCGGATCAGATCGAAGGTGGCGGCCTGACCGATTTTGCACCGGTGTTTGAGTGGGTAGCAGACGGTATTCACCGGCCGGACCTGCTGATTTATTTCACTGACGCAAAAGGCAGATTTCCGAATGACAGACCTCACCTGCCAGTGCTCTGGCTGGTTAAAGGCAACGCCAAAGTGCCCTGGGGGCAACGAATACAGCTGAATTGAAGAACTAGCCCACAAGGCCAGCACCGGTCCGCAATATTTTCAAAGGCATATTCAAATAAGCATATTTTATTCGCATAGAGATCGGTCTACACTTTAATTTGTACCGATCTACACTATGTCATCTTCACGATAGCAAAATGGACAATTGCTGGATCAGACCATATTGCCGACTTGGAAGTATCACGGAATGCAGCTTGCGTATAATATTGCGTCATACTGGGGGAAACGGTTGGCCAAATCCGCCCTCTCACTGATCACATTTCGTTCATATTCAATGCTTTATTGTGCAGACGTGTCGCTTTAGCGGGTGTCGCCGTTTCGCGTGGTTGTCCGGTCTTACTTCATCATGATTCTGGCTGGCGGTACAACGGATTTTAAGGACACGTCAGTACAGCAGTTACTTTTGCCGGAGACAGCACCATAATGTTCATAAACAACCCGTTCGCCGACATTGCGGCGGCCATCCCACCATCGATGATGAAGTTATACGTCGTCCTGATGATTCTGCTGGTCATCGCTGGCACGCTGCTGGATATGCGCCACAAGCAGAGCGCAAAGTATTTCTTTGAGAATTCAAAAAAAGCCAAGAAAAACGCAAAAGTTGAAGTCAGCGGCGGCAAGAAAGCCGGCCTTGCTGTCAAGACAGTGGCTAACGAGGTACTAACCTCTTCAGAGTTCTGCAACTCGAAACGTCGCCTGTCACACCTTATGACGATGTATGGGTTTATCTTTTTCGTCATCTCAACCGCTGTACTTATCTTTAAATACACCGGCGACACCAAAGCACCGGTTCTCTGGCCGATTCTCTGGCACCTTGGTGCCCTGAGCCTTTGTGTGGGTGGGTACTGGTTCTGGTTCAAGATCCGGGTGGATGTTGCAGCCGAAGGCGTCAAATGGCACCAGTTCAATGGCCGGGGCGATCTATTTATCCTGGGTCTTTTGTTTACCGCGACGTTCGGTCTGCTGTGGTCCTTTTTTCAGGCAGTCGGTGCAGGTGCTTTCGCATGGCTGCTGTTTGCACTGTTCATTGTCAGCTCGACTGTCTTGTTCGGTTCGGTTTACTGGTCCAAGTTTGCCCACATGTTTTTCAAGCCAGCCGCGGCCTTTCAAAAGAAAGTCGCACAGGCGGATGGATCGAACGAAAATCTGCCGATGGATTACGATTTGTCAGATCCCGAAGTACAAGCCAAGTTTCCGGACATTCCGGAATACATGGGCTCACAACCAAAGAACATGGGTCTCGGTATCAAGCGTGAAGCCCCTCAGCACTACTAAATTTAAACCTGCCATATAAGCGTTTGGAGATTCTACGATGCCAACTTTTGTATACATGACTCGTTGTGACGGCTGCGGCCACTGTGTCGATATCTGTCCGTCAGACATCATGCACATCGACACAGTAACCCGCCGTGCCTACAACATAGAACCGAACATGTGCTGGGAGTGTTACTCCTGTGTGAAAGCATGCCCTCATCAGGCGATTGATGTTCGCGGTTACGCCGACTTTGCCCCGCTCGGTCACTCTGTCAGGGTGAAGCGCGATGAAGAGAAAGGCGTGATTGCCTGGCGTATCAAGTTCCGCAACGGCGAGAAAGACATGGATCTTCTAGCGCCAATCACTACCAAGCCCTGGGGCAGCGGTACACCGGATCTGCGTGAGGTAGAAGCGCCCTCCGAAGAACAGCGGAACAGCCAGCTTCTGTTTAACGAGCCAAAGTACATCCGCTTTGACGAGGGTGGCTTGCACACGCTTGAGTCTAATGGTCTCGTGATGAAGCAAGGGGTCGATTACTGATGGCCAGATACGAAACAATCATTGAAGAAGATATCGATATCCTGGTCTGCGGTGCAGGCCTTGGTGGAACCGGTGCGGCATTCGAAGCTCGCTACTGGGGACAAGACAAGAAGATAGTTATTGCCGAGAAGGCAAACATTGATCGTTCCGGTGCAGTGGCACAGGGCCTGTATGCTATCAACTGCTATATGGGTACCCGCTTCGGGGAAAACAATCCTGAAGATCACGTGCGCTATGCACGCATCGATTTAATGGGCATGGTTCGCGAAGATTTACTGTTCGATATGGCACGCCATGTCGATTCAACTGTGCACCAGTTTGAAGAATGGGGTTTGCCGTTGATGCGTGACCCTAAAACCGGCAACTACCAGCGAGAAGGCCGCTGGCAAATCATGATTCACGGCGAGTCGTACAAGCCGATTGTTGCAGAGGCTGCGAAGAAGTCTGCAGATAAAGTGTTCAATCGTATCTGTGTTACTCACCTTTTAATGGATGATGCACAGGAAAACCGGGCAGCCGGTGCTGTTGGTTTTAACGTGCGTACCGGTAACTATCACGTTTTTAAATCCAAGGCGGTGATCGTCGGGGCCGGTGGTGCGTCTAACATCTTCAAACCGCGTTCAGTTGGTGAAGGAGCGGGTCGTGTCTGGTACGCACCATGGTCTTCCGGATCTGCATACGGTCTGTTGATCGGTGCAGGTGCGAAGATGACACAGATGGAGAACCGAATTGTACTGGCGCGCTTTAAAGATGGTTACGGCCCTGTTGGCGCATACTTTCTGCACCTGAAAACCTATACACAGAACGGTTTAGGTGAAGAGTATGAATCAAAGTGGTGGCCGTCATTGCAGGAGATTGTCGGTAAAGAATATCTCGACCCTGAAGTTTCTCACGCAACTCATCGCCCGATTCCGACCTGTTTGCGCAATCACGCTTTCATTCAGGAAGTCAACGCCGGTCGCGGCCCGATACACATGGTGACGATGGAAGCTTTTCAGGATCCGCACTTAGAGGAGATTGGCTGGCACAACTTCCTTGGTATGACAGTAGGCCAGGCAGTATTGTGGGCCGCAACCGATGTCGACCCAAAATATGAAAACCCTGAGCTGACCACTTCAGAACCTTACGTAATGGGATCCCATGCAACCGGTTGTGGGGCATGGTGTTCAGGACCTGAAGATCTTTCACCCCCGGAGTACTACTGGGGCTATAACCGCATGACCACCGTTGCAGGTCTGTTCGGTGCAGGTGATGCGGTTGGTGGCACCCCACACGCTTTTTCATCCGGCTCTTTCACAGAAGGTCGGCTGGCAGCCAAAGCGGCTTGCCAGTACATCGATGATGGCAAAGCAGAAGGTATCAGAGTCTCAGACGAGCAGATCGAGAGACGTCGTGAGGAAGTCTATAAGCCGATGGAGACTTACAAGATCTATCGCAATGAGATTACCGCAGGCTCGGTTAACCCGAACTACATCAACCCGCGCCAGGCCCTTGATCGTCTGCAAAAGTTAATGGACGAATATGCCGGTGGTGTAACTGTTAGCTACATGACTAACGAAAAGCTACTGAACATCGGCCTGAAAAAACTCAAGCTGCTGGAAGAAGATCTGGAAAAGGTTGCCGCGGAAAACATACACGAGCTACTGCGAGCATGGGAAATAAAGCATCGTCACCTGACCTCCGAGTCGGTCGTTCAGCACACTTTATTCCGTAAAGAGACCCGCTGGCCTGGATACTACTACCGCGGTGATCATCTAAAGCTTGATGATGAGAACTGGCATGTATTAACTGTCTCACGGCGTGATCCTGCGACAGGTGAATACACGATGGAAAAAGCACCTTGCTACCATCTGACAGAAGTAGATGGTAAGGCCGACGTCGCATAAAGCGATCTGCCAACCAACGTACACTGCCGCATTCTGCGGCAGTGTATTCACCTGCCTCCACTCGCTTTGCTTTTGGTAGTTTTGGCCGCGCAGTAGAGTGTGTCTTCCGAAACCCTGAGAGTCCTGATGAATATTATCGAACACACCGATGATGAGCTGGCATCAATAGCCCACCCGATGTGGGAAGACCTCATTCGCTATTCCAATGAAGGCGAGTACGGTAAGTTCATTAGAAAATTTTCATATGAAATGCTGTTCGGGTTGAATGAAGTCGAAATTGGCAAGCAGTTCGCCAAAAGCGAGCTAACCCGAAGCCTTGACTCAAACTACGATTTTATCGGCTACATTCGCCGCAATGAACACGTTACCTGCTTGTACCGCATGCGTAGCAGCAAGCGCGAAGGCGAATGGCTTGGCCGTATGGTGCTTGGCTATAACAAGGAAGGAGAAGTGAATATCTACGGCGCTTCTATCTTTTAGCAAAAGCAAAAGGCATTAAACATATGAGCGATGCTGTTATGGAAGACCCGATCGGTGACGGCATGCTGGTTGAGTTGATGTACAAGGTCATCGACGCTAAAACAAAAAGCGTTCTAACAGAAGTCGAATATCCGATCGGTTATGTGCACGGCGTAAACGCAATTTTGGCGCCGCCTGTGATGAGTGAGCTTGAGGGCAAGCTGCCAGGGGACGTCATTGAGGTTCCGATTGACTGCAACGAGTTGTTTGGCCCTCGGGACGAATCGCTGGTTATCACCGAGCATCTGGCGGATGTACCAGAGGAGTATCGCGAGCTCGGCACCTCAATTCTGATGGAAAGCGAAAGCGGGAATACAAAAACTTTTATTGTCACTCGCATTGACGATAACAGCATAACTATTGACGGCAATAATCCGCTGTGTGGCCGCGAAGTTATTTTCAAACTGAATATTGTCACTGTCAGAGAAGCCACCGAAGAAGAAGTTGCCTATGGCGGACCGTTAGGCGCAGATCCGGATATCACCGATATCGTCGGTGACAACCAAAACGTTAAACCAGTGCACTAACGACTGCCGGGCGCACTCCATTGCCACAACATTTATTTGCAGAAACGCTTTTGGCACCGGGTCTGGGTGTTACCTTTCAATGGCGATACCAGAACAACGGTCGTGACCTGTTGTCTATCATGGACAGAGAATCACCGGTGTATGGCGCTCTTGGTCAGGCAATAGACCGTTTTGAACATACCGTTTTTGATTTGTCACCAGATAAACCCACTCTAATTGAATGGGCTAACTCACAAGACACCTTACAGGACGCAGCAGACCGCAGAGAGCTTCGCTTAGGTGGTGCACACGTCTTTCAGCAATCAATTGAACTGCTGCAGGGTATGCAGATGATGAAGGATCGGGAGACCGATCCTGCGGGATTGTCTGCCATTCACCACAATATCGGTGACGTGATGGGGCTGATTGGTCAGCGCAGTGGCAGCAGCCACTTTCTTGAGCAGGCCGCACTGTCGTATGAGCAGGCACTTGAGATACGCACCGAAGAAGAAACACCGCTTGAGTGGGCGAAAACCACATTCAATATGGGCATTGTGATGCACGATATCGGTCAGCTTGAAAATGATAAGCGCATGCTCAAGCAAGCACATCAGACCTATACACAGGCTGCCACTAAACTACCGCGAAACACCGTACCTGAAGACTGGTCAGCTGCGATGTGCGGTCTTGGTACCGTACTGTATCAACTCGGGGCACAACGTCGTGGTGCACGCACGCTGGAACAATCTCTGGTTGCATATCGCAATGCTCTTAGTGAACGCACTAAAGACAAAAACCGATTTGCGTGGATAATCACGCAAAACAATATTGCAGCAGCAATGCAAGGCCTGGGTGAACATGAAGAGGATATTGGTTCCCTCGAGGCATCGGTGCCAGTGTATGAGGAAATCCTGAAAGAGTTCAAAGAGAATGAGTTGCCGCTAATAGAGGCAATGGTCAAAGCGAACCGTGCATCGGCATTGCTGGCACTGGCGAACGAATCCGATCACCTGGATATGGCAGAAACTGCCGTTGTCGAATTTGAAGCTATCGCGAAGGTCCTTGAGCAGACTGACTACAAGCACTATCAGGATCAGGCTTCGGCACGAATCATTGAAGCGACGCAACTCGTTGATTCATTGCAAGTGTGATGATTCGAACGTTCTCAAAAAAATTGCTGCCCCCTTACTCCGGACAGGTGCAGGTTGCGGAGTCGGATACCTATCGTGCGATGACAATTGACGGCGAGATCTGGGAGTTACAGTACGTCAATCGCAGCCATGTCAGGGTCGCGACCCTAAGCAGCAAAGAAATAAAAACCTACGCCGAAGATCCTGCTTTAATGAAGCAGGAAATTGTCGATGATCAGATAGTCGATATGCTGAGTTTTCTGGCAGGAGTCACGCTCCCGTTTCCAGCGACCGATGTTCATGAATACTGGTTGCTTGATGCTGCTGAGGAAAAACCCCTCGCGTTGGTGTTTTCCTGCACCGAAACAACGCAGATCAAGAAGTTTCCCGCCCGAGCTGACTGGACCGCCCTGCCCGCGGCGGTTATGGCAGTGGCCAAAACTGAGGCTGAAGAAAAAGCTCAAACCCCACCGGTTAACTACCGGCTGGAGCTGCTGGTTGCTGAACGCGCAGGTTCACGCCGAAAAGCCGCCTGGTTTAATCGTGCCGAACACAACCCGTCGGACTTTCCACCGTACCTGGTGCGCGAAGACTGGCCGGAGCCGTCAAGTCAGCAGCTTTGTGAACGATACATTGATCGCCAGGCACCGCGCCTGCTGATGTTGCACGGAATGGCCTCATCTGTTCGGGATCGGCTTGAAAATAGCTGTAAACCCTATGCGATTGAGGTCGCGCGCTTTTGCAATCTCTACCCCGAAACTATCAATACAGACCTGATGAACTCGCTGCGGGTAGAGGCCAGATTGCGCTCAGCCACTGAGGGTGCACCAGCCATCAACAATCGCAGAGATGGAATTTTGTACATTTAGTGCCCATGAGATATTCGAAAAGGCAGATAGGCAAGCACGGCAAACAATGCGAAAATGCCTGCCGTCAGTCACACTGCATATTCTGTGACAATGACCTGATTCATAGGCCTGGCCCATAGACCCGAACAATAGACCCGATCCATAGACAATCCAGACAGAGAGTAAGTTATGAGCGAACCTAAAAAAGAACGACCTGTAGTACCGGAGGGTCAATCCCAGTACGTAAAAACCCGTCAAATGCAGGCAAATGAAAAAGGCTTTATCGGTTACGAAACTGAGTGGGAGTCTTTCCAGAAAGAGAAGCCCTATGAGCCACCTAAAGCTCCATAGCAATTTCTATTAGTCGAGACCTTGCGAAAGGTATGTCAGTGGCGCAGACAACCTGCGCCATTACAGTTAAATGCGCAACAACTACAACACAAGACTATAAAGTTAATTCCCCCAGGCACATTTGACAATGGCCACCAATGAAAACTCTGCGCTAAAAGGTGTAGGTACCGCACTCATCGCATTTGCGCTTTTCTCCACGCATGACGCGCTGGTAAAAAGCCTGACTGGCATTCATGCTTTTCAAATTGCATTCTTTGCAATTCTTTTTAGCTTTCTGCCATTCTCCGCTTTGCTTGCCGTCGATCCGGTGGAAAGATCACTGCGACCGAATAGCCCGTTTTTAATCGGCTTGCGCTGCATATTTAATTCAGGCTCAATCATCTGCGCGTTTTACGCATTCAGTGTCCTGCCGATGGCACAAGTGTATGCCATGTTATTCGCAACCCCCATCCTAATCACGCTGTTATCAATTCCGATGCTCGGTGAGCGTGTTCGAATTATTCGATGGATCGCAATACTACTGGGTTTGAGCGGCGTGATGATCGTACTTAATCCGACGGCAACCAGTTTTTCGATTGGCCACCTTTCCGCGCTGCTGGCTGCTGTATTTGCAGCTTGCAACTCTATCAACACGCGAAAAATCGGAAACACCGAGCATAGTGCCACTCTGCTGATATACCCCATGCTCGGAAACGTACTGGTTAGCGCCGCGCTAATGATTTTTGTCTATAAACCAATGCCCGGCGTCGCTTTACTGACCTGTGCTCTGATTGGACTGCTATCAGTAGCAGGGCATAGAATTTTGATATCCGCTTTCAGAAATACAGAGGCTCAATTCATTGCGCCGACCCAATACAGTCAGATAATATGGGCCAGCATCTTCGGCACTTTATTCTTCAACGAACCATTGAGAACAACAACTGTTGTCGGATCTATGGTGATTATTCTTTCAGGTGTACTGTTTATCTGGCGTGAACTGGTTACCTCAACCAATATGCCGGTTCTAAAAAGCCGCAACGTTCGAGCAAGCGGTGGCCCACCACTGGTATCAGTTGAGGTGGATAAAGGAACTCCTGAGGAACATAGCTCAGAGAAATCTACGGACTAACCCGATGCTCCAATTTTTCTAGAACAAAGCCAATCCAAAAACACCTAACGCGACGAAAACCGCAGTGTTACGACACTGCGGTTTAATTGCCGATTACTTATTGAACCCGACAGGACTGTGAGTTTTCCCAACCCCAGCCATCACCATCTGGGTCACTGGATGCGCTCGTACAGTACACTCTATTGGTTGTGGTAGAAACAGCAGCAGAGTTATCTATCCGACAACTGACATTCTGTTCCCATCCCCAGCCATCACCGTCAGAGTCGCTGGAAGCAGACTCGCAAAACATTACCCCTGTTGCAGGCGTTGTCGTCGACGAATTTGCAGCGCTATCTATGCGGCAGCTGGCATTCTGCTCCCACCCCCAGCCATCGCCATCAGGATCGGATGCAGCACTTGAACAGAAATTTACACCGGTAGTATTTTGCTGTGGTGAAGTTACTTCTACCTCAGCCCCCTCAAAGTGCACCGGCCCCTGCCCTTCCGGTCGAAAGCCGGGGTCGTTGGTTAGAACAATTTTGTCTATTGCGAGTCCATCTTCACGCATCCATAGATTAACCAGATGTACGCCGCTTGTCGGAACGTTGATGATTGCTCTGTTCGCGTCGCCGGTGCTATTCGACCAATTCCATCCAGGTGGGAAACTTTCAACTCCACCCTCGGCTGTACTGAGGGTACCATTTAGACCAGCGTGAACGCTGTCGCTTTTTCCTTCGCCAGAAATGGTATCTCCCCATCCACGCACCCAGAGGTACCACTGCCCAGGATTGTTAAAATAGGCGTAGTAACCGATTGACGGACTGTTAGTAGACGTTAACAAACGAGCACCATAATCGGGTGTAGTAATCATGGAAGCATTGTTACTTGCACCCGATAAATTATTGGTGATCCATTGATGAGTAGCAGTGTCATCGTTAGTATCAAAGTATTCCGCTTCAAGTGAAATAATAACTCGATTTGCAATTGATACTGGTGCTTCGACGACCACAGCAGGTTCGTCAACAACTACTACTGGCTCTTCAGGTTCTTCGGTTACTACCGGCTCTTCAAAAACGACCTCTGGTTCTTGAACCACAGTTTCGGTTATTACAGCACCAGGTAACAACAATGGTTGAACTGATGTTGTCAACGTCAGGTTTGTAGGCGATAAGTAATTCGGTGAACCTCCGGAAGAAACTATTAACTGATTGTCGATCACTCTAGCTACTGGTGCCAGCAGAGCGTTCGGCAGGTTCATCACGGTATCCCAGTCGTTATTCTGTGGATCAAAGCGAAATACCTTATTGCCATTCAGCTTACCGCCAATCATATAAATCGCATTCTGATAGACAAAAGTGGCTCCCTCAGCATGTGACTGATTTGCCGGTAGCCCGGCCTTTGCTGACCAGGTGTTTGTCGATGGATTAAACGCATGAACCAGATTGACATCAATTCCACCCCTACCCGGGCAATTATCATGACCCAGCTGGCCACCGATAGCGTAAATGATGCCGTTGTGTACTGCCGTGGAAAAGTGATTTCTGGGACTGGGCATTGCCGCAACACCGGTTATGTTCTGCCAGCCAGCTGACTGCATATTCAAATCATAGACAAAGTGATTGGAAACATCACAGTTGGCGTTTACATCAAGGCCGCCGAACCAGTGTATTTTGTTGTTTACCAAGGCTGCTCCGCCGCCCGCACCTGGTATTGGTAATTGTGGTCCTCTTCTCCATGTCTTGGAATCAAGATTGAAGATCCATACATTAGAGGTCACCATACCGGGGTGTGATCCGATTCGTCCTCCGATCAGCCAGGCTTCGTTACCAACTCTGACAAGGCCATTGTGAGTAACAGCAGTTCCCTGCGCGACAGACGTATTGTCGATTACTGTCCATTGCTTCGTGCCTGCATCGAATTGTTCAACACTGGACTCTATACTGCCTTGCTTGAATCCATTAAAGACAAATATGTCGTCTTTATACTGAACTGCGGAGGCCTCAAAGCGAACATTATTCATACTCGCGAGGGAACTCCAGCTCTGGGCCAGTACGTGTGCGGGGCTTGAGAGTAATGCAGTAGCCGCAATAGTCATTGCGATTTTATGTAGCTTTTTCATTAGTATCCTACTGTCGATCTGTCGAGCGCGGCATTATTCGTAAATCAGCAATAACAGGCTCAACAGTGCTTCACATTTGAAACACTTAAAACTGAAGTACAACCGATGATCGACCGATTTTGTTAAATGAATCACAAAAGAAATGCGATCTGATCGAAAGAATCAAATCAAGGGCAAAGTCACGCGGTGT
>CALLBO010000103.1 GCA_937998875.1 uncultured Granulosicoccaceae bacterium
AGCTTGAGTTGGCTGCTTTGGAGGCTGCAAGAAATTATGAGTTGGTGCAGGAACATTATGCGACAACTCTATCCCGGTTCAATGATGCAAAGCTCCTCCTTGACTCTGCAAAGGCAAAATATCAGCGTCAATATCAGTTAAGACTTGATGCTCTTGAAGAGTCAAGCTCAAGACTGGAGCAGTATCTATCTTCCAGAACAGACTACCTGGAACAACACGAAGATTATCTAACCGCCACAGATGAGTTCATAATTACGCGATCAGAAATGTTAGAACTCAGAACTCTGTATCTGGGTGACAACGAGACAATGATGACGGCAAGAAGTATCTATTTTACCAAACGAGATGTGTACCTGGAACAAGCACGTAATTTTCTTGATCAACGAGCCTGGTTATATGATACAAAAGCGAGTTTGGTCGATGCTGTAGCAACCTTTGAAGCGGCGAAAGACCTTGAGTTATCTGATCAGGCGATCCTCAAGACTGCTGTGGATGAAGCTAAGAAGCAGTATACCGAGTCCCTCGACCGCTTCATACGCGTAAGATCAGAGTTCATAGTAATACTGGAGAATTTTCGTGATGTTAGATCAGAACTTATAAGCACGTCTGAGCAACGCAATAAATCAAGAGCTGGTTACCTTCAGAGTCTGGATCAATTTAGGCAATTAAGAAGTGATTTCCTGATCGCGTTGGATAGCAGAAAAACCGCAGTTGGAAAATTGATTGAACATCATAAGGCATATTTGTCAGCGAAATCTAACTATGTGGCAGTTGACGGAGAATTTAATAAAAGCGCATATTCTTTAAAGTCAGTAGAGGAAAATCACAAAAGCATGCAGCTGGATTATCAGCAAGCTAGTGTGGCTCGATCAAATGCCTATCAGGTTATGGTTGATGCCAACCATCTGTTGTCACTTGAAAGCAATTCGACTTCTAATGCATTGATGCTTGCTGATGGCAGCAACAATGGGAATGCTGATAAAAGTAACAACGCCGGAACACAGGCTAATATGCCGCTGGATAATGGCAAGCCAAACGTAGAAACACTAGCTTCGAAACGAAAGGTTTCTGTTAAGCGAGTGGATAAAGCAGAGCAGAGGGCTTTGGCCCAAGCGAGTAAACCCACTCCAATGAGTGCCGAAAAAGCTGCTGAGCGAAAACAAAAATATGCCAATATGTCTTCTGAAGAGAAAAGAATGCTCAAGCTTTCGAAAATGAGCGTGCTCAACTACTAAACCCGGGCAGCAGTTATGACTTGATTTGAAAATCCCAACTCCAAAAAAAAGCCCCGCAAAAGCGGGGCTTCAATTAATCACACTTCAGCGGGCAATCCCGCTTCAGCAGGCTGTTATCCAGCGAGACCCTTAAGCGTTTCCATCATTGGGCCAAGCACCGGCTCCAGAACACTCCAGATACCCGATTCACCCTGAAGCTTTTCAACCATGGGTGACAGTGTTTCCATGCCTTTGCCTATAGCACCACCGGCTGCTGACTTTACAGAGTCATCTGCACCGGAAAGCATGCCTGTTAACCCGTCTAGAGAAGCTTTAGCTTCTTCAAGCTTCGGCAGGGCAGCTGTAGCGCTATCGGCATCAGTGATACCACCGAGTGTTTCACCGGCAGAGCCGAAGAAGTCACCGAACTTGCCGGTGATATCACCTGCAACATCTGAGGCTGCATCGGCTGCTGTGGTTGCGGCATCGGCTGCTGCATCAGTTGCATCTGAGGCTGCATCAGTTGCGTCTGCAGCTGCATCAGTGGCTGTCTCAGTGGCGCTGGCGGCAGCATCCGACGCTTCTTCTGTCACGGCTGCAGGATCTACGTCAGTGTCTTTGTTAAGACCTTTAAAGCCAAACCAGGCGAGTGCTGCAAGTGCTATCGGCAACAACCATTTCCAGATACCGCCACCGCTTTTGCGCGGCTCTTCGTATTCTGTTCGGGTGGATGTTGTGCTTCGTCTTGTGCTGTCGGTTGTTCCGGTGCGGCGAGTCTCTGTCGTATTGCGAGCGGCAGTTGTTGTGCTGCGTGTTGCGTTGTCTGCTGCATTGCGTGCGGTGTCTACTGCGCCACCTACCTTATTGCCTGCTGCATCAACACCTCTTCCTACAGCACCCGTGGCAGAACTGGCAGCTCCGCGCACGGTGTTTGAAGCGCTCTGGGCAGTATTGCTGGCAGCTCTGCCAACCGAACCGGCTGCGTCTTTGGTTGCATCAACTGCATTGCCTGCTGCGTTTGAAACAGAACGTCCGGCATTTGCCGCAGCCCCGGTAGTGGCATCTGCAGCTCTGCTTACGCCACGCCCTGCAGCACTTGCCGCGTTGCCGGCAGTGTTTCTGGTTGCATCTACAGCACCACCGACGGCGCTTGTCGCACTGCCTGCGGCTCCGCGAGCAGCATCGCCGGCACGACCGGCAACGTTACCCGCTGTGCTCGCAACGGAACCTGCAGCATCACGAGCAGCATCACCGGCGCGACCGGCCATGTTACCTGCTGTGCCTGCCACTGTGCCTGCTGCACCACGAGCGGCATCGCCGGCACGACCTGCAACGTCACCTGCTGTGTTTGCAACGGAACCTGCTGCACCGCGAGCGGCATCACCGGCACGACCGGCAACATTACCTGCTGTGCTGGTTACGCCACTTACTGCACCGCGAGCTGCGTCTGTCGCACTTCCTACACCACGACCAACGGTTCCCGCAGCGGCAGCTGCACCGGCTGTAGCTGCTGCAGCACCTGCTGCGATTGCACCGCCGGCAGAGCCGCCATGGGTACGGGCTTCACCAAAGCCTGCAGATTCCAGCTGGCTGAGCATGCCTGAAGGCATGGCAGCGGAGATGTTGCTGCCCTGGCTTTTCAACATGTTGGCAAGACCGGAAGCGTTGAGTCCCTCTGCGCTTGTTTTACCTTTAAGCTGGCCGACAACCATCGGCGTTAGCATGCCCAGTAACGAGCCTGCAGAACCTTTCCCAAGCCCGGTATGGCCGGCGAGTCCGCTGATCATGGTGGTTACACCGCTGCTGCCGAGCATAGCGCCCAGACCGCGAGTACCAGATTCGATCAGTTCAGATGACTTGTTGCTGCCGATCATCGCGCCGATGTTGCTGCCTGCGCTTTCATCCTGACGATTCACAAGGTTAAAAAGAACGTCAGCACCGTTTGGATCCTGGGCGGATTCACCGATACCGGCGAGCAAAGTTGGCAGCGCACTGTCTACTGCGTTGCGGGTCTTGTCCGGGCTTTCACCGAGAAGACCTCCGATCTGGCCCAGCAGCTGGTCGCTGATCTGGCCTTTGACCATATCCATGATATTGAATGACATATAAATCCCCTGAGTGTTGTGCGACTATCCGTGGCAACTGTATGGCGTACTTGTTGTACCAAATATGCAACAGTTGCTGCGGTTCAAAGTTGTAGGTTTACTGACTTACGTTCAATTAGGATTTGAACAGTGTGCAGTGGTGGCTCATCTTGTTAGCAAACGACAGGTTGCAATCATTGCGGTGTCAGCGAGCCGTGTTCCGGCAAGAATTGTATCACCGAATCCATTCGGTCGTAGTCATGACCTATGTAAAATACTTATACGTGCAAGGTATGAATGCACAATTGCAATGGGGTGAGAGAGGGGCTTATGAAGCAGGTGGTATAAGGGGGTGTACCAGGCTGGCTGAGTTAGCTATGCAGCAGAGGGATTGTTAGAGTTGTGGTTCACCGTGGCTACACGGGGTGCGAGCTGATACTCGAATTCAGCGGCTGAAAGTGGTTTTGAGAATATAAATCCCTGACCTTTGTGACAACCCAGCTGTTGCAGGCAAGCCACCTGTTCTTCTGTAGCAATACCTTCTGCAATAACCACAAGGCCAATTGCCCATGCAATATCGATAGCGCCTTTGACGATAGCCATATCGCGGTCATCGTTTAGAAACTCCTTAACAAACGACTGATCAATCTTTACAGAAGACGCTGGTATATTTTTTAAATACTGTAGTGACGAGTATCCGGTACCGAAATCATCCAGTGAAATATTAAAGCCGTGGTTTCTTAGTTGCGCCAGCTGATGTCGTCCTGCTTCCAGGTGTTTCATGGCCACTGTTTCGGTAAGCTCCAGCGCGATGTTGTGCGGTTGCAGTTCCAGTTCCTGTGTAATGGCTGCTATCTGTGCGGCGAGGTCTTCTGTTTCCATTTGCCTGGCAGATATATTCACAGACATAACAAAATCCTGAATGTGGTATCGGTCCTGCCAGGTCCTAAGCTGTTGCAGGCTTTTTCGCAATACCCATAGCCCGACTTCATTTATATCACCGAACATTTCAAGTATCGGTACCAGCTCTGAAGCGCCAAGGTGTTCAGGTTTGTCTGCAGTCCAGCGCAGCAGGCATTCACAACCTGTGATAAGACGGGTGTTTATGTCTACAATCGGTTGGAATACGAGGTCAAAGATTTCTTCCGGCGGATTGTTTTTCAGCGTGTTTATAATCTGCCGTTGACGGCTCAGTGCTTCCTGTTGTTGATCGGACAATAAGAATACCGAGCCGCGCCTGTGTTGCTTTGCCCGAAACAATGCCTGATCGCTTAGCTTGAAGAGATCGGCAATATCGATTGCATTTACATGTTGCACCGCTACGCCAACAGTGCAGGTAAGGTTCAGGGTGTTTTTCTGGAAGTGAATCGGGTCGGCAACCACACGTTGAATTCTGTCAATAACTTCTTCTGCATTTTTTGGTGAAGTTAAATCGCATAGAACAATTGCGTATCGGTCTGCATCGAGTCTGCCGAGTTGATCCTCATCACGCAGTTCATCACCAATTCGCTCTGCGATTTCTCTAAGCACAGCGTCACCGGCAAAGTAACCAAACACGTCGTTGATCTGTTGAAAGTAATCAAGATCAAGTATTGCAAGTGCAACAAATGCATCGCCGTTGTTGCCGGTCTGATAGTGTGACAGAAACTGTGTTATTGCTTTACGGTTTGAAGTTTCGGTTAACGGATCGTTGTAGGTGAGGGTGTCGAGCTGGTTATATTTTCTTTGCAACTCGCCTGCAACGTGGTTTGATTCACTGACGAGTCGACGATGTACAAGCCAGTGATAGAGCAGGGCCCATAAGCAGAACGCCGGAAAAATAAAAAGTGCTGCCAGCTTTATTACAAATGAATCTGTTGGTGGTTTTGTTTGCAGTTCATGCAGAACTGCCTGCAGGCCGCTCACCAGTGTCGGGTTTAACAGCTGTTCCCGCGGGCTGCTAATACCGTCGTTAGCCCGGCCACCTATTTCCTCAATCCGCTCGTTGAGTCGGTACGGGCGTTCGTGATAGAGCATAAAAAGACGTGGCCAATTGTCTTTATTTGAGTAGTCTGCGAAGCGTTGCTGCGTGGCCGTCCAGTGCAGTTTCCATAATGCTGCCGCATCTTGCTGCGAGCCACTCTCAAGTAGCATCTGGGCAGTGTGGTACTGCTGATATGCGTTGGAAAGTCTGTCGCTATGTACCTTTTCGCCGTGCCACAATAATCGTAGTACCGCTGTACTAGCCACCAGCAGCAAGAACAGCAACACCATCATGAACCGATGCCCGAATGACGATTCCCGGAACCTACCGGGTTGCTTAACTAGCAGTTGTTTGAGAAAGGAGAGCAGGCGCATGGGAGGCAGGCTGGTGTGTACCGCTAATCTACTACACCTGCCATTTCCATACCATTCTACCCGTGGTTAACAGAGGGCTGCGACCAGACTGAATCTATCTGGAGAATGATTACTCAAGCGACTATGACTTGTGGTCAGCTACCGGATCAGGATTAGCGTAATGCGGGAGCAGGCTTGCACGCCACTGTGCGGTTTTTTCAGCGACCGAAAGCATCGCCATGGCCGGGCTGCTGGAAGGCAGCGAGACCAGGTTGTATTTTTCGGGCGCGGTAAGGTTGGGCAGGGTGAGTTTCCGAAACCACTTTTCAGCGGCCTTGCCGTTAAACGCAATTGTCTCGATTGTTGAGTGTTGTAAGAAGAGAGAATTGAAGTCGTTGCCGGTGACAGAGTCCTTACCGATGTTTGCATCAAGGCTGCCTGGTCGGTGGCAGTGTTTTAATGAATCCCAGAGGGCGATTTTATTGTCTTCAAGAATCTCTAGCCGTTGTTTGTACGTATCTATGTTGCCACCAAACAACGATTGCATAATTTTCCAGAAGCCGTTGCGCGGGTGTGCGTAGTATTGATTGGCATCGAGAGATGCAGTGCCGGGCATTGAGCCCAGAATAAGACACTGTGCACCCGCAGGCAGGATCGGATCAAAAGATCGCAGCAGGGATTCATCTGCCAATACGTTAAGACCCTGTCGGTTCACTTAAGCGACGAAAGTAGTCAGCGGTCTGGCTGTCGTAACCTTCCGGGTCTGCGATACGCTGCTTTGAACGCGTTACCTGGATCTCTTTATTATCGTTATAGATCTGCAGTTCGAGTTGTTCGAGTTGTCTGAGTAACAGTTTTACGTTCGCCTCGATGCGACGATTATTCTCTGCGTCGTTACCGATTTTGAGTTGCTCGGTCACGGCATTCAGATCCTGCAGTGTCTGTTCAGACAGCCCCTCCGGTGGTGCGTCTGAAAGTCCACGCAGTTGCCTGATCGATTCTTCGATCAGTTGCGCCTGTCCGTCGTTGACGGGCAAGTCAGAATCCAGTGCTTCGCCGTTGTTTGGTCCCCAGCTGGTAGAATTGCCCAGACGACTGGATGATTGCGAACTACCTGAAGATCCATCCTGTCCTTGTTGTCCCTGATTGTTGCCCTGGCCTTGTTGGCCTTGACTATCACCCTGGCCCCGCTGGCCCTGATTCTGGCCTTGGCCCTGACCCTCCTGACCTTGCTGTTGATCGTCTTCACCGCCTTGCTGCTGGCCTTGTTGTTGTGACTCAGAACCGCGATTGAGTTCCTGTAGCTCTGCGGTCTGCTCACCGCCCTGACCCGCGGCATCTGACATTGCCTCTGCCAATGCCTGCCGCAGTTGTTGCACAGCACGTGTGGCATCTGCAACGGTGTTTTCGGATTCATCGTCAAGACCCGTTTCAGCAGCGGCAAGTGACGATGACTCAAAAAGATCCGTTTGCAGGTTGCGAATGGCATTGTTAATACGGTCTTCACGCAGCGCTGCCTGTGGTGCCATGCCTTCTTCGATCAAGTCACCTGAAGTACCCATGAGTTCGGCAATCTGGTTTTTGTCGAGCTCATCAATTGCCTGTTGGAGTCTGTCTGTGGTTAGCGGTGCCTGCTCGGCAAATCGTTTTGTAGTGTCTGCCAGATCGTCACGGATTGCTTCAAGGTCACGCTGCAGTTGTCTTTTAGTTTCGGCAAGCCGTTGCTCCTGCTGTTGATCAAGGCCGCTTTCAAAGCGGTTTTCCTGGCGCGCTTCCATGGCACGTCGCATTGCTTCGCGAAGTTCTTCTGAGGTTTGTTGTTGTCTCTGGCTGAGATCGCGAACCGCATCGCTGGCATCTGCCAGTTGCTGTTGCAGTTCCTGTTGTCTTTCTTCGGCGGTTTGTTCAAGTGACTGACGTAAGCGATCACTGGCGTTTTGCATTGCCCGCTGCCTTTCTTCAGGCGTCATGTTGGCAGCGTCTTCTTCGACTCTCTTTAACTCTTCGATTGCTTCCTGCAGATTCTGCATGGCCTGTTGCTGTGACTGGCTGCCGCTTTGGCCGTCGCTTTGAGTGCCGGATTGTTGCGACTGCTGGCCTGATTGTTCGCCGTCCTGTTGTTGACCTTGTTGTCCTTGCTGCTGTTCGGCAGAAGCCTGTTGATCACGCTGCAGTTGTTCCAGCTCTTTTTGTAATTCTTCAAGTTCTCTTCTGAGTTTTTCCTGTTGCCAGCGCTCGGCCTCTGACATTTGTTGCTCCCGTGCAGCCGCGTCTGCAAGTTGCTGCTGTCGCCTTGCCAGTTCTTTCAGCTTGTCAAAAGCGTCGTCAGCACCTGCCTGCTGCGGGTTGTCTTCGGGTACAGAATCCGGTGTTTCGTATTGATTCTTAGCCAGATCCATTTCAAGCTCATACATCTCCTGCATGTCCTGACTCGCGCCACCACCACCGCCGCCATTGTTGTTGTTTTGATTAACCGTTATGTCGTTAAAGATTGATTCGGCTCGCTTTAAGTATTGTAAAGCGCGCTGTTGATGTGCCACCGCTTCTTCAAAACTTAAGCGTGCCAGTGCATCTGCGGAGGGTTGCATTGATTCGGCAGCCTCCATCATAAACTCAACAAAGCGTGCGACATCGGGGTCTTCATTAAGGAGTTGTCTTGCCTCTGCTCGCTGGGCAAGTTTATTTGCCTGATCAGCCAGTGTGGTTTGCAAGTCAGAGAGTAGTGTGGCTGTGTCTGCAGGATCAATCAGTGCTGACTCTTCACTTTTACTTTCACGAATCAAATTGAAAGTGGATACCAGGATCTCTTTCTGTCTTTGCGAGATTTCCTGTTCCTGTTGTTGACCGCCGCCACCGCCCCCACCGCCGCCGGCTTGCTGTGACTGGGTGAACCTGCGCTCGAAAGGGCGAACATCAATAAACATCATATCGGTTGATACGGTTTGTTCGCGGTCATTGGCTTCTGCATAGTAGCTGATTAAATCACCGGCCAGCAGCGGGCCACCGGTTTCGCTGTAAAACTCTTCAAGCATAAACAGATGTTCGAAGTCATTTGTATCGTCTAAGGTGATTTGTTCCCAGGCGGCACCATTAACCGAGTAGTTAAGGGTGACGGTTTCAACGGCAAAGTCATCCTTGGCTTCTACTGCAACCAGCACTTCTTCAATCGGTGTCGCACTCCAGTCACCGCCGGGCAGGCTGAACGCGACCGTAGGTTTGGCATCTTCGACAATCGTGATGTCGTGCTTTGGCGAGAGCGGAATCTGCGCGTTATCCTGCAGCTCTATAAGGCTGTACTCACCGTCTTTTTCTATCGTGATGCTTGCCGTGTAGGTATTTTCTGCACTTTCTGTGGCGGTGATTTCTACATCATCGTGCAGTGCTGCAGCTTGCACTAACGGTTTGTCAGTTTGAAAAGTGATATTTACCTGTGTACCGGCCACTGCGGTGATCGAGCTGGCGTCTTCAAACTGTGCAGGCTCAGCACCTGTCCATTCAGGGTAGAGATACTCATGTGAAATTGCGGTTATTCTGGCGGGTGTTACTACTTCAATGTTGGCGTGCTCACTTTCGGTGAATGCAGCGCTTACATAGTATTCAATCGGGTCACTGACGCCATACAGCGTAAAGGAAAATGACCCGTCAGCTTCCGGAGTCATGGCGACTGTTTCCCAGTTGTCGTTATTGTTCTCAGTTTGCCGGACGTGTAAATCTGCAAGACCGGAATCAAAACCGTCAAGTGTGGCGGTAACAAATAAACTGTCACCAATGCGAAGTTTGGTGTCACCCGGTGCTATTGCGATAGAGCGCTCAGGCAGAATGTCGCTAACGAACCATCCCATCCACAGTTGTTTCATACTGGCGCGCCAGTCAAGCGGCAGGGCAGTGAACAGCCAGCCAGCCAGCGCAAGCATGCCAACACTCGCGAAGACCGGACCCATGACTTCTGATGTTGGAACTATCTTTTTAACCGGTGCCCTGGTTGCAGCTTTTGATGCATCTTTAGCCAGAAGCCCGACAAACGGTGAGTTAACGTTGCGTCGCTTCATATCAAGGTAGGTATCGACGCGACCATCGAACCCCGGTACCGCACTTTCCAGCTCAGCCGCGCCCGCCGATTGTTTGAATCGCTGGAACGGTTTCCAAAGCACAGCAGTAAACAATATGACTGGCAGGATGACCAGTGCGGCACGAGCCGGGTAATATAGCCAGTTAGAATCGGCGAGTGTGTTTTTCAGTACGGCAGTTAATAGAGATATCGTCAGTATCGAAAAGATCACGGCAGCGATAGCCGTAAAAACAATTCTCAGCTTGTAGCGGCGTCTAAACCGGCTCAGGTAGCTGTCGAATTCCTGCCGGTGATCTACGGGCCTGTCTCCAGGCCTATGGCTACGCTTGGGCATACTCAAGTCTCTCTGCGAATCCACAAGTGACGATGACTGTATAGAGACTCTAACAGAGCCAACAGCAATAAAAGTGGAAGTAACCACAACCAGAATCCTTTCTGGTTGTTTTTCGATGTTAATTCGGTGCTTGCATCGACGGGCGCGCTGGTTGCGACCTGCTGCCATTTGGTAAGCGTGGCATTGTCGATAGTTGTGATGTCAGACTCTCGCGGTTCGAAATTGATCGCGATTGATTGTGTACCTGCGGCGCTGCGCAGTTGATAAATGCCGGGTTCGTCGAGCCGCAGGGATTCTCTTTCAGAGATGCCGGAAAGTTCGCGCAGCGGGTTGCCGCCGGGATCAATCAGTTGCGCGCCGGCGGCTACGTTGACCATATCACCGGTTGAGCGGTAGATCGCAGTACTTGTGTCACCGCCGAGAAAATCTACCGCTTGCATAATAAAGGCGACGAATACGGATTCGGTTGGCAGGTTTGTCCATAGCGGGTTAAGTGCTGTTGTCAGCAACAGTATTCTGCCGGAGCCCATTCGCTTTTCAACTAACAGCGGTGCGCCGTTGGAGAGCTCAATAATGTTGCGGTCGGTGATGCTGGTTTGGACGGTATGGTGATTTAAAACAGAAATTGCACGCCAGTTGTGCACCAGGTTGGCGGTAACCTGATGGGATGGGTCAATAGAGCCGACGCTTGTGAGTGTATTGCTTGTTGTAGTGCTCAGCTGGCCACCCGACTCAATGCCCAGTAGTGATGCAGCCCCATTGCTATGTGGCTTATCGCCTGCAGCGATCAATGCATTACCCCCGTTGTTAACGTAGTCACGCAGCCGGCTTGCGGTTCTCTCTGATAGTACTGATGCATCCGGCACAATAATTAAGTTACCTGCATCTGCCGGTGCGAATCGGGAGGCGTCTGTGAGTTTGGCAACAAAGCGGGGGTTTGATTCAAGTGCTGCTTTAACGTAGGTGTTTGCCACAGAAGGTTGAATGTCACTGCCGAGTAGCGTGATTTCAGATTTGTTCTTCTCGGGTAACGGCAGCAGCCAGATGTTGTCATCTGCCAGCTGATCTTCAGGTGACAGGCGCAATTCCAGTTGTGACTCTGCATTGGTGATATCAATGTTGTCGAATCGGTATACCTCAATTTGATTGGCGTCTGCTTCTACTTGCTCAGTGGCGAGAACAGTGCCGTTAGAAGTGACAGTTACTGTATAAGTACTGCGATTGCCGTAGTTGTTTATCACCGCTACAACATTAGCGCTGTTGTTATTGGTGTACTCAAGCTTGCCGGTAACAGAGGCGTTGCTGTCATCTTCTGCAGCGGTTGAGTACACGTTGATGGTTTGTATTTTATCTACTGCCAGTGATGTAAATCTTTCGGGCATGGCAGTAGCCTGGACGTCAGTAATAATGTGCAGGTGATTGTTGATATCGCCTTCAGTAACGGCGGCGGCAACTGCGCTGCTTATGCGGCCGTAATCGAGCCGGGTGTTGCCTGCTGAAAGCGTTGAGAGTTGTTCGCGAGCCGCAGCTAAAGTGTTTGACTGTTGCTGACTTTGAACAAATTGATCGGCAGCGGAAATGATTACTGCTTCATCATTGCCCGATGCGTCGTTTAATATTTGATTGGCAGTATCCAGTGTTCGTTGCCATCGGTCGCCAAGCTTCTGCGACATTGATGTATCGACTACCAGAATGTGGCGCGTGTTGCTTGTTCCCAGAGTTTTTAATTGCTCTATCACCGGCTCTGCAAATATCAGTGATAACAACGCCAGAAATAAAAATCGCAGTGCCAGCAATGGCCAGTAGCGTGTACGCTTTTTACTACTGGATGGACTCTGGTTCGCGTCCAGGAAGCGGGTGGAGCCGAAGTCGCGTTTCGGTGGATTGCTGGCACTGAGCCGATGCAGCCACCATGGGATCACTGCCGCGAACAGGCCGAGCAGAAATAGCGGCGCCAGTAAACTCACGACTTCATTCCGGTTAGTGGTTTAAGCAACATTGGTGTGTTTTTAACACTACTCATACTAGCGCCTCTGTTGCCTTAGCATTAAGTACTTGTTGAGTATCTCGTTTAACGGTTCACTGGTATCGCAACTGGTGTAGCTGAAACCGTGACGCAGCGCCTGACTGTTTAAAGCGTCAATGTGTGCTCTGATTTTCTGCGGATACTCGCGTTGCAGATAGTCTGCCGAGACATTCACTTCTTCACCTGTTTCCACATCACGCATTGCGGTTGCCGATCGAAACTCTTTGACATGCCTTGCCGGGTTGCGTTCACTGGGGTCCAGCAGGTGGAACAGGGCAACTTCCTGGCCGTGTTGTACCAGCGGTTGAAGCTGGCGTGCTAACTCTTCAGGATCGCAATAGAAATCTGATACAAAAATCACGATACCGCGTTTAGTTAGCGTGGCAGCCAGTTGTTGAATCTGGCTGTTGAATTCCGTTTCATGATCAGCTTCAGTTTTTTCGAGCAATGCGAGCGTTCTGAACATAGTGTCAGGGTGTGCGGACGGTGGAATTTTTCCACGCACGGTTTGATCGAACAAGGTGAGGCCAATGGCATCGTGTTGTTTACGTGCCAGATAAGCCAGCGACGAACAGATAAACTTGCCGTACTGAAGTTTGCTGATGTCATTGCTTGAGTAAGCCATCGACCCACTGACATCCAGTACAAGATTGATGGTGGTGTTGGTTTCACCGATGAATCGTTTTATATAAGTACGGTCGGTTCTGGCGTATACATTCCAGTCGATAAAGCGCGGGTCATCGCCGTCATTATAAGCGCGGTATTCAGAGAACTCCTGGCTGAATCCGAAGAACGGGGAACGGTGTAGTCCGGTAAAGTATCCTTCAACAACGGACTTTGCCACCAGCTCCAGAGTCGACAGGCGTGCGAGTACGTCCGGCCGAAGCAGGCGTACAGCACGTGAGGCGTTATCGCTGGTGGTGGAATTCATTAACCCGGCCTATGTTCTAAGTCTTTCCCTGATCTATTGGCCAAGGGATCGCACAACATCACCGAGTATATCTTCCATACTGACGCCATCTGATTCGGCAAAGTAGTTAATCAGTACGCGGTGGCGCAATACCGGTGCTGCAAGTGCGTTGATATCATCGTGGGTGACGTGATAGCGCCCGTGCATTAACGCGCGTGCTTTGGCAGACAGGGTGATAAACAATGTGGCTCGCACACTTGCCCCGAATTTAACATAGCGTTTAACCAGGTCTGATGCGCGTGCATCAACCGGTCGTGTTGCCCGAACAAGGTCAACGGCATGCTTTGCAACTGACTCAGAAATGGGGACTTGTCTTACCAGTTGTTGAAAGCGCATGATTTGCTCTGCATCAGTGCATGGTGTTGGTCTTGGTGCCTGATGTTCACCGGTGAATCTTGCCACCACTTCAAGTTCGTCTTCAGCCGGAAGATAATCAAGCAGAATGTTAAACAGGAACCGGTCAAGTTGTGCTTCAGGCAACGGGTAGGTGCCTTCAAGCTCTAGCGGGTTTTGTGTTGCCAGTACAAAAAACGGTTGTGGCAGCTGATGCATATTGCCGCGTACCGTGGCAGAGTTTTCCTGCATTGCCTCCAGCAGTGCCGCTTGTGTTTTTGGCGGCGTACGATTGATTTCATCAGCAAGCAATACATTGGTAAAGATAGGGCCTGGAACAAAAGACCAGTTGCGCTGACCGCTGCCGTCTTCACTGATGATATCGGTACCGGTGATATCAGTCGGCATTAAGTCCGGTGTAAATTGTATGCGGTTATGTTGCAGGCCGAGTGCTTCAGAAAGCGTTCTGACCAGCAGCGTCTTTGCCGTACCCGGCATACCGGTGATGAGACAGTGCCCGCCAACCAGCAATGTAATTAGCAGATGTTCGACAACTTCGTCCTGGCCAACAACTACCTGGCCGACCTGGTGACGAATGTTATCGAATACATAGCGAAAGTCTTCAACCTCTCTCGCGGCCGACTCGGTCAGGGTGGGATTGTCTGTCATGAGGAGTCTCCGGTTAGTTCCACGAGTAAGTCCTGCGCTTCCCTGAAAAACGGGGCATATTCGAGCGCTTGTAGAACGTTTCGTGTTGCACGTTTTTTGTCGTTAAGGTTTTTATAAGCATTGGCGATGTTCAGGTACACAACGGATTTGTCGTGCGGGTCGAGGCCAAGCAGTGATTGAAATTCACGCAACGCGGCTTCGTTGTCACCACGGGCGAGGTAGTCTTTGCCGAGTCGTTCATGTAAATCAATGCTATTAGGACTGACCCAGTTTATTGCTTCGAGCACTTCAGTGGCTCTATCGGTGCGGCCCTGATCACGCAGCCTGTGAGCCAGATGGTGCAACATGTCCGGTTGATAGCCGCCGTAGTCAAACCAGGTTTCAAGTACCTCAACAGCTTTTTCTGATTCACTGCTGGCTTCATAAGCGTCGTGCATTGCGATGTAGGTGCTGCCTTCTTCGACGTACTCCGGATAGATCTCATTGGCTTGATTGGCCAGTGCGACAACCGTTGCCCATTGTTTGTTTTGTGCGGCATTGTTCATACTGGAAATCAGTTCTTTCCAGGTATCAAATTGATTGATGACTGTGCCGAAGTTCATCTCGATGTATTGCTTGAGATTGCGGTCAAGCTCTTCTGTGCTGATGCCAAGCACAGTGCGCACGGCTTCGGTGGTATCCTGCTTTTTGCGATATTCATCCAGCATTTCAGGCAATCTGTCGTGACCCCAGAATTCACTGATCATCGCGCAGATTAAACCCGCCTGCATATAACTGACATTGACCTGATTGGGGTAGGTGGGCCTGACGAAACCGCTATCCAGATCGGCAACCGGTAGCAGTTTGTCTTCTTTTATTGCCTGCAGCACGTCTACCGGAATGTGTCGGCCGGGTAGCGGGCCTGTAGCCCACTCTTCATAAACCGATACACCTTCAGTAAACCAGCGCGGCATACGGTGGTTGGATTTTTTTATCGTGAAGATATGGGCGAGCTCATGCCACAGGGTGCTGCCCCAGTGAAACTCACCGGGTGCTCTGGCAGAAGGACTGTCCATCGCGATCAGGTAGCCAAACGCCACACCCAGTAAGCCAACGCCCGGTGTGCTTACGGTTCTTACGCCAAAGTCATCGTGGTTGGGGAACAACTCGACAATCAAAGGCTCTTCCGGTGCGAAGTTATAGCGTTCGGAAAAAGATTTAACCGCTTTGAGCGTGAGCTCCTCAACATAAGGAGACAGATACTTTGCTTCACTTTCGTGCAGGCGCATCACCACCGGTACGGTAGTGTCGTTGCTGCTGTCCGGTAGCCTGAAGGTGGCAATCGTATCGAGGTCTTTGTATTCCTCCAGTGTGTCGAGCAGTTTCAGCGTATTGACTGTGGCAGTATCAAACGGGTCGCCGCTGTAGGCAATTTCCAGATGTTTCTTGGCGCCTGCAATGTCGTTAAGACGCAGCAGGTTAATACCCAGCTGTGAATGGGCGCTCCAGTGAGTTGGCTGGACGTCGACCGCTTTTTGTAATACTTCAACCGCTTCTACGTAGCGATAGTTGATTAAGTGATAGTGAGCCGGTACGTAGAATACATCACCGTAAGCGGGGCTTAGCTCCAGTGCTTTTGTAATCCACTCGCTGTCTTCTACATCATTCAGCATATCGGCTGACGCTTTCAGTGCGTAGATATCCAGCGGTACAATGTTGTTGGCTTCTGCACTTTTGAGTGCGTGGTCCAATAGTTTGTTTGCCTGATCGAGGTTACGCGTTTCGAGCGATAGTCTGGCAACCATTAGCAACGCTTCCACGTTGTCGGGGTCTTCTGCGGTAATTTCATTGAGCAGCTTGCGTGCCTCGGTGCCCGGTTGAGACAGCAGGGCCGCGGCCAGACCTGTTTTTGCATGCATGTACGCAGGATCTAACAGCAGTGCTTCGCGAAACAGCGGGGCAGCGCTGCTTGGTTGGTGAGTGCTTAAAAACAACCGGCCCCATCGAGTGCGCACGTGCGGGTTGCGTGGTTGTTCTTCAACTGCTCTTCTAAAAAGTTCATTCGCCTGTTTGGTATTACCCAGCGCCCATGCCGCTTCTGCCGCGATGTGTAGTGAGCTGTGTCTTTTAAGCGGCGTATAGCAACTGATTGCACCTTCAATGTTGCCACTGTCATAGATGCCATCACATTCGAGTAACTGGCTGTCTCTGTTGGGGTCGTACTCCTCTGCGTGGACTGATAACGATGTTACGAATAACAACGCTACCGCTACGGCCATTTTTGTAATTACTCTGGTGGCATGTGCTGGTTTAATAAACATGATCAGTTTCCGCTTTGACCCGAGGCGTCGTCGATCTGGCTTTGCACTTCAGATAGCTTTAGCATCAGATCCTGTAGCGCATCAAAATATTCGTCTTCGTCAATATCTTCTTTTCGCCCACGCAGAATACTGATTTGATTAGCCAGCGTTTCTCTGTTTGCCAAAAGTTCTTCGGGAACATTGTCCTGTGCTGCTAACAAATTGCCGTAACGCGCAACTTCAAATGCTTCTGCATTTTCTCCCTGGAGTCTCGCGTGTTCCGGTGCGAGCAGTTTTTCGGTTTCATAAAATCCTTCAACGGCTTTGTTGGCGTAGTTGAAAACTTCTATTGCGGTGATGCTTTCGTTTTTGTCTGTATCAGCGGCAGGGGTTGTGATGGCCTCAACCATATATTCCGGAAACAGTACTGCTGTTTTCTCACGGCCGTTTTTGGTTGCGGTAATAACTACGCGCCGGCCAACAGTGTTGTTGCCTGAGTCTATTTTCTCCAACAGTGCGCCACTGGCGCTGGTTGCAGCAACGACGAGTTGCTGTTGTGATTTTACTTTGTTTAAAAGCTCAGTGAGTTCAGCATCGTTGATATCAGGCCCGGGTATATTGAACTTATAGGATCTGCCATCAAAGCTTCCGTGGCCGATAAAAAACGCGCTGAATCGATTAATGTCTTCCCGTGTGGAGAGCGCATCGAATAGTGCTGTGATGATATCTTTCTTTGCGGCAGAACCGCGTAGTAGTATGACGTCGGTTTGATTCAAGGCAATCTGCTTTGCCTCGTCTGCAATTGCAGTTGCATAGCCATCAAACTTTTCTGTAAATTCCTCACTGCCGCCAAGACCACTGATTACAACGGTGACGTTAGCTGCATACGAGCAGGGTGCGGTGAGCAATGCGCCCGCTATAAGTAACGCGCCAAGTCGCTTTGTGATTGCTGAGCCTGAAGTGTTAACAAGAGTGGTTATCATAGGCGACCCCAGAACAAACGCAGCATCCATTCCAGCAACTTCAGCCCGATCAGTAACAGGAAAAACAACGGCGCATTCCACAATGGCAGTGATTGCTCGCGGACGATCCCGCTGCGGCTGGTGCGAAGTGTTTCAACTATATCATCGGCATTAGCAACACTGACATAGCTACCGTGGGTGGTTGCTGCAATTCGTTTCAGGAGTGTGTCGTTTTGTGCCAGCGCGTATTGTTCCGCTGTACCGTCCTGCCGAAATATCCATTGCGTGGTGCTGCTTATCTCGGTGCCGTCCTGGTCACTTGCGAGAAAATCTATTTGCCAGCTGCCGGTTTGCGCTGCAGTGGCAGTGGCGGTGTAGACTCCGGCATCATCTGCACTGGCCTTGAGCGTCGTTGTGGTTTGAACACCGTCAGGGGAGGTGAGTACCGCTTCGACCACACCGTTTGACATGGCATTAAACTCGTCATCGAACAGACGGGTTGTCAGCTTGATAAGTTTTTCATCGTTGTAGATTTGTCTGTCGGTTCGGGTTTGAATCTGTTGTGGAGCACCGGCTGCAATTGAGGTAAGCAGTTGCCGCCAGAAGATTTCATGACGTTGGTCTTCAAAGGGCATTTGCATCTGCCAGCGCCAGGTGCCGCTGGTTGCCAGCAGATAGGTATTGCCTGCACCGTAGCGTTGATGAGTAAGAAGCGGAACCTCTTCGCGACCGGTGTCTGCATTCAGCAATACATTGGCTCCGGGTTTTACATCACCGGTGACTTGTATATCTGCAAGGTCCGGTAGCTCACCCCATTGAAGTTCATTAACTGATGGTTCACTTGCAAAGCGTGTTATCGGGGAATGAGTACCGGCAATAGCCAGACTCGCTTTTGCATGCAACCGTTCAAAGGTGGGTTGGGTCGATTTGTCCAGCTCAACCGGTAGTGCTGCTGCAACCGGGCTGGTCTGCCAGCCACCGTCCGACAGTGCTCTGTCTCCTGCAAGCATCATTAGGGAACCGCCGCGCTCAGAGACATAGTCGTGTATCAGCTGCTGCTGTGTTCCGTTGAGTGATACCGATTCTACGTTACCTATAATCACTGCATCGTAGTGGTATAACTCTTCCTTGGTTGTCGGGAATCCGTTAGCGTGTTGTTCAGGGGATTCTATTCCCTGACGATAGAATTTGTTTGGTGTGGTGCGGAGTATGGTAACCAGAGAAACGCCTGGTGCGTTGTTCACCGCACGCCGGATGAACTTGTACTCCCAGCGTGGTTCACCCTCAAAATAAAGTATCTTCCGGTTGGATTCTGTTACCTGCAGTAACCTTTTTCGACTGTTGTTGCCCGGTGAAATATCGACAGTGGAGGCTTCTGCTTCAAAGCGAAGTTCCTGCAGGCCGGTGTCAGCTGCATCGATATCAATCTCTACTGTAGTGGGTCCTGCTTTGCCTGAGAGTTGTTTGTCTTTGATTGCAACAATGTTATCACCCGAGTAGACCTTAACCCGCAGTGATTCCTGTTTGCCATGTTGCACCGATACACGGGCAGTTTGTACCGAGCCCGGCATAGCGACCGGTGGCAGGTCAACCGAAATAACTTCGGTGTCGTTGGCCAGTTCAGTCTCGCCAATACCAACGGTATGTACCGGTACGTTATAGCTTGCGAGTTTGTCCCAGAATTCATTGTTGATAGCGTTTGAATTGTCACTACCGTCGGTGGCAACAACCACTGCGGTGAGCGGGTCTACACGGGCTTGTTCGAGTACATCAAGCAAGGTGGTGCTTATGTTTGTACGCTGACCATTTGGAGTAGCGCCTGCATAGTCATCAGACCATTTCAGTGTTTCACCGAAATACCCGGACCTAACTGTGAAGCTTTCCTGTAACTCGGGGATCAGGGATTGATCAAGTGCATCAATGCCTTCTGCGAGTCGACTGACACCATCAGCTTCAACCTGCATGCTTGCCGAGGTATCAAGCAGTACCGCGACGGTATTTTCTCCGGGGTTGATTGCTTCGACGATCAGCGTCGGGCGCCAGATCATGGTTAACAAAATCGCTGTAACCAGTGACTGTAATACCCACAGCGTCCAGGTTTTTGCCGGACTCAGGTGTTCACGACGAATCCATAAACTGATGCCGAGTAAAATGGCGGCGAACAGGATTAGAGCTGCGAGTAACCACGTGCCGAGCGATGAGGCAAACGTCAGGGTGCCTGCATCGAAGTCAGACCTGGGATAGTTGAGCAACCAGTTAAACATTGCTAGTGGTATGTGCCCTTATTTACACGATGGCTCGCGTGCTGTTTGCTGATCATATTCCAGCCTGACCGGCTTGATTCTGTGCTTTGGTGAAACATAGGGGGTTATGTGTTCTGCGTTGAATGAGTATACCCGCTGTGGAATCCAATATTCGCCCCATCTTCGGTGATGCTGACTCGTAATGCATTGGTTTTTCATCAGAAATTATCACAGGCCAGATGTATCTCTATCACGTTGTTTCGAGCAATGGATGTCCGCAGGAATCAAAACGAAGTGTGTTTGGAATGTCCGGCACAAACAGGCAAAGATAATTGCAATTTTGCAGCCGAATACGCGTCTGGCCTGGTTGGTCTCTCAATCCGATCTGCATTGGCTGGTGGGCGTACGCCCGCGCAGGTGATGTGGCGTTCCTGAGTTGCCGGTGTAGTTACTTCAGACCCGCTGAATCGGGTAAAGTTGCGCGCCCGCTATTGGCGCATGCCAATAGAATGGCGCCATCAATTTCAGATTTGTTCACTGCAGGTCACACGTGGAGTTGATGGCGCTTTGGACTCGTTACTGGTCTCCGACCTGAATATGGCTTGTGTACAATACCTATAACCATCCGAATAGTGATAACAGGTAGCAATTACATATGGCAAAGACCGCAATCATCGGTGGGACGGGCGTGACTAATATGCCCGGCCTGACATTGAATTACCGGGAAATGGTGAAAACAATCTACGGCGCGCCATCAAGCCCGTTGATTCACGGCTCGATCAACGGATGTGAAGTGATCTTTCTGGCCAGACACGGCCGTCGTCACACCATTCCGCCCCACCTGATTAACTACCGGGCTAATGTCAAAGCGTTGCAGGAAGTCGGGGTGACACATGTGATTGCGTTGGCAGCTGTTGGTGGAATTGCTGAAAACTGCGACGAGCAATCTCTTGTGATACCCGATCAGATTATCGACTACACCTATGACAGGTCGCATACCTTTCACGGGGCCAAGCACGACAAATTTGAGCACATAGACTTTACTGAGCCTTACTCGTCACCGATCAGACAAAAGCTCATAGACTCAGCAAAGTCTCTGAAATTGCCGGTTGTGACAGAAGGCGTCTATGGGGCTATTCAGGGGCCAAGGCTTGAGACGGCGGCAGAAATAAAGCGAATGGAGAATGACGGCTGCACAGTTGTCGGTATGACCGGTATGCCTGAAGCCTCACTGGCACGGGAACTGGGACTTGAGTATGCCTGTTGTGCAATGGTGGTGAATCGCGCTGCGGGTAAGGTTCCATCAGGTATCAACTTCCAGCAGATCGAAAAGAATCTTAAAGGCGGTGTTGATCAGGTGCAGAAACTGATCACCGAGGTATTAGGCAGGGGGTTCTAAAACCAGATGTGTTACCTGTTCAATACCCTCTGCTGCGATCAACAGACTCGGGTATTGCACTGGTCTTGAGGTAGTTATCTATATTCTTTGCAGCTATTGTGGCGGCGGTAGATAAAGTTGTGGGTGCAGAAATGTGTGGCAGCACGGTGACGTTCGGGTGTGCCCATAAGATATTTTCCTGCGGCAGTGGTTCACTATTGAAAACATCCAGCACCGCGTGATCAAGTTGCTTGTTGTTCAGGCAATCAAGAAGATCTGTTTCTTCTACTATCGGTCCGCGCGCGAAATTAATAATTGACGCACCTGTTGGAAGCTTTGACAGTGTGCGTGTGTTAAACAGGCTTTTTGTATTACTGGTAAGTGGCAGCAGGATAACAGCGATACCGGTTAGCGGCAGGATTGCTTCGAAACCATCCTTACCGTGAAAAGTTTCCAGGCCGTTTATGTTTTTTTTGCTGTTGCTCCAACCTCTGACGGTGAAGTTGTTTTGCCTTAATCGGAGGGCAGCGTTGCTACCTAGTTTACCGAGCCCGAAGATACTGACGTTGCATTCCTCTGGTGGCGCGAGGGGTAGTTGCCGCCAGCGCTTTTCGGCTTGCTGCTGGCTGTAGTGCGGCATTTTCCGGTGCAGGTATAGCGTCCAGGCAAGTACCGCCTCTGCCATTGACTCTGCCATTTGCGGATCCGTAAGCCTGACGATGGAAATATCCGGTTTGATTGCCGGGCCCATCAAACCTTCTACGCCTGCCCAAAGGCTTTGTACCCACTTTAAGTTTGGCAGCTGGTTAAGAACGTCTGGATCCGGGTTGGCAACTATGGCGACTTCTGTTTTCTGCAACTGCTCCGGCTGCAGCGCTTCCAAAGGCTTAACCGTGAAGGTTTCGGCTCTTGAATTGATAGCGTCGAGCCAATCGTTCAGCTCCGGCTGTTCAATCTGGCCGATAAGTGGTATGTCAACATGCAACGGTATATCAGCGTGCATAGGGTGGATGCCATTAAATTGAAGGTACCGCGTCAGTATAACAAGTAGTTTGCGGGTGCTTCGGAATACAGGCGGGTTTGACTGGACGAGAGCGACGGTGACGCTGATAATACACCTCGCTCAGTTAACCCGGGATTATGATGGAATTAAGCGAATTTGCAGCAGTGGCAGTTTTTGTTGCAGTTGTACTATTCGGCATCGTAGACGCCATTGGAACTCCATTAAAGATTAAGGGCTTTTACAGGGGCAGGTCTTATACGGATCAGGGAAAAAAGAACCTCCCTGAGTGCTCTGGTGCGCGCATCCTCGATGCGATGTACACAGAGCGATTTTTCACTAACAGTACCTCTGGGGTTTCACAGTGCAAGTCGTGGTCAATAGATCGCAGGAAGTTCACTTTCAGCAAGGCGGCCCGCAAACGAAATCGCACGCCGTGGTCTGTGACAATTGTTGAGGGAGATTTTAGTCATCTATCGTGTTTGATATTGCCAACCGTAGTTCCAGAAGCCATTACTTATGTCGGTAACGGTGAAAACATGGACTTTGAGAGTGATCTGGAAGTTGCAAATCGATATCACATTGTTACTGACAACGAGGCGCTGATTAAATCAACCATTGTTGGTGAGCTGCGGAGTTTTCTGCTAAAGGCGCACATTGTTTTTATAGAGGTAACGAACCATCAGCTGGTGATGAAAAGAAACTGGGCTGATCATCAGGTGATAGAGCGTCTGGAGCAGGAGCTTGCGATTGCCGCGTTGCTTAAAGAGCGGCTAGGGGAGCGGCCTGAAGGGCAGCCTGATAAGCGGCCTGAAAAGCGGCCAGAACAGCGACCTGAGGGGCAGCAAGGCGAGTCGCTTGAGGTAAAGACCAGTTAAAGGTACTGGCAACTTGTTGCGCCAGACGGCTGCGCGATGTGCAGCCGTAGCTTTAAAGCGCTAATTTTTAAGAGAAGAAGCTTCTACTTGAGTTTGCGAGAATCCCGCGATTGTCTCTGCCTGTAACGGCTGCCACCCGCTGTGGTTTGTTTCTGTAAATGTGGCGCGGGAATTTGGTTTCCGCAGCGTTGGTCACAGTAGGGCTGATAAAGGCTTCGCGGCTGGTACCGGGTCGGATTGCATACGCGCCACTTTTAAAAATAGAGTTGATATCAAACGCCTGTTTACCAGCGTGCACAATTCCGGGATAGACGTGTCTGACGATAACCAGCTTATTGCTGTGATTGGTTAATCTGACTGTTGGTTCCGGATCGACCGAAAGTGCGATGGTTAACTCAGTGCCGGATGACGTTACCGGTACAACGATTTCTTCCAGTTCCTGCGCATTGGCAGTTTTGTATTTTTCACCATGCAGACATGCTGCGGTGACCGTGGTGGGGGCAACGGCAACTACGGCTGAACCACCCAGGGCCTTCAGGGTGTTTCGTTTTTTTAAATCCACCATTTAAAAGGTGCTCCATATTGAATGTGTGTTGGTCGGATGTGTAATGACATAATAGCGTATTCCAGCACCCCGAAACTGAATCGTCACAGTTTATGACACATCAAGTTGCGGATTTTACGGGATTTTTATGTCTGTACTGTGTTTAATACTATCTTACACCTCCTTCCCGTGAACCTGACCTGAATGGTAAGCTGTCTGTCCGAATTACATTCAAACAAAGGAGCATCGATTGACACCTGCAACTTATACGCTGGAAATTTTTAACGACTACGTGTGACCCTGGTGTTATCTCAGTACCGTGCGTATTGATCGAATCAGGGACAACTATAATGTTGATATTGCTTTCGTGCAGTTTCCGTTGCACCCCGAAACACCTGCTGAAGGCAGGCCGTTAGAGCAGCTGTTTAATGCCAGTGCAGAAGAGATTGTGCAGAAGAATGCGCACATGAAAGGTCTGATGGACGCGGAAGGTTTGCCGTATGGAAAACGTACTCATACCTATAACAGCAGGAAGGCGCAGGAGCTTGCGAAGTGGGCTGAAAGTGAAGCCAATGGTGACCGGATTCACGATGCCTTGTTTCGTGCTTATTTTGTTGACGGATTAAACGTTGCCGATAAATCGGTGCTGCTGTCACTCTGCAACAAACTCGGGCTCGACGAACAGGAAGCGAGCAGGGTAATCGATGGTGATTCGTATAGCGAAGCCGTTGATGCAGACTGGAAGAAGTCACGTGACTACGGTGTTACCGGAGTGCCGACCTATGTTGTCGGGCAAGCCGGGATAGTGGGTGCACAGCCTTATGAAGCGATCGAACAACTTTTACTTCAGGCCGGTGTAAGTGCGCGAGACGCTTAAGCGTTTCGCAGTTTTTTTTGCTTATCGTTTAAACGATCCATTCTTTTTACCACAGAGCATCACGTAGGGGGATAAGCCTGCGCATCCACCAATGTGCAGCTCGTCAGATACCGATTAATCCGGCAGTTTAATTCGCTGTAAATTTTGTAGCATTCGTTACGGCAGTTTGGTGGATGCGCTGACGCTTATGCCCCCCTACGAATTAAAGTCTATGTTTTTACATGGGTGATAACTGTTCAATAGCTTGCCGTGCGAGACGCTCTGTATAACTATGTATTTTTGGGTGACGTTTTGCCTGCGGATCTACGTGTAACTCTGGCAACCAACCCAGTAAAAATCGATAAAAATCTGTCCATGCCAGCGCGAAATGGTCGCGCCATTCCTGCTCGAGTGCAACACTGTCTATAGCGTTGTCTGTCGCTTTTATCAGTGATTCGAAGTAGTGATCAAGTAGCGCCGGAATGTATTTGTCGCATTCGTTTTCATCAAAACAGCTGCCAAAAAAATACGCAACATCTTTCATTCCGCAACCGCCACCAACGTATTGAAAATCCACTGCTGCAACTGAACTGGCGTTGCTGTTAAAG
>CALLBO010000104.1 GCA_937998875.1 uncultured Granulosicoccaceae bacterium
CAAATGCCTTGGCGTCTCCGCCCATCGCTTCTGCCTGAACCTTCGTCAGGGCTGCCGTCAATGTAGTCTTACCATGGTCTACATGACCAATCGTGCCCACATTTACGTGCGGTTTCGTACGTTCAAATTTTTCCTTCGACATTACAATGTGACCCTGATAGTTAGTTTGGTCTTATTAAATTTAATTTTAAAAACAACAACTTACAACAATGCGAACCGTTGCCACGACCCACTGTAACCTGGAGCCCATGGGCGGAATTGAACCGCCGACCTCTCCCTTACCAAGGGAGTGCTCTACCCCTGAGCTACATGGGCAAACTGCTACAAACCCACACTAGCTACAATGTCAGCAAAGAGTGGAGCGGGTGATGGGAATCGAACCCACGTTATCAGCTTGGAAGGCTGGAGTACTACCACTGTACGACACCCGCTCTGCAACCAGCTAACATCAAACCTGCACTACCCCAACTCTAGTAGAGGGACGTGCCGGATGGTGGAGGGAGGAGGATTCGAACCTCCGAAGCATATGCAGCAGATTTACAGTCTGCCCCCTTTGACCGCTCGGGAATCCCTCCGCACAAGAGCGGAATTATGATGTTGATGCAAGCCAGTGTCAACAGTTCGACCATCCGATCCTTGCGACCGTAACTTATAGTCTATCTTTGCGAAAATGCACTAAGGCTGAGGTGGTGACCCACCACCTCCAGATCAGTGCGCAAGGATCTGGCTGAGGAATTCCTGCGTTCTCGGTGATTGAGGATTGTTAAAAAATTCATCCGGGACGTTTTCCTCGATAATTTCCCCCCCATCCATAAAGATCACCCGATTTGCCACTTTCTTGGCAAAGCCCATTTCGTGGGTCACGCAAAGCATGGTCATGCCGTCGTGAGCAAGCTCGACCATCACATCCAGCACCTCGGCAATCATTTCCGGATCAAGCGCGGAGGTCGGCTCATCAAACAACATAATTTTAGGATTCATGCACAGACTGCGGGCAATAGCGACACGCTGTTGCTGACCGCCAGATAACTGGCCGGGAAATTTGGCCGCCTGTTCGGGAATTTTTACCCGCTCCAGAAAGCCCATCGCAATTTCTTCTGCCTCATCTTTGGGCATCTTGCGCACCCAAATAGGCGCTAACGTGCAGTTTTCAAGCACGGTCAGGTGCGGAAACAAATTGAAGTGCTGAAACACCATGCCGACTTCACGGCGAATTTGCTCTATGTTCTTAAGATCACCGGTAAGCTCAACACCATCAACAATGATGTCTCCCTTCTGGTGTTCTTCAAGCCGGTTCATACAACGAATTAACGTTGACTTACCTGAGCCTGAAGGCCCGCAGATAACAATCCGCTCACCGGAGTTAACATTAAGATTTATGTCTTTTAAAACATGAAACTGGCCGTACCACTTGTGCATGTTGGTAATGCGGATCATTTCCTGATCACTAATTGCCATTGACTCTGCAATGCGGTCATTCATTGTAAGTACCCTTTAGTGAATCCGGTGTGCACCGTCAGTCGAAATGTATTCGTTATTTCAGTCAGCTCCATGTTGCTACTCATTGCGATGTCCTGTGTGCAGTTTATTCTCAAGATAAATGGAGTAACGCGACATACTGAAACAACATATAAAAAAGAACAATGCAATAAACACATATACTTCAGTAGATAATCCCTGCCACTTATTATCTGATAGTGCGGCGCGCCCTATCCCGAGAGGATCGAGCAAACCAATAATCACCACTAACGTTGTATCTTTGAACAAGCCAATAAACGTATTCACAATACCTGGTATCGATATTTTCAACGCCTGCGGCAGCACAACCAATCGCATAGACGCCCAGTACTTAAGACCCATCGCGTCTGCAGCTTCATGCTGCCCTTTCGGTAGAGCTTGCAAACCACCACGCACCACCTCTGCAATGTAGGCAGCGGAGAACAGTGTCACCATGATCAATACCCGCAACAACAAATCGAAAGTGGTCCCGGGTGGCAGAAAGTAATTCAGCATTGTGGATGCAACAAACAACAAGGTAATTAAAGGAACACCTCGAATGAATTCAATAAACCCGGTGCACACCCAGCGAATAAAGTGGAGATTGGATTGTCTGCCCAAAGCCAGAAGAATGCCCAGCGGTAGTGACAATACAATGCCAGTTACACCAATCACCAAAGTCAACATAAACCCGCCAAATTGATCGGTATCAACAGACTCTAATCCAGCACCCACCAAAGATTGCGGTGCGCTAAAACCAAGTGATTGTATATTGGAGATCCAGTCGGGCAGAAAGCCCGGTGCGCCACCACCAAGAGCCACTATAAATAATGCCAGCGGAACCAGCCAGAGAAGCATTAACCGCACTGGCACTTTCTTCCAATACATAAATGCACAAGCACCCATAAAAAGAAGAACAAACCAACTTAAAAAACCACGCAATTGAAAGACTTCTGGCACCCGGCCACCAAGCAGCAGATAGAAAGCAAAAAACGGAAAAAACACAGCAATCCCGATCAGCCACTTTCTGGGTAACGCCAGCAACATACAAACTGCTCCAGCAACCATTGTTACGGTAATTACAATTGCTCGAACCAGATCCTTTAATTTTGTGTCGTCTCCGTCACCTACTGACGCGAAAAAATCAAACGGAAAGCTAAATAACATCGCAAATGATAAACACAGCAATGGCAGGCCAACCCACAATAACCGGGGCGCCTTCCTCATACTGCTCCAAAACAGCGAAACTACGGTAAAAGCAAAAAGTAGAAAAACAATGTTTACCCGCCATCTTTCTTCAAGCGGATAAAACCCGTAAGTAAATTGCCCCAGACGCTTATTAATAAAACCCCAACAAGCACCGTCATTAATCGCTCTGCACTCATTGCGAGATTCCGCAACAAACACCGAATCAATGAACATCCAATTCACCATCGATGGAATGATCAGATAAAGAAAATAAACCGTAACAACTGTCAGAATGATATTAAAAGGCGAGGAAAATAAATTTTTTCGTAACCACAACAACAACCCGGTCTGACCAATAGGTGGCTTCATATCCGGGTGCTCGCCCGGTGCGTATCGCATGCCTTCCATGACTAGCGCTCCACCAGCGCAAGGCGCTTGTTATACCAGTTCATGACAACGGAAATAGTCAATGAGAAAAACAGATAGAGCCCTAAAACAATGATCATGCACTCCATCTCCCGACCGGTCTGATTCAAAGAAATTCCACCGATCGTCGCCACGATATCCATATATCCAATGGCAATCGCGAGCGATGAGTTTTTCGTGATATTCAGGTACTGACTTGTTAATGGTGGAATAATTACGCGCATGGCCTGCGGTATTACCACCAAATTCATCGTACGCTTGCGAGGCAACCCAAGTGCTAATGCAGCCTCGGTTTGCCCGTGACTTACAGCTTCCACACCCGCTCGCACAATCTCCGCAATAAACGCTGCCGTGTATAAAGACAATGCCAGCCACAAAGCCATAAACTCGGGCTTTATCGCCATTCCTCCCTTGAGATTAAATTTTCCTTGTTGCGGGAATTCCCAGTCAACCGGCATCCCGGTGAGAAAATAGGCAAGAATCGGTAAGCCCACAATGGATGCTAGCATCACCCAGAACACGGGAGACTGCTGTCCCGTAGCAGCCTGTTTTATCCGGGCGGATCGTCGATACCAGAACGCGAAAATAATTCCGAATACAAATGCAGCAACAACCAGCCAGAAAAGCGGTTGAAACAACGGCTGCGGCATATAAAAACCCCTGTTACTCAGGAACAAGGTATCTTTGACACCAATCGCTTGCTTGGGATGCGGAAGCGTATGCACCATCACGCCATACACGAGCAGTATGTGCACAAGTATCGGAACATTGCGTACAAACTCTACATAACAATAGGCTAGCTTGTTTACCAACCAGTTTGGCGACAGACGCAATACACCCAATATAAAACCGAGGATCGTCGCTAGCACGATACCCAGTATTGCAACCAACAGCGTATTTATTATCCCCACGACCGCTGCACGAGCGTGTGAGCTTTGTGAGTTGTAGTCGATTAGTGTCTGATTGATATCGTAGTTTGACTCCGAACTCAGAAACTCGAAGCCAAAAGGCTTGCCGAGTTTTTGAAAGTTTTCAACTACGTTTTTACCAAGAATGAAAATAATCGCACAGAAAAGTGCAAACGCGATGACCTGAATCAATACACCGCGGGATTTTTTGTCAGTCCAGAGCTTACTGATGGTAAAACTGGATGTTGGTGGACCAGTATGTACTTGAGATTGCGCCACAAATGAAACCTGCTGCCATGATCAGACCATACATCCAGTCCGGTGAATTGTCAGAGCTGGTGTATCGATACCAGCCACCACGGATCAAAGCCGTATAAAAAAAAGGGGCGCTAAGCGCCCCTTCCTTTTGCTACCGACTAGCGGAACGGAGGAGAATAGATCAGACCACCGTCTGTCCATTGAGCATTTACACCGCGGGTGATACCAATGTCACTACCCGCACCGATGAATTTGTCAAAAACTTCACCATAGTTGCCGACCATCTTAATGGCACGCCATGCCCAGGCCTTGTCCAACCCGATCATCGCACCAAGATCACCTTCTGAGCCCAGGAGACGATTGATTTCAGGATTCTCTGTACCGGTTGCCAAAGAGTCAACGTTCGCAGAAGTGACGCCAAGCTCTTCAGCAGTAATCATTGCGTTCAAAGTCCAGCGAACAATATCACCCCATTCACTGTCACCGTGACGCACCAGTGGACCGAGAGGTTCTTTAGAAATGATTTCCGGCAGAACAACATGAGCGCTTGGATCTTCGAGTGCGGTACGAGTTGCATAAAGACCTGATGCGTCAGTGGTATATACGTCACAACGACCCGCTTCGTAGTTTGCCTGACCTTCAGCGTTTGTTTCGATAGGAACAGCTTCGTACGAAATGCCGTTAGTACGGAAGAAATCCGCTATGTTCAGCTCAGTGGTAGTACCTGTTTGAACACAGATCGAAGCTCCGTCCAGCTCTTTAGCACTTGCAACACCAAGTTCTGCAGGCACCATGAAACCCTGACCGTCATAGTAGTTAATACCAGTGAAGGTAAATTTAAGATCAACGTCACGGCTGAACGTCCAGGTAGTGTTGCGAGCCAGCATATCAACTTCACCGGACGCAAGTGCTGTGAAGCGAGTCTTACCAGTCGTTGTGGTGTACTTCACTTTGGAAGTGTCTCCAAAGATAGCGGCTGCTACTGCCTGACACACAGCCGGGTCAAAGCCCTGCCATGCACCACTGTCATCGGTGAATGCAAAACCGGGAACACCCGTAGAAATACCGCATTTGAGCTCGCCAGCAGCCTGGACATCAGCCAGTGTACCCGCCTGCACAGAACCGCCGATAAGAAGAGACGCCGCAGCAGCTGTAGCTGCATACTTAAATAAGTTCATTGTTGAACCTCCATAGCTTTGAATTAACCGCACATAAAATCGCATACGCAATCAATATACGGGGGACCATTAAAACGTGGCGGACCGTAGCACATGGCCTCCTTGCATCCAACTACCTCGACTCTCCTCACTAAATAGGGGCCGCCATCTCGCTACTATAACTTGATTCAGAGGTTCCAGAACAGAAATTCGCGACGTATGGTTGCTGCTACGGGGCCTAATTTTAACGCCTGTGGATTGTGTCGCAGCCTCCATGCAACATGCTAATATCCCCCATCCGAGGCGATCCGTCATCGCTTCAATCCAAAAGCAAACCTACAACCGTATGCCCCGTTTCCTGATCTCACTGGTTCTGTGCTCCGTGCTCTGGCTCCTGTGGAGCGGCATGTTCAAACCGCTCATGCTGGCTTTCGGGGTTGCCTCCTGCTTGCTTGCCGCCTGGATCAACAGTCGCTTGCAAGTGGTCGATTCCAGCGAAAGACCGCTGCTGATTTTCCTGCGCATGATTCCCTACATTCCCTGGCTGATTTTACAAGTTGTCAAGTCAAACATAGATGTAGCGAAACGAATCTGGCAAAAGGACATGCCAATTTCCCCGACAATCGTGACAATCCCGGCGAGCCAGAAAACAGCTCTCGGGTTAGTTATTCACGCCAACTCAATAACCATGACGCCGGGCACTCTCTCTATCGATGTCGAGCCTGGTGAGATAGAAGTCCATGCGCTGGCACAGGAAACCCTTGCAGATCTGCAGGACGGTGAAATGGATCGACGGGTCAGAAAGCTGGAGGGCAAATAGTGGAGTCACTCATGTTCGGTGTGGCAATGATTGCCATCCTGGTCACCATGCTAATGGCGCTGGCGCGCAGCTTTATAGGCCCGACATTGTATGACCGGATTCTGGCTATAAACACCGCCGGCACCGCCACTGTATTGTTCATCGCAGCGCTGGGTTTTCTAATGGGCCGACCGGACTTCCTCGATATTGCTCTCGCCTACGCCCTGATCAATTTCATCGGCACTATCGCAGTACTGAAGTTCGTCAAGTTTGGCAATCTTGGAACAGCTGATCCAGCGGATGCCCAATCCAGCACTGATCAGGCCACCACAGATCAGAGCCACTCCACTCAATGAGTACGGCACTTGATATCGTGAGCCTGGTACTTTTGTTCCTTGGTAGCTTTTTCTGCATCACAGCAGGGGTTGGCCTGATCAGAATGCCCGACTTTTTTACCAGAGCGCACTCTGCAAGCATCCTCGATTCCATGGGTGCAGGATTAATCTTACTCGGGCTTGCCTTACAGGCACCGGACTATCTTGTAGTGATCAAACTCTTTTTTATATTTTTCTTCCTGTTAGTTACCAGTCTTGCAGCAGTGCATGCGCTGGCGCAGGCAGTGAACCTGTTAGGCATTGATCCGAACCGCGCGAAAATATTACAGCGCCTGGGGAAAAATCAAACCGAAAACAATAAGCCTGAAACAATCGAACCAAATACCACGGAGCCAAACACCACGGAGAACGGCCATCGAATTCCTGATTAACGCATTGCTGCTGCTGATGCTTGTTGCAACAGTATTCGCAATAGTCAAACTCGATCACCTAATGACGGCTGTCATGCTGATGGGTTTTTTCAGTCTGCTAAGTTCGTGTATCTTTATGATTCTTGATGCGGTAGATGTTGCCTTTACCGAAGCTGCAGTCGGCGCTGGCGCTTCAACAATATTCATACTTGCGGCACTTGCCATTGTCGGACGCAAAAGCAAAAAGAAACGCCGCGAAAAAACTATTTTGCCTCTGATCATAGTGACATGCACCGGCGCATTGTTGTTGTATGCCACGCTGGACATGCCTTATTTCGGCACACCGGATGCACCCGTGCACACTCACGTCGCACCGAGGTACCTGCTGGAATCAGGCGAGGAAGTCGGCCCGCCTAATATTGTCACGTCGGTACTGGCAAGCTATCGTGGCTACGATACCTTCGGCGAAGCCGGCGTGGTTTTCACAGCATTTATAGGCGTGCTGTTGTTGTTGGGAGCAGGTACCCGGAAATCCGGACTTGAGCGAGAAGCACCACCGAATGTCAAAGTAGAATCAATGCGGCAGAAGATAGTGCTGCGAGAGGTTGCTGACTTACTCATCGCGCCGGTGCTGGTTTTTGCACTGTATGTACAATGGCATGGTGACTTCGGACCCGGCGGTGGTTTCCAGGCTGGAGTAATTTTCGCCAGCGCCATCATTCTATACGCTCTGATCTATGGCATTGTACCGGCACAGAAAATTCTGCCGCCGCGAAAGCTGGCCTACTTTCCAGGCATTGGTCTGCTGCTATATGCCCTGGTCGGGGTTATCGCGATGTTCAAGGGTGGAAACTTCCTCGCTTACGGCGCGCTTATGGCAGACCCGCATGACGGACAGCACTACGGCATTCTTGCCATTGAACTTGGCATCGGTATTACTGTGGCAGCAGTGATGATAAATATCTTTTTCTCGTTATCAGAGAGATCGCTATGATAGTTGGTCTTTTTAACTACTGGATTGTTATCGTTCTGATGATGGCCGGTTTATATATCGTGATGTCGAGTGGACATCTGGTTAAGAAGATCATTGGCTTAAACGTTTTTCAAACTTCTGTATTTATATTTTTTATCTCCATGGGTGCTGTCGATGGCGGCACAGCGCCAATTCTAAAAGACGGTTTTACCGTCTTCAGTAACCCGTTACCGCATGTACTCATACTGACCGCCATTGTTGTAGGCGTTGCAACCACCGCTCTGGGACTGGCAATCTCTGTACGCGTCTTTGAAGCCTACGGCACCGTGGAAGAAGACGAGATATTGGCTATAGACAGAGACAACCGGGAACGTGAAATTTCTGTAAGCACGGTAGTCACCGAGTCTTCGCAAAACGAACGTGACCAATAGCAAATGTCGCAAATACCTTCGCAACTGGTAGAACAGCTACCTGCAATACAGCTGCTGCTAACACTGCTTGCAGCACCAATTTGCTCAATGTTTCGCAACGGCGACTTATCGTGGCGGATCGCGACCGTTGCCAGCTGGGCTTCCGTTGCCTGCGCCTTCGCACTACTGCACCAGGTATGGGGAGGCGGCAGCATTAGCTATGAGATGGGTGGCTGGCCTCCACCATGGGGCATTGAAGTTGTTATTGATGAGCTGACCGCGATTGTGCTGCTACTTGTTACCCTGTTTGGCGCACTGGTAATGACTGCATTGAGGGAATCACTTAGCAGCATCATGCGTCATCAACGACAAAGCCTTTACTACACCACCTTTTTGCTGTGCATGGCATCACTGATAGGAATAACCATTACCGGTGATGCTTTCAACGTTTTCGTCTTTCTGGAAATATCATCTCTTGCGACCTACACGCTGATTGCGCGTGGGCGCGACAGACGCGCACTGACAGCAGCTTTTCGTTACCTGATTATGGGCACCATCGGTGCAACATTTATCCTGATTGCCATCGGCTTCATGTACATGCTGACCGGCACGCTAAATATGGCAGATCTATCTGAACGTTTGCCAGAGCATTATGACAACAAGGTTCTGCATGCATCATTCGCCTTTTTCACGATAGGCATTGCACTAAAAGTTGCCATGTTTCCGCTGCACTACTGGCTACCGAATGCCTACACCTATTCACCGAAGGCAACAACCGCCTTTCTGGCAGCAACCGCCACCAAGGTTTCTTTGTATGTGATGATTCGATTTATCTTCGATGTCTACGGTGTTGAGTTTGCCTTTGGCCAGATGCAACTCGGTACATTGCTTGTGCCTCTAAGCATTGCCGGTATTCTGGTGGCATCACTCACTGCTGTATTCCAGGATGATGCAAAGCGGCTTCTCGCCTGGTCAAGTGTTGCACAGCTTGGTTACATGGCGCTCGGCATCGCATTGCTTAATGCAAACGGGCTCACATCTGCCGTCACCCACATGTTTAACCATGCGATGATGAAAGCCGGGCTGTTTCTGGCACTTGCAACCATGATCTACCGTACCCAGTCGAGCAGCCTGGCATCACTTAGCGGCATCGGCCGCACTATGCCATGGACCACAGGAGCATTTGCCATACTGGGCATTGGCCTTATCGGTGTACCGTTTACTGCGGGCTTTATCAGCAAATGGTATCTGGTGAGCGGTGCACTCGATAAAGACTGGTTACCCGTTGCAGTATTACTGATCATTTCATCGCTCATGGCGATTGCCTACATAGGCAAAATGCTGGATGTCATGTACTTTAAGCCGGCACCTTCCGAGTTTGCTGAAATCAAAGAAGGCCCGAAGTCGATGCTTATCCCGTGCTGGATATTCGCTCTACTGACGTTGTACTTTGGTATTGACACCCGCCTCACTGCCGGACTCGCAGGACGGGTTGCTTCCAACTTACTGGGAGCTTCCTAATGACTGATATTCTTCTTTATGCAAGCCTCCTGGTGCCGCTGGCGGGCGGCCTGTTGTTACTCACGCAAAAAGACTCCGCCAATACTCGTGACGTCATCAGCATCATCACGGCGACCATACTCTTCTTAATTATCCTGAGCTTCTACCCGACTGTACTTGCAGGTAACTCACCGTCGATCACGCTCGCCGAACCGATTCAGGGGCTGGGCATTGTCTTCACAATAGAACCGCTCGGGCTGTTATTCGCAACCGTTGCATCCGGTCTCTGGATACTGACAACTATCTATGCAATCGGCTACATGCGCGGTGCCAATGAAACCAATCAGACGCGCTTCTTTTTATGTTTTGCTATATCTATTGCAGCTGCCATCGGCATTGCTTTCGCCGGCAATCTGCTAACGCTTTTTATGTTTTATGAAATGCTGACAATCGCCACCTATCCGTTAGTAACCCATAAAGGCAACGAAGCAGCACGCCAGGGCGGAAGGGTATACCTTGGCATATTGATGTTCACGTCGATTGGCTTTCTATTGTTTGCCATACTCTGGACTTACAGCCTCACAGGAACGGTCGAATTCAAACCCGGTGGCATACTGCAAGGCCACGCCAGCCCGACCGTCGCTCTTATACTTCTCACCTTGTTTGCGTTCGGTACCGGCAAAGCCGCACTAATGCCATTTCATCGCTGGCTACCCTCAGCCATGGTTGCACCCACGCCTGTGAGCGCACTTCTACACGCTGTTGCAGTTGTGAAAGCCGGGGTTTTCACGGTCTTAAAAATTACGGTTTATGTTTTCGGTATCGACTTCATCGCCGACACCGGTGCGAGCACCATCATACTGTGGGTAGCTGCTTTCACACTGACCACAGCTTCGATAGTCGCGCTTACCAAAGACAATCTAAAAGCCAGGCTCGCCTACTCCACCGTTGGTCAATTGAGTTATGTGATTGTTGGTGCCATGCTTGCCAACGCTGCCGGCATTATCGGCGGTGCTATGCAAATTGCGATGCATGCAATGGGCAAAATAACGTTGTTCTTCTGTGCGGGTGCTATTTATGTGGCCACCAAAAAAACAGAAATCAGCCAGCTTGATGGTCTCGGTCACCGTATGCCGTTTACGTTTGCCGCATTCTTCGTTGGCTCACTGAGTATTATCGGCCTTCCACCGATGGGTGGCGCATGGAGTAAATGGTTTCTTTTGATTGGTGCAGCGGATGCTGAACAGTGGATACTCCTGGGTCTGCTGCTGCTTTCATCACTGCTTAATGTGGTGTATCTACTTTCTATTGTCGGGCGGGCTTTCTTCGTGCCGCTGCCTGCCAACTCAGCCACAGCGCTGCCTGCAGGGACCATTCAGGAAGCACCCCTGAATTGTGTTGTTCCGTTGTGTCTGACTGCCACAGGATGTGTCGTGTTGTTTCTGTTTGGCGATGCTTTATACAACTTCCTGCAGCCAATTCTTCCCAAAACTGAACCGTAGGGCCGAACCATGAAAGAACAACAAGAGAACACATGGTTTGACAAACCTGCCAACGTAAAAAAAATAATTTTTGCATTGTGTGTTGTTTGTGCCTTGCTGTTGGTTGCTGAATTCTTCTACCACAAGCACGCCTATTTTGCGGTGGAAGAGTGGTTTGGCTTTTACGCTTTTTACGGCTTTATCATGTGTGTATTGCTGGTGTTGGCAGCCAAGGTTATGCGGGTATTTTTAATGCGTGACGAGGATTACTATGATTGAGGGTCTTAATCCAGCACTGATCCTCATCATAGGGGCATTGCTGGTACCACTATTCCCACAACCATGGCGCCGGGTTTATGTAATTGCGCTGCCCTTGGTTTCAATGCTGCAGCTGGTCTTGCATCCATACGGGTCGTTTGCAGAAGCGTCGATTTACAACGTGCCTCTCGAAACCTTCCGTCTTGATAACCTGAGCTTTATCTTCGGTCTGATTTTTCATATCGCAGCCGTTCTTGGTGTGATATACGCAATACATGATGACGATCCCATTCACCCAACCGCAGGTCTTATCTATGCGGGCGCTGCGATCGGTGCTGCATTCGCCGGTGACCTGATAACGCTTTTTGTCTATTGGGAACTTACCGCTATATCGTCGGTATTTTTAATATGGGCCCGCCGCACTGAGTCTGCTTTTAAAGCAGGTATGCGATATCTGGTGATTCAAATCGGCTCAGGTGTCATTCTGTTAGCAGGTGTCGTTCTTCATTATCGAGAAACGGGATTTATTTCTTTTAACGAAATGAATCTGGAATCTATTGGCGGCAAGCTTATTTTTCTGGCCTTTGGTATTAAGTGCGCCTTTCCGTTTTTGCACAACTGGCTTCAAGACTCCTATCCGGAAGCCACCGCAAGTGGCACCGTGTTGTTATCTGCATTTACTACCAAGCTCGCGGTCTATGCGCTGGCCCGGGGCTATGCAGGCACAGACATGCTGATCTGGATCGGTGCACTGATGACAGCGTTCCCGATTTTCTTCGCGGTGATTGAAAACGACTTACGTCGTGTACTCGCCTACAGCCTGAACAATCAGCTTGGTTTTATGGTCGTGGCCGTCGGTATCGGCACACCACTGGCGCTCAATGGAGCGGCGGCACATGCGTTCTGCCACATTCTCTACAAAGCGCTTCTCTTTATGAGTATGGGAGCAGTACTGCTACGCACAGGAACCTGCAAAGGATCGGAACTGGGCGGGCTGTATAAATCTATGCCGTTTACTACAGTGTGCTGCATCATTGGCGCTGCATCTATTTCAGCGTTTCCACTGTTCAGCGGTTTTGTATCAAAATCTATGATCGTCTCCGCAGTTGCCGGTGAACATCTCACGTTTGTCTGGCTGATGTTGATTTTTGCGTCCGCCGGTGTATTTCATCACTCGGGTATCAAGATTCCGTACTTTGCTTTTTTCGCCCATGACAGCGGCATCAGATGCGAGGAAGCGCCTTTAAGTATGCGGGTTGCGATGGGTATTTCCGCCGCACTCTGCATTGGTATCGGCGTTTTCCCCGGAGTGCTCTATTCCATACTGCCGTACCCGGTCGACTATGTGCCGTATACAGCGGCCCACGTCATAACCCAGTTGCAGCTTCTGATGTATTCAGCGCTGGCTTTCACCGTCATGATGTTATGGAAGATCTACCCGCCCGAACTCAGATCAACCAATCTCGATACCGACTGGTTCTACCGCAAGGGAGCAACCGCCGCCTTGCTACCGGTAACGGCGCTCGCAGGCCAGACGACAGATAGTTTGTTTACAGCGCTTGCGAAGCTTAAAGATAGAACACTTGGACTATTCGATAAAACCGTGGGGCCTGGTGCATGGTTGTCACGCAGCGTAGATTCGTCGGGTATGGTGGCACTAACCATGGGATCCCTGCTGGTGTTTTTGTTGTTATATTTACTGTAGAGCACCGGTTTGCAATTAGTTAGCGAGTCTCACTATTAAGGCACTTCGCAGACGTCCCCACTGCAGTAGCATCACGCTAACGTCCGCCAGACCAGCCGTCAGTAACCGCTGCCGGACTAACTGTTGTTAATGCAGCGACATTGTCAGTATCTGACTACATCCGCAATGTTACTGTGGCAATAATGCGACAAGAAATCCCCTCAACATTGCCAATCTGAAAAACTCCCACATGTCTTGCCACTCAGTAACCTGTGGTTCGCGGGTATGCCAGCTGATTGCGATATAGTTCTGTTGTGTAAATCATACAACGACTGATTCCGCTTGAAGAATCAGCGCCGTTTACAACAACACATACAACTGCCCCACCCCATTGGAGTACCACTAATAATGAAAATAACAAGAACTCTGCTGTCTGTTGCAATCGCATCGACACCCTTAATGGCAAACGCTGTACAACTGGAAGACTATCTGGTTGCCAACAGCGCTTATGACGAAGCTTATGTATCTGGCGGGCTCAATGCCTTTGAACCAGCAGGGGATGCTGAAGGCGAGCAGGTCGGCTACGACTACTTCGTAAGAGCCGACTATGAAAAAGTCTTCAGCACACTGCCGCGATCATGGAGCTACAACGTTGGATTGCTTGCCAACGGGAACCAGCCAAGCTCAAAAACTGAATTGGTCGAAAATACAGCCTTCGACCCTGCACTCCCTGTAAGTGCTACCAACCTGCAAGAGATCGAGGTAGACACAAAGGCTACTGAAAATTGGCAGCTTGATGCGGAAGGCGTAGTGGATACTTATTTCCATCAATCGCAGTACCCAAAGGCTTTTTGGTTTGGCCAAGGCTCGTTTAAACACATCAGCGACCAATCTGACGACGATATTTCCGCCACCGTCGGGCTGGGTTATGGTCGCGTCTACAACGCAACACCGCTGGCAAAAGTAATACGTATCGTAGAAGAGCTTAACGAAGAAGGATTGCTTACCGGCCCGATTCCAGATTCTGTCGCACTTGAAACCGCAGAGATTATTGATCGAGAGCAGGAATTCATAAGCAAGTTCGGCACAGACGATTATAAGCCGGACTACTATGCAGCCATTGAATCAGCTCTGGCTCGAAGCGGTGCCCTGCGCGACGGAAAATTTGGTGCGCTCGGCGCTCTAACTGCAGATAAGGTGCTGGAAGATGAGCCAATCAGTCCTCGCAAGCACGGTTGGGTAGTTCGTCTCGGTGCCGGCTTTCAGGCCAGTGATATATCAGGCCTGTCAGACAACGATCCGAAATTACTGGCGCAATTTGAGTACGCAAAACCTTACGGATACAAAGGTCAGTTCATCAACCTGTTCAGCTTCGAGCCCATATTTGGAGATGACACAATCACCAAGTTCAGAAACGAAATGAGCTACACACACGAAGTGACTGACATGATCGACTGGACAAACTCATGGGATATGAGCTACTCCGACGGCGAAGATGAAGCGGGCGATGCCAGAGAAGTAACTACACACTCACTTTCCTCGCGTTACTCTTTTGATCTGGGCAACAGCCTCGATTACTTTGTTGAACTACGCCTCAACCAGACTGATGAAGATCCCAATGGTCCTAACTCTATTGGCGACTCACCGGAGGTCAGGTTTGCATCAGGCTTCAATTATCGCCTGAAGTAACTCAGTCTCAACTCAGTCGTACTAAAGTAAGATGTACTAAACGGGAGCTTCGGCTCCCGTTTTTCGTTGTATTCCGTATTTTCCCTATATACTGAATACATGAAATCCAGCGGAAAAATCTCACATATCTCCATTGGAGTGTTGAAGCTAAACACAAACTTTCCGCGCCTTGCCGGTGACATTGGCAATCCCGTCTCGTTTCACTATCCCGTAGAGTACATCACGGTTAACAGCGCGGTGCCTGCAAACATAACCGTCGCCAGCAAGCTACCAGACTCATTGCAAAGAGAATTTATAACCGCAGCTCAAAATCTAATCGCAACCAACGTCTCAGTAATCACCACGACCTGTGGGTTTCTCTCAACCATGCAGCAACAACTATCTCAATTGAGTACCACACCGGTTATCTGCTCGGCACTTGAGCTATTGCCACTACTAAAATCAATACACGGTGGTGCACATCGAATTGGAGTTCTAACATTTAACAAGAAATCCTTGAACGAGATTCACACCGCTGGTGTAGCTCCCGGCATTGTAGAAGGGTTATTGCCTACAGACCATTTGCGGCAAGTTATCAGCGACGACCTCAACTCTTTAGATGAAAAACTGGCACTCGAAAACGTAACCGCAGCTAGTAACAGACTACTCGAAACCGCACCGGACACGAGCGCATTATTACTGGAATGCACCAACCTTTCCCCCTACAAACACCTCATTAAAAAACAGACCGGCCTTCCGGTTTATGATGTCGTCGATGCCATTCATTGGCTGCTGGACGCGCAAGCCACAAAGCCGACGTAAACATGTTGCCATACCTACAAAACAGAGCATTCCAGGCAACTTTAAGCTAAGCTGCACCGGGCATTTTTACAGAACCGGTATCCGTGAAAGACTGGATTATGCGTCGCTCGCAGACGCAAGCTTCTACAAAAACAAGATTCAACGCTGGCACCATTGAAAGCCACTTTCAACGCGATCGTGCGCGGGTTATACACAGTGCCTGGTTTCGTGCACTGCAATCAAAAACTCAAGTGTTAGGTCTGGGCGAGAGCGATTTTTATCGCACGCGATTGACGCACTCACTTGAAGTTGCTCAAATCGGCACCGGTATCTGCGAGCACTTACGCCGCAATGCCACTGACGAGCAAATCGAATGGCTTGCACCCGGTAGCTTAATGGATGCCGCCTGCCTTGCACATGACATCGGCCATTCGCCATTTGGTCACGGCGGAGAAGTGTCACTTAACTACATGATGCGTGACCACGGTGGTTTCGAAGCGAATGGCCAGACGCTGAGAATTCTTGCACGCCTCGGTGAATACTCAGAAGACAGCGGCCTCGACCTGACACGTCGCAGCACACTTGGCATTATCAAGTACCCGGGCTTTTGCGATGAACTGGCGCGTTATAAAGATGATGCGGAGTCCAGAGCACCATTAAACCTTGATGACTGGCATCCTCCCAAGGGTATCTACAGTGACGAGCGCGAGGTTCTGGACTGGATACTTGAACCATTCTGCAGCGCTGACAAAAAAATGTTTACGTCTACTGTCGCGCCGGCCAACATATCAGAAAGCAGCGGGCATTTAAAAACACGTTATAAAAGCTTCGATACATCGATCATGGAGCTGGCAGATGATATCGCCTACGGGGTGCATGATCTGGAAGATGCTGTGGCGATGTCGCTGCTCTCACCCAGCCAGTGGCAACTGCAATTTTTAAGTGATCTGGAAAGTATTGATGCCAATCCTATCAGTAAGAACACCAGTTTCTACACAGATAATTTATTTAGCGGAAAAAACAAAAGTAGAAAGCACGCCATTAGTAAGCTCGTCGGCTGGTTTATTGATGAAATAATTATCACCGAACAAACAGAATTTGAACATCCGTTACTGCGTTATCAGGCCAGCATGAGTCCGGCAGCCGCGGCATTACTAAAGCTCCTGAAGACTTTTGTTATGGATGAAGTCATCCTTCGTCCCGAGTTACAAGCGCTCCAGTATCGTGGCCAGAAAGTGATCCATAAAATATTCGAGATTTACCTGCACAACGGGGCACGGCTTTTGCCGACCCAGGTTTGGGAAGAGACACAGGATACCGGTAAGCCGCATCGCGTGTTGTGCGATTACATCTCAGCACTAACTGATGCCTCGGCGACAAGAATCTATAACCGCCTCTCTACCCCGAGCGCCGGGTCGATTTTCGATCGCGTATAGCAAATCAACACGATTCGGCTGATCCTGAAATTTTCAGTTGGCAAATTCGCGACCGTAACACCACGGCAAACAGCCCCGCGCGACGCCGAGTGCTCAAAATTGCGCTCACCCGGGACATTCCTGTCCACAAACCATGCGGATTGCTTGATATCATGGTGGTAATGTCACATGCTGTGACAGTCGCAACTGACCAGAGGACAACCATGAAACTCACTACCCGCTTAATCCGAAACGTGCTCGCAGGCTCTGCAGCGCTCGCGCTTACCACCGCTGCGAATGCAGCCGATATCCAACCCGCTGTGGTTTTCGATATGGGTGGAAAGTTCGATAAATCTTTCAATCAGGGCGTCTATGACGGCGTTGAGCAATTTAAGAAAGAAACCGGGCTCAGCTATAGAGAATTTGAAGTAACTAATGAAGCCCAGCGCGAGCAGGCGCTGCGCCGCATGGCACAACGAGGTGCTAACCCGGTTCTGGGTATTGGCTTCGCTCAAGCACCGGCACTTGAAAAAGTGGCTAAGGAATTTCCCGACACTAACTTCGCAATCATCGACATGGTCGTGGATCTGCCGAACGTGCGTTCGATTGTCTTTAAAGAGCACGAAGGTTCGTTCCTTGTAGGTGCAATGGCAGCACTCGCTTCTGAGTCCGGTAAAGTCGGTTTCGTCGGTGGTATGGACATTCCACTGATCCGTCGTTTCGCCTGCGGTTACGAACAAGGCGCTAAGCACATCAATGCAGATGCGGAAGTCATACAAAACATGACAGGCACAACGCCTGCAGCATGGAATGATCCGGGTCGTGGTGGCGAGTTGACCAAGAGTCAGTTTGAGCGCGGTGTCGATGTTGTTTATGCAGCAGCCGGTGGCACTGGCGTTGGCGTCTACCAGGCGGCCAAGGACGCTGGCAAGCTCGCTATTGGTGTGGACTCAAACCAGAACTACATTCAACCGGGAACCATGCTGACCTCGATGTTGAAACGTGTTGACGTTGCTGCGTACAACGTATTTATGGATGCTAAAAATGATGCTTTCACACCCGGCATTCAGGTACTGGGTCTCGCTGAAGAAGGCGTTGGCTGGTCGCTTGATGAGCACAACGAGTCTTTGGTCACTGATGACATGAAAGCAAAAGTGGAAGAGCTTACCAATATGATTAAATCTGGTGAGATTACTGTTCACGACTACATGAGCGACAATGATTGTAAAGCTGCCGGTTAAGGCAACTTCGTTCGCCATCAGTAAGCGCGCTAACAACTGATGCAACACCAGCAAGCAAAAGGGGAAGGCAAAGGCCTTCCCCTTTCTTCGACCCCGCCACCGGATTACCTGGCGTCGGATACTAATCCCCCGGGCGATCAATCTTTGGCCATCGAACTTCGAAAAATCTCGAAACGGTTCGGTAGCGTGCAAGCCAACAAAGACATAGATCTTAAAGTCGAGCGCGGCACTATTCACGGCATTGTCGGTGAAAACGGCGCTGGCAAATCCACCTTAATGAGTATTCTTTACGGCTTCTATCAGGCCGATAAAGGCGAAATTCTCATCAACGGCAAGCCCGCCAAAATAAAAAGCTCGCGCGATGCTATTTCAGCCGGCATAGGTATGGTGCACCAGCATTTCATGTTGGTAGACACGTTTAGCGTACTCGAAAACGTCATACTCGGCGCCGAGCAGAGCGCGATGTTAAAAGCCAGTGAAGAGAATGCTCGCGAAGCGCTGCAACAACTATCTGATGAATACCAGATGAGTGTTCCGCTGGATGCCCCGGTAGGTGATCTACCGGTCGGGCAACAGCAACGCACCGAAATTTTAAAAGCCCTGTACCGCAACGCCGAGATTCTTATACTCGATGAACCCACCGGCGTATTAACACCACAGGAAGCGGACCAGCTGTTCAGAGTGCTACAGGCCTTAAAAGACCGAGGTGTAACAATCATCCTTATTACACACAAACTGCGTGAAATTATGGATGTTACAGACAACGTATCTGTTCTCAGGCTCGGCGAGATCGTGGCGACTCAAAGAACAGCAGACACAAGCACCACCGAACTTGCCGAACTCATGGTGGGACGCAAACTACAAACGCAACAGTTTAAGAAAGTGGACAACCCGGGCGGTGAGAACGGCATTGCAGTGCACAACCTGACCGTGACGGATGATCGGGGTCTGACCCGGGTCGATAACGTAAGCTTTGAAGTAAAACGTGGTGAGATTGTCGGTATCGCAGGTGTTGCGGGTAACGGCCAGAGCACGCTGCTGGAGGTGCTGGCTGGTATTCAATCCCCGGACACAGGCAGTTTTACAATTAACAACCATCAGGCGAATGCAAACTCCCCCATTACCCCAAAGGAAATGCGTGAGATCGGCGTACAGCATGTACCCGAGGATCGCCTTAGGCTGGGGCTGGTAAAATCATTCACGGCTGCAGAATCATCTGTGCTTGGCTACCAGAACCGCAAACGTTTTAACTGGCGAATGTTTCTCAACATCAGAAGCATTCGCGCAGCGTGTAAAAAGCTCATGCAGGCGTTCGACGTCCGGCCACCCGATCCGAAACTCAGGTCTTCAAGCTTCTCCGGTGGCAATCAACAGAAGCTGATTCTCGCAAGAGAGCTGGACAAATCTCCTTCTGTGCTGCTGGTTGGCCAACCAACTCGCGGTGTTGATATCGGAGCAATCGAGCTAATTCATCAAAAGATTATAGAAATCCGCGATGCCAACTGTGCCGTCCTGCTGGTCTCCGTTGAACTCGATGAAATCATGACACTCAGCGACCGGATCCTCGTGATGTTTGAAGGGCGAATTGTCGGCACAATGAAAGGTGGCGAAGCTGATAAAACCACTTTGGGACTAATGATGGCCAACGCATTGGATGATGCCGCATGAGGCACACCACTTCATGAGTACCAGCAACATAGAGTTGCCAGCGTGGATAGAGATTCTGCTAATCCCTATCCTGAACATACTCATGGCGCTGTTCTTTGCAGGCCTGATTATTTTTGCGATTGGAGAAAATCCGATCGATGCTGTACGAATCATGTTAAACGGTGCGTTTGGCTATGATGAAGGTGTCGGGTATACACTCTACTACACCACCAACTTTATCTTTACCGGCCTGGCTGTGGCCATTGCCTTTCACGCAAGGCTGTTTAATATCGGCGGTGAAGGACAGGCATATATCGCGGGCTTAGGTGTCGGACTCGCGTTTTTAGCACTTGATGGTGTTCTACCAGCATTTTTACTAATTCCTATCGGTATTCTTGCAGCAGCACTTTTCGGTGCACTATGGGCTTTGATTCCGGCGTGGCTACAGGCCTACCGGGGCAGTCACATAGTAATCACGACCATTATGTTCAACTTTATCGCTTCATCACTGATGGTCTACCTGCTGGTGAACGTCCTGATTAAACCGGGCAGCATGTCACCAGAGACGCGGGAGTTCACTGAACAATCCTGGTTACCATTCATGCATGAAGTGCTGGGTATCTTCGGCATTGAGGTAACGCGCACGCCGCTGAATGTATCTTTCATACTGGCGCTTGTGTGCTGTCTGCTGGTGTGGATATACATTTGGAAAACGCGCTGGGGCTATGCACTAAGAACAGCCGGGCAAAGTGAAGCGGCTGCGATCTATGCAGGCATCAAACCGAAGCGAATTATTATTATCACCATGAGCATATCGGGTGCGCTGGCAGGTTTGGTTGCAGTAAATGAAATTATGGGTGTACATCACCGCGTTATTCTTAACTTTACAGCGGGGTATGGATTCACCGGAATTGCAGTCGCTTTAATGGGGCGCAACCATCCGGTGGGCATTATCATGGCGAGCCTGCTGTTCGGTGTGTTGTACCAGGGTGGTGCTGAACTCGCCTTTGAGATGCCGAAAATCACTCGTGAAATGGTCGTCGCCATACAAGGCTTGATCATTCTTTTTTCCGGTGCGCTGGCACTCATGCTGCGTCCGGTAATTGTTAAAATCTGGCTGGCAATTAAGCCCGTGCCATCCGCCATGCAACATGGATAGGTGGCATGGATAGTCTGCTAAACGCACAAACACTTTTATCAACACTCGATGCCACATTGCGGGTATCAACACCACTTATTCTTTGTGCGATGGCGGGTTTATTTTCAGAACGCTCCGGCATCATTGATATAAGCCTTGAAGGCAAGATGCTATTTGCTGCATTTGCAGCCGGCACACTAGCAGCAGTGACCGGATCCGCCTGGATTGCACTTGGAAGTGCAATTATCATCAGTGTGTTGCTATCACTGTTACACGGCTTTGCCTGCATTACCAACCGCGGCGATCAGGTAGTCAGTGGTCTCGCCATTAATGTACTTGCTTCGGGCCTCACTATCGTTCTCGGGATCGCCTGGTTTTCACAAGGTGGCCAGACGCCTGCACTTGCCTCTGAATCGCGCTTTATGCCGCTGGAGTTGCCCCTTATAGAATCGATAGCGCAACTACCTTATGTGGGTCCGTTCATGCAGAGTGTGATTAGTGGTCACAACCTGCTGGTTTATGTTGCCTTGCTCGCCGTTCCAGTTACCTGGTGGATCGTTTATAAAACGCGTTTCGGCTTGCAACTGCGTGCAGTGGGGGAAAACCCTCTTGCAGTCGATACGGCTGGTATATCGGTCAGTCGGCTGCGTTATAAGGCTGTTGTAATTGCAGGTATTCTGTGTGGTATCGCAGGAACCTATCTCGCTATTGCGCAAAATGCTGCTTTCGCACGAGAGATGACGGCGGGCCAGGGATACATTGCATTGGCAGCAATGATCTTTGGCAAGTGGCGACCGGTTCCTGCTCTGCTGGCGTGTCTGATGTTTGGCTTTCTCGATGCAGTATCCATCCGCCTTCAGGGAGTTTCGCTACCGGGTATTGGTGAAGTGCCCGTGCAGTTGATTCAGGCACTGCCTTATATTCTTACCGTCGTCCTGCTGGCAGGATTTATCGGTAAAGCAGTCGCCCCAAAAGCTATTGGAGTTCCCTTTGCCAAAGAACGCTAGCGAACTGCAACAAGCGCTGATTAACGCTGCCACCATTGCCATGAAGAACGCTTATGCACCTTATTCACAGTTTCAGGTGGGTGCCGCCGTACTCGCAGAAGATGGCAAAATCTATAGTGGCTGTAACGTGGAGAATGCCGCCTACCCGATTGGCAGCTGTGCAGAGGCAGGCGCTATCAGTGCCATGATAAACGGTTGCCAGACAAAAATTACTGCCATTGCAGTTGCCGGTGTAGGCGACAAGCTGTGCACACCTTGTGGCGGGTGTCGTCAAAGAATCAGAGAGTTTGCAGAACCCACGGCACCTGTCTTTATCTGTGGTCCTGACGGATTACGCCACTCAACAACGCTTGCCGAACTGCTGCCGATGTCATTCGGGCCGGATAACCTTTCGTAGACGCGATCGCACCCGTAGTCTACAGAATCGCTGCAAACTCCCGATAAATAGGCTACATATTCGGGTCAAAAGGCAGAAAACTATGAAAGGTGTCGTATTCAACTACCTGGCCGAAATGGTGGAAGAAGGCTTTGGACTGGAAGCCTGGGATTCCATTCTTCAAACGACCGGGTTGAGTGGCAATTATATAGCGTCCGAAACCTATCCGGACGAAGAGATACTGATGCTGGTCGATGCAGCACATGAAAAAACCGGCATCGATAAAAAAGAGCTGATTCGCTCATTCGGCAGATACCTCCTGCCAAGCTTTCGCGAGCAAAACCCGCAGTTCTTTGAAGCCCATACCGATTTAAGATCTTTTCTACTGTCGGTTGACCGGATGATCCACATTGAGGTTCGCAAACTACACCCCGACGCCGCATTGCCCGAGTTCGATTACGATGAGGAATCAGAATCCGAATTAACCATGTACTACACCTCACCCAGAAAGCTCTGTCATCTCGCTGAAGGACTCATAGATGCGTCCGCTGAGCACTACAACACTAAGTACACACTGGATCACACTGAGTGCATGCATGATGGCGCTGAAAGGTGCACCCTGCACCTAAAATTCCTTGACTAAAGTCATGGATGCTGATGTTCTCAATCGCGCCTATGAACGGGAAAAGGCGCGACGTAAAAAGGCCGAGGCTCTATTGGAGGAAAAATCGCGTGAGCTGTACTTAAGCTACGAGAAACTCCAGGAATCACACGAACAACTGCAACAGACACTAGATGAGCACAATAGACAAACAGAGGAAATGACAAGACTGGTCACGACCTATACGACCGTAAAAGACGACCTCGAAATTGCCGCCAGTTTACAGGCAGACTTGCTACCAGACCCAGTAGACACAACAACACACGCAGCGCACGGTTACTTTCAACCCGCTCAATTTATAGCAGGCGATGCGTATGATTACTTTATGCTCTCTGAAAGCGTCTTTGCTTTTTACATTATAGATGTCGAAGGACACGGCGCTGCATCAGCAATGACATCATTTGCAGTACATAGCCAGCTCACCCCCAAACTGGACGGAATCTGTAGCCGGAACCTTCACACTTGTAACAATCATGCAGACGCTGTGATTGCCACCGTCAACGACTTAAACAATAACTTCTATAACCCGGATTCAAAAAACAAATATTTCACAATGCTCTATGGAATGCTGGACCTTCAAGCAGGCAAGCTCACCTGGTGTCAGGCTGGCCACCCGGCCCTGACACTGTACAGCGAAGGCAAGCCGATAGAGCTTGGCTGTGGGGGATTCCCGGTAGGTATACTGGAAGAACCAGGATTCGAAGCTGCTGAATGTGATATAAAGCCAGGTGACCGGGTTGCCATATACTCAGATGGAATCACCGAATGTTACAACGAGAACAAGGGGTTTTTCGGCAAGGACAGATTGATTGATATCCTTCTGCAGAACCGCTCTTCAGAGGCGTATCAGAGTATCGCAACAGTCAGGGATGAATTGCTAGCGTGGAATGCCGGCGATGAATTCAACGATGATGTAACGCTACTGCTCATAGATTATAAAAAGCCGGTTGACCAGGCAGAATGGAACAGTGTGGCGACATTGTCGCTATAATCCCGACCCTTTATATACTCCCTCGCTAGAAACAAGAAAATTCGGTCCGTCTCTCAATGAGCGTAAAACGACAAAACAGCGAGAGACCAATCCGCATAAAAATGATCTATCCCGCTATGAGCGCGGAACAAATAAATGGACCATGCCCATAGACACTACAAGCATGCGTTAAACGGTTTTGCTATTGAGTTTTATGCGCTAATTACTACTTCTCTCTAAGCATCATGGGTGTTATCGATAAATGTTTTTTCAACATCCCGCGAGCCGCACACTATGCGGCCCGGCATTCGTTCGAAGTTAAATACTGGTAGATTCGGCTGTAGCCACAGATCTCCTACCAATACTCACCATAGGACCATGCTCAATATACCGGAGCGACTCAAGTACAATCCCATTGGTATTTGCAGTAAGCGCTTCATTAATTTCACCACTCTCTTCGTATATTCCTGCGTAAAATCCTTTACCTTCAGAAAAATTCCCCTGCACACGCTCAAAAAGCTTCTGTGTATAGGGAGTATCATAAAGCGCGTACCACCCAAGTGCAGCCTTGGTACTCAGCGTCCTGTACGGTGTAGCATCCTCTCCGCTCTCGGTCACGGCATTCCATGCTTTGCCATCTGCAAATACAGAGTTGTACACAAAATACGGCGCCTGGTCGATGTTATCTTCACTAACAGCAGTGAGTGCACCGGTTCTTTTGAATCTCTCCTCCTGTGCACGATAAACGCCGTATGCCAGTGACTTAGAGAAACGATCCCATCCAAACTCAATGCCATCAAGCACATACGGCTCGGAGACCACAAAGTTCAATGCGTCGAGCTTATCCGGTGATCTCAAATCTGTGCCAACTTTGATACCGTCTATTTCCACATACTCGAAGTAACGCTCATAGTTTACTGCTTCTGATAAATCCAGACCGGCTAAAACAAGTGACTTGGCCGCGTACTCTTCATACCCGAGTCGACCTTCCTGCAGATAGATAGTCTCATCTTGTTCATCAATTGCAGCACCAAACATCTCCGCATCCCGAATAATTGCCTGCATGTCCCAGTTAGAGAGAACAGTCTCTATACTCGCGGTAAACTCAGGATATCGCCACACCAAAGCATTGAAGGGCACCATAATTCTGCCTATATCTATTGCAGACCATCCAACTCCACGAGCAGTCGGCTGATTTTCATAGGTAGTCATGGTGCCGGTAACAGTGCTATAAACTTTGTTAGGTAGCTGACCGTCAAACAGAGGTATTTCCGCAAGTGTACTTAACACACGGGTTAACCTGCTCTCGAATTCACTATGATCAATAATCTCCAGGTCTCGAGCTGATAGTAAACCGAGTAGGTACGATGAGCTATCCCACAAAGTCGCTGCAGTATAACCATCTACAGAGTTAACAAGCCCGGTTTCCGCATCGGTATTATTTTCGAAATACGACCAGGCTACCTTTGCCATCTCCAGTTCATTCGAAGTGAGGGGTCGTTGAGCACGTAATGGCAGCGAAGCCTTCTCGCTTAATTCAATCGGGCTGCCAGTATATTCTGAACTGACCATTGAACTTGCCTCTCGGGGTTGCCATCGTTCAAGGCTCGCTACTGTCCCAAAGGCCAGTGTCATCCCCACCACAAATGTCAAACTGCCACGGGCTTTTGCTAAATTCTGCTTAAATTGACTCATGCTGCCCTCTGTTGATCTGGTTCCAGCTCAGACTGCTGAATGTCATCTGTCGACGCAGATTCCGATGTTAATGCTTGCTCTGTTGAAGACATCTCGGGCGGCATCCATATCGCTGAGTATACAGTTCCACTCATAGCGACAATATTGATCATCCCCCAGAAAGTGTTGAGGAAAAGACCATCGAACCCATAGCTGCCACTACCTGAAAGGTGTTTTATCCATGCAAAACCGATGGCTGTCATTGTCACAATCATCACCGTAAGTTGCGGCCAGACCAAGTGAAGAAACACACCATCCTGTCTTATTTTCGATGTGACTGGAAAGCTGATTTTTTTCCCGCGCGCCACTGTCCAGAGCGCTTTTAAATTGATGGGGAAAAAGGCCAGGTAACTGAATTTAGTCTTGGTAGTCGAAAGGCCCCATAAAATAAACATGGTGCCAAGCTCTGTGGCTATTAGAAACGGAAAAATATGTTTATAAAAATCCATTGAAAAGGCACTTACCGGAGCTACTGCTAAAAACAGATAGATTATCGGCGCTGCCAGAAACACGACGTTCCAGAGGGCTCCGAAATATGACCAGACGGTCGAACCATAGAGTAGTCGCTGCGAAACACTCAAGCCTTTACGGAACAAGAAATCGTCATTAATGGCAATATCAAGCGTGCCGCCAGCATACTTAAATCGTTGTACCGTCCAGGTTAACAAATCCTGTGGTGACAGCATCTTCGATTCAACTTCGGGATGCATCACCGACTTCCAGTTACGGGTAGTGTCTGAATGCAACTCTATAGAAGTGTAAATATCTTCAGACACGTGGAACTTGTAGGGCGTAAACTCCTTTTCCATCAGCGTCTGTTGCGCAATATGACTCATCGTAACAGTGTCGGTCTCAGACTCACCGGTAATTTTTCTCAGTTTTTCACTTCGCTTATCGGTCTCTTTAGTTATCGCGGCACCATAATTGATTAACGCAGTTCGCATGGTCGCTTCACGGCGGTGAATTGAGCCCGCGCCACAACAAAATGATGCGTTAGCCCAGTTACGACGGCGTTGAATGACGTCATAGAATAGTTTTGGGTCATTGACGTACGGATCCGCACCAAACTTTACGTCGCCAAAACACCTGGCAAAGATACTCCCGGCGCCGCGACCTATCCTGCCGAAGCGAGACAGTACTGAGGTCACAGACTGGGACTCCGGTAAATCAAAAAACCACTGCGGCGTTTGCACCCAGGCAACATCAGGATCTTTAAAGTAACCAAGTGTATTTTCAAGAATAGTCGGAAAAGGTCGGGTGTCAGCATCGCAAATGACAATGAAGTCGCCGACCGTTTGTTCCATCGCATTGCGCAGATTACCCGCTTTAAAACCTATATTATTATCACGGGTGATATAGTTACATCCCAGCTCATCTGCCAGTTGTTTCATAGCAGGCCGGTTACCATCATCCAGCACATGAATACGGAGATCCAACTTATGTGGATATTGGACTTTCATCGCATCTTCCAAGCTCAGACGCACCAATGACACATCTTCATCGTAGGTTGGAAAAAACATATCTACTGATATTGCCCGTTTTACAACAGAAGTATCATCTGACTGACACTCACTAATACAATGCGGGGCAGATTCTTTCGGCGTATCCTTCACATGCCATACATTAAACGCGTATAACAGTAAACCAATGTAAGCACCGGTTTCAGCAACTACCAATGGTATTGCAAACCATAGCGCGTCAAAATTAAGCGACTCGGTCCAGCGCCAGTGCAGATACCAGGCGCCTGTTACCATCGCGATGATCAAAAACACCTGGCCGATTGAATGCACAAGGGTGTTGATTTGAAGCGGTGCCGGCGGACGGCGGTGTTCGAATTTCTCGAAATACGGAACTGCGGTATCGTCTACTTCTGAATTCACGATACTTCCAAAGAAAAATCAAATTCCATCGAGAATTGATTAGTCTGGTCTGCTCGCTCGTAGGAAATGCGATCACAGGCTGACTTAATCAATTGAACTCCCCAGCCATTAACGGGTAGAAAATCTATACCTGCGTCCAGCATGGGCATACACACCTCGTCATCCGTGTACATTTGAGCCTGCTCTGCTGATAATGGTTTTCCGTTATCGGCGATATCAACGGTGAAAACGTCGTCTTTAAAGCGACACTGCACGATCACCTCTGACTCAACTTCTAGATTTCCGTAATCAAAAATATTCGTCAACAGCTCCACAACAGCCAGTTCTATTTTGTTTAAAGCCGCGGGTTCCGCGGACTCTGTCATAGAGCAAAGGTTCCGTACCGTTTGACTTACAATAGGAATCTGATTGCGATCATTAGCAATTGTTATTTTAATATTCATTAGAGATGCCTCACCAATGTCCTTCGACTAGGCCGCCTGCTTCTGCGCACAGGTTTCAAAATCATCATGGATGTCAAAAATGCGATCCATATGTGTGAGTGTGAATACCTCTTTGACATCATCACTGACGTTGCAGAGCGCGATTCCCCCACTATTCTGGGTAGACTTGTGGCAACCCACTACAGCACCCAAACCGCTACTATCCACAAAACTCACGTTGATCATGTCAAGCACCACCAGCTTTTCCTGCTCTTGTGCAAGCTCAACGATATGACTCCTGAATTCGGGCGCTACCAGGGAATCCAGCCTGTTAAACGCCGGACGAACCAGTAAGAATCCATCATGAGTTTCCTGTTCAAAACTGATCATGCTTGCCCACCCTTTCTCTGTAGTAGTACGGCGCAGTAACGGCGACGGGAAGAGATACTTGAACTATTCCCAAGACAAAGAATTCCTTTAGAATCCAATCACTTCGGGAATATTACGAGGCCTGGCAGATTCAATTGTGAACCAGGTCACCCGACTTACCCTGCGACTCGCCTGGCATCGGCATTAACAATGCAGTCTCTAGACCGGGTAAACCTTATGAAATGGCGAGTAGCCATGGCGGCTGGAATTGGAGCCGTTTACCAAACTTTCCAAATAGCCCACCGGGTTTTGCTGTGATTTACGACCGGAGCACTTGAGACAAATGAAGCTGCCAACAATCCCGAACCTAATTAAGAGGAATAAACTGCGCCAATCGTCGCCAGAGGAGCAACCACCCTGGAGATGGATAATCGCAGGAGCTGCTCTATTTGCGGTCGTCTTTACCGGCGGATACTCTGTGCGACACATAGGCTCCGCATACATTCCGCTTGAGAATGGAGCAGTACCAGTCATCGCAGCCGCCACAGCAGACGAACCGATGCGCGGAAGTCAGAATTTAGCGGGAACGATTGACCGGATTGATCACAACGGCTGTGACGGTGATTCATTGCAGCAGTACATGAGCAACGACAAAACAGAATCAGGTATGTCCTGTCTTATTCAGCCAGTGGAGAATAGCTGCAGGATTGCAAAATCATCCCTGTGCCACGGTGACATAGAAGTAGCAAAAACCGCCTGGAAATATTTTGAAAATAACTACAACCCGGAAACGGGGTTAGTCAATGCGGTTAACAATTATCCGTCTACCACCATGTGGGACACCGGCTCCGCACTAGCCGCGACGATTACAGCAAATGACCTTGGGTTTATTACTAATCGCGAGTTTGATCAGAGAATCATGGCGATGTTTAAGACACTCTCTTCGATGAAACTTTTTAACGATGAGGCACCAAACAAAGTATACAACACCAACTCTATTGAGATGGTTGACTACGGAAACAAAGTCAGTGACAAAGGCATAGGCGTTTCTATTCTTGACCTTGCACGACTCGCCTCCTGGTTGAATACCTTGAACTGCATGCATCCTCAATATCACAGCATGGTAAATGCGACACTATCAAGGTGGGACTACTCTCGACTGTTCCAGGAAGGCAGCATGTATGGTATGAGTCGAAAAGGAGAAAAAATACTAGTACTGCAAGAGGGCAGGCTGGGTTATGAGCAGTATGCCGCGAAAATATTCGAGCAACTAGGATTCGACCTACCGGTCGCTGCAAGCTATGAAAACGAATTTAGAACCAACACCGATATTCTCGGTGTTTCTATTGCACATGACACGAGAGACCCCCGAGTATTAGGTGCAAACAACTATGTGGTCACTGAATCTTACGCTATGGACGCTATGGAGCTTGGTCTTGATGGTGAAAACCTGCCTCTGATACGCAACATATTCGAAGTACAGAAAAAACGCTGGCAAGAAACCGGAATTGTTACTGCTATCTCGGAAGACAATATTGATCAGGAACCATGGTTCTTATACAACTCTATATTTAACTCCGGCCTCGCCTGGCAAACCACGAATAGCAGTAACACCAGCTACGACCATTTAAAAACGATATCCGTAAAAGCAGCACTGTCCATGGCGCTACTATTCCCTGAAGACGAGTACAGCCAGGTGCTAACTAACGCAGTTCAGCATGCTTATGATCCCGAAAAAGGTTGGTATTCAGGTATCTATGAAAATGGTTCAGGCTACAACACGGCTCTTACTGCCAATACCAACGGCATGATTATGTCGACCTTCTTATATAAAAAATACGGGCCGCTACTCCCCCATTGCAACCACTGTAGCAGGCCACTAAAAATTGACACTCCAGTTCTTCGCAAGAACGAAAAGGAACACTGCGAAATCTGCACAGTGGCACAGAAGTAACCAGACAGCCAATCCGGACTAGCACCGCATATGAATCTATCCCGTCACCTTTGGTGTGTGGCGATACTGTGCGTGCTGTGCGGTGTAGTACTACCTGCCCGGCTTTTCCCTGCACCGCAGCC
>CALLBO010000105.1 GCA_937998875.1 uncultured Granulosicoccaceae bacterium
AAGACCAAAAGTAGGCAAAAGTCTTTCTTGCTGCCATTTTGCCCTACGGGTGGCTGCGCCATTTTTTGAAATCCTCCTCCGTCGGGCCGCGCCAATGGCACATCCGTGTGCCGCTGGCGCTCACGCGCCATCCATGGCGCTTAGACCCGACTCCGGATGATTTCAAAAAACAAAACAGAAGCGCGGTAAAAGCGACTAAGTCGCTTTGATGCATGTGCTTTGTTTGTAGAGCTCTGTTAGGCGGTTAGTGTAGGGTTGGTTGATAAGCGTGGATGTCTCTGCCCACGTTACTGCTTACGCATTAGTTTTCCCGAGGATCTATCTTGCAAAAGTAGCTAGCGCAGCGCAGCTATACCAATGATGGTTTTATCTTTTATCTTTTATCTTTTATCTTTTATCTTTTATCTTTTATCTTTTATCTTTTATCTTTTATCTTTTGGGCAGTTTCCGCGCTTCTGTTTTGTTTTGAATTTCATCACGGAGACAGGTAAAAGCGGCAGGACGCCGCGTTAGCGAAGTTTGCACATGGATGTGCTATCTGAGCGTGCCTGTTGGAGTGATGAGATTCAAAATGCCGCAGGCACCCGCAGGGCAAAATGGCAGCAAGAAAGACTTTTGCCTACTTTTGGTCTTTTTAAAAGTAGGGCCGCCCGCAGGGCATGCAAGAGCGATAAGCCCCCGGCAGGGATGCAAGAGCGATAGCCGCCGGCAGGCAATGCAAGAGCGATAGCCGCCCGCAGGGCATGCCAGAGCAACAAGCCAGAGCAACAAGCCAGAGCGATAAGCCAGAGCAACAAGCCACCGACAGACAATGTAAGAGCGATAAGCCGCCTGCAAGGCAAGTAAAAACGATAACCTTACAAAGTGTTGTCGTTAAGACATGCCTGTAAATTATGTTGTACGAAGCGGTTGTAGAAGTACCCCGGCTGATAGTCTTCGTAGACGTCAAACACATACGGCGTTCTCGGGTTATAGCCAAATTGACGTGCGACGTGAAATGCGAAGTTCTTCACTCCTAGCGGGTGAACATAAATCTCTATATCTTTGAAAAACGCATCCGCTTGTTCAAGCTCTGTCTGCATGTCTTTTTTGAGCTGCTCTAGTGGTTCGCCTGCTGCTTGTCTTATGCGATAGTCTTTCCAGACGGCTATTGAAATTGCAGATAGTTCTTTTAAGGGTTTCGTTCGGGCCCTTATTGCAGCTACTGCTAAATCGCTGATGTCTACAATGATGAAGTTCTGACCGAGGTTGTCGAGAGAATCAATAAACTCTTTGCCTTTATGAGGTCTCATATAACCGATTTGTCCGTAGAACGCCGCCTGACCATAGGTGGCGAGGGCTGCGAGGCTATCTTTGCGCCTTGCATTGCTGTCTACAAACAGTGACTGACGGGCGGCAATTGCAGGAACTTTCGCATACTGTGTCCAGGTGCCGATGCCTACTTCGCCAACCTCTATCATTGCGTCAGCAGTCTCTCCGAAGTGCTCCGAAAGAGCCGCAAGTTGCGCAATCTGTACCGCGGCGGAACACTCTGCTACGAACGGCTTTTCATACAAGGCGTGCACGGATGCACTGATGCTTGAAAGTGGAATGTCGTAGCCCTTTGCGGTTTCGGTATCCCATGTGCCTTCCGGTGGCAGGAACGGGTCTCTCGGATCATTGCCAACAGGTAGAAAGTGAAAGTCGGTATTGGCGGTAAGGCTTTTAACGGATGATGCGACTGCACTTTGGTAGTTTCTGCTAAAAAGACATTTGCTGGTAACAGATTGCAGTGCATCTTCACTGCGAAACAATAATCTATCGCTGTCTTCTGTTGTTTTGTTGTACTTAAAAACCGGTATTTTGTCTGTGTCGCAGGTGCCGGTATTCTCAAAACCCGGTGACGTGCTGTTTTTTATTGTCTTCCAGCCGAGTATGTCGAGTACCTCTATTGTGCAGGAGAGTTCGTCGGCAGCGTGCAGGTTAGCTGCGTGAAGGGTAGCAGCAGGCAGCAGGCATAGCAGGAGTGCTGTACTGGATTTCATTTTGATCTTGGGTATCCTGGAGTGGTTCGGTCTTAGGCAGTAGGGTTGTCGTGGTCTGAGTTGCCGGATTGGACGGATCCGGAATCTATCTCGTCTGTGAGGTTTTCTATGTCTGCCAGCAGTGGATCGACTGCTTCGGCAGAGCTGTCCGGTTTTTCACCGAGCGGTAGAAAATTGGTCATCGGTAACCAGTCTTTAAACTCTACGGCATATATTTCCCATACAGTGACAAACAGTGCGGCAATAATCGGTCCGATGATAAACCCCGGAATGCCAAAAGTTAGCAGGCCGCCCAGTGTCGAGAAAAAGATCATAAGTTCGTGCAGCTGAGTGTCAGAGCCAACGAGTTTGGGGCGCAGGATATTATCGATGCTGCCAACAAGTAGTGCGCTGTATAGGAAAAGACCGATAGCAAACACCCACTGGCCGTTTACTGCAAGGTAGATGCATGCCGGAATCCAGACAAGTGCTGCACCTATTCCCGGTACGACAGACAGCAACATCATTGTCACGCTCAGAAACAAGGCGTTGGGTATGTTGCATACCCATAAACCGATACCCGCCAGGGAGCCCTGTAAAAAACCAATAACGGCTGTGCCTTTTAATGTGGCGATGGTGACGCTCCTAAAGCGATTTAGCAGGAGTGTTTCGTTTTTATCATCCAGAGGCAGGTAGTAGAGCACTCGTTGAATCAGCCGGTCGCCATCCATCAGAAAAAAGAAAAAACTGTAGAACACCAGCAATGCGGTAATAACAGCGCTTACAGTTCCACGTGTGGCGCTCTGTAAGAGATCAACCAGCGTGCTGCTTGTGGCGACAAAAACCCCACCGAGTCTTTCTGCCAGTTGATCGCGGTAGGGTTCAACCAGGCTATAAAAAGGCAGTTTCTCAAGTTGTGACGTAATAAACCCGGGTTCATTAACCACACTCTGAAACCAGGGCAGCGTGTTAGACGCCAGCTGTGCTCCTTGACCGACAAACACAGTGCCAATCATCACAATAGGTATGAATACAAAACACAGTACGATGAGCAGTGTGAAAAGTGCTGATACGCCGCGGCTACCTCCCAGTATCCGTAGAATGCGTCGGTACAGCGGGTGAAATACAGCGGCAAACAGGCCGGCCAGAAAAATCGCTTCAAGAAATCGCCAGATGATTCCTAAAAAAAGCGCACTGATCGCAGCGACAACTATCGCCAGAACGCTTTTGTTAACCAGTGTGGTTGTTTCCATTATCCGGAGCTTTGTTGATTAGTGGAATCAGCTTGTATTGTATCTTTGAATTGCGGAAGTGTCTTGCTGCAATCAACCCGGTAACGTGAGTCAGCTAAGAGTTGGATCAAACAGGATCAATTGCCACGGTGTTTTAACTGATACTCTCGCATAATCACCAACAGACCACCCGCAATCACAAATGGCAGGCCTATCCAGATATTCGAATCCGGATGTTCGTCGAAGAAAACAACCGCCGCAATACTCGCAATTGGGAATGCCAGGTATTCAAGCGGGGCCAGGGTTGCCGGAGTCGCAAAACGAAGGGACTCCGCTGTGGCGAGTTGCCCGAGCCCACCGGTAACACCGCAGAGCATCAGCAGCAGCCAGCCGGTGGTGTCCGGTAAAATCCAGCTAATGTCCGGCATCAATCTGCTTAAAGGTAGCGTAAACAATCCGATGATCATGGTTGCCACTGAGAAGCTGGTAACCGCTGAAGCGCTGGACTCCGTTTTAGATAGGATTCGCAAACAGATTTGTGCATACGCCCAGCAGATTGCCGCGGCCAACGATAGGGCCGCACCAAGTGCAGGAGCCGATTCATAGTCAGCACCCACACCAAGCCTTGGCCAAATAATAATCGAGACACCGACAAGCCCGGATGCGATGGCAGCAGTTCTGACCAGCCGGATCTGTTCTCCCAGAAACGCCCATGCGAAAGCGACCACTAACAGTGGCACGATAAAACCAATTGCTGTCGCCTCCGGTAAGGGTATAAGTGTGAGTGCCACGAACCACATCGTCATTGCAGTGGCTGAAGAAATTGCCCAGGGCAAGTGATTCTTAATCGACCCGACTCTGAGACTTCCTGCACGTGCGCGCCTTTGCAGTCGGTAGAAAATGGCAATTGCAGCGACACCTATAATCGCTCTGACAAATATAATCTGGCCAACGGGAATAGTAAGCGTTGCAAATTTCAACGAAATCATCATGGAAACCAGTAGCACGATGGAAGTGACTTTTAGGGCAATGCCGAGCAATGGCCTTAAACTGGTTTCGGGGGTGTTGATCAACTACATAGCCGGGGGAAATAAAGGGGCAGTGTACGCGTAGTCAGTGCTGATTGAAATCGGGTTTCTGTTCAGCGATGTTTGATTCATGTATTCTGCAGAAGACCTGGTTTTCGAGTGCATGCTTGCTTCCCTTAACGACAACCCAACGCAAAAGACTCGCATACTTTCTGATATTTCTCACCCCCGCTATGTGGTCGGCCAACTACATTGTCGCGCGTGCCGCACCGGGTAGCATTGGTCCACACTTACTGGCTTTTTCAAGATGGTTTTTAGCTCTGTGCCTGATGCTACCCTTCGCACTATCGGAATTGAAAGATATGTGGCCGCAATATCGATCTGAATGGCGCAGTTTTTTGATACTCGGCGCGCTGGGTATGTGGGTATGCGGTGCGTTTGTATACATTGGCGGGCATACCACAGAAGCACTTAATATCGGTTTACTGTATGCCATAGCCCCGGTGTTAATTGCGGTGGCGTCGGCACGTTTATTTAACGATAGGCTACAGGGATTGCAGCTAGTAGGTCTTTGTTTGTCGATCACTGGTATGTTAATGATCGTACTGAAAGGTCACTGGCGTAATCTGATAGAGGTTAATTTTACCCGCGGTGACCTATGGATATTAACCGCGGTAATGTGCTGGACCGTGTATTCAATTCTATTGCGTAAGTGGCCCAGCGTTCTGGGTACTTTCTCAAGACTCACCGCAATCACAGCGGGAGGTGTTGTTGTCTTACTGCCATTCACGATTGGTGAGGTGGTGAGTTCCGGACTCCCACCTGATTTTGGCAAAGCTTTCTTACTGGCAGTAGTGGCCGCAGTGTTACCCGGTTTTGGCGCTTATCAGGCGTATTCGTTCTTACAGCAGGAAGTCGGTGCAGCACGAGCTGGTCTGGTGCTGTATGTCAGCCCGTTGTATACGGCTATCATTGCCTGGTGGTTGCTGTCAGAGCCGCCGCATTGGTATCACGCAATCGGTGCCTGTCTTATTATTCCGGGGATGTATCTCGCTATGAGGAAGCCGGCCGCATAGCGAGAGGAGTCAGAGTGGCATACTGATCCTTTGTTCGCGCCTGCAGTGCATCCAAAGACTTTGCAGATTTAAATTTGGAAGATGGCTGACTTTTTATCGCCTTACGAGAATAAGTTTTTTTCTGCTCGTATGAGGTTTCACTTTTATTGTGATTGTGATTAGCATTGCCACGATTAAAATCTGATGAGCCACGTCGACTATAGTAACGGCTGATACCAAACACACTAACAAGTATCCAGACTATCTGGATTGTTACCGATGCCAAATTGAAATCCTGCACAAGACTGGTGAGTACAAGGCAAGCGGCAATTCCGTTCGCGGCGCAGTAGGGTACTGATGTGCCCTCGATCTTATTCGCTTGCAGTGCGATGTAACTGCCGATGTAAAAACAAACACCAAGCATTCCGGCCAGATCGAAAATTGAAACGCTTCTCAGAATACTCAAGCTATCCAATATTGGCTGGTAAGCCTGTGGAAAATATGTATAAGCATTGCCCACGATGATGCCAGCTATAGAAAGTGCTGCGACTACGCGTGAAAGGTTATCCATTGTCAAATCTTTTCTATATTGGATATTTTGGATATGAGCTTACGGATAATGGTACTGGCCAGTGGAGAATTAGCGCCGAACGGTCAACCCTCGTTGACTTTGGGCTGCGGAGAAAAAACAGCTACGTTTCATGTCTCTGTTTGTTAACACCAGGGGGCTTTGTCGTAGCTTTATGTTTCTTTTCAGCACATATAGCTGCTGTGTGTTAAGAGTTCTATGAACGATATTCTAGCAACGGAAAACTATATGACGCTGTTTGTAGAATGCACGAGCTGATGATGCAACTTTCGTAAGGAGGTGGTCGCTAAAGCTAAAGCGAATCTCACCGAGCGACAAAACCCCTCCCCCGAGCTTAGACTCGGACCCTCCCAGAGAGGGTGTCGTAAAAACCCTAATTACCCAAAGCTATCAGCCGCTCACCGCAGCTCTCATTGAGCACGGGAATCTGAGCCTTATAATCACAAAATAGCTTAACAAGCGTCTGATAAAGCTCAGTAAGAGCTGACGAAGAGCAATACAAGGCAATAATTTCACGGTTCTCCTCCAGCAAG
>CALLBO010000106.1 GCA_937998875.1 uncultured Granulosicoccaceae bacterium
GGATGTGCCATTGGCGCGGCCCGACGGAGGAGGATTTCAAAAAATGGCGCAGCCACCCGCAGGGCAAAATGGCAGCAAGAAGACTTTTTGCTTACTTTTTAGTCTTTTTAAAAAGTCAGGCCGCCGGCAGGGCATGTCAGAACGATAGCCGCCCGCAGGGCATGCCAGCTCGGCAAGCAAGCGCGATAAGCCCCACAGGGAATACAAAGAACATGCTACCCAGACAAATACCTATCACACCAACAAGGAAAAACATCCCCATCAGCAGAACGAGCCTCATACACACCACGAGCAACCGCTCTAGCCAAACAAACAGAAGCAGCATGCCCAAGTGCCGCTTCAGTCGCTGGATCATCAACAGCAGCCACCCCGGTACTTACCGCGAAAACCAGATCACCATCAAACAGGGTGTGAGCCGGCATAATTGAGCGCGCCAATCCATCGTGGCTTACCGTGGCAACCCGTTTTAACTGACTGGTATTCAAAGCAGCGTCAGTGGCAACGATGGCAATCGTCGTATTCGTACCGGCAGTCGATGACGGACTCCCAATTGGTAGACCGTCACTCGTGAGATGCATCTCTACGCGCTCAGCACAGATACCGTGATCGCCAAACTCGTTACCTACTTCAAATGGTGCAGCCCAGAACTGCCCCTTTTCACCTGCTACCACTGAGCCTCGTGCGTTCACAACAACCAGCGCCCCTATCATGGTGCCATCCGGCATTAAGATGGATGCAGAGCCCAATCCACCTTTAAGGTTGGCAGTTGTGGCCCCGATACCCGCACCGTGCGAACCAAGTGCAAATTCAGTAGTGGCATTCTGCAATGCCTGCCGGCCAAGCTCCGGATACGGATTACGCTGCCACTGTTTTTCACCACCGTTTAGCAGATCAAAAATAATAGCCGCACTCACCAGGGGTACTCTTACGTCGGCAACCTCATACCCACGCCCTTTATTACGCAACTCGTCCATTACCCCGCCGGCCGAGTCAAGTCCAAAAGCAGACCCACCGGAGAGAACAATTGCATCGATTGCACTGACGAGCTTATCGGGTGCAAGGAGATCTGTTTCGCGGGTACCGGGTGCACCACCACGAACATCAACTGATGCGTTAAACGGTTTATCAGCAGTTAACACCGTCGTGCCACTTTTTAATGGCTCATCATCAGCATTGCCAACATACAGTCCGCTTACATCTGTGATCAGATTATTAGGTCCGGTCTTAATAGCAGCTACACCTTTAAATTAAAAATCGTTCAACCGGAGAACCCGACATACCGGCTCAACCATGCAACGCCGCTACAGTTTTTAAAGTTGAAAACCCGTACAACGCCTCAAAACCTTTTTCACGCCCGTGACCGGACTTACCCACACCGCCGAAAGGCAACTCAACTCCACCACCGGCACCATAGTTATTTATAAATACCTGACCCGCTCTAAGTTGCTTCGCCATTCTCATTTGCCGGGCACCGTTTGCAGTCCAGACAGACGCTACCAGACCAAACTCGGTACCGTTTGCGATTGCGACCGCCTGCTCCTCGGTTTCAAATGGAATCACGACTTGTACCGGGCCGAATATTTCCTGCTGCGCGAGTATATGACTGGCATCGCTACATGCATACAGCCGTGGCTCAACATAGTTTCCACCCTCAGGTGCTTTATTGACAATAACACCGCTGGCAACCAACTGCAGTTGATCATCCTGCGAAAGGTACGACTCCACCCGCTGCTTCTGACTGGCAGATATCAATGGTCCGACTTCATAGTCATCAGCAGCCGGTCCGACACGCAGTCCACGATACTTCTCCGCCATTGCATTCAAGAGTTCGTTGTAGATGGTTTTTTGAACAAGAATTCTGGATGCGGCAGAACAGGTTTGACCCGCGTTTTGAATACCGGCATTTACCAGAAACGGTAAGGCAGCTTCAATATCTGCATCTTCAAATACCACTTGCGGTGACTTGCCGCCAAGCTCCAATGTCACCGGCACAACATTACCTGCTGCCTGCGACTGAATAAGCTCCCCCACTTTAACAGACCCGGTAAATGAGATGTGTTGCACTTCTTTATGCGATGCCAATGCTGCACCAGCTCGTTCCCCGGTACCGGGTACAACATTCAATGCACCGGCAGGCAGACCTGCCTGCCTGGCAAGCTCTGCAAACATCAATGCGGTAAGACAGGCATCTTCGGCAGGCTTTAATACACAGGCGTTGCCCATCGTTAATGCAGCACCCACTGACCTGCCGATGATCTGCATCGGATAGTTCCAGGGGATAATATGGCCAGTGACACCATGTGGTTCACGCAAGGTATAAACTGTATAACCATCGAGATACGGTAGCGTTTCACCATGAACCTTATCTGCAGCACCAGCGTAGAACTCAAGGTAACGCGCCAGTGCAATAACATCGGCCCTGGCCTGGGTGACCGGCTTGCCTACGTCAGTTGCCTCCAGCTCAGAAAGTAAATCCAGATTCTCGCTTACCAACGCGCCTGTGCGTGCAAGCACGCGTCCTCTTTCAAGTGCGGTAAACCTGCCCCAGTCTGAATCAAGTGCGGCAGATGCTGCCCGTACAGCTGCATTAATATCATCTGCATCACCGGCTGCAATTTCGCACAGAATGTCACCATCTGAAGGATTGAGCAGCGGCAATACACCGCCACTTACCGATGGTCGCCATTCACCGTCAATAAAACAGTGTGATGTATTAAAAGGCAGTAGATTTTGCAAGCTCACAGCTATATTCTCCACGATCGCTGCGCACAACTATAAACTTGTCCTGATGCCACGCCAATCCATTTTATCCCGCAGCGTGACAGGTCGAGTCGCCGCGACACTAGTGCTTCCAGGTTTGTTCGTATTTCTGTGGAGCACCGGGTTCATTGGCTCAAAGATAGTTGTGCAACATGCCCCGCCGCTAACTTTTCTGGCAATTCGCATGGCGCTCGCGGCACTGGTACTTCTGCCATTGCTTTTTGTGTTCAATAGCGAATGGCCACGCAAAGCATCCGACTATTTTCACTCGGCACTTGTCGGTGTGATGGTGCATGCGATATACCTCGGCGGAGTCTTCTGGGCGATATCACTAGAGACGGGAGCCGGACTAGCCGCCTTGATCGTCGGGCTACAACCATTGCTCACGTTGTGTCTGGCGGTTGTCTTCTTGAAAGAAAAAGCCGGCCCACATAAAGTGGCTGGCATACTGATCGGACTGTTCGGGTTTATTGTGGTTGTAGCAGAGCGAACCACATCGAATGAACTCAGCATGACAGGCCTCATTCTATGCATTGCATCACTGCTTGGTATTTCTGCAGGTACTGTCTATCAAAAGAGAATCACAACCGGTATCGATTTACTTCCCGGTGTTTTTATTCAATACATCGGTGCAGCAATCGCCCTGATACCACTGGCGCTACTGCTTGAACCACTAAAGATAAACTGGAATACCGAATTTATACTTGCGACAGCCTGGCTGGTACTGGTTCTATCAATCGGTGCTGTACTTCTTCTGATGCTGCTGATCCGGACATCGGATGCAGGTAACGTGGCCAGTCTGTTCTACCTCGTACCTCCGCTCACAGCGCTTGAGGCTTTCGTCTTGTTTGATGAGAGACTGTCACCGCTGGCCATCGGTGGATTGCTGCTCTGCGTGGCAGGTGTAGCAATAGTGTTACATCAGGTTGCCAGAAATCCGTAGAGCTTGTTTACAATGGTAAATATTGCTGGGAATTCACGCTGGATCAGGTACATTAGAAGCGATAACCCGATGACGGGTAACGCGGAATTTTAGTGAATTTGAACCCTTTGAGTGCATTGAAAGCGCAAACCCGTTTGCGCGCTGCCGCTGCTACAGTACTGCTCGTTACAACTTGCTTCACTGCTGCCTGCGATAGTGACGGGAACAGCTCAGAAACTACCGGCGCGGGAGCTGCACTCGCAACCGCGTTGTTTTCGGGCACCGTTTCCACTCCGCAGGGAATCGCAGAGCCGCAAATTTCGCTCAAATCACCTGACGGCACCGTTACAACCACAGCAGTCGACGAACTCGGACAATTTACACTCGACAGCTCGCAGCTCGAAGATGGAGCTATCGATCGCTATCTGATGCGTGCAGACCTTGGCAATGACAACTACATGTACAGCCTTGCCTACCTGCCAGATGCCACCGGGAATCGACAGAATATCCACAGCTACACCGATCTGGTTGCGCGTACCTGGTTCGCAGATCGAGGAGCCGACATCAATTCGGTGTTTGCAAGCCGGGCCGGTATCGAAGATTTTCCATCAAGTGAAGCCATCGGTAGGATTGACGCGAACGTGCAGGCAATTGTTTCAGACGCACTGCAGGTTTACGGTCTTTCAAGCGTTTCCTTGTCTGATGCATTCTACGTTGCAGACGGCACTGGTATCGACCGTTTCCTGAACGAGAATCCGGTGATCATCCGAGACGATCGCGCAACTATCATCGTTAATGATCCAAACACTAACTTACAGGCAACCGCGGTTAACAGTGTCAGGTTAACTACCTCATTCAGTGCCATCGATGTAACCGCACCGGAACAGCCTCAGGATCTTCGTGCCCTTGGAAGCTCCAGCGGCAACGTCATTGACAGTACTACCGGTTCAAATGCTGGTTCGGCCGCAATAGTGCTGGCATGGTCAATAGCCAGTGACAACATCGGAGTAGCAACCTATGAGATCAATCGCGAAGATGAATTAATAGGCCACACGCCGTTTCCGTTTTACAGAGATACAGATGTGCAGCCGGATACAGACTACAACTACACCGTGGTTACCGTAGACGAGTCCGGTAATAGATCCATACCATCGTTACAGGAAACTGGCAGAACACTCAGTGTCGTCGACACAACGTCACCTGCCGCACCCTCATCTGCGACGCTCAACGCCAACACCCAGCGCATTGATATCTTCTGGGCACACAACGACATAACCGACCTGGCACGGTTTGAAGTGACGCGTACCGGAGGAGACGGCATTCTGGTGCGCGAAGTGACTGAAGCCAGACTCAGCGACATCACTGTGGCCAGTGGTACACAATACTGCTATACCATTGTTGCGGTTGATGCGAGCGGCAATCGCTCCGATCCCAATCCGCGTGCCTGTATGACCACCTCAGGTTCTGCAGTCTCTTCATCACTCTCGTCAACCGGTGCAGTACCCGCAACAGTTGAACTGGCACAGGATTCAATCTCAGGGCCGGAAGACAGTGTTATCACCGCTTATGTAAACAGGTTGGGTGACGCCGATGGCGAGATCAGCATTGACTATATCATTACCCCGGGTACAGCAACGGCTGAAGAAGATTTTGTCGCACCAGACGGCACTCTAGTCTGGACAGATGGCGATATGACTGCCAAGCAGATTGATATCAGTTTGCTTCGTGACGCTTTAATAGAAGGCTCGGAAACTTTTTCTATTGTGTTGAGCAACAGCTCTACAGACGCGGTAATCACCAACGCTGTAACCATAGCGACGATTATTGATATCAATCAGTAACTGCCTGAACCAACTAAATAGCACCGTTTTAACGCACTGTTTAGCGACCATGCCGTCGGTCATGTCAACAACACCATCGCACCATTTCATCCCGGTAAGACACCAAAGGTAATCATTGTTCACGTATTGGCAATAGCGGAAAACCTGCGTCACGACTAGCATTCATCGTTTCTCTGGAGTGACACGCATGCCACTGAACAACTCTTGCTACACCTTGCGTCGCTTTGCAGTCGCTTTGATCACGTGTTTTTTTACCAACGCGTGCAGTGACACTACGGTAGGCACCAAATCGTTCACAGAGACGGGTAATTTTACTGTACCGGGCATCCCTCTTAGCCTCGGTTCGCTCTCCACCTCATTTAACTTACCGGTCGATCTGGCGAGCCAGGAATCCTATAGCGACGGTGACTTTGATTATGTCACCAGCGTGAAAGTCAGGGATATTGTTTTCAATATTGCGGAATCGTCAAACGATGCAGCAACCGATCAGTTCGAGGACGGCAACCTCGATACCTTCGAGTTTGTATCAAGTCTCAATCTGGCACTGCAGGCGACTGTCGACGGCACTCTGCAAACAGTACAAATCGCAGACCTCCCAATGAGTGATCCGCAGATAGCCAGCAACACCTCCACACTCACATTGAATGTCGAAAGCGAACAGGACATCAGGGATTTAATTGAAGCACCGGGTGGTGCTGTGATTGTGGTATCGGTGAGTGGAACAAATCCACCGGACTTTGTCGACATTGACGCAACAATTCGTTTTCGGGTAGGCGTCGGGTTTCGCTAGCCCTGCCGGGCAATCATCCGAAATATTTTATAAACCCGTTAACGCAACATCGCTATAATCGTTTGAAACCACAGGTGTTAAACCTCCGATCAAACCCCACAAGCATGCCTACCGTAATCGGAAAACACCTGATCGCAGATTTCTGTGGCGCTGCCCGCCAGACAGACTTAAAAAGTATTGAATTCGCGTTAAGAGCTGCAGCGGAACACGCCGGTGCTACAGTACTTAGAGTAGTGGCACATGAGTTTTCTGAGAACAACGGCATAACGGGCGTTGCCGTTCTTGCCGAGTCACACATCAGTGTCCACAGTTGGCCGGAGCATGACTACATTGCGTTCGATATATTTATGTGTGGTAAGGCTGATCCGCACCTCGCACTACAATGGCTTGAAGATTTTTTCAAGCCCGCGAAATCCACCAACCAGTTAATTGAACGCATTGCACCGGCATAGGGCTACAAAGTCCTGGCTCTTACCTGGAAAGTTTCACTTACAACGCCACACCCTTACTACCGTTGTAATATAGCGCTTTATGCAGCAAACAGCTCGGAATGTCTAAGCAGACGTGCGACGCCGTTAAACGTGATCGCTTTGTGCGTCTTCTTCGCGATGTATACCACATAACTTTGCCATATCTACCAGCTCGGGCAGAGACCTCGCCTGCATTTTCGCCATGACACGCGCCCGATGGTCATCGACTGTTCGATGACTGATATCAAGCTCACGGGCAATCACTTTATTCGACGCATTGGCGGCCCCTGCGACAAGCAATGTCATCACATCAAGTTCGCGTGGCGTCAGGCTATCAAAGCGGGTAAGCACCTCACTCTTTCTGGCCGCCTCATCCATCTGATTTCTACACAACACCAAAGCATCATCAATACGCCCGGTCAGTTGCTCTATTGGGTAGGGCTTCTCCAGAAAATCCACTGCACCGGCCTTGATTGCTCTTACCGACATGGGTATGTCGCCATGACCTGTTACAAAAATAATCGGCAGAATTACTTCTCTGGCAATCAGATGCTCCTGCAACTCGGTACCACTCATTCCCGCCATCCGGATATCCAGCACCAGACAGGCAATACGCGCTGGATCTAAGGTCTGCAGAAAAGACTCAGCACTATCAAAAGTTTCAACCTGGTAGCCACGCTTGGTTAGCGATCTTTCCAGCGCAGAACTGACTGCTGCTTCATCGTCTACGATGTACACCACTGCTGATTCGTTATCCATAGTCACTACCCTTGCCTGTAGTCTTGCACCAACGCTGATGGAACCACCCGGCCTGATTGTGTGTCAGGATCGCTCACCGGATTGTCAACAGGTACCGTAAAGTGGAATGTTGTCATATTAGGGTCAGTAAAATCTACCCATAACTGCCCTCCGTGCGACTCCACTATGGAACGACTGATCGACAGCCCCATGCCCATTCCATCCTTTTTGGTGGTCATGAACGGATTAAAGAGACCGTCCTGCACCTCTTCAGTCAGACCATCACCGGAATCCTGAACCGACACCCGTATAGTTCCATTGCCAAGCTCAACAGTGGAAATTACCATTTCCCGCACGGATGAGTCCGATGCTTTGATTGCATCAACGCCATTTCTCTCCAGGTTCACCAGAACTTGCTGAATTTGTACAGCATCAATTTCCGCGCACGGCAGATCATTTGCCAAATTAAGCTTAACGTTGATTCCGTGCCGCTTCGCATCCGGAGTACTCAGGCGACTGGTCTCTGCTACAAGCTGGTTAATGTTAGTGGCGGATCTACCTCCGGTCTCCCTGCGCACCATATTACGCAGTCCTTTTATAATCGCACCAGCCCGCTCCGCTTCAGCATGTATGGCATGAATGGCATCCACATCAGTATCATCCAATCGCGTGTCATCTCCAATACCGGATACCAGCGCATCGCAGTTATGACTGATTGCGGTTAACGGCTGGTTAAGCTCATGAGCAAGTCCGGTTGCCAGTTCTCCCACAGTGGTAAGGCGTGAGAAGTGCGCCAGATCAGCACGAAGCCTGCGATCCTGCTCTTGGCGTTGCTTGTTATCCGTAATCTCTTCTATAGCAAAAACACAATATCGGTTGCCGTTTGAGTTAAACGGCGAAAGTGCAATCGCCAGCCATTCTGTTATTTTCCCGGTAAAAAAACTTATCTCTGAACGCAGGTTATCGGCACGGCCCTGCAACACCGCATCGATCGCGCCTGAAATTTCCTGCAACGCTAAACGCTCGGTCGATTGTTTAGTGGAAAAAATATCATTGTAGTGCCACCCGATACCGCCACCCTCGGGTACGGCTAAACTACCTTCACCTTGTTGCGCATATTCCTGCCACGACGTATTTGCCTCTATGATCAATCCATGCTGATTCAGTATTGCGAGCTTTTGCGGCAACGCATTTAATGAAGTCCGAAGAAACATCTCTGAATCACGCAGTGCCTGCTCTGCCTGCTCCCGGCCTTTGGTCTCTGCTTCAATTAGATTTTTGTTGGCAACCATCAACTCGTGCTCGATTTTTTTTCTTGTTGTGATATCCCTCCCGATGCCGCGATAACCGACAAACTCCCCTGCACTGTTAAAAAGCGGATTGCCACTCACCGCAACTGTTTTCCGCTCACCGTCACGGGTTACCCATTGCGCTTCATAGTTACTAAAGCCCGCCTGTCGATGAAGCTGATCTACCGGCCAGTCATGCCGATCAATAACATCGGTGTAAGCCGGCAGCACTGCTGTACTACCATTATTCTCATTTACACTGGAAGTAGGCCCCGAAAGTGTTCTGCCAGACAGCCATCGCAACCTTAAATCCCCGTTCATCTCCCAGAACCAGTCTGCACCTGTATCCGCAAAGTCTTTAATACGTTGTGCGTGTTGTCGCTGATCTTCCGCCAGCTGCGATTGTAAGTCCCGTTGCCGTGTCAGCAACGACGCTATTGCTGTTGCAAACAGCGCGAACGCCGCCAACATAAACATTAAAGACTTGCCAAACCTGGTCAAATAACCGGCCTGTTTATTAAGCAGTTCTCCCGCGACATCGTAGGCTTCAAACGCGATCGCACTTAAACCATCGTGTCGCTCCATGATTCTGGCAGACGCCACAGTGATAACTTGCTGACGATCGGGTACAACTCCGGGGATACCTTCCGTCAACCACTGTTTGACGTCTTCTAACACCGGCTTGACGTAGGCGTGCGCCGTGGATGCGCCATCCAGCCGTTCAAAACTATAGTTGAAACGCATCTCCTCAAGCTGCTGCTCTGTTCTTTCAAGCGCGTCGAGTACTGGCTCGGCTCCCTCCTTGCCCGCAGACAGGCGTTCTGACTCAAGCGCTATGATCAGCCGGTCATACTCATGCAGCAGAACTGCAACATCACTTTGTTGTTCCAGTACTTCGGCCGCCAGCGCATCACTGATACTTGTTGTGTTGCGCTGTACAAAAAAGGCCAGCGCTATACCCACCGACGCAAGTAGCGCGATTATGATGATGAGCCCCTGATGACTTCTTAAATAGCCCATAAGCTAACAAAACATTCCGCAACAAACACCGGATTCTGAATTTTGCATTCTTTTCATCATCCGCGGGGCACACCGGAAACATCATAGTTGTGCTCCTCGTAGTAACGTAACGCGCCCGGATGTAAGGGTATAACCACACCTTGCAAGGCGTTGTCTGCATTGATCTCTCGACCACGAGGATGCGCTGCAACCAAAGCATTGAGCGTCGATTCGCTCCACAAGTTACGGGTGAGGTCGTATACCATATTATCGCTAAGGTCGGATCGTACAATCATCTGGGCTGATACACTTAAGGTACTAATCTTTTCGCTGTTTGAATAAACATCCGGCGGAATACTTTGTGCAGAAAAGTACAAGTGTTCATCAGAAAGACTTTTCACCAGCTCATCACCGATGGATACAACCCGACCAACGCCATCCTCCACAAGCTGCTGAACTCCTGCCACCGGGTAGGCCGAAACAATAAAAATCGCATCAAGCAGACCACGACGCATGCGTTCAATTGAATCAGTTGGCTTTAGATACACAAGCTTAAGACCATCAGGAGATACGCCTCCTGCGCTGAGAATTAGCTCGGCATCTAACTGGGTACCGGATCCCAATTCGTCAACAGAGACCCGTTTTCCATTAAGGTCAGCGACACCGTTGATGTTACTGTCAGCGCTTGCCACAAAATGCACGCTCTCCTGAAACAATGTACCTATCGTCCTGAGCTTGCCCTTCAGTTCAGTGCCTGCAAATTCACCTGTTCCCTGATAAGCCAGACTCACCACATCTGCCTGCGCAAAGCCAATCTCGAGCAGATCATCGGCGAGATCGAGTATGTTAGATACTGATCCATTGGAACGTTGCGGCAACACCAGTAGCTGACTATCAGGACAACACCGCGCAGAACTTTCGTTTATTCCGCTGGCAATAACAGACCCGACCGGAAAATAACTGCCATCGCTACCGCCGGTCCCGAAACGCACAATCTGCTCAGCAGCATGCGATGAGCTGACAGTCACTAGAAACAAACACACCAGGGGATTTAGCAGACGCATTTTTCGCAGACAGAATTGTTGGAACGGCATGTATATCATTGGATGATCTGCGGTTATACGACGTATGAAAGCTTTGGGACCGATTCAATCAAACTCCGCGTATATGGGTGTTCAGGGCGCTTAAAGACAGCTTCTGTTTCCCCCTGCTCGACGATTCTACCATTCTTCATTACCAGTACACGATCTGTCACCGAACGCACCACCGATAGATCATGCGAAATAAAGAGATAAGCTATGTCAAAGCTGCTGGACAGCTCCACCAACAGGTCTAGTATTCGAGCTCTAATTGAAACATCGAGTGCAGACACTGCTTCATCCAGAATAATCAATGATGGCCGGCTGATTAGCGCACGAGCGATAGCAATCCGCTGCCGCTGACCACCTGAGAATTCATGTATGTATTTGTCACGATCTGACGACAGCAAGCCTACCCGTTCTAGCACTTCTGCCAACGCTGCTGCACGTTGTGCCTTGTCTGGTTGAACTTCAAGTGCATACAACGGCTCAGTTACCAGGCGCGCAACAGTATGGCGAGGATTGAAAGATCCATACGGATCCTGAAAGACCACCTGCATTTTACGATGCTGATCAAGCCCTCTCTCCATGCCATGCAATACCGATTGACCGTCAAGTAATACAGCACCACCTTGGATCGGCTCCAAGCCAAGTATAGCGCGAGTCAATGTTGACTTACCGCAACCACTTTCACCAACCAACCCGACATTTTCCCCTCTGTGAATGCTGAAACTGACTTCGTCTACTGCACGCAGATAACGAACCGGTTTGAACAGGCCACCGCGTGGTAGTTTGTATTCGCGCACAAGATCTCGAACTTCAAGCAACGGCACAGCTCTTTTTACCTCTGCCTCGTCCACTTTGGGAATCGGTACATTCGAAGCCGGCACATGAGTGGACGCCTCGAGTAACTCTGTTGTGTACGGATGTCTGTTCCCGGTAAATATTCTTCTCACAGACCCGGCATCCAGAACGACTCCGTCGCGCATCACTGCTATGTCATCTGCTGTATTGGCAACAACCGCAAGATCATGAGATATCAGGATTAAACCCATATCGTCTTCATCCACCAGACGTTTTAACAGTTTAAGCAACTGTGCCTGTGTGGTGACATCAAGTGCTGTTGTGGGCTCATCGGCAATTAGAAGCTTCGGCCGCAAAGCAATTGCCATCGCTATAACCACTCTTTGCCTCTGCCCGCCTGATAACTCGTGTGGAAAACGCGACGGCGGAAACTCAGCCGGTGGCAGCTCCACCTTGGCCAGCGTTTCAAGTGTTATTCTGCGCGCTTCCGCTCGGGTTACATCAGTATGTATTTTTATCGTCTCAGCAACCTGATCACCAATGGACTGCAGCGGATTAAGTGCCGTCATCGGCTCCTGAAAGATCATACCGATATCCCGCCCGCGGACCTCACACATTTGCGGTTCGGTCAGGGCAAAAAGAGACTGACCTGCAAGCTCAATTCTGCCTGCTGCACTGGATCCAGCCGGTAACAGGCGCATGATAGAGTACGCCGTCATCGACTTGCCGGAGCCACTCTCACCGACGATACCCAGCACTTTGCCTCGATCAACTGACAGGTCGATATCACGCAATATCGGCACACCACCGATAGACACCTGCAGATCACTGACTATAAGCAACGTCATTACACAACACTGCTCTGGTTTTTTTTCTGCGGCATATTCTGCCTAAGCCTCGGATCAAAATAGTCGCGTAATCCATCGCCGAGTAAATTTAACCCAAGTACCGTCAAAACGATTGCAAGCCCCGGGAATATCACCACATGACTGGCAAACGAAAAGAACGTTTGGCTTTCCGCTAACATTCTTCCCCAGCTTGGTATAGGCGGTTGCGCACCCAACCCTACAAATGACAACCCCGCCTCCGCCAGCACCCCGAGAGAAAATTGAATAGTGCCCTGCACCAAAAGCAGATTAAGTAAATTAGGCAGAATATGCTCCACAGAAATTCTAAAGCCTGACTTACCGCTAACCCTGGCACTTAATATAAAGTCGCGTTCCCACAAACTCAGCGCCGCCGCCCGCGAGAGTCTTGCAAAGACTGGTATATTAAAAATACCGATAGCGATAATCGCATTCAACGCACCCGGCCCAAACACAGCAGTAATCATAATGGCAATCAGCAAGGCTGGAAATGCAAACACCAGATCATTGCCACGCATGATGATTTCATCAATTAATGTGTTGCGATTAGCAGCGGCAAACAAACCCAACGGCACCCCGAACAAAATACCGATGCTGACTGCAACCAGGGCTACTGCTATAGAAGTTCGTGCACCCACCATCAACATCGAAAAAATATCTCTGCCGAAATGATCGGTACCCAGCATATGAGGATAACCAGGTGGTTTAAATTTGTTGGCAATGTTTAGCTGAGTAACATCGTAAGGTGTCCATAAAAAAGACACACACGCCGCCGCTAGAAAAACAGTACATAAGAATGCACCGATAATGAGGTTGCGTTTGCTACGCACTAGTGATCCATCCAGCTAATAATTGCGGGTTCAGCGTGACTGTCTGCGTTCACAGCGAGGCGCACTTTTGAAAACATAGTTGTTCTACGTTGCCTTTATAGTTAACGATGGGTGCAACGAAGTCTGTGGGCGCAGACAAACACGCGCGAAGGGAGCCAATGGGCGGTTGCACTCCATCGTTGCAGTTATAGTTGCAGCTTTTTAAATGACCTTTTCCGTCGAGATGTGCCTCACTGTGGAACCGCTCATTGGCTCTGAATACGTAATTATTAGCTGGATGGATCACTACATCCGCCTGCGCAATCGCGGATCAACAGCAGCATAGGCAATATCTACCAGAAAGGTCACCATCACTACCGCGAACACCAACAACATAACCACGCTTTCAACCACAATAAGATCGCGTTGCGTGATGCCCTGAAAAATAAGTCGCCCGAGCCCTGGCAGATAGAAAACGTTCTCAACAATGATCGCGCCGGCCAATAGAAAAGAAAATTGCAGGCCGATAATTGTCAGCACCGGGATCAAGGCATTGCGTAAGGCGTGATGCCAAAGCGCCTGTCTGGCGGTCAGTCCTTTAGCGCGGGCGGTGCGGATGAAATCTTCACCGAGAGTGTCCAGCAATGATGAGCGCATAACGCGTGCGAGTATCGATGCCTGCGGCAGCGCCAGTGCAATCGCCGGAAGGGTTAACGCTTTGATACCGGCACCAAAGCCTGCCTCCCACCCCGGGAAACCACCGGCTGAAAACCACTGCAGTTTGATCGCGAACAGTGATACCAGAATCATCGCAAACCAGAAATTTGGAATCGCGATACCCAACTGGGTTGTGCCCATAACGCTCAGATCGGCAACTGCACCGCGCTTGGTTGCAGCTATTATTCCGGCAGGAAACGCAATTAAAGTAGAGAGCAGCAATGCATAAAGCGCTAACGGAAAGGAGATCACCATACGGTCTGCGATCATGTCCCGTACCGGAGTGCGGTATGTATAGGAGATACCAAAATCACCCGTCAACATACCCGTAACCCAGTTAAGGTAACGAACCGGTTTGGCGACGTTTAAACCAAGCTCCTCCTTTAATGCGGCCACCGTATCCGCTTGCGCATTAACCCCCAGCATCACACTGGCAGGATCCCCTGGCACCACCTCAAGTGCGAGAAAAATAATCACACTTGCAATTAGCAATGTTAGCGCGAGCGACAAAAGCCGCCGCGCTATAAAACGAATCACGCCTTACCAGCCAGGTTCGCTTGTTGTCTTGCGCCTAGTCGTTCCAGAAAACTTCCGTCATGTCGTTAGCCTGCGTCGGGGAGTTTTCCCAAAGACCTTCGATCTTCGCATTAGCAACACCGGTTTTGGCCAGTTGAAACAGATAGCCATTGACATAGTCACCGGCAATTACTTCCTGCGCCTGTTGCAACATGGCGGTACGCCTTTCTTCATCTGTCTCAAGCGCCAGATCCGAGATAAGTTGCTGAAAATCCTTGTTGTCATATTGAAAGTAGTAGTCAGGTTTGGCGTAGATGCCAATATCCATTGGTTCTGTGTGCGAGACAATCGTTAACCCGAAGTCCTTACCCCTGAACACCTGCTCAAGCCACTGTGCCCACTCAAGATTACTAATCTCGGCTTCAATACCGATCTGTCGCAATTGCGCAGCGATGATCTCGCCACCGCGTCTTGCATAAGATGGTGGTGGTAACTTTAACGTTGTTTTAAAGCCGTTTTCAAAGCCTGCTTCTTTCAGCAGTGCTTTAGCCTTTTCAACGTCATAGGCAGAGTCTGCAGTGAAGTCTTTATAGGCCGGGTGATGCGGTGCGAAGTGGGTGCCAATGGGTGTGCCGTAACCAAACATTGCACCATCAATAATTTCCTGTCGGTTGATCGCATGTGCCACAGCCTGACGAACTTGCTTATTATCAAATGGTGCCTGTTTGTTGTTGGTTGAAAGTATTGTTTCACCTTCAGTGGAGCCAACAACAACGCTAAAGCGCGGATCTGCTTCAAACTGCGCAAGATTTTCCGGAGCCGGGTATACAGGAAACGCATCAACATCGCCTGCCATTAACGCGGCAAAAGCAGCCGTTGGCTCAGAAATGAATTTAAACGTTACCTTGTCTAATTTTGCTGCTGTACCCCAATAATCGGGATTCTTTTCAAGTTCAATTCGATCTCCCTGCACCCAACGGGAAAATTTGAAGGGCCCTGTGCCGACCGGAGCCGTTTTCGCCATATCAAAAGTGTCAGGCGACATGACAATGGCGTCTCCCCAGGCAAGGTTGAACAGCAACGCACCGTTGGGCGCAGACAACGTGATTACAACAGTCTCGGGATCTGTCACCTCAATGGTATCAATGCTATCGAACAACTGCTTTTGAGCGTTGGTGGAATTTTCCGCACGCGAACGATCAAGGGAAAACTTTACATCTTCGGCATTGAATTCACTGCCATCATGAAACGTTATTCCGGACTGAAGTTTAAATGTGTAAGTCAGCCCGTCGTCGGAAATCTCCCATGACTCTGCCAGCGCAGGCTTTACGCTTCCGTCTGAGCCGAATCGCGTTAAACCCTCAAACACGTTTGCATAAACGACTTCATCGATAGCTGCTGCTGCACCGGCAGTCGGGTCGAGATTGGGTGGCTCGAGCTGCATACCGATTGTGATATCCGTTTGTGCAGCTTGCGCACCTCCGGAAATCGCCATTGCGGAAATCGTCAATCCAAAAAGTACAGCGCTGAATCGTCTAAACATAAGCAGGCCTCTGACCCATAAAGTGAACGGAGACAATCTACCATAGTGACGCCCGATACGGACCGCCGGATACCCGCCAACACAAGATTTGCAATTCATGTGATACAAATGTGAAACACCTAGTTGTCAGCCAACCGCCCCCTCCTGAAGGCATGACCACAGCGCCGCGGTGAACATGCATCGTTTACCGGGGCGTTTGTAGGTATGGCGGCGTTTGATACCAGCGGCTCAGCCATAGATGCGGACTACCATTATTTTGACTACAAACCACAGTCTAATTAGTGTAAAAATTATTGATCCCGATAAAGCCGCCAGCTCTACAGAATACCGCGACGAATTTATGGGTATTGCAGGCACACGCGCAATACGACAGGAGCATTCATAGTGAACAAAGCAGTAATCGGCAAAGCCGCACCAGCTTTTAATCTGCCCTCAACAAGTGACAAATTACTGCGGCTAAGCTCCCTCAAAGGAAATAACGTCGTACTCTATTTCTACCCGCGTGACGCGACCCCCGGATGCACCACAGAAAGCCAGAACTTTCGCGATGCCAATGCGAAATTTAACAAAGCCGGGACGCTGGTATTCGGCATCTCGCAGGACTCGATGAAAAGCCATGAGAAATTCCATGCTAAGCAGAAGCTAAACTTCGATCTGTTGAGTGATGAGAGTGGAGAGGTTTGCCGAAAATACGGTGTCCTTAAAATGAAAAACATGTACGGCAAAAAGTTCGAAGGTATAGAGCGCTCGACTTTCCTGATTGATGCCAAAGGCAAAATAAGAGCCGAGTGGCGCGGTGTAAAGGTACCAGGTCACGTGGAGGAAGTGCTTGCAGCAGCCCGGGAACTTCACGTGGCTCAAAACAATTGATAAAAACGAGCTATGACATCGCAGTGATTGGTGCAGGTATCGCAGGGGCATCAGTTGCTGCTGAACTTGCAGACCATGCTTCTGTGCTGTTACTCGAAAAAGAGGAACTGCCGGGTTATCACAGCACCGGACGGTCTGCGGCGATGTATATTCCAAGCTATGGCCCACCAAAGATTCAGGCACTCACCAAAGCGTCTGGTGATTTCTTTAATAATACGCCACCCGAATTCTGTAATACGCCGTTGCTCACACCGCGCGCTGAAATGCTTATCGCTCGGGGAGATCAACTGGCCGCAATAGAATCATTCATGCAACACCATTCCACCATTCAGAGTGTCACAGAGATTGGCGCAGCTGAAGTGCTAAGACGATGCCCTTTACTCAGAAAAACCTATCCCGCTGCCGGTATTCTTGATAGGTCAGGCAGCGATATTGATGTCAATTCACTTCATCAAAGTTACCTTAAAAAATTCAGACAACTCGGTGGCAAGCTAGCCGTTAACGAGCAAGTTACGCGCTTGCAGAATTTACCCGGTGGCTGGCTTGTAAAAACAAATTCTGCAAGCTTTACAGCCGGTGTAGTGGTTAATGCTGCAGGCGCCTGGGCGGATGAAGTCGGGAGTATGGCGAGTGCAGAATCTATAGGCCTTCAACCAAAACGACGTACCGCGCTAACGATCAATGCACCGGCCAACCTTGATACGACATCAATGCCGCTGGTGGCAGATATCGATGAAGCCTTCTATATGAAGCCGGACGCTGGAAACCTGTTGCTGTCGCCTGCCAACGCAAACCCGACACCACCCTGTGACGCACAGCCGGAAGAGTTGGATATCGCTATCTGCATTGATCAAATAGAGCGGGCTTTTGAAATTGAAGTAACCTCCATTGTTCGCAAATGGGCAGGCTTGAGAAGTTTCGTCAAAGACAACGAACCCGTCGCGGGATTCTCCGCACAGGCAGACAGTTTTTTCTGGCTGGCGGCGCAGGGAGGCTATGGAATACAATCTTCCCCTGCTCTGTCCCGATATGCAGCAACGCTGATTCTCGGTAACAGCTTTCCAGAAGATCTACATGCCTACGGGCTGGATGCTACCAGCCTTGAAGTTAAACGGCTTGGATGTTAACCCACAGGGGTGCAATAACTCTCACAGCGCCTGATCGTTCTCTTCACCGGTGCGAATACGAATAGCCCGCTCTACCGGTGCAACAAATATTTTTCCGTCACCGATTTTTCCGGTACGGGCAGCCTGTGTGATTGCCTCAACACACTCCTCCAGCCGATCATCTGTTACCACTGCTTCAATTTTAACTTTCGGTACAAAATCGATAACGTACTCCGCACCGCGGTAGAGCTCCGTGTGACCTTTCTGTCTGCCAAAACCTTTCACCTCTGTGACGGTGATTCCGGCCACGCCCACCTTTGATAGCTCCTCACGTACATCCTCGAGCTTAAAAGGCTTAATGATCGCTGTGATTTTTTTCATCTGTTATTACCTGTCGAGCTGTTGCCGGTCAGAACGTTACCGGTCAAAACTTGGGGATGCGGAGACTTTGTGGATACTGATATCAGCCCCCTGATATTCCTCTTCCTTGCTTAAGCGGATACCAACGGTGGCTTTTATCACACCGTAAATTACAAAACCGACCGCGAGTGCGAAAAGTACACCGGCGACTGTACCGATCAATTGAGAAACCAGTGAAACACCTCCCAGTCCTCCCATAACCTGCGTACCGAAAATACCTGCAGCGATCCCGCCCCATGCGCCACACACACCGTGTAACGGCCAAACGCCGAGCACATCATCAATTTTGAGCTTATTTTGAGTAAGGGTAAACAACCATACAAACAAAGCACCTGCGACAGCACCCACTATCAGTGATCCACCGGGATGCATTACATCAGATCCTGCACAAACTGCCACCAGACCAGCCAACGGGCCATTGTGCACAAAGCCGGGGTCGTTGCGCCCGACTACCAACGCCGCCAGTAGTCCACCAACCATCGCCATCAGCGAATTCAACGCAACCAGTCCGCTGATACCACCAATCTCCTGAGCAGACATGACGTTAAAACCGAACCAGCCTACCGTGAGAATCCAGGCCCCAAGTGCCAGAAACGGTATGCTTGAGGGCGGGTGTGCCAAAAGCACCTTGCCGTCCGCCGTGTAGCGACCGGTTCTGGCACCCAGTAATATCACAGCGGCAAGTGCGATCCAGCCACCAACGCCGTGCACCACTACAGACCCTGCGAAATCGTGGAATGGTTGCCCACCAACTGATTCAATCCAACTTTGGAATCCGTAGTTGCCGTTCCAGACCAGACCCTCAAAAAAAGGATAGGCAACTGCAACAATAATTATTGAGGCGAGCAACTGCGGATAAAATCTGGCTCGCTCGGCGATACCTCCGGAAATGATGGCAGGAATCGCCGCCGCAAAGGTAAGCAGAAAGAAGAACTTAACCAGCTCATAGCCGTTACCTGCCGTAAGCTCAGGTGCGGGCCGGAAAAAATCTATTCCGTAAGCAATTGAATAGCCTATAAAAAAGTACGCTACTGTTGAAACACCAAAGTCACATATTATTTTTACCAGCGCGTTAACCTGGTTTTTTTCACGGACAGTTCCCACCTCCAGAAAGGCAAATCCCGCGTGCATCCATAGCACCAGAATCGCACCAAGCAGTACAAAAAGAGTATCCGCACCTGACTGAAGAGCATCCATAAACCGACCTGGCCAAAATTAAGGTCTGGCCATTTTAAAAATAACTGGGATGCATTGATAGTGAAATCAGAAAACCAGGTAGAAACCGCTTCTCATTCAACCAACGCAACACAAAGCTAAACGGATAAATCTGGCACTTTTCTTGACACGGGTACTGCCATATCCAGCACGAATACAGTATGACATGACCATGCAACGCCAATACCCTGACAACCGTAGCCAGTTAACCACACAACTGATACCAGCCAACCGGTGTAAAGGATTTCCTGCGCGTTGCTGTCAATAATCGACTACGCAAAGACGCAGACATCTGCAATGCTAGATCCGATTATCTATCTGCACATTCCCAAGACTGCTGGCACCAGTTTCCGGGTCAGTGCTGAAAACTACTTTGGAGAGTCCGGTATTTTGCGTGACTACGGCGCTGACTCCGGTGACACCTCGAAAGACATCATAAAGTCTTACTATGCCAGTGAAGATCTCAATTCACTGCGTGAGCTTGGCCTTACCCGAAAACTACTCTGCGGCCACTTCTCGTTGCCGCGCTATCGTGAGGTCTTTCCAGATTCACCGATCATGACCTTTTTCCGTGATCCGATGAAACGTGTGGTTTCGGAGTTTGTACATTTCTCCAATCACTATAGCTTTAACGGTACGCTTGAGAACTTCTACAGGGACCCGAAGTTTCAGAACCGACAACACCATATGCTCGGTGGCGCAAAGCCGACCGATCTGGATTTCTATGGCATCACTGAACAATACGAAAAAAGTCTAAAAATGTTTAACCAACGCTATGCCACAGACTTACAAGTAGCAGAGTTGAACAAAGGTGAATACAGCCCCGCATCGGTTGTAAAACCGACGCCGGAACAGATGGATGAAATTTATCATCTCAATCAGGCAGATCTGAACTTATACAAGCACGCGCTAACTCATTTCGACGAGCAGGCAACTAAACCCCGCATAGTCGGAAGCGATACAACACGGTATCGCGGCAATTTTGGCGGCATCAGAGAGAACAAACTATATGGCTGGGCGTCTGACTCAAAATCCGATACGCCGACAAAGTTAAACATCGCTGTTAACGGTGTTTTTATAGTCTCCATTACTGCAGACAAAAACAGACCGGATCTGGTGCGCAACGGCATCAACACTAACGGAAAGTGCGGATTCGCGGTACCTTTAAACGCGCTCGGTGATATCAGTCTGCATGACAGTATCTCAGTGACAACCGAAGACGGCTTGTTTGAACTGCCCAACAGCCCGTTAGTAATGGCAGCCTGAAACCTCTACGATTGACGATGCCGTATTTCGTAGGGGGGCATAAGCGACAGCGCATCCACCAATCTGCCACAACCAATGGCGCAAGATTTACAGCGAACTAAATCTTGACCGGGTAATTATGTATCTGACGTGCTGCACATTTGGTGGATGCGCAAGCTTATCCTCCCTACGTTAAGTGCTGTAGCTGTTACTCGTACACAGTGACAAACTCAGACAACTCAGCTCTTTCAGTCTCCAATGTATTTTCAACGACATCAAAGTCTGCATAGCCGATAGACATACCACAAACCACCACTTCCTCGTCTTTGAGCGGTAGCACACGGCGAATAGATTTGTGATAACCACAGAAAGCCGCCTGCGGGCACGTATGCAGCCCGGCTTCTCGCGCCAGTAACATCACATTTTGCAGATACATGCCGTAGTCCAGCCAACTGCCAATGTTCAGATCGCGGTGAATGGTAAATACCGCGCCGGCAGGTGCACTGAAAAATTCATAGTTGCGCCGGTGTTGTGCCTTCATTTTTTCTTTATCACCCTTCTCAATACCAACAAGGCTGTAAAGATCCCAACCGACTTTACGTCTGCGGGAGAGATAGGGCTCAAAGAACTTATCCGGGTAATACGGCTGCTCTTCTTCGTAAGGCACATCATTGTCGTAATCTTTACAAACCGCTTCACTGACGCGGTGCAATGACTCACCCGCGAGTAAATGTACATTCCATGGCTGCATGTTTGTACCGCTCGGTGCGCGCGATGCTTTTAGCAGAATATCCTGTAGAAGCTCAGGGTCAACAACATCCGGCAGGAAACCTCGCAGGGAGCGCCGGGTGGCGATAGCGTCCGAGACGGTATTTGATTTTCTATCTACAGATGACATAGCAGCTTTTATCCAAAAGGGTCAATCTCTTTCTTAACAATCCGCTCGATGTGCTGCATGCCCTCCTGAATCTCTATGCCGCCTCTGACATCACTGATTTCATCAAAGATAGCGGCGATATTTTCAGGCGTGCGCTGACCTTCAGGTAGCTTTATACCTTGCGCCTCTATAAGTTTCACGATGGTATAGGCACCAGCGCCGGCAGCCAGAATCTGGCGACTTGGTGCTTCCTTCGACGCGAGAAACAAAACCGCCGGAGTCACGTACTCAGGCTTGAGCTTTTGCAACATGTTCTCGGTCATCACGTCTTCGGTCATTCTGGTCGCAGCGGATGGCACCAGACTGTTTACATGGATATTGTATTTACGTCCTTCAATGTGCAAAACATTCATCAAGCCGACAACACCGAACTTTGCAGCAGCATAGTTTGCCTGACCAAAGTTGCCGTAGATACCCGAAGAAGAACTTGTCATTATAATACGACCGTATCGCTGCTCCCGCATCAAAGGCCACACAGCATGACAACAGTGAGCGGTACCGTTTAGATGCACATCAACCACAATCTTCCAGTCTTCAATGGACATTTTTGTGAAAGACTTGTCGCGCAAAATACCTGCATTGTTAACCAGTATATCTACCCTGCCCCAGCGCTCTGCTGCGTCAGCAACCATTGATGCGGCCTGATCGGTATCAGTGATATCCGCCCCGTTAGCGATTGCCTCACCGCCGGCGTCAATGATTTCCTGCGCAACTGCTTCGGCGACAGTTGATGACACCTGGCCACTACCATCACGATCAGCACCGAGGTCATTGACAACCACTTTCGCACCACGCGCTGCAAACTGCAAAGCATGCGACCGACCGAGCCCTGTGCCGCCGCCGGTAACAATAGCTACCTGATCTTTGAAATCAATTGTCACTGTATTTCTCCCACTGAAATCGCAAACCGTTTAAACGTTCGCCTGATAGCAACCCGGCTGCTGTTGTCAATCATTCTAGTCAATCACCGGCGATGCAGAGTTATCTCACGCATACGCCGAAAAACATCAACACCGAGTTGATTATAGACATCAAGCAAATCAACCAACACCCAGTTCTCACGAATCAAGCCGTTTTCACAACGCCAGAAATCGAGGCTGCGCATAGTGATTTTTTTATCCGATGGAGCAATTCCCATCCAACCATCACCGCTCAATGTCATGTACATACCCGGCCAGGCGGTGAACCCGACATAATCTCCATCACCGAACAAATCACCAGTGCCACCGGACCCGACTCTATCAGGCATAGCATTTAAGAACGGTATCTGATGACAATGCCGGAATCCGTCGACGCCGCAGCTCGTACCAATACCCGCCGGGCCATACCAGTAAAACGAAGGGTGCCAGTATCGGTCAAGTTGCATTGCTTCGACACCCCCAGATGCAAAATTCGTAAGACCCAGCAACATGTCCGATACCAGTCGCGTACTTGCGTCTGATCTGCCGTTATCTCTTGGTGCGGGCACCCGTCCGTCCAGAGTGGCAGGCCCTGGCACCAGCCACTCCACACCAATCGGTGGTGACATTGGCCATGCCTGCGCCTGCATCATCAGCGCCGGGATGTCCCACAGCGCCTGAATTTCAACAACCTTGTCATCCTCGACACGATAAAATTCATGAAAGCGCATCTGTACCACATGCCTGGTCGGAGGAATATCGAGCCACTTCTTTTCAAACACACCGGTGTAAAATCCTGCACACCCTACCCATACTTTATTGTTCACCTCGCCTGCCATAAAAATGTAATCCCGTCGTTCAAGCCTGGGGATTGCTGCAATCAATGGCGCATATACCGTTTGATATAACGCTTGCGGCCCTGTCAAATCCTCAAACGGATGAGTGAAATGGATATCGCAATCATCTGTAAGTACCTGACTGAGCACGTCGGGCAACTTACTTTCAGTTGAGTTGTACAGGGCATCCATAATCGGTTTTACAACTGCTTTTGCACTGTTGCACTGATCGGTCACTTCATCTACCCCGTGATAGCGTTACAAACCCGATTATAAGCCAACTGGAACTGAAAATGCTGCAGCCCGGAATCCCTTTGTCCCGCAAACAACGTTATTTAACGTTGGTGTTATCGCCCCTTCAGTGGCAAAGAACTCCCGGGTAGCATTTCAGATTTGGGTATAATCCATCTGCCCCTTGAAATATCGTCCGCAATGCCTGACAAAAAACCGCTATTCAAACCATTTACCGGAGAGACGTACTATCAATGGTACGACTCCCCGATCGGCAAGTTACTGATTACCGGCAATCAATCCGCAATTGCAACAATTACCTTCCCGATTCAAAAAGCCCGCCCCCACGATCAATGGACTGGAACTACTACACATTTTAAAGAAACGTGTAAACAGCTCGATCACTACTTTGCCGGTAGATTGAAAAGCTTTGACCTGCCGCTGTCGCCGGGGGGCACCGACTTTCAACAACGTGTCTGGCGTCAGCTGTTAAAGATTCCGTACGGGCAGACCACCAGCTACGCAAAAATCGCCGGCAAGATAGGCAACAGTAAGGCAATGCGCGCTGTCGGCAGTGCTAACGGACGTAACCCGATACCCGTGATTATTCCGTGCCACAGAGTTATCGGCAGCGATGGCAGTTTGACGGGCTTCGGTGGTGGCTTGCCTACAAAATCCTTTTTACTCGATTTGGAAAACTCAGATCAACTTTGCCTGTCCTTCTAGCACAGGTTAAATTGACGCCGCCATATTACATTCTGCAGACGGATTTTCAGCAGCACTGTAACGACCAATAGCAAACGGAGCCATGATGCTCGTCAGTGCGATGTATTCATAGTCGTTGTTATTGCCTGACACCATCTGCACACCCTATCTATTTTGTACCTGCAACACTGCCTGCGGTAGACTTGACGTACGCCAGATACGATAACGAACATGACAACAATTCACTTTATTCGCCACGGCCAATCAACGTGGAATGCAGAGATACGGATACAGGGCACATCAGACCCGGACCTGTCAGATCTGGGCCGCTCTCAGGCCGGTGCTCTTGCAGGAAAACTCCCGGCCTTTGACAGTTTCTACTGCAGCGACCTCAAACGCACCAGACAGACCATAGAACTGATTCTTGAAGGTAAAACTGAAAATGTTGACTACCGAAGTTCCCTGCGCGAGATTCATCTTGGTCCATGGGAAGGCATGCTACTGACTGATGCGACCGAACAGTATCCGGAACAAACGGATCACTTTCGCAATAATCCAGAACTGTTTTCGTTGGAAGATGCAGAAACATTCACAGCGCTACAAGCCAGGGCACACAATGCAGTAAATGAAATTGTTGCCGAGTGCCCGGGACAAACTGTACTTGTAGTCAGCCATGGTGCGCTTTTAAAGTCATTGCTAATTGACTATGAAAACCGGCCGCTCAACACCATCTGGAAGGATCCACACATGGACAACTGCGGCCACAGTATTGTCGAATACGCTGCAGGTTCACCTAAACTTTTGAAGTTTGCAGATCATGATGAGTGGTAACTGCCCACTAACCTGCATTGGATGTAGACTTTCGTTCTGCTCTATTGGTCGCCTCGTGAATTATGCAGACCGGCTAAGCCCAATAAAGAACTGAATAACCAGAACTGCAGCCAGTACAAGCAATATTACTTTCAAAATATTTCTATACCTGTCTGCCGGTATACGATTAGCGTAAGACTGCCCCACTTTCAGTCCTACAAATGAGACGAGCGCCAGCGGGGCTGTGTAGAGCAGCGTCATCAGATTGATGACACCAAGCACAAGAAACACGACCATCTGAGATGATTTACTGACCAAAAAACACAAATTCATGGCTGGGATCATTTCAGACCGCTCAACCTTTACCGACAAAAAGTAAATAATCAGTACCGCTACCGTGACATTGGTAATACCTCCCGCACAACCTGCGAATACACCGAACAGGATCATCATGGCGGTCGTTGGCTGGATGTTAAGACTGAAGTTAAAATGGCTCGTCAGCAGAAAACTCACTATCAACAACGCTAGCAGCAAACGGTACGGTGACGGATCTGTTACCGCCAGCAGAATAGAGCCCGCTACTCCACCCACCAGAGTTGCGAGCATCAGTGGTTGATACTTAGATACCGTAGCGCCGATATTCTTCGCGCTGAGTACACTCGCGATATTAACCGTGACAGTAGGCAACAGGGTGAGAATAATTGCGGCTTTAACATCAATAAAGACTGCAATAACCGGAGTCGCTACCAATGGAAAGCCCAGGCCCAGCGCGCCGTGTATAAAGCCCGCGACCGCCATAACCGGAATACACAACAACAATATTGAAAGATCGATCTCTGCCATGCGCCATAGTAGCGCGTTTGGATTCACGCAACGAAGATAAACCTGAAAGAAGATTAAGGTGGCTTATTTCAGCGCTGTGCCAAGCTCGTTGGTTGCTGCCGCCACACCGCTTGCTTCAAATTCCCAGTCGAGTACATAAAGCGCTGTCTCGATAACACTCAGCACCCCAAGCACCATTGGTGCGTTGACGTAGCCCATATGACCAATCCGAAAGCCTTTTCCATGTAAGTCCCCGATCGTAATTCCCAGCTTTACTGACGCATTTTTTTCACACCAGTTCAACAAGGTGTCGGGCGTCCTGCCTTCAGCCAGCTCTATCGTGGTAACGCTATTCGCGCGAGCCTCCGACTGCTCAATGTTAAATCGCATCAAACCGTTACTTCCCCAGGCACTCACTGCACTCCGCACTGCGTCGGCAAGTAGCTGGTGTCGCCTGAAGGCAGCATCCAATCCTTCATCAAGCAACATATCAAGTGCGCACTTTAACCCAAACATCAAATGTTCCGGCGGGGTACCACAGTACTTCATGTAGTGTTCCGGTCCGTCACGGAAGGTCCAGTCCCAGTAATGGGTTCTGAGATCTGCGTTTTGGTGTGCCCCTTTGCCCTTTGCATTAGTCGCAACAAAACTAAGGCCCGGTGGCATCATCAACCCTTTCTGTGAACCTGCCACCGCCACATCGACGCCCCATGCATCCATAAGGAACGGCATCGTACCGAGTGACGCAATGCAATCTATCATCAGTAGCGCAGGATGGTTGGCGTCATCCAGTAATTGTCTTAGTCGGGGTACATCATTCACCACACCAGACGCTGTATCCACCTGTACCGCCAGCAGTGCTTTAATTTTATGACTCTTGTCGGCTACCAGCGCCTCTGCTGCTTTATCGTAGTTAACCGGTTGCCGCCAGTTGCCAGTCACAACCTGAGCATGCAGACCTTGTAGCGAACCAGACTCCCCCCACGTAGTAGCAAACAAACCAGATTGCAGCACCAATACTTCATCACCTCTCGATAACACATTGCTTAACGCTGCCTCCCACGCCCCATGTCCGTTCGCAGCATACAAATACACATCACCACGCGTCTGAAAAACAGTTTTTAAAGAAGCGAGGCAACTTTCAGTCACATCCCTAAGCGACCCGGTGTAGATATCAATCGCCGGGCGATGCATCGCGCTTAAAACTTGATCCGGTATCACTGTCGGGCCGGGTATGGCAAGAAAATCACGACCCTGGCTTACAGCTCCCTGGCTAACAGAACCTTTGACATCGTTCACGCGCAACACTCTGTTTCAGCATCCAGCTTGCTAACAAGATAGTGATGAAAGTCTGACAAAGTACCTTCGAAATTCTCTCCAGCTAGAGGACCGGTCCCTGCTCTTGATGACTTCAAGCCTGTGTGAAGACGCTTTAAAATCTTGTGATCCTCTTCGTTGATCTTCTGCCATTTCTCAATACGTTTCCGCTTCTCTTCTTCCGGCAGATTCTCTTCAAAAGTTGATAAGCCCCACTTCACAGAGACTTTGTCTGCGCTTTGCGGATGTAATGCCAGATAGACCAGTGTATCTGCGGAAACAGATGCTATTAACGCGGGGAACACACAGAACAACTGCGACTGGCGCGCTTGTTCAGCGCTTAACGATGGATGATGGTTTTCGCGTGCCGGCGCCGTACCGGCATAGTTGGCTGTATAGGCTGTGAAGGAGCCTGAGCCGGTGACTTTCTTACACAAACTCGTCGGGGTTAAATGATGCAGTGTTTCCGGATGGACGACAGACAAGTGATACCCGTCCAGAAAATTCTCTACCAGTGACTTCCAGTTGCAGTCCCACACCTCGGTGAAGTGAATCGCACTGTGCATAGACCCCATGTGATAGTTAGCAACATGGGCTTCCAGATGCTTAAGCGATTGATTGTCTTTGCTGTCACCGGGCCATATCGACTCTTCCGCCATACAGAAGAAGATAAAACCCTGCCAGCAGCGCGATTGAAATTCAGGCAGTGCGCAGTTTTTCTGTAGCTGATCTTTAGGCACCAGAGGTGCCGCGCGTAACTTTCCATCCAACGTGTAAGTCCAGGCATGATAAGGGCAACGAAATCTTTGTGTATTGCCGCTACCCTCTGCCACAGGCATACCCCTGTGTCGACACACGTTGGAGAGCACCGCAATTTCTGTTTCGGATTTACGCACCACGATAAGCGGTTCTGAAAGGATGTCTATCGTGAAGTAGTCGCCAACCTCTGGCACTTCATCTACTCTGCCCACGCAATGCCACTCGTGCTGCAAAATAGAGTCAGTTTCCAATCGCAGAAAGCGATCATCTGTATAACACCGGGGTGGAAGCCCATGTCCATAGGGACGTTGCGCTATCTGCTCGAAAAGATCTTGCATGTAACTCCTCCCGAAAGGTTAACCCAACGGTCTACTATTCATCAGCTCATAGAGAGATATCCCGGTTGCTGACGTACCCGTTGCAACCAGTAGCCAATACCCGGAAAACGACTTAGATCGAACCCGCCTTCATCGGCAACATGGGTGTAAGCATACAAGCTAATATCTGCCACGGAATAGCTGTTTCCGACTAAAAATTCATGATTTGCGAGGCGTTTTTCCATGACCTCGAGCGCCCGGTAGCCAGGCGCTTCTTTGCTGTCGTATTCCGACCGCCTTTCCGGTGGCAGGCCAAGAAATTTTTTAATAAACCGTCGCACAGCAATTGTTGGTTCGTGATTGTACTGCTCATAGAACTGCCACTCCTGCACTCGAAATCGGTCTAGCGGGTCTGTTGGCATTAAGTGCGTATCACTGGCAAATAAATTCAAAATCGCATTTGACTGAGTTAACACCTCATCGTTATCAAGCACGACGACAGGAATCTGTCCTGCAGGATTTAAAGCCAGAAAATCTTCTGTTCGGGTCTCACCATTAACAACCAGAATCTCACGCCAGTCGTGTTCTATTTCAAGCTGCGAAAACAGCAGTGCAATCTTGTAGCAGTTACCAGACTGAATGTCTCCATAGACTGTGGGCAAAGTAGTTACTCCTTACATGATGACCACCCCGAGGGGGTCGGATTATTTTCGGCATGCCCTGCAAACCGGGGCTGTGACAAAAAACACACACTCGCGTCGCAAAAGTATGCAAGCAGGAGCACGTATCACTTTTCGGCAGGTCCTGTCTTTGCAGTCAGACCGCTCACTAGTCGATAGCTGGTTCTCACTTCTCTCCCGGCATCTCTCAATAGAGGTAAAGCTTTATCGCTTTTGGGATATTTGTACAGTTACCGACACAGTTAATGATATACCATCTCCTGTTGCCCCCTGAAGCAATCTGGCCGGAACCCACCTTGGCATCGTTTAAGAATATCGCGAGAAACGTAGCGTCCAACTATCTGGGCGTTATGGGCTCGATCATCATCGCCTTTTTTCTATCACCCTATCTGGTGCGCACACTGGGTGACACCGGATATGGTGTGTGGTCTATCCTCGCATCCCTGACAGCCTATATGTCTTTACTGGATCTGGGTGTGACCTCTGCTGTAGCAAAGTACGTGTCAGAGCACCGGATCAAGAATGAGCACAAATCATCCAACGAGATTCTCGCAAGCGCGGTCGCCTTACTTTTCTTCGTGGCGCTGGCGCTGGTTGCGATCAGCCCGTTAATCGCTTCATTCGTCAGTAACACCTACGATTTTGATGACAGCTATGCCCCGATTGTATCTACGTTGATTGTCGTTTCTGCGATCGACATGGCCTTGTATGTGATGTCCGGGGTATTGATTGGCGCAGTCACCGGCCTGCAACGCTATGACGTATTGAACATTATACGTATCGTGATTGCACTGCTGAAAGCCGGCCTTTTTTATCTTTTACTAAGCAACGGGTATGGTCTGGTCAGTATGGCATCTGCCGCCCTGGTGACAAACGTCATCGCTGCCATTGCTATGTACATCTTCATTCGCCGCAAGCACAAAGAAATGAGCTTCAGCTTCAAACACGCGAATGTGGCTACCAGCAAAAAGATCTTTGCGTTTAGCAAATTCACATTTGTTGCGATGGTCGCCGGACAGGTGATCTACTACAGCGATGCACTGGTCATTGGCTTTTTTATGAGTGCAGCCGCCATCACGTATTACTCAATACCTTGGAGCTTGAGCGAATACACATCCGTACTACTGAACTCGGTCAGTAACACTTTTATGCCGGTCTTCAGCGAGTTGAATTCCTCGAACGACCAGGAACAGTTGTACGATACCTACATCAAGGCAACCCGCTTGATGTTAGTCCTTACCAATCTTATTTGTTTTGGTATTCTCGCCGTCGGTGGTGACTTTATCGGACTATGGATGGGTGAGCAATATCAGGAACGCTGTACACCAATCCTTATTATTTTATTTGCCATACTGATCTTCAAAGGGCCACAAACACTTACCAATGCGCTACTACAAGGTATGGCTAAACACAAAAGATATTCGATGATCAACCTCGGTTTGTCGTTCGTGAATCTAGGGCTGAACATCGTACTGGTACAAAAGTACGGGCTTCTCGGTATCGCCGCCGGTACAGCCATCACTCAGATATTTTTCTCTATCGTGGTGGGTCCGATTATGGCCAACCGCCTGTTTGATAAATCCGTTATGCAGTATTTCATGAAAACCTATGTGCCATCGATACCACCCGCACTGGTTCTATATGGCACACTGTATGCGCTATCTTCGCGCTGGCAACCAGACAACTACCTGATTCTTTTCGGCGAAGCGATACTTGCGACTCTGGTCTACCTCGCAGCAACCTGGGTTCTGTTCCTCGACAACCAGGAAAAAAGTTTTATCCTGGAAAAAATTCGCGAACGCCGCCAGCAAACACTGCAAGCCTGAGCATGAATTCAACCGTAGTTAATCCCGCTGCCACCAGCATGCGACGGCCTTTAAAAATCGGCTTGCTGCTCGATAGTGAAGACATAGATGCCTGGTTCTACCAGATGATCAGTGATCTGACGACAGCCGACTATGCCGAAGTCTCTCTGGTTATTCTGAATGATAACGAGCGTGTAGAACAGGTGAACGACACGCTGGTAAAAAAGTTATCTAACAATCGCGGCCGCATTGGCTATCTGGCAATCCGAAAAGTTCTTGAGGAAATCTACGGCAGGCTGATCGAACGTACAACATATCTGCGCGATGCAGAGGCATCCGTCAGCTCCGGTGACTTGCTCAACGATATACCTTCGATAAAAGTCAAAACCCAACAGGGCCAGTGGTCTGATCGCTTCTTCGATGCCGATATCGAGGCAATCAGATTCGCTGATCTCGATGTGCTGATTCGGGGTGGTTTCGGTATTCTCCGCGGCGACATCCTGAGCGTGAGCCGCTATGGCGTCTGGTCATTTCATCACGGCGACAATTTTCGCAATCGTGGCGGACCGGCGGGTTTCTGGGAGTCTATGAGCAATTGGCCCGAAACAGGTTCAATACTACAAATTCTGACTGAAGATCTTGATAACGGCAGTGTTTTGTACCGCTCGTTTTCCTGCACCGATACCATGTCGGTGCAAGATAACAAAAGTAACTACTACTGGAAGACGCAGGCGTTCATGACACGCAAACTCCGTGAGTTACATTCCTTTGGCGAGGAGCGCTTTTTTGAACGCGTTGCCGCTGAGAACAAGCACCTGTCTTTCTACAGCGAAAGACTCTATACCGCACCTAACAACACAGAGCTCGCCCGGCTGACTTACAACAAGATTGTTGAGAAAATCAAGCGGCTGTGGACCAACCGGTTCTATCTCGACCAATGGATTCTGATGTTTCACCTGCGAGTCGATTTTTCATCATCGCTATGGCGTTACCAGAAAATGATCCCGCCGATCGACCGTTTCTGGGCCGATCCGCACGTTATCTATCAGAACAATACGTACTACATCTTTATCGAAGAATATCTGTACGCCACCGACAAAGGCCACATATCCCTGATCACCATGGATGAAGAGGGTCAATACAGCGAGCCGGAAGTCATACTCGACAAGCCGTATCATCTGTCGTACCCATTCATATTCGAACACAACGGCGATCACTACATGATCCCTGAATCAATGGCGAACGAGACCGTTGAACTGTACAAATGCAAAGAGTTCCCTAACCAGTGGGAATTCCAGATGAATTTGATGCAAGGCATAAACGCTGTCGATGCCACTTTGCACTATCAGGACAATCGCTGGTGGATGTTTGTCACCGTTGTGGAAACCGACGGCGCATCGAGCTGGGATGAGCTATTCATCTACTACGCCGACGACTTTGCATCGACCGATTGGACCCCTCACCGAATGAACCCGGTTATCTCTGATTGCCGAATTGCTCGCCCGGCCGGAAAGCTATTCGTCGACAACGGTGTACTTTATCGCCCGTCGCAGAACTGTTCACATCGATATGGCTACGGTTTTAATTTGAACGAAGTAGAAATACTGACCACCGAAGAGTACAGGGAAAAACGAGTATCGGCGGTGGAACCGAATTGGGACAAAGCAATTCACGGCACTCACACATTTAGCCGCGCCCACAACCTGCATGTAATCGATGCGATAGAGCGACGACGCTTGTAGTAAGACAGCACCAGAACCCTGATTGTAAATGAGATTACGCTTGCTTTGCTGCGTGGCTCTGCACCGTAACAAATAAAACACTGGCCAGAATTATCAACCCGCCGGTTATCACACCAGGTGATGGCTTTTGCGAGAGTAACAGCAGCGCCAGTACTATGCCGTAAACCGGTTCGAGACCTGCTGCAATTATACTGGCCGTTGACACACTCAGCCGCTTCAACGAATCAATAAACAGGGTTTGCGCCAGTGCGGTACAAAACACTCCTAACACTACCAGCATCATCCACTGCCCTGGTGCAAATCTATTCAGGCTGAAAAACACAATTGGTAATAGCACTACGGCACTAACCGTGTTCTGGGTTGTCGCTGTAAACAAAGCGCCGTGTGTGTTGGTCAGTCGACGGTTCAACAACTGCAGAATTGCAAAACTGAACCCGCTTGCAAAGCCGCAAAGCACACCTCGTATATAGGTGAATTCGCCACTGCTTACGCCGGAAATAATCAGCACGCCAATAAACACCAACAGCGCCGCAACGATATTTGTAATGCGCCATTTTTCTTTGAAAAAAACAGATTCCAGCAGCGCGACAAATACCGGACAGGTCGAAAACATCACCAGACCAATAGCCACGGTTGATAACTGTATCGATGCAAAGAATGCAATCCAGTGCAAAGCGAGTAAAACACCAGAGAACAGCAGCAGCCAATCACGGCGAAGCTTGCTTACCGGCAAAGCTGTATGCGTTACACGACATACAAACAACAACGCGAGTGAAGCAAACAACGTGCGACCAAAAGTCACTTCAACAGCACCAAGTCCGATGGCAGCACCTAAAACACCTGCCAAACCGAAAAGCAGAGTTGCAATATGCACGCTGAGCAGGGGTGCTGCTGAAAGTACGGAGTAAACGTGCTTTAGACCAGATGGCTCATGTGTCATGAGTCTTGAGTCATGGTGTCAATCACGAAATTACGACCAGGCCACGAGCGAGACAGAGATTATTCCTCCCGGACGCTTACGAGCTTCTTGCTTTTGTACAGACGCCAGCTTGCAGCAACAATAATATTGGTATTGCTGTCCTGCTCGAACAACGGACTGTCTTCATTTTCCGAACCGTTGAAATTTCGATAGCCAATACCGATATAAGCATTGATATCAGGTGTTGGTTCGAAACCGACCCCAAATGAAGCGCCGAGATTTAAAAAGCCACCGCCGGCATTGAACGCTGGTCTGCTGTCTGTAACAAATTCATCATCTACAGAATAGAAGTAGTCCATAAGCTCGTTGCCAAGCCAGGTCGATGAGACGGATGCGCTAAGCGAGACTTTATCGTTGCCAAATCCCGCCACTCTGTACTTCAACTGAGTGTTCAACACGGGTCCGCGATAGTCAAGGCGCCGAAAGTCAGTGGAAACCGCCAGACGCAATGAAGTTACCCAGTTAAGTTTTGTTCTGATTCCATTACGTGTTTGGTTCGACAGAGGTACATCAAAACGTGGCCCGAGCTCGAGCAGAAAATCGATATCCGGCATCCCCTCACGAAGAGGTGTGTCTGAGGTATCCGCATTCAGGGAGCCACCGATTCCCATATCAATCTTAAGCCGGTCACTTTCGTACGCAACCATTTCCACACCACCATCTTTAACCTGAACGGTGTCGCTACGGTAGATAAACCATGGCAATACAAACTGCCGTTCATTGGTCACCGCAGATGACGGGTACGCCGGTACCTGCAACGCAGCCGCCGCTATACCGAACTCCAATTGAGGAAGGCTCTCGCGCGCAGAACCCGGATTAATCGTCTGTTCTTCCGATGCGTTTTCACTGCCAGCGTTCACCTCGGAAGCGATAGCGCCGCTAAACATACTCAGAAATGTAGCGCCAAGTATAAAAGTACCAACTGGACTATTAATTATTCTACTCCCGATTGAATTGAACTTCTTATTGCAGACAACTACAGGTGGGCAGACAACTATAACTCGCAGGCAAATACGCTGGCGGCGATTATGACAGAAAGTGACCGAATCGGGTGCTGCCTTTTTTGATCAGAATAAATCAGACTGCGCCATTTTATCTCCCTCGAATCGCCAGATTTTGTCGTTCTAATTGACGCTTCCCGCTCACGCACATACTTAAGGAAGCGCACCATGCACGCACGTCTATTTTTGTTCACAACGCCCGGATGCTTCCTGGCACTACACGTAACTGGTACCCGACAGGGCAGTTCGTATCGCAAGCTCGGGTACAGAGTTGCAATCTATATTTTGCTGCTGGCCGTCGGTGCGCTAACCCCCGCAGCGGCAAACGATCTGATCGTACGCTCGATGGCAGAAATAGAGAGCGGCTCATTGCTGTTCCTTTCTGAAAACAGAGATCACTACAGACGAGCACCTCTGATGCAGACATCAGTAAGAATAGGCGTGCAAGGTTTACTTGCGCGTTCTGTCGTGGAACAGCAATTCTCAAATGACTCTACCGAATGGATGGAGGGAATCTATGCCTTTCCCTTGCCGGACAATGCAACCGTCGATGAACTGACCATGATCATCGGTGAAACGACAGTCAATGGTGCAATTCAGCCACGAAAGAAAGCCAGAGCTACCTACGAAGCAGCCAAAGCCACTGGCAGAAAGGCAAGTCTTCTTGAGCAACAACGTCCGAACCTGTTTACAACCCGGGTCGCAAACATACCTCCCGGTGAGTCAGTTACTGTGAGAATCAGTTACCAGTCTGCAGTGCGGTATGTTGACGGTGAATTCAGCTTGTATTTCCCGTTGACCATTACACCTCGCTACTTTCCGGCACCAGTAATGTCTTACGATACCCAGGAAATAACGACAGAAACCGGTTGGACAACCCTTGATGAACTACAGGACGCAGCTGAGATAACACCACCAATTACCGATATCGCTGCACCGGCCTTAATCTCTGTAACACTTGACACAGGTCTAACCGGCCTCACCATCGAGAGCAGTACGCATGACATTATCACTACCCCTAATGGTAGTTCTGGTAACGAAATATGGGATATTACACTGGCGAATCATTTGATACCGGCAGATCGCGACTTCAAACTTAGCTGGTCGCCGCAGAGTGCTGCAGCACCGGTGGCTGCCGTATTCCGACAAGATTCAAACAAAAACGGCAGTGTTGAATCATTTGCTTCCGTTATGGTGATTCCACCTCAACAGATTTACTCAGAGGCTATTCCTACACGGGAGGTTGTGTTTGTTATAGATACATCACAATCGATGAGCGGCAATTCAATCAGACAAGCGCGCAGAATGCTCACCATAGGCATTGAGAGACTACCAGCCACTGACTATTTTAACGTTTTGGAGTTTAATAACATCACCCGCAAACTATTCAGGCGCAGTGTTCCTGCCACTGATGAAAATAAAACAAAGGCGATCAAGCAGGTGAAAAGCCTGGTGGCCAATGGCGGTACCGAAATACTTGGTGCCCTGAAAGCTGCCCTGGGAACCACCACGGGGACAGTCCAGAGTACCACCCAGAAAACCGAGCTGGCCGCTAAGCCATCAAGCGAGCGTTTACAGCAGATTATTTTTATCACTGATGGAAGCGTTGGCAACGAAAGCGAAATTTTTAAGTACCTTACAGACAACATCGGAACAAGGCGATTGTTCACTGTAGGTATCGGCTCGGCACCTAACACCTGGTTTATGCGTAAATCCGCCGAGCTCGGCAGAGGTACTTACACCAGCATCGCCAACACCACAGAACTTGCTGACAAAGCACTTACGTTGCTGGAAAAAATCGAGCAACCCGCAATCACGGATATAAAAGTTCACTTCAATACCGCTATCGCACCCGAGGTCTACCCTGCCACTATGCCAGATGTCTATATCGGTGAGCCCGTACTCGCAGACGCAAAATGGCCGGAGAAAATCATCGATGGAGACATCGAAATAACTGGCAACTTCGCCGGGCAAACATGGACGCAAACAATCAAGCTCGGTTCACTGAGCAAACCAACAGCCGCAGACTCCAATGCGCAGGGACTGGACAAACTCTGGGCAGGCAGAAAAATACAGTCACTTGAAGATTCTTTATTATTTAACAACGATATTGAAAAAGTAGAAAGCGAGATAACCGATATCGCACTCGACTATTCAATGGTGACTAAATACACAAGCCTTGTTGCTGTTGAGGATGCTATTAGCAGAGACTCAGCAACCAAACCTCTGCATACAGCTGCAGTTCCGCAAGCCATGCCCGCTGGTAATACAATGCACTACCCGCAAGGAAGTCTCGGTACCAACTTAAGACTGCTGCTTGCCCTGCTGCTCGCGTTACTGGCCTTGCTGCTGAGACTGACGAGACGACCGGTTGATACCAGTGTTGTTTGCACTCCGCTTCGATCAGAACCGCGCAAATGTTAGCGCGTTGTAAAATTTTTCGCATTAGAGCTGCGTCAATCGCAGTTCTGCTTACGCTGGCTTTTTTGTCTTCAGCCGAGGCCAGCTATATGCTGGCCAAGGCGCGTTTAGCACAAATCCTTATCGAACAAAGCTGGAACCGCGCAGGCGGACCGCCATGGCCATGGGCAGACACCAAACCAATCGCACACCTGGTCGTGCCGGAAATCGAGCTCGATAGTTATGTGCTGAGTGGCGCTACCGGTGCGACACTGGCCTTCGGACCTGGCATGTTGAGTGGCTCGGCAGCTCCCGGGGAAACCGGCGTCACGATGATCGCGGCGCATAGGGATACACACTTCAAGCTGCTGCGTGAAATAACGCGGGGTACGTTGATCCAGTTGCAAGACACCGACCGACAATGGTACCAATACCGGGTTAATGATATTCATGTTGCAGACAGTCGGGTGGACTATATTGAACCACTATCGGGTGAGTCGAAATTAGTCCTTGTGACCTGCTACCCGTTTGATGCACTGATTCCAGGTGGCCCACTACGTTACGTCGTCGAAGCTGAATTAATACCCAGGTCATAAGAAAAGTCTCAGCGCTGAACTTTTTCTTCGTTTAGTGTCTATTCTTTGAGCGTTCAGCAATCCCGATACACAATAAAAGTACAAACTCAAAGTAAATACCAATGACCTACTTCTGGGCCTTTCTGGCCGGCATTCTGACACTGATTAATCCCTGTGTGCTGCCCCTGTTACCGGTCATTATTGCCGGTGCACTGCAGAGCCACCGGCTCGGGCCGGTGATGATGGCACTGGGGCTGACCGTATCGTTTACTGTGGTCGGCGTACTCGTGACTGCATTCGGGCATTTGATCGGGCTGGATGAACAGCTGATCAATAAAATTGCCGCCATGGTTATGATTGTATTCGGCATCATCCTGCTACTGCCTCGCGCCCAGGAAAAGCTGTCGAATGCGGTCGCACCACTGGCATCCGGTGCAAACGCAAAAATAGACAGTACAGAATCAGGCAGCCTCGCAAGCCAGTTCCTGATTGGCGTTTTACTTGGTGCAGTCTGGTCACCCTGTGTCGGGCCAACACTCGGTGGTGCAATTGGTCTGGCAGCAAGTGGCAGTGGCCTGCTGCAAGCCACTTTTACCATGCTGTTCTTCGGCCTTGGCGTATCGGTAGTACTACTTTCGCTTTCTTACGGTACACGTGAACTACTGACCAAGCGCAAAGACCGGCTGATGAAATGGATGCCGTGGGCCAAGCCGATAATGGGCATTGTGATGATTATCGTCGGTGTTGCTCTGTTGATGCGCTGGAACCATACCATTGATCAATGGCTGCTGAATATCATGCCTGTCTGGCTACAGGATTTATCAGTCCGTTTCTGACGAAGCCGCATTAATCAACTTCTAAGTCCAGCGCTCGAAAACGTGTCGCTGTTTAGTCCCCAGCGACTGTGTCTATTTGATAAAATTTCCCCTCAGACTGCACTTAAGGCTTAAAATAGGCCGCGCAGTCGCTCCTACACAAGAATAATCAAGAATAAATAAAGACTCCATTCATATCGCCAATTAATTGACGCCCAGCCTTCCGGTCTGATCATTGAACGCATCGCAGCGCTTCCCGGCGGGACGCGTGCGAGATGGTGCAAATGTTGAAGCTGTTCGGTTGCCGTCGCTGCGTCTCCGCGATACCCAATGAACACACAATAGGCAAAGCATTGAGTACATCAAAAAACTGGTCGTCCCGACTTGGTGAGTTTAAAAAATCGGATAACCCGCGCGCCGCTTTTGAAATTGCGGTAACAGTAGTACCGCTGGTAATTCTCTGGTTTGCTCTATCGAAGTCTTTACAGGCAAACAGCTTCGCTGGATATGTAAGTTACGCCCTGCTTCTGATTGTGGCTGGCGGCATGATAGTTCGGCTGTTTATATTGCAGCATGATTGCGGTCATGGCTCTTTATTTTCTTCGAAGAAGGTTAACGACTGGGTCGGTCGTGTACTCGGCATATTCAGCTATACACCCTATGCATACTGGCGTTACATGCACGCAGCGCATCATGCAGGCTCAGGCGACCTCGATCGTCGCGGGCTGGGAGACATAGATACGCTGACGTTAAGCGAATACAACGCGCTTGGCAGCATCAAAAAACTTCAGTACCGCTTTTACCGCAATCCATTCATATTGTTTTTGGTCGGGCCGTTCTATATGTTTGTCCTCAGACACCGATTGCCGATCTGCCTGATGAAAGACCAAACCGCATGGAAGAGCGTTATGGGGACAAACGTCGGCATCTTTTTAGTCGCTATCGTGTTGAGCTCCCTGGTCGGATTCAAAACATTTCTTCTTATTCAAATACCCATTGTGACTGTAGGTGCTGCCATTGGCGTTTGGTTGTTTTATGTACAACACCAGTTTGATGAAACTTACTGGGAAACACGCCCGGAGTGGACACACGAGCAAGCAGCGCTGCACGGAAGTTCATTCTACGATCTGCCAAAGCCGTTTATGTGGCTTACCGGCAACATCGGCATCCATCACGTACACCACCTTTCAAGTCGCATCCCTTTTTACAAGCTTCCCACGGTACTCAAAGCTCACCCGGAGTTAAAAAACGTCAGCCGGTTAAAGTTTGTAGAGAGCCTTAAGTGCATCCGGCTGGCATTGTGGGACGAAGCCTCTCGTCGACTGATCTCTTTTAAAGAAGCCGGACAACTAACTACCGCTGGCCAAATCGCCTAGACAATTCCTGAAACCTAAAAAAAAGGCCACACCGTAGTGTGGCCTTTTTTGTGGATGCATTTAGCACTATTCGATCACGAAAGACGGATCCCCGACATAGCTGCTGGTAATGTTTCTTATTTCGATCCCTGTTACCGGTTGCGACAATGCCTCACGTACCGGTGATCCGGCTATGACCTGCCCGCCAGTCACACCTGACACCGAATTGTTATCATCTTTGATTATGATTCGGGTACCGCCTTGCAAGGTAATATTTTCAATTCGATTGTATTCGGCATCATCTTCAACGTACTTGCCATTCAGGATGTAAGGCTGCAAACAATCCCAATCAGATAGATCCTTATCCTGCCTTGAGGCAATTATAATATCATCGCTGAAGCTGCCACCTTGTATGGTGTTGAAGTTCGCACCCCAATCACGCACGATCCCTCTTTCACCACAATTCCTGTAAAGCGTTACTGCCGCGAGCGCATTGCCAAAAAAATCAGTGTTACGAATAACGTTTTGCTGGGAGCTGTCTATAGCGATTCCCTCCCGCTTGTCTTTTCTTTTATTAGCCTGCGTTTCGAACCAGTCACCAGTGTCTTTATCGCGAAAGCCGTTAAAGCTGATTTCACTGTTTTCTATCGTGTTACTATGGGTGTTGTACTCGAGGTAAATACCCATAGCACCGTTGTCTGATATCGTGCAATTACCACAATAAAAATTACTCACTTCTGCATTTACAAACATTCCGTGCTGCACGTTATCTGTGATAGTCACATTTTCAAAGCGTACGCCACTAACTCCACGAGCGATGGTTACGCCGCCATCGAAGCGCTTTAGCGTCAGGTTACGTATCACTACGTTGTTCGCGGAAATCACCAAACCTACACAGTCAGTATTGCAATTGCCATCAAGCGTATAGCCCTGGCCATCAAAAACCACGTTAGGTGTATTGAATAGATACTTTGTCTTGTACACGTCTGCATCGAGTGTGATGTTCTGATCAACATCAACAGTCTCATTCACGTACCGATAATCTGACGCACAGCCTGCCAAAAACAATGCCGCTGCCAATACGAAATAGCGCATCTCGCCTACCCGGAACTAAAAGCGTAGTGTTACAGTATCCTGGCGCTGTGTCCGAGCCGGGTGTCACACCATCGGGCTCCGCGGCAGTTTCACTTCCCAAATCGATTCAATAAAACAACCACCTTAGCCACTTACATAAACGGAAAATGTGAATCACGCACGCAAACCAATCTGTTAGCATCTAGCGCAACAGGTACAACTTACGAGCACAGCCTGTTGGTTGTGCCGACCGGATTAGTTCAAAATTCCAGTATGGCAAAAAACGTTATATTCGTCGGGTGTGGAAAAGTAGCGACCCCCGCTGCAACCATCCTGCTGCAGCAGGGCATACAAGTGCATGGTGTAAAAAGAGACGCCACTACTCTGCCCGACTTTATGGAAAAGTCATCTGCGGATGTGGCTGATCCTGCAAGCCTCGGGTTTCTCAAACACTCTGACGCAGACACTATCGTCTACTCGCTTGCGGCTGGTGGTTTCGATGAAGCCAGCTACACGAAGGCCTATATCACTGGCCTGAAGAACACAGTTTCAGCTTTCAACCCTGATAGAGTTAAACGGTTGATCTTTGTTTCCTCCACCGCGGTTTACCACCAGCAAGATGCGAGCATTGTTGATGAGAATTCCGCTACCCGTCCGCAACGATTCAATGGCAGAATAATGCTTGACGCTGAGAAAATAGCGCTCGATACCCGTATTGGTACAGCGTTAAGGTTCAGCGGCATTTACGGTCCGGGACGTAACCGGCTCATAGAGCGTGTAAAAACAGGTAACTGCACGCCGGAAAATTCTGCCTCCTATACCAACCGGATTCATACGCAGGACTGCTCAGCCGCCCTGGCTCACCTGATCATGCAACCTGAACTGCCTCCTGTGATAATTGGCTCTGACTCCGAGCCTGCAAAATCCACTGACGTTGAAAGTTTTATTGCCCGGCAGCTCGGTGTGCAAAAACAATATGCAGACTCGACATCAACGGTAAGACGTATCGCGGGGAGCAAACAATGCTGCAACCGGCTATTACTTGATACAGGTTTTGTGTTTAGTTATCCCGGCTACAAGGACGGTTATAAAGAACTGGTTAAGAACTACGGAGCAAAAAAACAAAAATAGCAGTGCTGCTTTCCAAGACAGGATCAGACTGGTGCTCTAAAGCGCCACACCTTCCGGTGGATCGCAGTAATCCGGCTGGCTGAAGAACATGCCAGTGACTCCCTCTTTCTCACATCCGCGCTTAATGGCAGGTCGACGCTCCAGCTTTTCGACCATTACAGTGATCTCAGTATACTCGCCAGCCGCAAAGTCAGCCCGACCGTCCAGCGGGTAAAGCTGAGCCCAGCGGAAACAGACTGCAAGATAGAGATCGATGATGGTCGGCTCACTACCAAACAGGTAACCGCCTCTGGCATCTCTATAAGCGCTGTTAAAAACAGAAAACCTGCGATGTGTTCTCGCCAGCGTATTTTTTGTAAACAGCTTCAGGGCCTGCGGATGTTGGTCAACATACTTCTCCGGGTAAAACCGCTGTATCAAATCGCCATGCAAAGAGTTACTTAGAAAAAACAACCACTTTAGAAATTGCGGACGTCGCTTATCATCTATCGATACGGTCAGACCTTCGTACTTATCAGCAAGTGCTAATAGAATTGCGGCTGTTTCAAATACCGGCTCATCGTTAATGATACAGACGGGAATAAGACCGTCTGGATTGAGAGACAGGTACTGTTCTGATCTTTGTGCATTAACGCTACGGTCTACCAATATGGTTTCATAGGTAAGCCCTAGCTCCTCCAGCAGCAAGCGAACAATTAATGATGCATTGTCAGGCGCATAGTACAAAGTAATCGGTGGGTTTTCTGCTGCACGCATACGTTGACAACCGCTAACAAACATCGATGATGCCGAGCCTGCTATTTTACTTCACCGTACAGCGGCCAGAATCACCCGAAGCGGCAATTCTGAACGCGACAACACTACAACCGCGTAGAAGTATCCCCGTTGAAGAGCTTCGCAATACTCACCTGGCAGGAGCACAACTCTGCAAGGCAATACTGTCCCAGCCCCAGCCGTTGTTGAGCGCTGCATTGCTGTAATCACAACTGTTGCTATCAGGGTCATCAGCCGGCTCGATCGGAGCGCAACTTTCACTGGTAACCGGATTCCAACCCCAGCCGTTATTGCTTGCAGCGTTACTGTAGTCACAACCCTCGTCGGGCGCAGGATCCGAGACCAGTTCGTCTCCGGATTCAGCAAGTGGTGGACAACTTGAGCCCGCCACCGGATCCCAGCCCCAGCCGTTGTGTTCGGATGCGTTACTGTAGTCACACGCGTTCTGCGAGATCGGTGCACAACTCTCTCTCAACACTGCATTCCAGCCCCACCCATTGTGCAGCGCTGCCTGGGTATAGTCACATCCACCGGAACTCACATCACCGGTCGGGCCAAAATCGACCGGATCGTCCGGGGTATAGCCCAGTGATTCAAAGAAGTTGTTTCGAAACTCGTTTGGAAATGTCCAGACTGTGTCCAGCGGCTCACCTACACCGAGAAGTTTTACACTGGTGCATTGGTCGTAGTTAAAGTTACTTCGCCACACCCGCACAGCCTGATCCAAAAGCTCCACCCGACCAAAACCCTGCTGCTGTAATTGTCCGTCCACAATGGCAAGTTCCTCGGTGTTTAAGAATATTCTGTCATCAGTCACCGAAGTTGTTAACCGCGCAGTATCACCGTTACGAGGGTGGAACACGTAGTCAATATCAAACTCAATGAAGGCATCATGTTCGTAACCTAAACCGTTCCACCTATACGTATTGCAGCTGATTCGGCGCAACGCTAAATCAGCATTGTAATTCCAGCGCGGTTGCACAAGCTGCACTTCAAGACCGGTTTCGAGATTAGTGTAAGGCGGTGGATCAGATGACTCTTGAGATGGCGGTAACATGGACACGATCTGCTCGGCCGGATCGGCATCCGCACTCTCAGTGAAGACCCCTGGGGATCCTGTCGGAACAACAGCATCTCCGCCAGTGTCATAACACAGGTAGTAATCAACCGGCCCGTTGTCCCATATTCTGATCGCGTTGTCGCTACCACCATTGAAATTAACGACCTCAACGTACGGGCTCAGCGCCATTGGCGCAGGACCGTTGTAAACGCCGTCGTCAACACTCCAGAGCGGTATATAGGTGGGTTCTTTGCCCTCAATAAAACCGAGTGCTGTTCCAATGTGGGGAGGTGTCGATGACAGCGGATAGTGAAAAACACTATACGGCCCATCTCTAACCGGCCCGAAAACAAAACCGTTCGCACCTGCTACATACTGTTCGGTATCGTCATCAAAGATAAAGGAATCACACTGCAATGTGCGATTGGCGAGATCGGCATTCGGGTCCCAGTAAGCCCGCATCAATGTCACCGGAGCTCCTGTTTCTCTATTCGTAAAAGCTGGAGCAGCTTGTGACTGTGTTGTTACCAAACAGTCTGAGAAGCGGCCATTGTTAACGTCGAATTCCCGTCCAATGCCATCTCCGTCTGCATCTGATGCCTGTAGTGCACATTCGGATAACGCCTGAGAATGAACACCCGATGGTAAAACGAGTGTAAGGGTGAACAACAGCCCGGTGAAAATAAAAGCCGAAGAAATTCCTTTATTAATAATGTGCATGCAATATCAATCCCTTGTTATTAAGTTGCAACCAACTCGTATCCACCGGAGTACTACAAGTGAAAATGCTGAACTCTCTCGCTGCATGATTATTGTAGCAGCCATGCAACACAATGGAAATTACGCAAGATTTTATAGATGTTCGATCTAATTCCCGCCAATTATCGCTGCAGAAACAAAAACAGCACCGCTAAGGTGCTGTTTTCAGCGATACTCAAGGGATGCCTAAGCCTGGCTTGACTGATTAAGACGTTGCATATTGATCAACGTCTTTATACAAGCATTTGCAGCCTCTTCACCTTTCTTTAAAAAGTGGGTTTTGAAGTATCCATGGTGCTCATCATGTTCGTGAAAATGATGCGGTGTCAGCACCACCGACAGCACCGGCACTTCGCTATCAAGTGACACCTGCATCATTGCATCGAGTACAGTGCTGGCGACAAAGTCATGTCGGTAAATACCCCCATCGACAATCAGACCACAGGCAATGATCACATCATACCGACCGGTCTTTGCAAGCAGCTTTGCCTGCAGCGGTATTTCAAGACTTCCCGGTACATCGTAAACATCAATCGCGGTAATGCCGTATTCGGCAACTTTTTCTGTAAACGCAACACGCGCCTGGCTGACGATATCGTTATGCCAACCCGCCTCAATATAGGCAATGCGTGCTTTGCTGAAATCACCGCCGGTCTGCGGTGCAATTTGTGGCTGATTCATGGCAGTCTCCTGTGGTTACCAGAATCAGGGCGTGACGGGCACAGCACACAATGCGCTGTTGAAACTCCCGCTCTCTCTTATCCGGACTTTCACAAATGCCCGTCGATTTTCGAATGGACACCTGTCATACCGTCGGCTTCGGATTCGCACCGAATCTGCTGACCGCAGCCTGACTGTGCAGGCTGCGCGCTCGCGGGCTGAGGCACATTGTGCCAACACCGCCGGTGGGGAATTTCACCCCGCCCCGAGAACGTGTCAGATTGCTCTGACCGGTTAAGTTTAGGGCTATTGTCGACGGCTTGTAAACCTTATTTCGCAGAATCTGCCAGTGGGTTCCGGGAACGACCGTGGCAAACACCTCACCCGGAAGGCTGAACAGACGAACCTCTAAGCGATTAAGACTCCAGCGGTCTCTCGAACAAAGAACCAAATTGCGGCAGCTTCTGATCGCCACCGGCGAGCCTTAAACAATGCCATGCCATCGCATGATTAGACGTGGTCACCGGCAAGTTGATTTTCTTTTCTATTGCACCCACCGCCTCAAGCATCCTGATACTCGTACAGGACACGAAAACGAGATCAACGTCAGCGTCGGATTCCAGCTGCAAGATAGCTCGCTCCAGACTGGGCAGATCGATACGGGCGACCAACGGGTCGAGTTCCTGATTGAAAGATCCAAAGACAGGCACATCAAATCCTGCATCAACAATATACTGTCGAAGTAATTTATTAACGTCACTTCTATACGGCGTTAACACAGCAATTCGTTTCGCAGAAAACGCACGGAATGAAGCAAACGCTGCTGTAATTGGCGTAGTTGGCTTCGCCTGAGGCTGAACCTCTGCAATGCGATCAAAAACAGTTCGCTCACCCAGCACGGTAGTCGCCGAAGTGCATCCGTACGCAACCACGTCAAGCGGTTCACCAGGAAGAATAGTTTCCAGCGCAGCTGGAATTTTCTGCTCCATTGCAGCGAGTGTTTGCGGGGTTATCTCTGGTGAGTTTTGCACACGGGTTTGATAGATACCAATTGCATCATCAGTGAATACCTGACGAAACTCGTAGTCAATGGTGTAGTCAGAGCTCAGCACAACCATACCGATCTTTGCTGCGTGACCGATCCCTGCATTTAGATCATACGGCAGTTGTTCAATTAGCTGCCAGTTTGCAGGTTCGGTACCATCAGGCCCTTTGTCACCTTCGGCCACTGACACGTTACGCAGCAGCGGTGATGGCAATTTCTACAGTGAAGTCAGGAGATGCGAGCTTTGATTCCACACAGGCACGCGTCGGTGCATTACCCGGTGATACCCACGCATCCCAAACCGCATTCATCTCGGCAAAATCTGAAATGTCAGCAAGCCAGATTGTTGCAGTAAGCAGATTGGATTTGTCGCTGCCGGCTTCACTCAAAAGCGCGTCTATTGCGTTGAGAATATCCCGGGTTTGATCCGTCACACTACCACCCTTCGCATTCTGAGCTACCTGGCCTGCAGTAGATACAATACCGTTGTGTACAACAGCCTGGCTCATGCGCTCGCCGCTCTTGATTCTCTTGATACCCATTGCTTCTCTCTCACGTAGTGTAAATTTTTGGTAGTCTACCACGGTGTTTGCCGGTCAATGCCCGGTTGCCATCTACTCAATATTATCCAAGGAACTGCCATGCGCTACCTCCACACCATGATCCGCATTCGTGATGTCGAAGAATCACTCGATTTCTGGTGCAATAAAATGGGACTCGTCGAGACCCGCCGAGTAGAACACGAACAAGGCAGATTTACGTTGATATTTCTGGCAGGCACCAAAGATGAGTCTCGTGCAAAGCAGGAAAACGCACCGGAGCTTGAGCTAACTTATAACTGGGATCCGGAAGATGACCTCGGTAACTCGCGTAACTTCGGCCATCTCGCCTATAAGGTGGACGACATCTACGCCACCTGCCAGCAATTAATGGATGCCGGTGTGACGATCAACCGCCCGCCTCGCGATGGCCGCATGGCGTTTGTGGTATCACCCGATAACATTTCTGTTGAGTTGCTGCAGGAAGGTGACGCACAGGCACCGGCTGAGCCCTGGCTTTCTATGGAAAACACCGGCAGCTGGTAAGCGCGATCCGGTAGAGCAGTTACATTTATCATAATCAATCGAGCACAGCATCACCATGGCAAATCTTGAGTACTTTCAATACGCCTACATGTCAGACAATTACGGAGTACTTCTACATTGTCCGCAATCCGGTGCAACCGCCAGTATCGATTGCGGTGATGCACAAGCGACAACCGATGCTTTAAACCAAAAAGGCTGGGCGCTGACGCACATATTCGCAACCCATCATCACGCTGATCACGTCGCAGGGCTCGCACAACTCAAAGCACAACATGGCTGCGAAGTTATCGGCCCAACTGGTATTAATGGTGTAGACAACCTGGTAGCTGACGGTAGTCGTTTTACTTTCGCAGGCACTGAGGTCCAAACCCTTCATACACCGGGTCATACCAAAGATATGATCAACTACTACCTACCCGCAGAGAAAACCGTTTTTACCGGAGACACATTATTTTCTTTGGGTTGCGGCAGACTGTTTGAAGGTGACGCGCCTATGATGTGGAACAGCCTGAACAAGCTGATGCAATTGCCGGAAGATACTATTGTCTATAGTAGTCACGAATATACCGAAGCGAATGCAGCGTTCGCGGTGACTGTTGATCCTGACAATGACGAGTTAAATGCACGTGTTGAGAAAATAAAACAATTGCGCTCCGATGGTGAGCCCACAGTACCGAGCACGCTGGCAGAAGAACTTGCAACCAATCCGTTTTTACGCGCTGGTGATCGTAAAATCCGACAGCACCTGAACATGACTGATGCCACAGACGCCGAAGTATTCGCAGAGATACGCCAGCGCAAAGATAACTTCTAGGAGTCTGCGCGGAAGAAGTCTCTGGTTTTTGGTTATGTTTTTGCAGTACCCGCGCTTCTGTTTTGTTTTGAATTTCATCGCGGAGACAGGCCATCGGGGAGATAGACGAGGGCGGCAGGACGCCGCGTTAGCGAAGTTGGCACATGGATGTGCTATCTGAGCGTGCCTGTTGGAGCGATGTAATTCAAAATGCCGCAGGCACCCGCAGGGCCGCCCAGACTCCTGGGTCATGGCTGCTTTTTGCGCGGTGCTCTTTCTGAGTAAACGTAATGATCCGGTGTAACAAACCTCACCACCGGAAAAAGCGGCCACAGAACGTTCAA
>CALLBO010000107.1 GCA_937998875.1 uncultured Granulosicoccaceae bacterium
GATGCGAATGTGAAGTTTCCGGTGGATTATAAGCTCAAGACATCCAAAGCTGATCGGGAAACGTGGAAGGTATATGACATTGAAGTTGAGAATGTCAGCCTGGTGAAAAGCTACAAGGCGGAATTTAGCAGCGAGATCAAGAAGTCCGGTGTGGACGGATTGATCGCTACGCTTCGGGCAAAGAACGAAAATTAGTTTAGCAATTGATCCAGGCTGCTGGATGTACGCTACTCCCGACGCCAGCGGCTATCGATGATTCAATCTATACCCGCTGGATAATCCGGCTGCCTGCTTCCCGGCGCCAGAATCAGCGCACTTATCTCGTGTAAATTCTCTGCAACCATACGGTTGCAGTTGGGATTGCCGCGCGCATCCGTTATCATGTGCGGTCTTGCCGGTGGCGGTGAGGGTGCTTGTCCCCCGACAACACGTGGGCCCGGCCTGTCCGGTATGTCCCCACTACATTCCGGTGCAATTATAAATCAATGGATAAACTGATAATTGGCGGTGGCAACCCGCTCGAAGGGACGGTGCGCATCTCCGGCGCCAAGAATGCCGTGCTGCCGATTCTTGCCGCCACATTGCTTTGCGATGACACGGTCACCCTCGAAAATGTTCCCCACCTGAATGACGTCACCACGACCATGACGCTGCTGGGTCGCATGGGAGTGAGACTGACGCTCAGTGAGAACATGATGATCGAGGCGGATGCCTCCGGGGTTAACAGCTATGAGGCAGAGTACGAGCTGGTAAAAACCATGCGCGCCTCTATCCTGGTGCTCGGACCATTGTTGTCGCGTTTTGGTGAAGCAGTGGTATCACTGCCGGGTGGCTGCGCTATCGGTGCCCGACCAGTGGATCTGCATATTGATGGATTGCGTGCCATGGGGGCAGAGATCACACTGGAAGCCGGGTATATAAGAGCACACTGTAAAAAGCTCAAAGGTACAACAATCAACTTCGATATCGTAACCGTCACCGGTACGGAAAATCTGTTGATGGCAGCAACATTGGCCGAAGGTACCACCGTGCTTAAAAATGCGGCACGCGAACCTGAGGTGGTTGACCTGGCCAGATTCCTGATCGGTATGGGAGCGGACATTCAGGGTGCCGGGACTGACACAATTACAATCAATGGTGTAGATCGGCTCACGGGCTGTCACTTCAGGGTTGTGCCGGACAGAATAGAGGCCGGTACTTTCCTGGTGGCGGCAATGGTAAGCGGTGGCAAACTTACCGTGAAGGACGCGCAGCCGGATACTATTGATGCTGTGCTGTGCAAGCTGGACGAAGCAGGTGCAGACATGCAGATTGACGGCAAAGACATAACCATCAGTTGCCGCTACGAAAAACCTCGGGCGGTGGATATCACCACTGCACCATACCCGGCGTTCCCAACCGATATGCAGGCGCAGTTTACATTACTGAATTCGGTCGCTGAAGGTACGGCGACGATTACTGAAACCATTTTTGAAAACCGTTTTATGCATGTGCAGGAACTGCAGCGCATGGGTGCTGATCTCAAGGTTAGTGGTAACACGGTTGTATCACGCGGAGTAGCAAAACTAACCGGGGCACCGGTGATGGCTACTGACCTTCGAGCGTCCGCTTCGTTGGTCATTGCAGGTTTGATTGCCGAAGGGGAAACTCACCTGCAGCGCGTGTATCACATTGATCGCGGATACGAACGAATAGAAGATAAGTTCAACGCGCTGGGTGCAAACATACAGCGTGTCAGTGTCTAGTGTAACTCATACCCGATGACTCAACCGCTCGCCATTGCCCTGACCAAAGGGCGAATACTCAAATCCACACTGCCGTTGTTTGAAGCAGTCGGGTTAGTGCCGGTAGGGGATGCGAAAGAAACCCGCAAGCTCAGAGTTGACACTAATCAACCGGATACGAAATTACTTCTGGTACGGGCCAGTGATGTTCCGGCATATGTAGAGTACGGTGGTGCTGATATTGGTGTGACAGGTAAGGATGTTTTACTTGAGCACAGCGGCAGAGGCATCTATGAGCCGCTTGATCTTTGCATCGGTAAGTGTCAGCTGGTAGTGGCTGGCAAAAAGGACGCGCAGATCGACGCACCTGGTATTTTAAGGGTAGCCACAAAGTACCCGGAAGTTACCCGGCGGTTTTTTGATCGTCGCGGGCAACAGGTAGAAATCATCAAGCTCTACGGGTCTATGGAACTAGCACCACTCGTTGGAATGGCAGACCTGATTGTCGATATCATGGAAACCGGCGCCACTTTGGTAGCCAATAATCTGGAAGTCATAGGTGATCCTATTTGCGATATCAGCTCCAGGCTAATCGTCAACAAGGCCTCGATGAAAATGAAACACGAGAAAATCCATCAACTCATTAATGACTTGTCGAAAGTTGTTTCAGGCAATAGTCTATAGACCCGAGATCAGTCACGAATACACTCGGCAATTTTTCAGCTATCCCAAAGGCCGGCTGACCAGTACTGAGCTGATAACCGGCTCATTAATCCTGTTGCTTCGGAATCCAATCGAATGAATCAAGAAACTGCGCAGCACAATACCGATGATCTGCGTATTAAAGAGATAAAAGAGTTGAATTCTCCGGCCAGTCTGATTGCAGAGTTGCCGGTGACAGACGATATTGCCAGGACTGTTCAGGCGGCGCGCAGCGGTATCCATAACATTCTGCATGGCAAAGATGATCGGCTGGTCGTTGTCGTCGGGCCTTGCTCTATTCATGACCCTGAAGCGGGTGTTGAGTACGCAAAGAAGCTCGCAGGTCTGGCACCGTCACTCTCTGAAGATCTGCTTGTTGTGATGCGAGTGTATTTTGAAAAACCTCGTACCACTGTTGGCTGGAAAGGACTAATTAATGACCCGGGGCTTGATGACAGCTTTCAGATTAATCGCGGCTTGCGAACCGCCCGTGAGTTGTTGCGCAACATTAATCAGTTAGGACTGCCTGCAGGCACCGAATTCCTGGATCTTATCAGCCCGCAGTACATTGCAGATCTTGTCGGCTGGGGGGCAATCGGTGCGCGAACGACAGAAAGCCAGGGGCACCGCGAACTTGCTTCAGGTATATCAGCACCGGTTGGCTTTAAAAACGGTACCGGCGGCAGTATGCAGATAGCGGTCGATGCAATTTGTTCTTCATCAAGACCACATCACTTCCTGTCTGTTACCAAAGAAGGTGGCAGTGCGATTTTCGCTACCGCTGGTAATGAAGATTGTCACCTGATTTTACGTGGCGGTCCGCACACTAATTATGATGCTGCAAGCATGGATGATGCTTCGGCGATGATGGAAAAGGCCGGTGTTCGGCCTAAGGTGATGATTGATTGCAGTCATGCCAACTGCCGTAAGATTTTTAAGAGACAACGCTATGTTTGTCGCGATATCTGCAGCCAGTTAAGTGATGGAGATAAGCGTATTATCGGCGTTATGATTGAGAGTAACCTGATCGAAGGCAGACAGGATCACAAGCCAGGGGTGCCTTTAACCCGCGGGCAGAGTATTACTGATCCGTGTGTGGGTTGGCAGGATACTGAAGAAATGTTGCAGGAACTGTCGCAGGCAGTTGCAGCACGCAGAAAGCGAGCTTAATTTACTCACGTGCTATCTATCAACAGGCTAAATTCAAAGCAGCCGGACTTTGCTGAACGTTTGCAAACACTGCTTGCGTGGGAAGGAGTCTCTGATGTCTCGGTTAACGCCACTGTAGACAAGATCATCGCCGCTGTTCGATCAGAAGGCGATGCGGCGCTGATAAAGTTAACTAACCAGTTTGATCGCAGAAGCGTTAATGATGCAGCGTCTCTTTCACTCTCGGCGGAGGAGTTAGCGAAAGCACTTGATCGCGTTCCTGCGGAAGTTGCAGCAGCACTTCGCAGTGCCGGAAACCGGATTGAACAATTTCATAAAAAGCAACTCGGTGAGTCGTGGCGTTATCAGGAAGACGATGGCACGGTGCTCGGTCAACGGATAACACCGCTTGATCGTGTCGGCCTGTATGTGCCGGGTGGAAAAGCGTCATATCCATCATCGGTATTGATGAACGCGATTCCTGCAAAAGTCGCAGGCGTGACTGAGTTGATCATGGTGGTGCCAGCGCCGGATAATGAACTGGACGATGCCGTGCTTGCAGCCGCCAGTGTTGCTGGTGTGGATCGTGTTTTCACAATTGGTGGCGCGCAGGCAGTTGCGGCACTTGCCTACGGTACTGAGTCTGTCCCATCCGTAGATAAGATTGTCGGGCCGGGTAACATCTATGTTGCAACGGCAAAGCGCGCCGTCTTCGGTAAAGTTGGTATCGATATGATTGCCGGTCCGTCCGAGATTTGTGTGGTCTGCGATGGTGCGACCGATCCAGCCTGGATTGCCGCAGATCTATTTTCGCAGGCTGAACACGATGAGCAGGCACAAGCTGTCTTGATAAGTGATGACGCGAAGTTTATGAGTCTGGTGCTAGAGGCAATGAATCAATTGATTGAAAAAATGCCGCGTGCCGAAATCATTCGTGAGTCGCTGCGGGAGCGTGGCTGTTTTATTGAGATCGCAGATCTAGCGGAAGCCGCATCCATCGTAAATACCATTGCACCGGAACATCTTGAGCTTTCGGTGGAAGATCCAGAGAGTCTGCTTGCAGATATCCGCCATGCGGGTGCGATTTTTTTGGGGCGCTATAGTGCTGAAGCGCTGGGTGACTACTGCGCTGGTCCGAACCACGTACTGCCAACCTCCGGTACAGCGAGGTTTTCCAGTCCGCTGGGAGTGTACGATTTTCAAAAGCGCAGCAGTATCATCGGTTGCTCTCAGCGCGGTGCGGAAACGCTCGGTAAAACAGCAGCAATATTAGCGAGATCTGAGGGCCTGGAGGCACATGCAGTGTCTGCCGAGGCCCGAATTCTGACTGATTGATTCAGGTTGAATTGATGCTGAATCCGGACTGATTCCGCAGTCCGTTCCCAAACAATTCAGACTACAGGGGTACTCTGCCCAGCCCCCATGTCAAAACTCCGACACCTTTTGACTACTGCCATCCGTGCGTTGAGCATGGTGCTGTTAATGGGTGTAGATGTGCGTGGAATAGTTATTGGATGTCTAGTTGGCTTGAGCGGGCAACACTGTCTTTTCGAGTTTGATTAAGTGAATTCGTCAGCCAGCCGGCAACTGCAACGCTTAAGTATTTTTAACGTTCTGTGGTATAATTTCTGGTTGCCGAAATTTGGCATCTCAATGTGTTTGTGATCAAGCAGAAGCTGAGGTTTACAAACGATTTACAAAGGTGCGCGGAACGTATAACAACGACGGCGACCCATGAAATCAGGTTATCGCCGTTCGGGAATATCAATTGATATCAGTGTGCAGAGCTTCTATCAAAGGCAGCGTGATCTTGTGGGCTTAGCACCGAACAGGCTTTTAATTTAAATTTTGGAGCATCCTATGGCAACAGATAATGTTGCTTCTAACGGGGCTGGTGCCCCGGCAGTGGACGAGAAAAGGCGCAGATTACTGACCGCCGGAGCGGGTGTGGTTGGTGCGCTCGGCGCGGTCACCATGGCAATTCCGTTTGTATCTTCAATGTCGCCAAGCGCACGCGCAAAGGCTGCCGGCGCACCGGTAGAAATCGATATTAGCAAGCTTGAACCCGGGCAGCGCGTAATTGTTGAATGGCGCGGCAAACCGGTTTGGGTGGTGCGCCGGACTCCCGAGCTCCTCGAAAGTCTTGAGGCAGTTGCCGGTGACTTGCGTGACACAGAGTCAAACAAGTCAGAACAGCCTGACTACGCTAAAAATGTTCATCGCTCAATAAAACCGGAAGTCCTGGTCATGACCGGGGTATGTACGCACCTTGGCTGCTCGCCAACTTTCCGGCCTGATGTGGCACCGGCCGATCTCGGCCCGGATTGGCAAGGTGGATTTTTCTGCCCATGTCATGGTTCAAAGTTCGACATTTCAGGGCGGGTTTACAAAGGCGCACCTGCACCGACGAACTTGCCGGTTCCACCGCATACTTTTGTTTCTGACTCGGTAATTCTCGTCGGTGAAGAAGGGGGGCAAGCCTGATGAGCAAGATCAGCGATACTATGGCGTGGATCGATGAACGCATCCCGCTGACAGATACCTGGAACAAGCACGTCGGCCAGTACTACGCGCCGAAGAACTTCAACTTCTGGTACTACTTTGGTTCACTTGCGCTGCTGGTACTGGTGATCCAGATAGTGACCGGTATCTTTCTTACCATGAACTACAAGCCTGACGGTGAGCTTGCGTTTAAGTCAGTCGAGTACATCATGCGTGACGTCAACTGGGGTTGGCTGATTCGCTACATGCACTCAACCGGTGCATCGATGTTCTTTGTGGTTGTGTATCTGCATATGATGCGTGCCATCATGTACGGTTCTTACAAGAAGCCTCGCGAGCTGTTATGGATCTTCGGTATGTTGATCTATCTTGTGCTGATGGCTGAAGCCTTTATGGGTTATCTGCTGCCATGGGGCCAGATGTCTTATTGGGGTGCGCAGGTAATTATTTCCTTGTTTGGTGCAATACCCTGGGTGGGAGATGCGATCACCTTATGGCTGCGAGGTGACTACGTTGTTTCTGATGCAACGCTGAACCGCTTCTTTGCGCTGCATGTTATTGCGATGCCGCTGGTACTGGTTGGTCTGGTATTCGTGCACATTATTGCGCTACACGAAGTCGGCTCCAATAATCCGGACGGTAACGATATAAAGAAGCTGAAAGGGCCAGACGGCAAGCCACTTGATGGCATACCGTTCCACCCTTACTACACGGTTAAAGACCTGGTAGGAGTTGCAGTCTTCCTGATTATCTTCTTTGCGATTGTGTTTTTTGCACCGGAGATGGGTGGCTACTTTCTCGAGCACGCCAACTTCGTTCCGGCAGATCCGTTAAAGACACCGGAACATATTGCACCGGTCTGGTACTTCACGCCTTACTACGCGATTCTACGTGCGATTCCGATCAAGCTACTTGGCGTAATAGCGATGTTTGCGGCAATTGCCGTGCTGTTCTTCCTGCCTTGGATTGATCGAAACCCGGTCAGATCCATTCGCTACCGATCAACGGCCTATAAGGTCATCCTTGCGGCATTTGTTATTTCATTCCTGATTCTCGGGTACTACGGTCTGCAGCCGGTAACGCCGCTCGGGACGTTCATTTCACGTCTCTGTTCATTGATTTACTTTGGTTTCTTTATCGCGCTGTTTTTTATCAGTAAGAATGAAAAGACCAAGCCGGTACCAGAGAGGGTGAACTACTGATGAAATTACTGAAAAACGTCATCCGCCTGAGTACTGGTCTGAGCACTGGCCTGAGCACTGGCCTAAGCACTGGTTTGAGCATTTCGGTTAAGGCTGTGGCTGTAATAAGCCTTATGGCGGTATTGCCGCAAGCCGGTTACGCCGCGGGTGGTGGTGCGGAGCTTGAGCACTTTTCGCCGGTTCGTACAGACCGCGCCCTGCAGCGCGGTGCCCGTACCTTCATGAACTATTGCCAGGGATGTCATACGGCTGACTATCAGCGCTATTCCCGGCTGGCGGAAGACATCGGACTGTCCGATGCGGAAATGCTCGAAAACATGGTTTTCACCACTGATGCAAACGGAGAGCAGACCAAAGTCGGTTCACTGATCGGCAGCAACATGTCAAAAGAGTATGCAAAAACTGCCTTCGGTGTTGCACCGCCTAATCTTGCGCTGGTTTCCCGTTCGCGGGGAGTCGATTGGCTCTACACGTACATGAAGTCGTTTTATCTTGATGAGTCGAGACCGCTAGGTGCCAATAACACGGTATATCCAAACGTTGGTATGCCGCATGTACTCGCTGACTTACAAGGCTGGTACAAGCCGGTTTACCACGATGATGGTGAAGGCCATCAAGTACTTGACGGCTTCCAGCAGGTGACTGCTGGTAAACTTACGGCTGACGAATACAACTCCACAATCAGTGATCTGGTAAGCTTCCTCGATTACCTGGGTGATCCCAATCGGGAAGCTCGCCATTCTCTGGGAATTAAAGTCATGTTGTTCCTGCTGTTATTTCTGGCATTGGCGATTCTTCTGAAGAAAGAATATTGGAAAGATGTACCGCACAATAACTAGCATTTGCGCAAGCCCGGATTCCGGATTTACCAGGCCGGGCGCTTTAGACAATGCGCGTCAGACAATGCGCGTCAGACAGCGTTAGGAACCCTAAAATAATATGAGTGGAGATAACGTGACAGCGCCAGTGACACGCCGGTCGGTAATGACTTTGTATTCGGATCCGAGCTCGATCCACAGTCATCGGGTCCGCATCGTTTTGTTTGAGAAAGACATTACCGTCGAAATCGAAGACGTCGACCCGGACAACAAGCCCGATGACTTGCTTCATCTGAATCCGTACAACACCGTACCCACTTTGGTGGACCGCGATCTGGTGCTTTACGACTCACGAGTAGTTTCCGAATATCTGGACGAGCGTTTTCCGCATCCGCCGCTGATGCCGGTTGACCCGGTGTCACGAGCTCGATCGCGATTGGCATTGTTCCGCATCGAGCGAGACTGGTACGACCTGCTCCCGATTATCGAGGGTAGTGATGCGAAGAAGGCCGATGCAGCGAGGAACAAACTGCGTGATTCGCTGATTGATTCAGCCAGTGTGTTTGAGCTGAAGCCATTCTTTTTAAGTGAAGAGTACTCGCTGGTTGATGCCACAGTCGCTCCAATGTTGTGGCGGCTCAATCACTATGGGATTGAATTACCGTCTAAAGCATCAGCTGTCACGAAATATGCAAAGCGTTTATTCGACCGTGAGGGTTTTCAACTAAGCCTCACTGAGAGTGAGCGCGAAATGCGCTAGTTTGACGCCCAACAGAGCGCAAGCAGTGACTTCCGACAACAACGACGACACATCTGGCATGACTTCCAGTCAGCCCTACCTGATCCGCGCGATCTATGAGTGGGTTGTGGATAATGACTTGACGCCTTATCTGATGGTAGATGCCAGTAAGCCCGGCACAGTGGTACCGAAGGACTACCTTGACGAGCTTGGTCGAATTATCCTGAACATCAGCCCGCATGCGACCAGCGGATTGTTGATGACCAACGAAGAGGTAACCTTCAGCGCCCGTTTCAGCGGCCAGTCGATGTCGATTGTGGTACCCACTTACAGTGTTAGAGCCATATACGCCCGTGAAAACGGTCAGGGTATGATGTTCAATGAGAGTGCTGATACTCCACAGGATGTTTCCGAAAAACCCAGAACACTTGAAGCAGTTGATCAGGGTGATTTCGCGAAGACCGGCAAAGCGAACGGTGAAACTCAATCCTCAGGTACTTCCGATAAGACGGAACACTCTGATAAAACGGGACCAAAAAGTGGACCGGGCAAAGAAGCCGATAACGGCCCTAATAACGGCCCGAATAACGGCAACAGAAAGGGCAAGAAAGGCGGCCCGCATCTGAAAGTTGTGAAATAAAAGAACTCCTGCGCTAGTTACTTAAGCAGGGCTGTTGAACGCACTTTTAATCCACGATGTTCCTTCTGCACTGATTGCCACTACATCAAACCGGCACTGGTGTTCAGTGAGTTTGTTTCTTTGTAGAAAATGCAGTGCGGTAAGCGCGATTTTCCGTTGCTTGGCCGGTGTCACGCTCATTGCTGCACCCCCGAAATTGTTCGCGCGTCGGTAGCGTACTTCTATGAACACCAATATCTCTCCATCCTGCATGACGAGATCAATCTCGCCGTGGCGCGAGTGATAGTTGCTGGTAACCGGTTTTAAACCTTCGGCTTTTAGGTAGTTCAATGCGACCCGTTCGTTCAGGTTGCCACGTTCGATAGTTTTCATTTTTACCTGCCACTGTTTGCTGAGTGAACCGCCAGGTTATTCGGATCTTACAACTGCTTAAAGCTCGCCCTGTAAAGGTGCAAGTGATGTTTCAACCGGTAACGCGCCTGAAATTCTTACCGGTACTCCCTCCTGGTATTCGGCCCACTCGAGCCGCCGTCGGACGCGATTGCCGTCAGCCAGAGACAGTGCGCCGGTCTTGCCGTCAATAGAATAGGCCGGATCGAGTCGCATGTTATCGAGTTGCCGGTGTAGTTGATAAGCATCAATACCCAGAGCAATCAGTTTCTGAATGCTGTCCTGATGATTGACCTTGATACTGCTATACAGAGCCGAACCATTGGTTGCATCGGTTAAATTCCACGGAATATCATTGAACCTTATGCCGGTTAAATCACCATCCCGATTTGCGTCGGAGTCTCCGTTATATATCTGTGATGTGCTCAATAGTGGTAGTTTGCCTGCGTGGTGAAACTGCAGCTGCGGGCGTAACAACAATGCCTGTTCTGAATCGACAGCCATGAAGATAACGTCGATGTCATTGCGAATTGCAGGTTCAAATTCAATTGTCGTTTCAAGCAGTTTTTCAAGGCGTCGCTTGCGTGCATTGCTGGTGTTGATATCAAGCATCTGTGTGAGTTGCTGTGAATAATCATAGGAGTCTGCTTCAATGGTATCTGTTGCCAGAACAGTTCCTCCTGCTTCTGTAAAAGCATTTTCAAATGCTGATGCAAGTCGTTGGCTGATTGGAGTGTCGGCTGCGATAACAATTGCCTTTCTATAGTCTTCATTAAAGCCGAACTGTGCCGCGTCGCGGGCTTCGTCCTCAGGTAACAAGCCAAACTGAAACAGGTTGGCGTTGCCAGCCATATCTTCACCAATATAATTTAGTGAGAGTGTGGGTACCGTTATTCTGTTGCCAGCTGTGAGATTAATAACGGCCGCTTTATCCAGCGGTCCAATGATCATTGATGCGCCTTCGGAAGTCGCGAGTCCGTACTGATTAATCGCGGTGGCTGTATCGCTGGCAGTATCGTAGAGCTTAATTCTGCCGCTGCCGCCTTCCTGAAACCGTGCGGCAATGAAGCCGGTTTTAATTGCTTCTCCAATGGCGCTGAAACGACCGGTAAGTGGTAGTAGCAGTGCGACTTGATCAACACCAATGGCTTCTAAGTCGGTACCGACTACTTGTGTGCCCGTTACATTAAGTGTTGCTGCCGGATGATTTGGAAAGCGTGCTTTCCATGCTTGCGTTCTTCTGGCGAAGAGCTCCGGCTCAGTGCCGGCTCGTTGTCTTTCCAATGCGGAGTATTCCAACCAGCCGCGATACATCGAACCACCTGGCGTTCTTGCCATGACGCGCAGTCCGTCCATATCAATGGCCGCAAGCATTGATGCGATTTTTGTGCGGTTAGCATTCAGTGATTGGGGTGCGGTCAGGTTGCTGTCCAGCAAAATACGCGCTTTCAGCGCCTGCTCCGGCTGGCTGAGCAACTGATAGGCGCGAGACTGTAGCTCAAGTGCTCTGATTCGCACGATTCGATCAGTGATCGAACGGGTTGGAGGCAGTTGACTGAGTGCCTGATCATGGCCGCCCTGGCCAAGGGTGTTGTAAGCAGATAGCACCTGCAGGCGGGTTTGCATCTCAGGTGTATTGAGACCGGCGGGCAGTGTTGCAAACAGACGCGAGCCGTCGTTGTACAATTCACTGTCGAAGTAAAGCTCAGTGGCGTTTAACAGGTAGTCCTGTTGCAGTGCCGGATTGGTTTCGCTTTTGGCGAGTTGCTCATAAATATTCGCCGCCTTTGCCGTTTCACCGCTGGCGAGGAGCTGGCTGGCAAGTTGCGGACTGGGAATGACAACCTGGGTTCTTGTATTGGAACCGGGGTTGACGCCAAAGCCACAGGCAAACACCGAGAGACTCAGGACAGTGACGAGACTGGCGACAAGCGATACTCTGCTTAATTTGTCTTTCATACTTTTATAGTTGCTTGATAAGTGTGAATTGGTGCAGGTGTGATCCGATTATACGGGCCTTATTGCACGGTTTGACTAATTGTTGATCGTCAAGGTTTCTGCGGCGCTACACTGTCGTATTGATCGCGCCCTGAGTTTGGAGCATTGTACTATGTCTGTCAGAAAAGGCGTTTTTCATGTAATCGCCACGCCTATCGGTAATCTCGCAGATATGACAGACCGTGCCCGTGACGTGATGGCGGGTGTCGATATTCTGTACGCTGAGGACACTCGTCATACGGGAAAGCTCTGCGCCCATCTCGGCATCAGTCCGAAGCTGCGCTCGCTGCATGATCATAATGAGCAGGATCGTATAGCAGAAATTGTAGAATCACTGCAGTCGGGATTGTCGGTCGGGTTGGTGTCCGATGCCGGTACTCCGCTAATCAGTGATCCGGGATACCGGATTGTTACGGCCTGTCACCGGGCAGGACTCCCGGTGAGTCCGGTGCCCGGCGTGTCTGCACTTACCGCAGCGTTGTCGGTATGTGGCCTGCCCACTGATCGATTTTTATTCACTGGATTTTTACCGGCAAAAACTTCTGCTCGCAATAAATCGCTGGTGGGGTTGCAAACGGAAGGTGCCACGTTGGTATTTTTTGAATCACGGCATCGTATTGTCGCCGCACTTGCAGATATGCAGGAAGTGTTAGGAGACAGGCTGATCTGTGTGGCGAGAGAGGTGACCAAAGCATTTGAAACCATTGCATATGGCAAGCTGAGCGAGGTGTTGCAGCGTATTAAAAACAACCCTGATATGCAAAAAGGCGAGTTTGTGGTGATGGTATCCGGGGCGCCCCAGAATGTTGTTACTTTTGATGCTGCGACTCAGGACTTATTAAAAGAAGTCGCCGCTGAAATCCCACCGAAGCGAGCGGCGAAAATTGTTGCCCGGCATTCTGGTGTTCCTGCAAAAGAACTTTATGAATGGTTGCTGCAGCAAAAGTAGATATTGTCTAGATATCGTTCCGGGTTTGATCGGGACATTAGGACAGCTCAGATGCCGTGATTAGTTCCAGCTGTCTGCCGCTGCGAGTTGCCAGTCTTTCTGCCACGACGCAGGTCTGGTTGAAGCATCTAGCAAACACCCGCTATCGAGTGTCGGGTAGAGTTCTTCATAGGTCCTTACATCAGTCCCTTCCACGCGTCTGTTTATATGTTTCGGCTGAAGTTCTTCCAGGTTGTTTAGCCCCGCCGCCGCAATTAGTTCGGCGAGATTAGTGACTGTTTCATGATGGAAGTTAGCGACTCGCTGGCCTTTATCGGTGACATCCAGTGCCAGTGCCCGGTCTGGGTTTTGTGTAGCAATACCGGTGGGGCAATGATCGGTGTTGCAGGTTCTGGATTGAATGCATCCGAGTGCCAGCATCATCGCGCGTGCTGAGTTAACCGCGTCTGCACCCAGTGCTGCCGCGCGGATAAGATGAAACGCCGAGAATATTTTTCCGGCCGCGATTATCCGCATCTTGTCTCGTAAGCCGCAACCGATTAATGCATTGTTTACTGCAATAAGTCCGTCTTTAAGTGGTGTGCCAACCGAGTTGGTCATTTCAGTTGGTGCCGCCCCGGTGCCGCCTTCGCCACCATCAACGGTGATAAAGTCTGGTGTGATACCGGTTTCAAGCATCGCCTTACACATGGCGAGCATTTCAGAGCGATTGCCGAGACAGAATTTGATGCCAATCGGCTTGCCACCGGAAAGCTGTCGCAGAACAGCCACGAACTGCATCATTTCGATTGGATTGCAAAACGCACTATGCGATGGCGGTGATAAAACATCCTCACCCATTGGCACGCCACGGATTACGGCAATCTCGTTGGTGAGCTTTGCGGCTGGCAGTATGCCACCGTGACCGGGCTTTGCCCCTTGTGATAGCTTTAACTCGATCATCTTCACTTCGTCGCGGCTGGCGTTGGTAGCGAACAGATCCGGGTCAAAGTTTCCGTCAGCTGCTCGACAGCCGAAATACCCGGTACCGATCTGCCAAATGAGATCACCGCCGTGTTCAAGATGATAAGGGCTGATGCTTCCTTCACCGGTGTTGTGTGCAAAGCCACCGAGCTTGGCGCCCTTGTTTAAAGCTCTTACCGCGTTGCTGCTCAAAGAGCCAAAACTCATTGCCGAAATATTCAACGGTGAAGCCAGGTATGGCTTGATGCATTGATCACCGCCAAACTTTATCCGGCTTTCGATGTCGATGGTGTGATTCGGGTTCATGGAATGATTGATCCACTCGTAGCCGTCTCGATCAACATCGAATATTGTGCCGAACGGTCGGGTATCGCGATCACCCTTGGCGCGTTGATACACCAGAGATCGAAACTCGCGGCTGATTGGTTTGCCATCGGTTTCAGATTCTACAAAGTACTGTTGTATCTCCGGTCTTACTGCCTCAAGCATGTAGCGAAAGCGACCGAGAAACGGATATAACCTGCGGATAGAATGCCTCGTTTGAAGCATATCGACTACGCCAAGTACGATAATCGGAATCAGTAGTATCAGTAGCCACAGCACAGGCGCCCAAAACAGGCTGCCAATGACAACCAGCAATAGCGAAGCGATAGCGAATACCACAAATTTTTGGCGCATGGTCATGGCATGAGTCCGTGGGAATTTGATTGCTGCGATAGTAGCGCAATGGATGTCCGTTGTGATGGTGTAAAAAGTAAACCATCAAAACTACAACTTGTTGTAGTGACCATAGAATTGATGTCTGGTTCGACGATCGCTTTTATTCCTGTGGTTTGCACACAGTAAACAGGTTACGATGCGGCGGGGAGTTGGCCAGGCAGCCGCTGTCGAACTTGTTCGGTAGAGGAAAGTCCGGGCTCCATAGGGCAGAGTGCCAGGTAACGCCTGGGGGGTGTGAACCCACGGATAGTGCAGCAGAGAGCAGACCGCCTAAGTATCGCTGGTTGAAAAACTGGTTGGTGCCGGTAAGGGTGAAAGGGTGCGGTAAGAGCGCACCGCACTGGTGGCAACATTCAGTGGCAAGGTAAACCCCACTCGGAGCAAGATCAAATAGGGAAGCAGTGTCGTGGCCCGCGATGCTTCCGGGTAGATCGCTAGAGATGCGTGGCGACGCGTGTTCGAGATGAATGGCTGTCCATGACAGAACCCGGCTTACGGCTGGCTCCCCACTTTCTACCACCACCGGGTAAGCGACGGACCCTCGTTAAGCGAGCGCCCTGTTTTAGGGGCGGTCTCTGCTGAATTCGCGGCAGTGGAATAACCGGCTGTCAGTTTGCGTGCCGAGCTGGCATGCCCTGCCGGCGGCTATCGCTCTGGCATTGCCTGCCGGCGGCCTCACTTTTTAAAAAGACTAAAAAGTAAGCAAAAAGTCTTCTTGCTGCCATTTTGCCCTACGGGTGGCTGCGCCATTTTTTGAAATCCACCTCCGTCGGGCCGCGCCAATGGCACATCCCTGTGCCGCTGTCGCTCACGCGCCATCCATGGCGCTAAGACCCGACTCCGGAGTATTTCAAAAAACAAAACAGAAGCGCGGTAAAAGCGACTAAGTCGCTTTGATGCATAC
>CALLBO010000108.1 GCA_937998875.1 uncultured Granulosicoccaceae bacterium
TGAATCCGGAGTGTTCACATGGAGTGAATGGGCAGAGTGCCTGTCAACCCACATTGCAGCGTTTGAAGCACACAGTGAAATAACCAATAGCGATGACTACTACACGTTATGGCAAGATGCGCTTGAAAGCCTGGTCGCCGAAAAAACCGGTAGTAGCTGAATTGAACAGGCCACTGGCAATGCGCAGTACACTTTTGTTATTGGGAAATAATTGGAGCCAGCCTTAGCAAGGATGCGCTTTTAGCTTACCCCCAACGTGACTGTTATACGGTAACTATGGTTTTTATGTTTTTGTTTGTTTGCAGTATCCGCGCTTCTGTTTTGTTTTGCATTTCATCGCGGAGACAGGCAAGAGCGGCAGGACGCCGCGTTAGCGAAGTTTGCACATGGATGTGCTATCTGAGCGTGCCTGTTGGAGCGATGAAATTCAAAATGCCGCAGGCACCCGCAGGGCAAAATGGCAGCAAGAAAGACTTTTTGCTTCCGTTTTTGGTCTTTTCAAAAATGAAGGCCGCCGGCAGGGCATGTCAGAGCGTTAAGCCCCCGGCAGGGAAAGTAAGATAAAACTATAGATCGACGTCGATCAACATCAAAGAGTGATCTGAATATTTGTTCTCACGCACAGAATGATCATAACGCACATCCAATATCGAACTATTCAGCACCTCTGAAACCAGTGCATGGTCATAGCGAAATCCATTGGATTTTCTCGTGCTTACCCAGGTGAACTCGCGCGCATCCGGGTTTCTCTCGCGCCAGGCATCATGCCAGCCATCAGATAGTAGTTGCTGGAACATCTGTGTGGCATAGAATGTTTTGGTCTGGGAATCGACCAACGGAATTCCACAGTTGAAGTCTCCAATCAATAATGAACACTCGTCAAGCCACGAGGACGGCAGTTCAAGGAGTGCATTAAACAACGGTATTTGTGCTTTTTTCTGAGGGAAATGCACTGAAATAAGATTTAGTTCTACAGTTGCAGAGACCTCAAGCGTGGCTTTTACGGCCTTGGCAGGGGTGGCGCTATCCGGAAATGATTCAGCCTGCATAGGCAGCCTGGTGGCAATCATCAAACTATTTTCACGGGCGTTAGCGGTGTCTGGTGTGTATAGAGTGTCGAGCCCGAATGACTTCAAACCATCCAGTAAAACCGGCTTGCTACTGCCGTGTCTGAACTCCTGCAACGTCACAATATCCGGATCATGTTCCTCAATTGCTGACAGTATCTTCTCACAGCGGGTTCCTCCACCATGCAGAATATTCCAACTCAGTATGCGTAGTGGTTTCAAGGAGAAAGAGTTTCAGGTTTCCGGGTTTGGTTGTCTTACTGAGTTGACCAGCCGGATACGAAATACTTTTTCTCCCACTCTTTCCAGTACTGCTTTAACTGCTCTTCAGAACTGCTGACACGAATCTCATGCTTTAACGGGTCTTTACGATTGGGACTGTAGTCGGTCAGGTGCAGTACAAAAGCCGGATAGTCTTTTGACTGCTCTTCTTTGTTGGTTTTCCACATCATCAGCTTGCGAACCATTGTTGCCCCCCTGAGCTCCTTGGTGGCAACGGAACGTTTTAATAACTCGCTCTCCGGCAGCTTCAGCTCTTCACTCACAATGTTTGCAGACGGGATTTCTACAATGTCTGTTAGTTGGGAGAACCGCACATCTTCCTTAGTGGCACTTTTATCATCACGAAGTCTGACAAACTGCGGTGATATTATGCTGCACAACGGCAAACGCCTGACTCCTTCCCAGATTAGCTCATCTTCATTCCACTCGAGCACCATCCGGTCAATAGTATTGCCGCGAGAAGTGCGCGCAATCATATCCAGACACGAAATCTCAAATACAATACCCGGCTTAATCATACGGTAGGCCACGCGGTCTGAATTTACCTCAGCATACTCGCTATCAACAACATGCTCTTCCAGCATTTTTAGCATTTTGGTGCGCTCATCATCAGAAAAACCACCACCGACTCTGCCAATAATATGAAAGGTGTCATCTGATCGCACTGTTGCAAGCATCACATCGTGGAGCATACCGGAACGATCATCCAAGCCTTCTGTAAACCCGACAGCAACCAGGTCAATGGTATGGCGTGGTTTAACCTTAAACACACCTGCTGTGTCGCTTCGTGCAACGACACCTTCAGCACTTTCGCCATCTACCCATTTTTTAAACTGCTTAAGAACTGCTTTGCTGCCATCACCAATCACTGTTTCAACCGGGTGTACACGATCACCCTCACCAAATATCTCTGTAATGCGGTCAAACCGTTCTGCATATTGCCCACTGCGCTGTTCGTCATTCCATTCGTAGATATTGAAAATACCAAAACAAAGACTAGCCACCTCCGCTTCTGACTTCGGCGCTCGTGCTACTCGAACAACATCGTGTACCCGCGGACGATTACCATCTTCACGACGCACATAAAGTTCTCCACCCAGGATCGCAAAACGCACACCGGTTTCATCAAGGGCCGCCTTGGCCTCATCATGAAACGGAGCTCCCATTCTTATGGTCCCGCCCGGGTTTATAGTGAACACCTCACCTTCGTTATAAACAAGGCAGGTAAATTCTCCGTCTATCTTACGACTGATATGGTAGTCGCCAGACGGGATTCGCTTTTTCGCGAGATCGCGGTCCAGCGCCATCGTCATCTGACCCAGCTGCCTGCGGCGCATGCGGACTCGCTGCAGCACGCTGTTATCACTCAGCGCGTCAGCCTTACCGGTCAGGTAATTGCCTACCTGTTTTTTCAGAGCTTCTGTGTCGATTAGTGTCATGTCAGCCCCGTTTATTTAGTCTGTTTGGCAGGTTTACCAGTCATCTGTTTGACCGCGCTGGCGACTTCAGCGTGCAGGTTGTCGGTCTCTTCAACGGCCTTCAACAATCTGCGCCTGGACCCTAAAGGTATATCAAGCTCTTTGAGATCATCATCTGTAAGTTCAGCCAGTACATCGACATCTATTTCATTCTCAACAAATAGCTTTAGATACTTACCCATACGAATACTTCTTAACCAGATACCCAGATCCTCACTGGTAATAATGGCGGCTGACCCTACATCACTCTCTTTCGTCTTTACAATAGCGGGGTTCGCCTTCTTTGCCTTTGCATCCTTTGCGTTACTCTGGTCATCTTTCTTCGACTTTCTAGAATTACCCATAGCTGTGTTGTTTTCAGCATCATTGTCAGATTTGCTTGCAGCTGACGGCCTGGCAAATTCTTTCTTGTCCTGCGTACTCTTGTCGGACCCGGCTTTCTTCGCAGTGACTTCCTCCAGGTCTTCTTCCCGCTCTTTTTTTCGTTCCTTTTTCTGTTCCTTTTTCTTTTCTTCTGGCGGTTCTGCTTCCGACTTTTTCGTTTTAGTTTTCCCGACTACAGGTTTCTTCTGGTCTTTCACTACGGTTTTAGATGCTGCCTTCTTTTTTACCCTCTCTTTATCGCTGACCTCTTCCGTGTCACCGGCCCTTGAGCCAGAAGGAACTTTTAGCTCCAGATTAGACAAATGCAAAAGCAGCAGATATTTATCACCATCAATTCTGCCTTCAAGGAAACCACGATACGGCACACTGCCACGCCTGAACACCAATGGATCACGGCCTTTACTACCGCCACCGACCATCATCAACGAATTTGATTCCGATAGCTCCTTCGCCATGCCATAAAGAAAGTCATATGTCAGACCATTGATATGCACTATCTGCAGCTTGGAAGCAAAAACAAAACGTCGTACTGCTTCATTCTTATCAATTTTCCTACCGGTCCAGGTCAAAGGAATTTCGGAGTCAACGTTTGCCTCAGGCCGATTGCGAGGCCTGGTTTCACGTATCGCTCCATCAGGGCCACGTACGATTTCCTGCTGTTCGATGCGATAAACAATCCCATCAGATGAATCGACATAGACTTTTGATACGCCCCAAAGATATAAACCACAGATTTCCATATCTACTTCGGGGTCACTTTCTATTAGTGCTTTTCCAAGGGCCTCCGCATCACCTGCGTAACTCTTCACCAGCGTGTCAAAGTCATGTTCTACCGTTGCTTTGAGTATCTTTCTCGTATACGCCGCTTGTTTCTCATCATCAACATAGCGCACCTCTTCATCGACGCCAGTGGCTTCAGCCTTTACCACAGCGTCTCTACTACGGCTGTCTGTAAGATTTACATTAGGCATAGATGTATCTCCATGGTATTAATATTTGATGAAGACAAGCATCAGAGCATTTCAAAATCAAATTCATTGACTTGTTCATCCTCTTCTTCATCAACAAAACACACTGCTGCCTGATCGAGCCCAACATAGTCGATCGATGAAGGCTTGCCAACCATCATCCAGATCAACCCGTCAGGGGTTCCTATCATGAACGCCGGATCAGCAGAAATACCGTCACGGTAGAGAAACTCAAATTGAAATATTTTTCCAGCCGCAAGTTCTTTAACAAGCACCGGATCCATCTCTTCATCGGTACCCAGGAGATAGACAAGCCTCGAGCTGTAATTCAGAAACTCCTCAAGTGTTGCAGTTTTTTCAAGCTCAATAGTAATGTCGAAGCTTGAGGAAAGCATGGGTAGTTCATTGCCCGACAAATCCACCGGCTTCAGTTCACTACGTTCAACCCACTCACCATCAGCACCGATGTAGCCAAGCGCCGTTCCACCGTACGGGATCAAAGTTTTTCCATCGTTGGCAAGTGTCGCCAGCCCGCATCGGTTGCCATCCATATCACGGGTTTCCACATCAACCGATCCGTATAGCTTTCGACGGTCAATTTTATTTAGTTCGCACTCAAACTCCGAACCCCCATACTTGAACTTCAATGCTCTAGGCATATGCTAACTCCTGCTCTACTACACTCAAATATTGCGCTAAATTACAATTATAGTGTTTAACTACAAAGGCGCTGTGTCTGCGCAAGTGCTGCCTCAAACGCCGCAACACCATCATCCATTGGCCGACACGAGACACCTCGATCATCTATATAAGCGCTCGCCGGCGGCTTGCCTTGTCCGCTATGCACTCTGTCAAAAGCAAACCCATGCTCATTTAGCCAATCTTCTATACGCACTAACATCTTTCTCTGCTCAGCGCTGTTTCCATCACCTGGCTTGTCGTGCGAGAGCCGGGAAGTCAGCACTACTACATCTGCAATTTTCGCTAAATCGCGGGTAAACTCCACAGCCCCGTCCACAGGTTCACCAATTTCAGAAAGATTGGTAGCACCCGTGTTCTGGGCCAGTACACCGTCCAGGTCTACGCACACCGTCGCTTTGCCGGTGCGTTTAAAGCTACGTTTTCTGTCGACTGCACGCTTTGGTTTCTCTGTTTTTACCGTCTCCGATCTTAACGCTTCTCCGCGTTTACCCTGAACACCGCGGATAGTGATACGACTGTGGTCTTCTGGCGCGGTTTCCGCAGGAGGCGGCGGACCACCCATGCACTGTAGCATTGCATCTATCGCGGCATGACCGGATAACCAGGGGTCATCGAGCCACTCGTCACCGCTCCAAACTCGAGCATAGTGATCTCTTGAGTGATGCAAGCCGGGCAGACGAAACCAAGCACCCAGCACATCGTCTCCGGGCTTTTTCTCCTTTGGCTTCTTAGGGAAGGTCTCCGGCTCTTCACTTAGGTTAGTCTCCTCCCAGGTCGAGACTATCGACCAGGCAAACGCAAAAACGTGTTCAGTTGGTGCAGGCTCGTCAAACAACACCCACAGGTGATAACCACCGTTGTTGTTAGAGTCAAACAACAACGGGTCATAACCCATCGCTTGCAGTTGTCGCCACCACTTCAACGCGCCAACCAGGTTTCTACGCGAGTGCTCCTCTGCGTCAGCCTTGTCATCGTCATGCATATCGATATCAATACCGAGCCAGCGACTGGTATTTTCTCTGCTCTTGGCATGTAGTCCGATAATCTGCGGTCGTCTGCGATGCTGACTTGCAAAGTGTCTTGTCAGCTTGTCGAGTGTGACCATATCCGGCCCACGCTGTGCGGCTACCGGCAATGTCATTGCCTTGTAGGTTCGCCCGAGCTTCTTTTTTTCCCCTTCTGTAAGCGCTGCGTATTGACCCCAGACATCTTTACGATTAACAAGCTTTTCCATCGCCCACTCTGCAAGCTCACGCGAGCGCGATTTCCATTCTTCTGCGACAATTTCGTAGTGGCTGGCCATGGAGTTGTGGAGCTATAGCCCGGATTATTCACGAAATCGACGGCATCTCACTTGATCTTTGATTCCACAGCAAATTTTTTCTTTTGCAAATATCAATAAGTATTCGTCGCAAGAAAGAAATTCGCTGTGAAAACAAATCTCTGCGCGATATGCTCGCCGCTTCATGAATAATCCGGGCTAGTGAACTCTCTTAGTATAATGCGCTATATCTTGTGGAAATGTGATACGGAACAGCCCGCAATCACTTATCTTTCGAATCCTGCACAACACCTTACTGCAGTGTCGATACTGTTTGCAAAGTAATACGGTGCCGTAATCCTCGAGTGTACGCTGAGCAACGGCAAGCAATATCCCAATAACCAATAGAAAATAGCCACGATTATGCAGACACTTCGCAACACCTTCCTTATCGCAGCAACAGAGCTGACTCGTGCTCTGATCACACGCCGTGGTCTTGTATCACTGTTCGCATTCGGGCTTATCTGGCTGCTGATACTCACCACAATAATAAGACCGGCACCTATGCTGGTACAAAACGGTGCATCTATCGGGTCGATGCTCGGCTCAGAAACTATTCTGTCGATCGCCAGATGGCAGGTGGCGGAATTCGGTGTTCACTGGTTTATCGGTTTATATGTATTCCCGATTTGCTGCATCTTCTACGCCGCAGATCAAACTGCCTCTGACAAAGTGCGTGGTACGTTAAAGCTGTTAACCCTTCATACCAGTCGCAGCAGTTTATTCCTTGGCAGATTCCTCGGCATGATGGCGGTACAGGCTGTTGTTATTGCTCTAACATTGTTAAGCACATTGGTGGTTGCGGCAATGCGTGACCCGACCCTCATTACAGGATCTGTTAGCAATGCTGTGTTCATCTGGGTAAATCTGATGATCGTACTTGCCCCGTACACCGCACTCATGGCAGTCATTTCACTATTTGCAAAATCCGGTATGCAGGCAATGACCTACGCAAGCATCTTATGGATTGTGTTGTTATTTGGCATCTACTGGCTATCCAGCCGATTTCCAGAAGCACAATTGTTAAAGTCAATATTTCCAGGATCGCAGGTCAGTACACTGGTAAAACATCACGACTGGAGTTCTCTCGGCACTGTGCTCACCCCTGCTATTCAAACACTGGTCTTTTTAACCCTGGGGCTCTTCATCATGCACAAGGTTGATCTGTAATGGAGTTAATAAAGTGCGAGAAGTTAAGCAAACGCTATAGCAAACTGCGAGCATTGGACAATGTCGATCTGAGTATTGACTCAGGCAAACCGATAGCACTGGTTGGGCCTAATGGCGCTGGCAAAACCACCCTGATGAGCCTTATCGGCGGATTTATTCGTCCATCGACAGGCAGCGTCACAGTATGCGGCGCGCCTGCCGGACATTCATCAATAAAAAGTAAGCTCTCAGTGCTACCACAGGACGCACAGTTTGATCCGAATTTTTCAATCGGCTCACAGCTAACCCTCTATGCAAATCTGCGCGGGGTGAAGAACGCCGACCATGAAGTGACAAGAGCGCTGGAACTTGTCCAGCTTCAAGACAGATTCAAAAGTAAATCAACCGAGTTAAGCCATGGTATGGGCAAACGACTGTTGATCGCGCAAACCCTGCTCGGCAACCCGGAAATAATTTTACTGGACGAGCCAACCGCCGGCATTGATCCACCCAATGCAAAGCTCATACGCGATCTCATTGCCGCAGAATCCTCCAACACAACTTTTGTTGTCAGCTCCCACAACCTCGACGAGCTTGAAAAAGTTTGCGATACCGTGATCCATCTTGCTGACGGCAAGCTTGTATCACAGGGAAGTATTGCCGATGAAGAGAGCGAGCAAGGATTTCTAACGCTTCAGGCAGACTTCGATGCCGGACAAACTATCGAATCCGTTGCCGGGCTGATCAGGCTCGGGCAAAACCAACACAACGAATTTATCATTGAATTTGATGCAATTAATCACCCACAATTTCATATTGCCATGCTGCAAAAGCTTGCAGACAACAATATTCGTTATAAACGGTTGATAAACGGTAGAACGCTGGAAGAAAAAATGTACAGTCAAGGAAAACTATAAAGTTCAATCGCATGGCTCGTCGCTGGTAGGCTGCGCGGTGAGTCCTTGCGTACTATCCAAACAGCGCACTGGCTTCTAGAAGTCAGTAGCCACTCCGCCTTGCTCTTTTCTTTTCGCTACGAATTCTTCCAGCTCGTTTTTTATAGCAGCATCAATGGGTGGCTCTTCATAGGATGCCAGCCGTTGCTTCCAAACCATGTTGGCTTTTTGCATTGCATCGGGCCGACCTGCCTCGTCCCATGATTCATAATTTCTCCAGTCACTCAATACAGGACTGTAAAACGCTTCTTTGAATCTTTCCTGCGTATGTGCGGTACCAAAGAAGTGACCACCCGGGCCCACATCGTTTATCGCCCGCAAGCCCAGTTCGTCCTCTGAAAAATCCAGTGGCTCAAGAAATTCAGCCACCATTTGCAGCAGATCGATATCGAGAATGAGTTTTTCAAATGAACAGCAAAGACCGCCTTCCATCCAGCCCGCTCCATGCTTTAACAAGTGCCCGCCACTGTTGATCGCACCCCACAGTGAAAACACTGACTCGTAAGCGGCCTGTGCATCCACGGTATTCGCAGCGCATACATTAGAAGTACGGTAAGGAATGTTGTAACGCCGTGCCAGCTGACCGCCGATATGTTGCGCCTTCATGTATTCAGGCGTACCGAATGCGGGCGCACCGGATTGCATATCGACATTCGAGGTAAAGCCACCATACATGGCCGGTGCGCCCGGCCTGACCATTTGAGAAAATGCAATCCCCGCCAACGCCTCTGCGTTCTGCAAAACCAGCGCACCGGGAATAGTCACCGGTGCCATCGCACCAGACAGTGTA
>CALLBO010000109.1 GCA_937998875.1 uncultured Granulosicoccaceae bacterium
TTTTAGCAAACAACCTATCCAGGGCGGTGGCTTGCTGGAGGAGAACCGTGAAATTATTGCCTTGTATTGCTCTTCGTCAGCTCTTACTGAGCTTTATCAGACGCTTGTTAAGCTATTTTGTGATTATAAGGCTCAGATTCCCGTGCTCAATGAGAGCTGTGGTGAGCGGCTGATAGCTTTGGGTAATTAGGGTTTTTACGACACCCTCATTGGGAGGGTCCGAGTCTAAGCTCGGGGGAGGGTTTTGTCGCACGGTGAGATTCGCTTTAGCTTTAGCGACAGCCCTCTACGAAAATATGGCGTCATCAAATTCTACACCTAATTTTCTTCTTTGCCGCGTCTGACTAACACATAGACTGCACCAGTGCCGCCGTGAACCGGCTTGCACGAACAGAATGCCATGATGTGTCTTCGCTGCCTTAACCATGATGAAACAAACGGTTTCATCACGGGTTTGTCTGTGGCTGTCTTGCGACCTTTGCCATGGATGATTCGAACGCAGCAGCTTTGATGACTGTCTACAACATGGGCAAGAAATTCTGTAAGCATAACGCGTGCTTCGGCCACCGTCATGCCGTGTAAATCAAGTTCATCCTGAATAGAATAGTAGCCATTGCGCAGCTTCTTCATCACGCGGTTCTGCACGCCATCCCGTCGCCATGAGAGATGTTCACCGGAGTCGAGTTCATCCGGATCACGGTCATCATGCATTGCTTCGTGCATCACGGCGCGTTCGTCTTTTTGCAGTTGACGTGGTTTCGCATTCACTTTGGACTGCGAGGGCGCAATTTTGTCGTCACCTACCGGTTTTACATCACCAACAGCCCGGCGGAATAGTTCTGCCGGATCGTTGATTTCTGCCAGTTCTTCATCGCTAGCCGGATCATTTGAACTTGGTGGATTGTTGTTCTTAGAAGAAGTCATTTCTGGTGGCCACTGGGTAATGCGGTGTTGCTTGGTAAGCCATCGCTTGTCGGCGTTCACGAAAAATACAGGTCCGACGGCGTTAAATGCCGTGGCGAAGTGGGACTGTTTACTGCACACTCGCAGCACAGTATAACCTCAGCTATAAATACGAAACAGCGTCAGGAGTCAAAGGTGAGCAAACCCGATGATCAGGAATTAAAAGACAGATTGACCGACATCCAGTATCAGGTCACTCAGGGGCATGGCACAGAACGGCCATTTAGCGGTGAGCTGAATGACAACAAGCAAGCCGGTAAATATCTGTGTGTAGTTTGTGGGGCGCATCTGTTTGATTCTGACACCAAGTACGACTCGCGTAGCGGCTGGCCGAGTTTTTATGATGTCGCAATACCTGAAAATCTTGAAGAAACCCGGGATGAAAGTCTTGGTATGGTACGCGTAGAGGTGCATTGCAAGCAGTGCAATGCGCATCAGGGGCATGTTTTTCCGGATGGTCCACAACCCACCGGTCTGCGTTATTGCATCAACTCTGCGTCACTGAGGTTCGACCCTGCAGATGAACCTGCAGATAATTGAGTGTAACTGGATGATTGCCTGACTATGGACTTACATGCGCTATAAAATTGATCCAACGACTGGGTTACCAATGGCTGAAACGTCACCGGGGATGCTGGGTGCCACGGTACTGCTTGCGTTGGTTATTGGTGTTGTGTTGCTGTTTGTAGGTAGGCGCGGTAAGCAGTTATGGATTGTCGTGTGGAGTATCGGGCTGATTATTTCCAGTGTGTTGTATCTGGTGTGGCATTACCTTCGGTATTTTAAGACTGGTTAAGTAGCCGAAGTTCTGGATAGGCTTCAGCCCTCCCGAGTGGAGGGTCGATTAGTTTGTACCGTGGAAGTATGCCTAAGCCTGATTAGCAGCCCGGTTCTGAACCAGATCATCAACCACAGACGGCTCGGCAAGCGTCGAAGTATCGCCAAGGCTGTCGACTTCGTTTTCGGCAATCTTGCGCAGGATGCGGCGCATGATTTTCCCAGAGCGTGTTTTCGGTAAACCCGGTGCCCATTGAATCACGTCGGGACTGGCGATCGGGCCGATCTCTTTGCGAACATGCTTAACCAGTTCTGCTCGTAGCTCTTCCGTGGGCTCTGTGCCAACCATCAGTGTGACGTATGCGTAGATACCCTGGCCTTTGATATCGTGTGGGTAGCCAACAACGGCTGCCTCCGCAACTTCATCGTGAAGTACCAGTGCGCTTTCTACCTCGGCAGTACCCATGCGATGACCGGATACATTTATTACGTCATCTACCCGACCAGTTATCCACCAGTAGCCGTCTTCGTCGACACGTGCGCCGTCGCCGGTAAAGTAGTAACCGGGGTACATCTTGAAATACGTTTCATGGAAACGGTCGTGATCGCCATAGACAGTGCGCATCTGGCCTGGCCAGGAGTGGGTGATAACCAGGTTACCGCTGGCAGGTTGCTCTTCGATTATTTTACCTTCTTCGTCCATCAGGGCCGGGCGTATGCCAAAAAACGGTCTGGTTGCAGAGCCAGGCTTCAGCGCGGTCGCTCCGGGTAGAGGTGAAATCAGGATGCCGCCGGTTTCAGTTTGCCACCAGGTATCGACAATAGGACAGCGTTCGTCGCCGACGATTTTGTAGTACCACTCCCACGCTTCTGGATTGATGGGTTCACCAACAGAGCCAAGTAGTCTGAGGCTTCCACGAGAGTGCTTTTTAACCAGCTCATCGCCCTGTGCCATCAGAGCTCGTAGCGCAGTTGGTGCGGTGTAGAAGGTATTCACCTGATGTTTGTCGATGATTTCCCAGAAGCGACCCGCATCGGGGTAGGTGGGTACGCCTTCAAACATAAGTGTGGTTGCACCATTGGCCAACGGGCCATAAACAATATACGAATGCCCTGTAACCCAGCCGACGTCTGCCGTGCACCAGTAGATATCCCCGTCTTTGTAGTCGAACACATACTTGTGTGTCATTGCTGCATAGAGAATATAACCTCCGGTTGTATGCAATACTCCCTTGGGCTTACCGGTAGAACCGGAGGTATAAAGTATAAACAGCGGATCTTCAGCGTCCATTTCTTCAGCCGGACAACTGGTTGATCCGGCTTCAACCAATTCGTGATACCAGACATCGCGTCCGTCATTCCAACCGGTCGGTTCACCGCCATGTTTAACCACAACGACTTTGCGAACACTTGGCGTATCTTCACAGGCTTTATCAGCATTGGTTTTAAGCGGTACCTTTTTACCGCCGCGTATACCCTGATCTGCAGTGATGACAATGCTGCACTCAGAGTCGTTGATACGGTCACGCAGCGCGTCCGGTGAGAAGCCACCAAACACAATCGAGTGCACGGCACCGATTCTTGTGCAGGCTAGCATGGCAACAGCCGCTTCAGGGATCATCGGCATATAGATACAGATGCGATCACCTTTACTTACACCAAGGCCTTTAAGCGCGCTTGCGAACTGACAGACTTCAGCGTGGAGTTCTTTGTAGGTTATTTTTCTTTGTTCGTTTGGATCATCTGATTCCCAGATGATCGCAACCTGATCACCGCGGGTTTCAAGGTGCCGGTCCAGGCAATTGTGAGCAACATTGACTTTTGCTCCCTCAAACCACTTGATATCTGCCGTGTGATAATCGACGTTCTGCACGGTTTCCCACGGCGTAAACCAGTCTATTAGCTCATTTGCCTGTTCTGCCCAGAACTCATCCGGGGAGTCGATTGACTGCTGGTACATCTCTTTGTACTTATCGTCCGTAATCCAGGTGTTGCTGGCGGCATCGGATTTAACGGGATAAATTTTTGATTCTGACACTAAGTAATCTCCACAGGCTTTCGCCGATGGGGTGAACGATAAGTTGATGCTTTTCCCCGGTCAACCATTGATCGGCGAAATTCCACTTTGCGCACGAGTTGACGGAGAGTGTGTATCAGTATTGAATCAATTTTGTGAGACCCGGATGCCGGTTCGTCGACGCTTGTTCTGTCTGGTCGCCCAGCCTGTTACTTAGGCAGATACCTTTGGAATCAGTTCTCTGTCCCAGCTGTCTTTGCAGTGCGCCAGAAACTGCTTACACGAAGATATGTACTCAGGTGGGTCAATCTGTCCAAGCAGCCGCCAGGCCGCTCTCAGGTTGCTTACAGCGTCGTTGTCATCCAGGGGTTGCGCACCGGTCTGTTTGCTCAGCTTTCGCCCATCGTTGCCAATTGCGAGCGGTAGGTGGAGGTATTCCGGCTGCGGGTAGTGCAACAGGCGTTGCAAGACAATTTGCCGTGCGGTGTTGTCGAGCAGATCAGAGCCACGGACAACATGAGTGATGTTCTGTCTTGCATCATCCACCACTACCGCTAACTGGTAGGCGTAGAACGGTCCGCGTCTTCTTACAATAAAATCCCCGACTGACTGGCTGACGTTTTCAGTGACGTCACCATGAGTAATGTCTTTGAACGAAATATCCGCGGCGTCGATCAGTACTCGCAGCGAGCGGTCTTCTTCGGTGTGCCGCAGATTTCTGCAAGTGCCCGGGTAATTACTTTGATGCAGGGCTCTTAAGGATTTGCGGGTACAGGTGCAGGCGTAGAGTTTATTCTGCGCTCTTAATTCGTTTAGCGCTTTGTCGTAGTGGTGTGAGTTATCGTGTTGATAGGTGATATTTTCATCTGCGAACAAATGATGCGCCTCGAGACTTGTGATAATCCGGGTTGCCGCTTCAGGTGTCTCGCGTTGTGGATCAATGTCTTCAATTCTTATCAGCCACTTACCACCGTGACGTTTTGCATCCGCCCAGCTTCCCAATGCGCTGACCAGTGAACCAGCGTGTAGCGGCCCGGTAGGTGAAGGTGCAAATCGACCAATATACTGATTCGTCATATCGCCGAGGTTCCGACAATTAACTTAAGATATAACGCAAAACGGCACACCCTGATGGGTGTGCCGTTTGCTTTCGCTTCGCGATACTGAGTCTGATCGACTTAAGCAATCTGCTTTTCGCGAATCTCTTCAAGTGTTTTACATTCAATGCACATGTTTGCAGTCGGGCGGGCTTCAAGTCTTCTTATACCAATCTCAACGCCGCAACCATCACAGTACCCGTACTCGTCTTCATCCAGTTTGGTGATTGATTCGTCGATCTTTTTGATCAGCTTGCGTTCTCGATCGCGGGTGCGCAGTTCCAGGCTGAACTCTTCTTCCTGCGTGGCGCGATCATTCGGGTCCGGGAAGTTTGTCGCATCATTCTTCATGTGACCAACAGTGCGATCAACTTCTTCCATCAGCGAGGTTTTCCAATTCAAAAGAATAGTGCGAAAGTGCTCTATCTGCTCCTCGTTCATATATTCCTCGCCCTTAACAAGCTTGTAGGGCTCAAAGGTCTTGAATTCGCCGTTGCTCCCGATACGTACTGTGGTCGCTTTCTTTTTAGCGGTGGCTTTTTTCGCTACCGTTTTTTTCGCAGCTACCTTTTTCTTGGGCGCGGCTTTGGCGGCGGCTTTCTTCTTTGCAGCAGCCTTCGGGGGTGCGGCCTTTGGCGCCGTGTCGTCAGTCAGTTCAGTCACTTTTTTTGCAGTCGCCTTTTTCTTTGCAGAAGATTTTTTTGCCGTAGCTTTTTTCTTTGCCGCCGCTTTCACGGGTGCTTTTTTGGTAGCGGTGGCAACATCAGAGGTTGCCGCGCTGGTGGCGGCCGTTGTTGCCGCTTTGGCGGTTTTCTTTTTCGCAGCCATATTCTCGCCTGTACATAATCCGGAGCCGGTGGTTTCTATCAGATTTCGGTTTTCGAGGCAAATTAATTCAAAGCTTTCTGTGATCTGTCGGGCAGCTATAAGCCATTCTGTGGAATAGTATTTTTTTGAAAATGTGATGCAAATACCGATAGTTACAGTAGGCGGAAACCGGCGATTAGGGCAATTTTATGGCCTTTTTGCAATTCCGAATGTGAACAGATCAGGACAGAATTTCGCCGGGACGCTGTGATTCCGTATTTTGCTCAATGATGAGAATGGGGTCAGTCTGTCTGATTCACGGTTGCCCCGATTTGCCCGTCAGAAACCCTCACTTCGATATGCTGACCCTGCCGCACCTGATCTGCAGCGGTAATGACATTCCCGTCCTGTGTTTGAACAATGGCGTAGCCGCGAGCCAGCGTGTTTAATGGACTGACCGTCTGCAATGTACGCAAGTTGCTACTGAGCCGGGATTTGGCGTCGCCAAGCTGGCTGTTGAGGTTTTGTAGCAGGCGGTTGTGTAACTGCCCGGCGCGCTCTCGCCGCCGGGCGATCTCACGTTGCGGCGACAGGTTGCGCAGGCGCAGCTGCAAATTAGATAACGAGCTGTGTGCCTGGGAAGTGGATAACTGCATTGCCCGTTGCAGACGCATATCAAGCTCATCGCAGCGTTGTGTTCTTTGCTGCAACTGCTGGCTTGGATGCTGGTTGTACAACCGTTTCACCAGTTGTTGCAGGGCGTTGACGTTGTCACCAGTGTTCTGTCTGAGCGTTCGCAGCATCCTTCTGTAGAGTGTAGCAAGGGTTTGTTGCAGCTCACTTTGATCCGGACTTACCAGTTCTGCTGCAGCAGATGGTGTCGGTGCGCGTACATCGGCTACTAGATCTGCGATAGTGAAATCAATCTCATGGCCGACTCCACAGATGATTGGTAACGCAGATGCATAGATTGCTCGCGCGACCGGCTCTTCATTAAAAGCCCAGAGATCTTCGAGTGATCCTCCGCCTCGCATCAGCATCAGGACATCGCACTCATCGCGACGATTGGCGATCTGCAGCATGTTTGCAATGGATGGTGCAGCTTGTTTGCCCTGAACAGTCACCGGGTAGACGATAAGTTCCGCACAGCGATAGCGCCGGCGCAACACATTCAGTGCGTCCTGTAGAGCGGCTCCGGTGGGCGAGGTGACAAGTCCAATGCGTCTGGGGAAAGCGGGAAGGGGTTGCTTGTGCGTGTCATCAAACAGCCCTTCAGCGTGCAGACGCTTTTTGGTGGCTTCAAATTGCTGTTGCAGTGCTCCGATGCCGACTTCCGTCATTCTATCGACAATCAGCTGGTAGTCACCGCGTTGCTCGTAGATACCGAGCCTGCCTCTTACCAGGACTTTCTGCCCGTCCGCCGGTGAGAATTGCACCCGGCGGTTATCGTTGCGAAACATCGCGCAACGCAATTGAGAGCGACTGTCCTTAAGAGAAAAGTACATATGCCCGGTGCGTGCCTTCATGAGGTTCGATATTTCCCCTTCCACCCAGACACTGCCAAATTGTGTATCCAGCAGCCACTTGACCTCAGAGTTGAGATCACTAACCGTGTACACCTCATCGAGTGCCATCGGGATTTGTTCCATCGGGCAATTCCATTGTTGCGATTAAAGGTGGGTTAAACCGCGGGCAAGTACTATAGCGGGGCAATAGCCGGCGATGGTGGTATAAAAGTGCTGCAGGCGGAGTTAATCAAGTTAACTCGCGCCGGTCAAACTGGTATTATGAGGTGCACGGTCAAGATCATCCGCTACCGGGCACTTCCTATGAATATCGTTCAGGACGCACTTACGTTCGATGACGTATTGCTGCAACCTTCTCACTCTCTCGTATTACCCAATCAGGTTCGGCTGAACACCCGACTCACGCGCGACATCGCTTTGAACATTCCGCTGCTGTCAGCGGCAATGGACACGGTCACCGATTCACGACTGGCCATTGCTATGGCGCAGGAGGGTGGCATAGGCATCATTCACAAGAATATGTCGGTCCAGCTGCAGGCTGCGGAAGTGCGTCGTGTCAAGCGCTTTGAAAGTGGAGTGGTGATCGAGCCAATTACTATTTCACCGCGGACCACAATCCGCGAGGTGCGGGAGTTGACAGCCAAACACGGAATCTCGGGTTTACCGGTTGTCGATAGTGGTGGGCTGGTGGGAATTGTGACAAAACGGGATATTCGCTTTGAGACCCGCGAAGACGAGCCGGTTTCAAGCATTATGACGGGCAAGGAAAAACTGGTCACGGTAAAAGTCGACGCGCCGCGGGAAGAAGCGTTGAACAAATTGCATCAAAACCGGATAGAAAAAGTGCTCGTTGTGAACGATAACTTCGAGCTTAAAGGCATGATCACCGTTAAAGACATTCGCAGCGCGCGCGACTACCCGATTGCCTGCAAAGATACCCAGGAAAGACTCATTGCCGGTGCCGCTATCGGAGTGGGCGCTGATACGGATGATCGTACTGATGCCTTGGTGGAGGCCGGTGTCGATGTACTAATCGTAGACACAGCTCATGGTCATGCGCAAAGTGTTATTGATCGTGTAAAGACAACCCGGCAACGCTACCCGCAACTGCAGATTATTGCCGGCAATATTGCGACCGGTGCAGCGGCTGCGGCATTGGTTGAAGCTGGTGCTGACGGACTTAAAGTCGGTATAGGTCCGGGTTCAATCTGTACGACAAGAATAGTTGCCGGTGTCGGTGTGCCACAAATAACGGCAATTGATAACGTTGTGCAGGGGGTTGCAGGTACCGATGTGCCCGTAATCGCTGATGGCGGCATCCGTTATTCCGGAGATGTTGTGAAAGCCATTGCCGCCGGCGCTTCCACCGTAATGATTGGTAGTTTGCTGGCAGGAACTGAAGAAGCGCCCGGTGAAGTTGAGCTCTACCAGGGGCGCTCCTACAAGTCTTATCGTGGTATGGGGTCAGTCGGAGCGATGCAACAAGGTTCAAGTGATCGCTACTTTCAGGATGATGAAAGTTCTTCGAAGAAACTCGTGCCTGAAGGTATAGAGGGCAGAGTGCCGTACAAGGGGCCAATCAACGCTGTGTTGCATCAATTGATTGGCGGTTTGCGCTCTGGCATGGGTTATTGCGGTTGCGAGTCGATAGCTGCAATGCAAACACAAGCAAACTTTGTAAAGGTCAGTAATGCCGGAATGCGTGAGAGCCATGTACATGATGTTCAAATCACCAAAGAGCCACCCAACTACCGGCTTGATTAAAGCGTATGCGTCATTTTAGGAAAGTTCTGTAAGCGTATTAACCCCTTTTTCATCGTTGTACAGCTGCCTATGTACTGCCTGGAGCTACATTGCCTGACATTCACAATCACAAAATTCTGATCCTCGATTTTGGTTCGCAGTTTACACAGCTTATTGCAAGGCGCGTCCGGGAAGCAGGTGTTTACTGCGAGATATACGCGTGTGATGTTGCAGTACAAGCCATTACGGACTTTCAGCCGAGAGGGATTATATTGTCTGGTGGTCCTGAATCAGTGGCGACCGAATCACGCCATCCAGTACCCGATGTTGTCTTTGATCTTAACGTTCCCGTGCTTGGTATCTGTTACGGCATGCAGGCGATGGCTGCACATTTTGGCGGTGAAGTTGCACCGCATGGTAAAAGTGAATTCGGCTACGCGACTGTCCGTGCGCGAGGTCATTCAAAACTACTTAAAGGTATTCAGGATCAGGTTAACGATGAAGGCCATGGGCTGCTTGATGTATGGATGAGCCACGGTGATCGCGTCGAGTCACTACCTGAGGGTTTCAAGCTTATCGCTAGTACCGAAAGTGCACCTATTGCAGGCTTTGCAAATGAAGATCGTAAACTTTACGCGCTGCAGTTTCATGTTGAGGTGACTCACACCAAACGCGGTTCAGACATTATTAATCGTTTTGTGGCAGATGTCTGTGAGTGCAACGCAGAGTGGCAGCCGGCGGGTATAGTCGACGCATCGATAGCATCCGTTAAAGATCAGGTGGGTAGTGATACTGTTTTGCTGGCGCTTTCCGGTGGCGTTGATTCTTCAGTGGTAGCGGCGATGTTGCACAAAGCCATTGGCAGTCAGCTGGTTTGTGTTTTTGTTGACAACGGTTTACTGCGGCTTGGGGAAGGTGATCAGGTCATGGAGACCTTTGCAAAGTCACTCGGTGTTCGAGTGATCAGAGTGAATGCCGAGCAGGAATTTCTTGATGCGTTGCAAGGTGTTGATGATCCTGAACAAAAGCGCAAGGTTATCGGCGGTCTGTTCATACAAATCTTTGAGCGTGAAGCCCGCAAGCTGGAGGGCGTTAAGTGGCTGGCGCAAGGTACCATTTATCCAGATGTTATTGAGTCCGCTGGCAGTGCAACCGGAAAAGCACATGTAATCAAGTCTCACCATAATGTAGGTGGCCTGCCAGCAGACATGAAGCTTTCTCTGGTAGAGCCTTTGCGTGAATTATTTAAAGATGAAGTCCGCAAGGTGGGTCGTGAGCTAGGACTGCCGGATGCGATGGTTGACCGGCACCCGTTTCCGGGGCCTGGACTCGGTGTGAGGATTCTGGGCGAGGTACGAAAAGAATATGCAGATACGCTGCGATTAGCGGACGATATTTTTATCAGCGAGCTCCGATCGCACAACCTGTATCACGAAGTTTCACAGGCGTTTGCGGTGTTCCTGCCGGTAAAATCAGTGGGGGTTACTGGCGACGGACGTCGCTACGCACACGTGATAAGTTTGCGCGCTGTCGAGACTTCCGATTTCATGACTGCCAACTGGGCGCATCTGCCGCATGAGTTTCTGGATCAGGTCTCCAGGCGCATCATCAATGAGATTGATGCGGTAGCGCGGGTTGTCTATGACATTTCCGGTAAGCCTCCGGCAACTATCGAATGGGAATGACAAACCGGAAAGATCACCCGAGAAATACGGCAATAGCTACGTAACTTTGCAGCGATATTTCAATTCTAATCAATCTTTAACCTGACTTTTTTTACCCAGCGGGCAAACTGTGCATCGTGGTTGGCACTTGGTGCGAACCTGCAGCGTGTAGTCATAACAATTATAAAAGCGACTAACCAAACCGATATGCAAACTTCTAACTGCCTGGCGGCCCCCAAAATCAAATAATAAAGCGGCCAGGGCTCTCACAGAGCCACGTCTTTTGCAGGGCTCATTTGCAGGGCGCAGGGAACCTCGAAGTTCGTACTTGAAAGTTTTTGTTCATTTTTCCAATTGTTCGACTATAAATTGTGTGTATTACAGAGTAATCCGCTTTTATTTCGGTGACTTGAAGAAGCGTTTACAGCTCCCTGGGTGTCACGTTGTGGCCATGGGCGAACAAGAAATATAATTAACAGTCGGGAAAAAATAGAAATGACATTAAAAAAATCCCTAGTAGCTGCGCTTGTCAGTACCGCGCTCTGCCTTCCGGCAGTAGCCCAGGACCTAGGCAGTTTTTCCAAGCGAATTTACGCTGGAGTGGCAGGTGGTACCTCTACTTTGTCTCCAGAGTCTCAGGTTGAGGCATACACCATTGACGACAAGTCCGACAGCGGTGGGAAGTTCATGCTCGGGATGGACATCAGCCCCCGGGTCGGTGTTGAATTGGCAGCGGCTGACCTGGGTGCGGCCGGTATCGGACCCAATGAAGTCGGAGAGATTGAATACAGCGTATTCGAGTTGTCCGGGCTCTATCACTTTTTTAATCTCGGCGGATACGAAGCATTGGTAGACCGTCGCGGCCTCGGGGCTTTCTTTAAGCTCGGCCTTGGTGTGATGGATAACGACAGCGAGTTAGAATATACCCGTGAAAATGACCTGCATTTGAGCGGTGGCGTCGGACTTGAGTACGGTCTTCGTATGGGGCTCGCGCTCCGTGGCGAGGTTGAAGCGTTTGACGAAGACGCGATGCTTACATCACTTGGGCTTCTGTGGCGGTTCGGCGGTGGTAGCAGCAGTCCTTCCACTAACGACTTATTTACTTCGGGCGCTGGTGCAGTCGGTGCGATGGTAGATAAGGTGGGTGACGCGATGCCTTCGCTTGAAAACGATGATGATGGCGATGGTGTGCCTAACAATCTTGACGATTGTCAGGGTACTGCGGCTGGTACTCCGGTTGCTGCCACAGGTTGTGCCTTGTTTGGTGGAGTTCTGGAAGGCGTTAACTTTGCAAGCGGCTCTGATCGATTGCTTGATGAGGCTCAGGTTGTACTTAACGATGCTGCGGATGCGCTGCTTGCTGACCCAGGGCTGAAGGTTGAGGTACAAGCCCACACTGATAGTCAGGGTGCAGCGGACTACAACATCCAGTTGTCTAAAGATCGCGCTCTGGCAACTGTGCGTTATCTGATGCTTAGAGGTGTTCCGCAGGAGCAAATGACAGCACGAGCATTTGGTGAGTCTACACCGATCGCTGATAACGCCACTGCGGACGGTCGCAAGCGAAACAGACGTGTTGAATTCCATGTGATCGAGTAATCTTCAAAGGTTACAACTGCGCCCTGCAGTTGTTACACTAACGAGCCGCTTCCGGTGTTACCGGTGGCGGCTTTTTTAATACCTGCGGAATTACGATGATACTTCGGAATGCGGGCCGCTCTATTGGCCGATTGGCAGTCACTGTGGCGATTGCTGCCGTAGTCACTGCCGCCCTGGGTGGTTGTGCGACAAATGCCGCTAAAGAACGTCAGACTCAGAGCGAATTAATCGCTCAGAAGCTCGAATCCTACGTGGTCGAAGAGGGTACTGTCCGCCACGATGTTACCAATCCTGACGTCGCAAGGTTGTGGCAGGAATACAGTATCATGCGCCGCAACGGAGATATGCCGGCGGCAAAAGGAAAACTGCAGGAGGCCATCGAAATATCTCCCCGTGATCCGGCTCTGTGGAGCAGCGCCGCAGAGCTCGAACTGGAAGAGAATTCCCACCTGCGGGCAGAAAACTTTGCCGCAAAATCCAACTTCCTGACAGGTGCTGCCAACCGGCCGCTTCGTTATCGCAACTGGCTGATTATTGAACGTGCACGTGAGGGCAGAGGCGACCTGCTCGGCGCCAGAGAGGCACAGTTGGAGTCGGCCAAGCTTCAGTAGTGAGCGAATGGCGGCCCGGCCTGATTGCGGGCTACATTTCGATACCTCGCCAATATCGTTTGCGAGCAAAACTCTGTAGCATGTACAGCCATGTGAGCTGTTTATTCCGGCAAGTGCGCACCTGCATTTGTGTTCCACAACAGTGCGTCTAGCGATCAGCCAAATGTGATTGGCAGTAACCGGTAGCGATGAGCGATACCAATCCCGAAAAATCTATATTTGATGCCGGTCCGGTGACGGTTGCCGATATCCTTGGCAACGATGGCCCTTTTGCAGATGCCAAACCCGGCTTTCGAGCGCGCGTCGAGCAACAGGAACTTGCTTCTGCAATTGATAAGTGTATTGCCGAAGAAAATATTCTTGTTGCCGAAGCCGGTACCGGTGTCGGGAAAACTTATGCTTACTTAGTACCTGCATTAACGTGCGGCAAACAAGTGATCATCTCCACTGGTACCAGGCATCTGCAGGATCAGTTATTCCACACTGATTTGCCGGTTGTGAAGCAAGTTTTAAGGCGCAGTCCTAAAGTCGCTTTGTTGAAAGGGCGGGCGAACTATCTTTGCCAACAGCGACTGATGAAAGCTTTTCACAACCCGGCGTTTCGCGAGCCAAAGCTTGCAAAACATCTTGAGACCATACGTAACTGGGCAGAGCAGACTCGAACCGGCGACACGTCTGAAGTGATGAACGTGCCGGAGTCATCTCCGGTGTGGTCGTATGTGACGTCAAGTGATGACTTCTGTAGAGATCATGAGCCTGATGATCTTGCAGGCTGTTTTGTCAGCAAGGCACGAAAGCGCGCGATGGAAGCGGATATCGTTGTCGTTAATCACCATTTGTTCTGTGCTGATCTGGCATTAAAAGAAGGTTCCTTCGGTGAGATCCTGCCGGATACCGATGTGGTTATTATTGATGAGGCGCACCAGTTGCCGGAAACGGCAGCGCTGTTTTTCGGCCAGCGATTGAGCAGCCGGCAATTGTTTGATCTGGCGCGTGACAGCCATGCAGAATACCTGAGCGAAGCACCGGATGTCGGTGAGATAAGAGATAGAGCTGCAGCGCTTGAAAAGGCCACACGTGACTTTCGCCTGTCATTGGGTTTGGAACAACAAAGGGAGGCATGGGCCAAAGTTCAAGAGCAACCCGGTGTTAGTTCTGCGCTTGAGCATTTGCAGCAAACACTCGAACTGCTGTACGAACCGCTTGATGCTGCAGCAGCCAGAGGCAAAGGACTCGATAGCTGTAAGCGTCGTTGTCTTGCACACCTGGAAGTACTTGAAGAGTATTCCGATAACAGAGATGAAAATTACGTGCACTGGTTTGAAACCTATCGCACTGGTTTCAGTTTGAATTTAACACCACAGAATGTCGCCAGGCCGTTCTCGAGCGCCTTGTCGCAACTTAACTGCTCATGGGTTTTTACTTCAGCGACGCTGGCAGTTAAAGGTAGCTTTGAACATTTCGAGACACAGTTGGGTATTGAAGAGACCGATGAGTTACAGGTGGATAGTCCGTTTGACTATAAAAAGAATGCCATGCTGTACCTGCCGGCCAATATGCCGGAGCCGCAGTCGCCTATGTTTGATGAATCGGTGCTTAGCATTGCCGAGCATGTAGTCAATGCCAGTGAAGGACGCTGTTTCGTTTTGTTTACCAGCTACCGGGCGTTGGAGGCAGCTGCAACATTTATGCGAGCAAACTGCCGTTACCCGGTTTTAGTGCAGGGTCAGATGCCCAAGCGTGAGCTGGTCGAAGCGTTTCAGTCGCTGGGTAATGCGGTGTTACTTGGTACAAGTAGTTTCTGGGAAGGGGTTGATGTTCGTGGCGAGGCATTGTCTTGTGTGATCATTGACAAGCTTCCGTTTGCATCCCCCGGTGATCCGGTGCTGCAGGCACGTATACAGGGATTACAGCAGAATGGTATTAACGCGTTTATGGATTTTCAGCTGCCAAAGGCGGTGTTAGCACTTAAGCAGGGAGTGGGACGTTTAATTCGCGATGTCGATGATCGCGGTGTGTTGGTGATCTGTGATCCGCGCTTGCAAACAAAAGCCTATGGCAATACATTTCTGGATAGTTTGCCGAGCATGCGAATGGTACAGCGCCCGGAGAGCGTTGAGAAATTCTTTGCAACCCTTTATGAGCCGGTCGCTGATGAGTAATCGGTATCTACATCCAAACCAATGAAAAATATCGTCGCACTGGATACTTCGACAGAGGCCTGCTCGGTTGCATTGTTGTGTAATGATGAGCAGATTTTCCGCTATATAGTCGAGCCGCGTATACATGCCAAAGTACTGTTGCCGATGCTTGATGAAGTGCTGGCGGAGGCAGGTATCTCTCCAAATCAGCTTGATGGTGTTGCTTTTGGGTGTGGGCCCGGGGCGTTTACCGGTGTTCGCATAGGGTCTGCGGCGGCACAGGCTATCGCACTGGGCGGTAACTTGCCGGTTGTACCAGTCTCTACGCTTGCGTCTATCGCTCATCGTTGCTTTAGAGAGCAAGGCATAGAAAAAGTCGCTGCGGCTATCGATGCGCGCATGGGTGAAGTGTACTGGGGAGCTTATCGCGTCGGGGAGTCCGGTGTTGTTGCTAGCGTTTGCGATGAGAAAGTATGCAAGCCCGCTGAAGCAGACCGGCTCGACAAAACCTGGAGTGCCGCTGGCACTGGCTGGCAGACTTATGAACACGAGCTTGCTGAAGCGACAGGCGCTACGGTAGTTGCGTCTGTTGATCCTTTTCCGCACGCGCTGGATGTTCTGCTGATCGGCAGCAAGCAATTGCTATGTGGTGACGGGGTGTCGCCGGAAAACGCGCTGCCCGTATATTTGCGTGATAATGTTGCGCTGACAGTAAAGGAACGGGCCCGGAAGCAGCGAGCCGAGAAGCAGCGAGCCGAAAAACAATAGGCTCAGAAAAAACAGCGGGCAGCATACAACAGGCAAAAAAGCTGCTGATAAAACCAACTTGAAGAGGAGGCGCTATGTCTGATGCAACTGTGGTGGGTCGGGACGATATTGAGGCATTCCAGCGTGATGGCGTGATACTGATAAAAGGTCTTTTTAAGGACTGGGTAGATCCCTTGCGTGCCGGTATTGCGCACAATATGAAAGAACCCGGTGACTACGGAAAAAACTACACGAAGGAGGGGCAGACCGGGCAATTCTTTGGTGATTATTGTAACTGGCAACGTATTCCCGAGTACCACGATTTCTTCTACAGTTCACCTGCGGCAGCGGTGACCGCTCAGTTAATCGAGTCAGATACCGTACGTATCTTTCATGAACATGTCCTTGTTAAAGAACCTGGAACTGCGCAAAAAACACCGTGGCATCATGATCAACCCTACTATTGTGTGAATGGTGCGCAGGTGTGCAGTTTGTGGATTCCACTGGATCCGGTAGATCAATCAGTTTGTCCTGAATTCATTGCCGGATCACATCAATGGGGTAAATGGTTTGTGCCCACGAAATTCACCGGCGACTCATATGTGCGTGACGGTGACAATATGGTGGAAATGCCTGATATTGATAATGAACGACACAAGTACGATATCAAATCTTGGCAGCTCGAGCCGGGTGACTGTATTGCGTTTCACTATCTGACCGTGCATGGAGCACCGGAAAATTTGTCCGGCCACAGAAGGCGCGCGTTTTCTGCAAGGCTCATGGGTGACGATGCGACTTTTGTAATTCGCGGGGGTGAAATGTCTCCACCGTTTCC
>CALLBO010000110.1 GCA_937998875.1 uncultured Granulosicoccaceae bacterium
GGACAAAACATGGCTCAACTCCCCGATCAGGCTCGCGTCGTTATTATCGGTGGTGGTGCGGTAGGCGCATCCACCTTGTTCCACCTCGCTAAAGCCGGCTGGACTGATTGCGTTCTACTAGAGAAAAACGAGCTCACTTCCGGCTCCACCTGGCATGCGGCGGGCAACGTTCCAACCTTTTCTGCATCGTGGTCTGTGATGAATATGCAGCGCTACAGCGCAGAGCTTTATCGGGGCTTATCCGATGAAGTCGATTACCCGATGAATTACCACGTCACCGGCTCAATCAGACTGGCGCACAGCAAGGAGCGTATGCAGGAGTTTGAGCGCGTGAATGGCATGGGACGCTATCAGGGGATGGATACGCAGATGTGCAGCGTCGATGATCTGAAGCGGTATTATCCGTTCCTTGAAACTCACGATCTCACCGGCGGGTTGTATGATCCGTATGACGGAGATATTGACCCTGCCCAGTTAACACAGGCGTATGCCAAAGGTGCACGCGATCTGGGTGCACAGATAATACGCTTTTGTCCTGTCACCGGTGTCAGTAAATCCGGTGATGAATGGATAGTGGAAACAGAACAAGGCAATATCCGCTGCGAAAAAGTGGTCAACGCTGCAGGCTATCGAGCCCAGGAAGTCGGCCGATGGTTCATACCGCATGGTGGTCGTGAAGTACCGATGATGACAATGAGTCATCAGTACCTGCTTACAGAAGAAATACCGGCGCTGCAGGAATGGAGTGAATCAAACAACTTAAAGCTGCCACTGCTACGGGATGTAGATTCATCGTATTACCTGAGGCAGGAAAAATTCGGCCTCAACCTCGGGCCTTATGAAAGCAACTGTAAAGGTCACTGGATGACGCCAGACGACCCTATGCCTGCAGACTTTTCATTTCAGCTCTATCCGGATGACCTTGAACGCATTGAGTGGCACATGGAAGATGCGATGGCGCGTGTCCCGATGCTGGGTGAGGTCGGCATAAACAAGTGTATTAACGGCCCAATTCCATACACTCCGGACGGCAACCCGTTAATCGGCCCGATGCCAGGTGTGCGTAATGCCTATGAAGCCTGTGTGTTTACCTTTGGTATCGCCCAGTCCGGTGGTGCAGGTAAAGTGATGGCTGAATGGATCACCGAGGGGTCAACCGAATGGGACATGTGGTCTTGTGACCCAAGGCGCTTCACTGGCTTCTGTGATCAGGACTATTGCGATAAAAAAGGCATGGAAGTCTACGGTCATGAATACGCGATGCACTTTCCGCATCACGAGTGGCCGGCCGCACGAGATAAAAAGCATTCACCCCTACACGAAAAAATGAACGCGCTGGGTGCGCAGTTCGGTGCGTTTAACGGCTGGGAAAGACCCAACTGGTTTGCAACCTCAGAGGACGATACGAGTGAGGCAGGTACTCATACCTGGAATCGTGAAGGTCCCTGGTACGCCCGCGTACGCGAAGAGTGCCATGCGGTACGAGATGCCGTAGGTATTCTCGACCTGCCCGGCTTTTCAAGATACAAAGTCACCGGTGAAAAAGCGCGTGAATGGTTAAACGGATTAACCACCGGCAACATCCCACGCACCGGTCGTTTGGGGTTAAGTTATTTCAGTGATACCAAAGGCCGCATTGTGACAGAGATGTCTGTCATGGCTATCCACGACGACATGTTCTTTCTAACAACTGCCGCAACTGCCGAGTGGCATGATCTTGAATGGTTACAACAGCATCTGCCGGAAGACTCTGGCATTGCAATTGAAAACATCACAGATGATTTTCATTGTCTGATAGTCACCGGGCCCAGGTCGCGCGAGTTGTTTGCATCCATTTGTGAGGCAGACCTGTCGCTACCGTGGTTGAGCCACCAGAGTGTGCAAATAGGTGATCGCTGGTGTCAGCTGGTACGTGTGTCTTTTGCAGGTGAGTTAGGATGGGAAGTTCACACCAAGACCGAAGACACTGTCGCCATTTATGAAGAGATCGTTAAGGCAGGTGAACCATTGGGTGCAAAGCCATTTGGAATGTTTGCACTAAATTCCTTACGGCTGGAGAAAGGCTACCGCGCCTGGAAAGGTGACCTGTCTACCGACTACACTATTCTGCAGGGTGGACTGGATCGATTTGTTAATCTCGACAAAGGCGACTTCATTGGTAAAGCAGCCATTGAAGCTGAGAAAGCGGCAGGTGTCAGTAAGCGCTTTGTGACGCTGGTTGTTGACGCCAAAGAATGTGATGCACCGTATATGTCCACCCTGTGGCACAACGGCAAAGTCGTTGGCGAGACAACCTCCGGTGGCTGGGGTCACCGAGTAGACAAGTCTATAGCACTGGGCATGTTGCAGGCAGATCTTGCTGTACCGGGTACTGCCCTCGAAATAGAAATATACGGAGAAAAACTGTCAGCAGTGGTTCAGGAAGACCAACCGCTCTGGGACCCTGCCAACGAAAGAGTGAGAGCAAAGGCATGAACCAGGTACCGGATCGTGCACGAGCAGTAGTGATAGGTGGTGGTGTTGCAGGTTGCTCTGTGCTGTACCACCTCGCAAAGCAAGGCTGGAAAGATATTGTGCTGCTGGAGCGCAAGCAATTGACCTGCGGCACAACATGGCATGCTGCGGGTCTTATCGCACAATTGCGCGCAACGCAAAACATGACACGTCTTGCCAAGTACAGTCAGGAGCTCTACGGCACCCTCGAAGAAGAAACAGGAGTAGCAACCGGATTTAAACGTGTTGGATCAATAACCGTTGCACTCACTGACGAACGTCGCGAAGAAATTTACCGACTGGCGTCAATGGCGCGCGCGTTTGACGTCGCCATTGAAGAGATCTCACCCTCTGAAGTAAAAGAACGCTACCCGCATTTGAATGTAGAGGACGTCACCGGTGCGGTATACCTTGAAAAAGACGGCCAGGGAGATCCGGCGAATATAGCACTTGCACTTGCTAAAGGTGCGAAACAAAACGGCGCTACTGTGATCGAAGGGGTGAACGTCACCTCCATTCAACAATCTGACGGACGCGTGACCGGCGTTACCTGGCAACGAGACGGTACAGAGGAAAGCGGTTCGATAGAGGCGGCCTTTGTTGTCAATTGTGGTGGTATGTGGGCACGCGAAGTCGGCCAAATGGCAGGCGTTAATGTACCCCTGCAAGCTTGTGAACATTTTTATATTGTCTCCGAAAGCATCGAAGGATTAACACAACTACCCGTCTTACGTGTACCGGATGAGTGCGCCTACTACAAGGAAGACGCAGGCAAGATGTTGCTCGGTGCATTTGAGCCGGTCTCTAAACCCTGGGCAGTTGACGGTATACCCAAAGACTTTTGCTTCGATCAATTACCGGAAGACTTTGATCACTTTGAACCCATTCTTGAGATGGCCGTCAACCGTATGCCCCTCATTGGGGAAGCTGGTATTCATACCTTTTTTAATGGCCCCGAGAGTTTTACTCCCGACGATGCCTATCATTTAGGCGAAGCACCGGAGCTTAAAAACTTTTTCGTCTGCGCAGGTTTTAATTCCGTTGGCATTCAGTCTTCAGGTGGTGCCGGGATGGCATTAGCTTACTGGATGGAACACGGTCATCCGCCATTTGATCTAAGTGACGTTGATATCCGTCGCATGCAGCCATTCATGGGCAATAAGACCTACCTCACTACTCGCGTTACGGAAACGCTTGGCCTGCTATACGCTGATCACTTCCCGTACCGACAAATGGCAACAGCGCGCGGGATACGCCGTTCTCCCTTGCACGAGTTGTTAAAACAGCAAGGTGCTGTATTCGGTGAAACTGCTGGTTGGGAGCGGGCCAACTGGTTTGCCAATAACGGCCAGAAACCTGAATACGAGTACAGCTGGAAGCGACAGAACTGGTTTGAAAACTCCCGTGCAGAACACATGGCAATACGTGAAAACGTTGGCATGTACGACATGACTTCCTTCGGCAAGATCCGGATTGAAGGTGCAGATGCCGAAGCATTTCTGAATAAGGTTTGCGGCAATTCCATGTCGGTACCTGCTGGCAAGATTGTCTATACCCAGATGCTGAATGATCGTGGTGGTATAGAAGCAGACATCACCGTCACCCGGCTGTCTGAAACAGCGTATCTAATGGTAACTCCGGCTGCGACTGTGGTGCGTGATATGTCATGGTTAAAACGTCATCTCGGGAATCATAACGTTGTAATTGTTGATGTCACAGCTGCAGAGGGAGTTATTGCCGTGATGGGTCCCAAGGCAGTGAAGCTGTTATCAAAAGTCAGTCCGCATGACTGGTCTAACGAAAATCATCCGTTCGGTACCGCACGCGACATTGAAATTGGAATGGGCCTTGCTCGCGCGCACCGCGTGACTTATGTCGGCGAGCTCGGTTTTGAAATCTACAGTTCGTCTGATCAAACACCACACGTGTTTGAAACACTGTTGGAGGCAGGTCAGGATCTCGACGTTAAGCTTTGTGGCATGCACATGATGGACTCTTGTCGAATCGAAAAAGGCTATCGCCACTTCGGCCATGACATCACTGATGAAGACCATGTTCTCGAGGCGGGGCTCGGGTTTGCGGTAAAAACGGACAAGTCAAACTTTATTGGTCGGGAGGCGGTGTTGAAGAAACGCGAGAGTGGTCTTGCGAATCGCATGCTGCAATTCAAAATGCAGGACAATGAACTGATGCTCTATCACGCAGAACCGGTACTAAGAGACGGAAAGATTGTTTCTTATCTAACCTCTGGTAACTACGGCCACGCCCTTGGCAGCGCAATCGGTATGGGCTACATTCCATGCGAGGGACAGTCGGTGGACGACGTACTCGGAAGCAAGTATGAAATAGAAATCGCAGGTCAGCGTCATGCCTGTGAGGTAAGCCTGAAGCCGATGTACGATCCAAAGTCAGAGCGCGTTAAAGCCGAAATCTCGTGAGCGGCATTGGTGGATGCGCGTTGAAGGCAGTGCAGGTAATCACAACGTACATAGTCGACATGCTTTCGGCTTGACGCAGCAGCAGATTCGCTTATCCCCCCTACGTAATAGGTGATAGTACATCACGTAGGGGGGATAAGCTTGCGCATCCACCGAATGTACCTCAGTTCCATTAATGTTTCTATAACCCGAAATCACGTCAGCGGCATTGGTGGATGCGCCTTGAAGGCAGTGCAGGTAATCACAACGTACATAGTCAACATGCTTTCGGCTTGACGCAGCAACAGATTCGCTTATCCCCCCTACGTAAAATGTAATAATCATCTCGTAGGGGGGGGATAAGCCTGCGCATCCACCGAATGCACCTCCGTTCCATTAATGTTTCTAAAACCCGAAATCACGTCAGCGGCATTGGTGGATGCGCATTGAAAACATTGCAGGCAAGAACAACTTACATAGTCAACATGCTTTCGGCTTGATCAGCAGCAGATTCGCTTATCCCCCTTACGTAAAATGTAATAATCATCTCGTAGGGGGGATAAGCTTGCGCATCCACCGAATGTACCTCAGTTCCGTTTATAATCTTAAAACCCGAAATCACGCCAGCGGCATTGGTGGAAGCGCATTGAAAACATTGCAGGCAAGAACAACTTACATAGTTAAAACGCTTTCGGCTAGACGCAGCAGCAGATTCGCTTATCCCCACTACGTGATAGGGATCCTTAGCTCATTGCTGAGAACCTGCAACTTTAGGCAATACACAGAGCATTTCATACAGCAGATTGGCGGCGACCAGCGCAGTATTGCCAGAGGTATCATACGGCGGACTGACCTCTACGAGGTCACAACCCACGAGATTCAATCCCTGGCACCCACGAATGATTTCCATTCCCTGAAAAGCAGTCAGCCCGCCTATTTCCGGTGTGCCGGTACCGGGTGCAACAGACGGGTCAAGGCTGTCGATATCAAAAGTTAAATAGACAGGCATTTCTTTATATACTTGTCTGATCTTTTCCATCAACGGGCTCAGTGATTTATACCAGATCTCCTCGGCATGCACGACCGTAAAGCCCCACTGTCTACCGGTATCAAAATCTTCAGCAGAGTAACCGGTACCACGTAATCCGATCTGATAAGTATGGCGTGCATCAATCAAACCTTCTTCATAGGCACGTCTGAAGGGGGTACCGTGCGCTATCTCGCTGCCAAACATGTGCTCATTGATATCTGCATGCGCATCAACATGGATCAACGCCACTTTACCGTGCTTTTTGTGTATTGAACGCAGGATAGGCAGGGTCATTGTGTGGTCACCACCGATAGAGACCGGCACAACATCGTGCTGCAATACGTCATCATAAAATGCCGTGATTCGATCAACCGCATCAAGCAGATTAAACGTATTAATCGGTACATCACCAATATCAGCAACCTGCATATGTTCAAACGGCGCTGCTCGCGTCCACATATTGTAGGGTCTCAGCATGTTACTTTCTGCACGTACCTGTTTCGGACCGAAGCGTGTACCTGAACGCCAGCTGGTGCCGATATCCATCGGTATGCCGATAATGGCCGCATCAAGAGATGCTGCAGATTCTGCAGACGGCAACCGCATAAAGGTACCCGGACCGGCAAACCTTGGCATTTCATTACCGCCTAGCGGCTGGTTATATTCTGATGACATGCGTATTCCTGTACTGATCGTTATTATGCTGTTAAGTCTGGGAAGCTTAGGTCTGAGACAAGGCCACAAGATTATTTTTGTAATTCTCGGAATGGCGCATGTAGTGTTCAGAGAAACGGATCAAACCACCCTGCTCTTCTTCCGTCAGCTCACGGACCACTTTGCCCGGGGAACCAAGAATCAACACACCGTCTGGATACTCTTTGCCTTCAGGGATTAGCGTGTTAGCGCCAACCAGTGATCTCCTGCCAATAACACATCCGTTCAGAAGGATGCTGCCAATACCAATCAGTGACTGCTCTTTAACTGTACAACCATGCAACATGACCTTGTGCCCTATCGTGACATTCTTTTCAAGCGTCAATGGAAAACCAGGGTCAATGTGCAGCACCGCGCCATCCTGAATATTGCTACCCTCACCGATGGTAATCGAATCATTGTCTCCGCGGATCACAGCTCCAAACCAGACACTGGTTTTGGCTTGCAGTTCCACATTGCCTATCACGGTAGCATCGGGTGCTATCCATGCATCAGGAGCAATTTTTGGCGATTTATCGCCAATCGAATAAAGGGTCATGGTTGGTCCGCCTGTTTTCTCTCCCGCCAATAGTACCGCAACCACTAGTTGAATCACTGACTTTTAGGCCAGATCTCTTAGCAACATCCGGTGAAAGAAGGTACCCTCAACAAGGCACAGGACCACAATCAATCAACCCGCAGTACTTGCCGCTGCGCTTGATCAAAATCTACGCCGGATCAAAGATGAACGCTGTTGAAATCTATCACTCTGAACTGCAGGATCTGCATCAGAAACTACAAAACGAAGTTGCCGGTGAGATCGATTTTTCCGCAGCTGGTATTGCGCTGTATACCAGTGATGCCTCTAACTATCGCCAGGTGCCACTCGGTGTTGTCTTCCCTCGTTCGGCAGACGATATCAAGACCGTCATCAGACTCTGTAAATCACATAATGTCCCTGTGTTAATGCGAGGTGCGGGTACTTCGCAGAACGGCCAGACAGTCAACGAAGCGGTGATCCTCGATTGCTCTCGTTTTATGAATCAGGTGCTCTCAATAGATATTGAAAGCAGAACTGCGGACATACAGCCGGGTATTGTCTGCGATTCACTGAAGGCGGCAGCAGAAATTCACGGCCTTACTTTCGGACCTGATCCTGCCACGCATAGCCGTTGTACGCTCGGTGGCATGATCGGCAATAACTCTTGTGGTCCGCATTCAATGCTTGCAGGTAAAACTGTTGAGAACGTCCTTGAGCTTGAAGTGTTAACCACCTGTGGTGATTCCTTCACTGTCGGCCCCACATCTGAAGCCGAGCTCGACAAGATCATTGCGGGAAACGATTCAAAGGCTTCTATTTATAAAGAATTAAAAGCCATACGTGACGAGTATGCAGACGAGATTCGACAACGCTATCCCACTATTAAGCGACGGGTATCCGGCTACAACCTTGATCAGCTATTGCCAGAGAACGGCTTTAACGTCGCACGTGCTCTGGTTGGCTCTGAGGGTACATGCGTCAGTGTCCTGAAGGCCAGAGTCGCGTTAATTGAAAACCCGAAGTACAAACGACTCTTCGTACTGGGGTTTGCAGATATTTTTAACGCAGGTGATATCGTGCCGTCAGTCATGCAGTTTTCACCGATCGCAATGGAGGGGTTGGACTGGAACATTATCGGTGGTCTAAACGACAGAAACTTAAAACAAAAGGAAGTCGCACTGTTGCCACCAGGAAAAGCCTGGTTATTGATAGAAATCGCTGCAGATACAAATGCTGACCTGGATCAACGCTGTAATGCATTCGCAAAGGCCATGAATAGCGAAGCCACGGTTACCGGCTTGAAATCAGTAATAGATGCAAACGAAGTCGCCGACATCTGGAGCATACGGGAACAAGGCGCATCCGCTACCGCACTGGCACTCAACCCGGGCGATGTCGATCCTGTGGTCGGCTGGGAAGATACCGCCGTCGATCCAATGCAGCTCGGCGACTACCTCCGTGAGCTGTATGCATTGGTTGATCGCTATGATTATAAAACCAGCCTTTACGGTCACTTTGGCGATGGGTGTATTCACGCAAGAATGACCTTCGACACCCGAAGTGATGCCGGTGTTGCGAAATGGCGTCGCTTCAGCAAGGACATTGCCGAGCTGGTGGTGAAATACAACGGGTCTCTGTCGGGCGAGCACGGGGATGGTCAGGCAAAAGCTGAATTTTTACCCATTATGTTCGGTGACAGATTGATGGAAGCCTTCAGACGATTCAAAGCTGCCTGGGATCCGGACCGAATGATGAACCCGGGTAAATTAATCGACGCGTATCGAATGGACGAGAACCTGAGACTGGGCCCTGCATATAAAACACCTGAAATCGATAGCGTACTGCACTTTACAGAAGATGCCGGTAGTTTCGGGCGCAGTACCGAGCGGTGTATCGGTATGGGCAAATGTCGTGCACATTCAGGTGCGATGTGCCCCAGCTACCAGGCGACCGGTGAAGAACGATTCTCCACTCGCGGACGCGCGCATTTACTCCATGAACTACTGCGAGGAGAACTGATTCCAGAGGGCTTTAATAACAAAGACATAGCCGAATCACTGGAACATTGTCTGTCGTGTAAAGCCTGTAAAACCGAGTGCCCGACACATGTCGATATTGCTGCATTTAAAGCCGAGTTCATGAGTCAGCACTACAAGTACAACAGACACCCGCTTCATCATCACATGTTCGGCAAAGCAGGAAAATGGTTGCCGGCAATGTCACGAGCACCGCGCCTGTTCAACTTTCTGCAGAGTGGTTTCACAGGCAGGTTGTTAAAATCAAGGCTCGGTATACGCAAAGACAGAGAACTGCCAAAGCTTGATGTCAGACCGTTTAAAGCGTCACTGTCCGGTTCCGCATCATCAGAGGACAACTCGTTTTATAAATTCGGCTCAGACAGTGACGTACCCGTTGTAGTCTGGGCAGACAGTATCAACAATGCCTACCATCCTCACATATTAAAGACAGCCGTTTCACTACTGCAGCGATGTGGGTTTCAGGTCTATGTTGCTAAAAGGCACTTTTGTTGTGGCAGGCCATTGTATGAGAACGGCTTTCTGAAAGAGGCCAAAGCAGAACTACATTCAATTATTGAAAATTTCTACAGTACTCTACCGTCCAACTCAAAAGTTGTTGTACTTGAACCCTCATGTCTTTCCGTATTTCAGGATGAATTGCAACGAGTGTTTCCAGACAATCAAGATGCACTTGATCTGGCATTCCGCACGATGACGTTAACCGACTTTCTCAATAACCAGAACATTACGCCGGACAAAAAAATCGCCAGTGGCATCATGCATCTGCACTGCCATAGCAAGTCCGGCTCCTCATCAGAGCGAGACTGGATGAATCAATGCTTCGATGAATTACTTGAACCCGAGGCCGGTTGCTGCGGCATGGCAGGTGTTTACGGATTGCGGGAACAGACCGGACATATCGGTGATAAGCTGTATCAAAGAAGTCTTGCCGGCGCGGTTTCGAGTTGTGACGCGGATACCCGGGTAGTCAGCAATGGTTTTAGCTGCCGCAAACAAATAGCAGATCATTCAGATGTAAAGGTTTGGCATCCGATAGAAATTATCGATGCCTGTATCCGGTAAAAGGCGCTTCCTTTGTCTTATTAAAAAGCTCAATAACACAAGCTTAGTGACACATGGCTACATCGCGGTCTAAATCGCCAGATACTCGTGACGCAACTGTTCGTTTTCAAGCACTTCCTGCGCAGAACCTTCATAAACCAGCTGGCCTGTATCAAGAATAACGGCTCTATCTGCAAGCTTTAGCGCGGCTACCGCATTCTGCTCTACGATAATGGTCGTCATACCCTGTTCACGGATGTACTGCAGCGTCTTTTCAATCTCCTGCACAATTACCGGTGCAAGTCCCTCATAGGGCTCATCAAGCAACAATAGCTTGATGTCACGGGAAAGCGCTCGACCGATGGCAAGCATTTGTTGTTCACCACCCGAAAGCGTCACCCCTTCCTGCTTTCGGCGCTCGCCGAGCCGCGGAAATAACTCATAGATCTGCTCGATAGACCACCCTACCGGCTCAACGATTTGTGCAAGTTTAATGTTCTCTTCAACGGTGAGGCCGGGAATAATCCGACGATCCTCCGGTACCATTCCAACACCTGCAACCGCCGCTTCATGACTTTTCATCTCGTGTAGCGGCTTGCCGTCAAGCCAGATTTCACCTTGCTGTAACTCCGGCTCATCCAGTCTTGAGATTGTGCGCAGCGTTGAAGACTTGCCGGCACCGTTACGCCCTAACAGTGCAAGTATCTCTCCCTCACGGATCGTAAAACTAACACCCTGTACGATATAGCTTTCGCCATAGTACGAGTGAATATCATTACAGCTGAAATATTCCCGTGAAGGATTCTGATTGTGATGTGCGGCGCTCAATGTGCACCTCCAAGATAAGCTTCCTGAACCTTCGGGTTACCTTTAATATTCTGCGGAATATCCTCGGCGATCACAGTACCTTGCGCGAGCACGCTTATTTTGTCTGCAAGACTGAATACCACATGCATATCGTGTTCGATGATGATCATTGTGATGCCTCTGCTGTCACCAATGTGCTTTAGTACATCAATCGTGTTGTTGGTATCAGCACGGCTCATGCCTGCGGTGGGTTCATCCAGTAATAAAAGCTTGGGCTCCTGCACCAGCCCCATGGCCATCTCAAGACGACGTTTGTCACCGCGGGACATGGATGCTGCAGTCATATCGAGCTTGTCTTCCATGCCGAGGTCTTCAAGTACATCGACCGCTTTGGTGCGAATATCGGTTTCCCGACGCAAGGGCCTAAGCGCATTAAGTTCAAAAATTCCATCACGATGTGCCAGCGCCGGAATCATTACGTTCTCAAGCACCGTTAAGTCAGAAAAAATTTCCGGCGTTTGAAATACACGCGAGACACCGGCCTGATTAATCTGATGTGGCAGACGTCCGATTAAATTCTGACCGTTAAACAGCACGGTGCCGCTATCGGGCTTGAGCTTGCCAACAAAGCAGTTTAAAAGCGTCGATTTACCTGCCCCGTTGGGCCCGATGATGGCATGTATGCGACCTTCATCAACAAGCAGGTTAACGTCGTTCAGGGCCTGCAGGCCACCAAACCGCTTGTTTACGCCTTTCACTTCAAGAGCAACTGTCATGGTTCTCTCCTAATGTGACCGTCTGCGAAACAGACGACGAAACAAGCCGGTAACACCACCGACCAAACCACCCGGCAGGAATATCACCACGAGCATAAACATGAGACCAAGCGACAGATGCCAGCCCTTGCCGACGAACGGGTGAACGATGGTGACCATAAAATCCGCAAGACCGTCAGGCATAAAAGCAAACCACTGTTCGAGTAAGCCGTCGTTGATTTTTGAAAAGATGTTCTCAAAGTATTTGATAATCCCGGCCCCGAGCACCGGCCCTACCACCGTACCGACACCGCCCAGAATGGTCATCAGTACGACCTCACCCGAGGCAGTCCACTGCATACGTTCAGCACCGGCTAACGGGTCCATCGAAACCATCAGACCACCGGCAAGACCCGCATACATACCGGAGATAACAAATGCTGCCAATGTATACGGACGCGGGCTGATACCGGTATAACTCAAACGCTCGTTGTTTGATTTGATGGCTTTGAGCATCATGCCAAAAGGTGAGCGGAAAATACGGATCGAAATATAAAACACAATCATCAGTACAAACGCGCAGAGATAGTAGCCAACGTTAAACGTCCACAACCAGTCACCAACAGCGACCTTCCAGCTGTGACCCATTTCCAGGCCAAACAGCGATGGCGCTGGAATGTTACCGGTTCCGGCAGCTGCGCCATCTAGAATGCGCGGATCGCTCAGCGTTGTTTGCAGACCGGTTTCACCACCCGTAATTGGTGTGAGTACCGATGCCGCCAGAGCAAAAGACATTTGCGCAAATGCCAGTGTGAGAATAGAAAAGTAAATCCCCGAGCGACGCAGTGAGATGTATCCGATCATCAACGAGAACACACCTGCAACAATGGTTGAGACCACGATGGCAGGTATGACGTTGATCGTCAGTAGCTTTAACATCCAGACACCTGCATAAGACCCGGCACCGAGGAAGGCTGCATGCCCGAAACTCAAATAGCCAGTCAGACCAAACAGGATATTAAAACCGATGGCGAATATGCCAAAGATAAGAAATCGCTGCATCAAGTCTGGATAACCGGCATTAAACTGCGCAAACGTTGAACCCTCGGGAAAAGGGTTCAGAAATATCGGTGCCGCCGCAACCAGTACAAATACAAACAGCAGCATCAGGAAATCGTTTCTGTTTAGACCTAACACGTATCAGCTCTCCATCACGCCTTTGCGACCAAGCAAACCGCGCGGTCTCGCCAATAGAATTAATACGGCAGCCAGATAGATAACTACCTGATTGATGCCGGGTATGAATTCGATCACCTCTCGCATGGAAGCAAAGCTCTCCAGAATACCGAGTACAAAACCTGCCAGCACCGCTCCACCGAGCGAACCCATGCCCCCAACCACAACCACCACAAACGAGATCACCAGAAAATCCATTCCGAACGTGTAACTCGGGGAGTTGATCGGTGTATACATCACACCTGCAAGCCCGGCCACGGCGGCTGCAATACCAAACATAATCGTAAAGCGTTTATCGATATTGATGCCGAGCAGCCCTACAGTTTCCCGATCAGCCATACCGGCACGCACTACCATGCCGAAGGTAGTAAATTGCAGGAACGCAAATACGGCAGCAATAACCAGCATCGCAAAGAGAAAATACACGATACGCCAGTACGGATACATCAGTACACCTGGATCAAACCCGACCAGCTGACCAAAATCAAAAGACCCGATAAACATTGAAGGCGCCGGTGCCGGAATCTGGTTTGCACCAAAGTACGCTTTAATAATTTCCTGCAAAACAATCGCAAGCCCGAAAGTTACCAGTATCTGATCTGAGTGCGGTCGCTTGTAGAAGTGTTTTATCAGCCCGCGTTCCATCACAAAACCGATCAGCAACATCACCGGTATAGCCAGCAGAATGGCGAGCGGTACAGACCAGTCGATCATTGCCTGACCAACGCTTTCCCCGAACCACGACTCGACATAAGGCGTCTTGACTTCAAGGGGTCTGCCAAGAAAATCTGTTTTGGTCTCATCCAGTGTGACGGTGGAAAGCGACAACAGCCTCTGTACTGTCACCGAACAAAAAGCACCAATCATAAATAACGCACCGTGGGCAAAATTGACCACGCCCAGTGTGCCGAATATCAGTGTCAGCCCCAATGCAATCAATGCGTAGGCGCTGCCTTTATCCAGTCCATTCAGGACCTGAAGCAGAAGAGCAGAGAGTTCCATGGTATGTCTTGCGGTTGAACCCGGGAATCGACAACTGCCGGGTGAATAAAATCTAAAAATGCGCCGGCACGGATACTCCGCACCGGCGCATGTCTACAACGCCGGCTTACGCACCAGAGTTACAGGTACCCAGCTCGCCGCCAAAGATTGACGCGTCATAGGTCACCTTGGATGCAGGAGTCACCTCAACGATCTCAAGTAAATCGAACTCTGAAGTCGGGTTCTCTTTACCTTTCACGACAAGGACGTCCTTGAAGCACTGGTGATCTTCCGCGCGATACAGCGTAGGACCATTGCCCAGACCGTCAAACTCAAAACCTTCAAGAGCGCCTGCAACACCACAAGGATCGTGAGTACCGGCACGCTCAACAGCATCTGCATAGAGCAGTGCCTGCACATAACAAGTGTGCGCAGCCTGACTAGGCGGGAAGCCATACTTTTCGCCGAATGACTTAACGAAAGCTTTAGAGCCTTCGTCCTGCAGTGACCAGTGCCAGTTGGTTGAACCGAAGATGCCTTTGACGTTTTCGCCCGCGCCTTTCGCCATCAGACGAGAGTAAAGTGGTACGATGATTTCAAAGTTGTGACCGTTAGCTTGTGCATTACGCAATCCAAACTGCACTGCTGATGTCAGTGAGTTAACCATGTTTGCGCCGTAGTGGTTAAGAACCAATACGTCAGCGCCAGAAGCCTGAACAGGAGCAACATAGGAAGAGAAGTCAGTCTGTGTCAGTGGTGTTTTAACCGCTGCAACTGTTTCCCAGCCCATCGCCTCGGTTGAGGTACGAACGGCTTCTTCAGTGGTGTAACCCCAGTTGTAGTCAGCTGTCAGGTGATAAGCGCGACGCTCTTTACCATAGGCTTCACCCAGGATCGGCGCGAGTGCTGCACCAGACATATACGAGTTAAAGAAGTGACGAAAACCGTTGGCTTTCTTGTCTTTACCCGTGGTGTCATTTGAGTGAGTCAGACCGGCCATGAAGATCACGCCTGCTTCCTGACACAAACCCTGTACGGCTACCGCCACACCGGATGAAGAACCACCAGTGATCATTACCGCACCATCTTTCTCGATCATTGATCTTGCAGAAGCACGAGCAGCATCCGGCTTGGTCTGTGTATCACCGGTTACAAATTCAACTTTACGTCCCAGGATACCGCTTCCACGAAGCGCTTTTGAAGAAAACGTATTCATCATGCCGCCGTCGCCGTCACCATTGAGGTGTTCTACAGCCAGCTCATAAGCGCGCAGTTCGTCAGCACCCTCATCGGCGTAAGCACCACTTTGTGGAACGTTGAAACCGAGCGTGACCGAATCACCTTTCGGCTCATTGGCGTAGCCATAGGCGCTGCTCGGAATGATCATTGGTGCTGTTACAACCGCAGCTGATGCAGCACTTGCTTTCAAAACAGAACGTCTGGAAAGCGGAATATTTAGTGGAGTCTTATCTGAACTCATTGTCTCTTTGTCTCCTCCGGGAGCGGGCCCGTTGAATAATTATGAATTAGCAGCCGTCGCTGCAAATATTTTCACAGGCCATATGCCTCCAGCCTGATGTGTCACATGATAGATGGGTTCGGTACACTCCGTCCAAATCGGAATTTTTCTATTAAATACAATTAATTAGTTAAACCAGCACTTCTATTTCAAGGTATCACTTTGAGGCTAATCTCGATTTGTTACGAAAGGTAACGCTGAATATCGACCCACGCCTTGGCGCATTTGAAATACGAAACTTTGATCTTAAGGTAGCATCGGGCCACGGGTGCACTATTACCACTTTTCAAACGGCAGCCCCAAGTAGACATATCATCTTGAACTTGGAAAAACCACCGGCACCACCAGCCTATACTTGGCTTCGCCAGCAATATAGGCTATTTTGATTTTACGGAAAAGGACAAGGAAGGATCCCAAATGTTCCACGTATCTCTTCGCCGATTCGGCAGACCTTATCGACGCTTTCGTTACGAAAATCAGTACGATAGTCCACTACTCATTTTCTTTTGCGATACTTGCATCAACTTGCTCAAGCTGGCACTGATCGGAGCAATTGCCTGGGTAATCTTTACACTTCTGTCTAGTCTTTAGTCAGCTCTGAAAGACTCTGCTATGTTCTGAGTGCGAGTATAAACCGCCGCAGCGTGTAGACACGTAGTGTGCGCCAGCATCTCACTTAAGTGATCGCGTGCTCAATGCTCCTTGAACAACCTTCACAACGACTTAGTACCGAGCAGGTCAGCCAGCTACCCGGTACCACCAGACCTCACCACGCATACTATCTATCAAGGCGGTTACCTTTATAATCAGGATCCCCGATTGACTTACTAACAAGCACTTATGGGTTTGATCAACAATCCTGGCAGACGTTATAGGCGCTTCAGAAACGAGAACCGCTACGACAAGCCCATCCTGATATTCGCCATTGACACATTCTTGAGTCTGGCAGAACTTCTTTTGATCTTCGTTGTAGTAGTAACAATCTCCATAGCGACCTACAGCTGGTTTAACAAGCCAAACGAACCAGAACGGGTAGCTCAAAGGGATAAAGTGCAAAGTGTAAGCAAAGCAACCCAGTCACCGAATGATCGGGCGACTAACTCGCCGATCGTACAAGCCAATGCGAAGAAAGGTATCGTCAAGAAAGTCGAACCCGCATTGGATTTCAAGCAATCCAAAGGATTTGAAGCAGATACAAAAGCTCTTCATCCGTCTCACAATGTAACGACAACACAAGACGGTTTAGACAACGACACCAAAATCAGTAAATTTCTGGATGATTCCTGGATACTTAACCTTAATCCGTCACAGTACGTTATCCAATATGATGCATCGACTAACCTTAGGTCACTAGAGACATCCACTCCGGCAATTCAATACGGCGATCAGATTGGTATTTTTCAGTATGACGAAACACTCTCTGGCCGGCCAGTTTATGGCATTGCGGGTGGTGTATATAACAGCTACGATGAAGCAATGACTGTATTGGAGGGTCTTCCTGAGATAGCTGAATCATATGATCCCTGGGTTAGAAAAGCAGGTGATGTTGTCAGTCAGATCGTAAGTTTGAAGAAAAAATCACAAGCAGAATAGCTGCGGCAGTAATTCATAAAATAGCTAAATGTCAGAATCTTCAGCGCCAACTTTACAACCTATCATTCACAGACAGACCATACTGCTCTGAAGCCTCACATAAAAGCTCCCACAAAGAAACGGCAAAACCACGCGGCAGGAACAACTCATAGCCGTGCTCTGAACGCCAAAGTGTAATGCCGACATGGTGAAAAGCCGTCGACGCTACCCCACCTGCCGGGAATGACCGCTCACGCAGATCCAGAGGCAGATAACTGTTTAATACAGTGGTGGCGTCGGCCCCGGTTACTCTTACGTGGGTTCGCGAGTGCGATAAATCAATCACCGCACCCTTACTGGAATCAATTTCCGAAAGCGCTGAACCGACAATCCAGAACTTGCACGGTTCTATCCGCAACATTGAAATATTGCCACTGGTCCCGCTGCTACAGAAATCGGGCACAGAAGCTATTCCGAAACTATCTGCCACCTGCGCCGCAGTACTGGATAAACTATCCGGCCATACTGCTAACTGCCAAAGCGTCAGATCGCGAATCTCTTGTAACGTAACACCCACCCGTTCAGACGAAACGGGCTTATAGTGTCCTGCCAAAGCAGATACGCGTTTAACTTGAGGCGTTGATTCAACCACGCATTCTCTCCCCGCTCGGGTCCACCATGTGTGGTGAAATAATCTCTACATCAACATTACCGCGACGAACCGGATCTGCTGCAACAACCGTTTTACCTGACCACTCGTTGTATCCGCCTTTTATATAACCCAGACCGATCCAGTGGCCCATGGATGGTGAGTGGGTGACAGCGGTTATCCAACCTTCGCCGTGCCCCTCTAATTTATCTTCTGCACAAAGTACCGAACCGGCTTTAAACGTTTCTGATCGATCTTTGGGCACAATGCCAACCAGTTGGGGACGATCCACTCTATTTAGATCGGGCCGTTTTCGCAGTGCGCTGCCAATGTAGGATTTTTTATCTGACACCATCGCACCCAAACCAGCGTCTTCTATTGTGACGCGCCCATCCAGCTCAACACCTGTGACATGGCCTTTCTCTATACGCAGCGCACCGAGTGCTTCAGTTCCATATAAGCATCCATCAAATGTTTGTGTCGATTCCCACAAAAGGTCCATCATGCTTTCAGCGTAATCTGACCCGACATACATCTCGTAAGCCATCTCACCTGAAAAACTAATACGCGCAATCCTGCACGGAGCACCGTTTTTTAGGCGGGTTTCTATTACACCCATAAAAGGCAGTGCGTCGTTGGTGACGGTAGTTGCATCTTCCACACAGGCACTAAGTACATCTCGTGATTTCGGTCCCGCAACTGCAGAACCTGCCCACTGTTCAGACACAGACGTGACATGCACTTTTAAGTGAGACCAGCGTGTTTGCAACAGCTCTTCGAGCCACACCATCACTTTGGCCGCATGCGCCGTGGTCGTGGTCATGAAATAGTCCGTATCACTGAATCGCCACGTCGTGCCATCATCCATCACAATACCGTCATCGCGCAGCATGATGCCGTAGCGGGCTTTACCGATAGGCAGCTTCGCAAAAGCGTTGCTGTAAATACGATTGATGAATTCAGTTGCGTCAGGCCCTTGTATGGCAATTTTACCGAGTGATGTGACATCAACCAGACCAACCGATTCCCGGGTAGTGATCGTCTCACGTATGTAAGCTTCGGTAATCCCCTCACCCTTACGTGCAAAGTACCATGGCCTCTGCCATAAGCCGGCTTCCGTCATGGTCGCACCGTGAGCCAGATTCCACTCGTGTATCGGTGTTCTTCGCAACGGTTTGAAATGGGCTCCCTTGCCCCTGCCAGTCAGTGCACCGAGGCTGATCGGCGTATAAGGGGGTCGAAAGGTAGTTGTGCCGACTTCAGGTATGTCGCGACCAAGCGCCTCAGCCATTAAAGCAAGCCCGATAATATTACCCATCTTGCCCTGATCAGTCGCCATACCGAGCGTTGTATAACGCTTTAGATGCTCCACTGAAACAAACCCTTCCTGATGCGCGAGTCTTACATCATCTGCAGTTACATCATGCTGCGGATCAATAAAGCTCTTGAGCTTTCTGCCCTCCACAGTGACCTCATACAAAGGCTCTATTGGAGACTCCCATCCACCCGTTGCGGGCACCACGATTGACGTCGTCTGATTGTTAATAGCGGCAATTGCACTATCAGCAGCCGCCGCACCTGACGCCTCACAATCTTCTGTATGCCAGACAGCGTTGGCAGACCCCGCCATTTGAATGGGTTCATCATGTCCAGGGGAAACAAAGCACAGGTTCTGCGAATCCCATACGGGCCTGACACCCCGGTGCGATAACAGATTAACTACCGGCGACCACCCGCCGGAAAGCATTAACAGATTGCAGTCCAGTGTCTCGCCTGCAGACCAGCCATTTGAACTTTTGACGGCCAGCTCAAGATTGCTAATGCCTTTTCTGCCATGCGCCTCTAACACGGTACTACCGGATTTGAGGTTAACGCCATGTGACTCGAGTAGTTTAGCAGCACCACCTGGCAAAGATTCACGTGCATCCAGCAATGTCACTGAAGCACCGGCTTTCGCCATTGCTATCGCAGCAGTGAAAGCTGAATCATTGCTGGTCGCAACCACAACCTGGTTACCGGGTAAAACGCCATAGCGATTGACATAAGTGGCACCAGCGGCAGCAGTCATAATGCCAGGCATATCATTGTTACCAAACGCAATCGAACGCTCCAGTGCCCCGGTAGCGAGAATTGTATGCTTTGCACGTACGGTTAAAAAACGCTGTCGTGGTGTATGTTGTGGTGGATCAGCCAGATGATCTGTCACCCGCTCAAGCAAACCCGCAACGCCGTAGTCGTACAGGCCGAAAGCAGAGGTTCGAGTCATCACTGTTGCACCTGCTTCTTTAAGTGCCTTAAGTGCAGCTGTACGCGTTAGTTCCGCTTCCGGCGTCGATTGGTTAAGATAATCACCACCTAATTCGAAATCCTGCTCCACCAGCAACACATCGAGACCCGCCAGCGATGCTTTCACTGCCGCGGCGAGTCCGGCCGGCCCCGAGCCCACCACCAATACATCACAGAATCGATGGCCGTGTTCATAGGTATCGGGATCAGGCTCGCGTGAAGCGACTCCCATACCGGCCGCTTTGCGGATCAGCTTTTCATACTGCATCCAGATGCCGGTACCTTTGCCCCACTCCATCGGAGGGATACCCATAAAGGTTTTGTAGTAGAAACCTGCAGAAAAGAATCGAGACATCAGATTGTTTACCGCACCGATATCAGTGCGCACGTTCGGCCAGGCATTTTGGCCGCTTGCATTGAGCCCTTCGTATATCTCCTGAGTGGTGGCTTTCACATTCGGATCACGCCTGTCATCACGGCCAACAGTAACGATAGCGCCAGACTCTTCAACGCCGGCAGACATCACCCCGCGGGGTCGATGATATTTAAAACTTCGACCGAAAATCGTTTCGCCACTGGCAATTAGTGCAGACGCAAGCGTATCTCCTGCAAAGCCTGAAAAATTTTGCTTGTCCCACTTAAAGTTAACCGGAGTTGAGCGATCTATACGCCCGCCGTCTGGCAATCTGGAAGCACTCACTTGCCTGCCTCCAGTACTTTTGCAACACCCTCATGGGCAGCCCGAACCGAATGAATCTCATGCGTCATTGTGTCGCGCTCAACCAGTATCCACTGCCGACATCCACTGACGTGCTGCCAACTCTCTGTTTGCACACCGCGAATGTTTTCACGTTGAAAGACTGCTTCAACCCATTCTTCCACCGGAGCGTCAAGTGCAGGGTAGACAATGCTGCCGTCACCACCATAACTGAACTCGCTATGATCTCTTTCTCCGCAGAACGGACAATTGATACGAATCATTTTCTCTTCCTGCCAACGACAGTCACTGCGGGTTTATTTTTCATGCGGCATTTATCTATGGAACGATTATCCATGGAGCTTTGGATCCGGACCGGCGCCGCGTTCATCAAGAATCACACCTTGCGCAAATCGCTCAAGATTAAAGTGCTCTATTGTTTCATGCGGGCGATCGTTCGCAATCAGGTCAGCAAAGTACCAACCGGATGCCGGGCTGGCTTTGAAACCACCGTAGTTCCAACCTGCATTGAGATATAAATTACGCAATGGTGTTTTACAAATAAACGGTGATCCATCCATCGACATGTCCATCACCCCGGACCAGTGGCGCAGCAACCGTACTCTGCCCAGGCACGGTAATATAGAAATCGCACACTCGGCAACATCCTGCACAATCGGCAGATTGCCGCGTTGCGCATAAGACTTATACCAGTCTATGTCGCCACCGAAAACCATCCCGCCTTTGTCTGATTGCGAAATATAGAAATGTGCGCCGCCAACGCCAAACACCACCACCTGATCAAGCAGAGGCTTAAGCGGTTCACTGACAAACGCCTGCAACTTGTGCGACTCGATAGGCAATGTGTTAAACCCGGCCATCTGCCACAAACGGGAAGTATTACCAGCTACGGCAAAGCCAACTTTTTTAGCTTTTATCTCACCACGTGAAGTTGTGATACTGGTTATCTCATCACCCGATCGGGTGGTGGCGGTAACTTCACAGTTCTGCAGAATATCAACTCCCAACGAATCTGCCGCGCGTGCATAACCCCACGCTACCGCATCATGTCGTGCAGTACCCGCACGTTTCTGCACTGCCGCTCCGCGAATAGGAAAACGCGCATCTGGCCCATAGTTAAGATGGGGGACCTCTTGTTTTAACTTTTCAAGATCCCAGATTTCCGCATCAGGAGTTCCGGTAAGTCGCATCGTGTTGTAACGACGAGCAGCACCGTCAATGGCAGCAGGACTATGAAGTAATGCAATATGCGATCGCTGACTGAACATAACGTTGTAGTTCAGATCATGGCTGAGTTCTTCCCACAGTTTCAGTGAGTGTTCGTAGAATTCACGATTGCCGGGTAGAAAATAATTCGAACGCACGATGGTGGTATTACGCCCGGCATTACCACCACCAAGCCAGCCTTTTTCAACTACCGCAATGTTCTTCTGGCCGTGATTTTTAGCGAGGTAGTACGCCGTTGCCAAACCATGCAAGCCCCCACCAACAATGACAATGTCATATTGTTTTTTAGGTTCAGGGTCACGCCACTGGCGAGTCCAGCCGGACTGACCACTGAGACCATTACGGAATACACTCCAGGCGGAAAAGCGTGTCATCTCAAACGGATTTCCATTAGTTTGGCGGCCGTTAACCCAATAACGAACCAATCGTGAAACTTATCATAGAATCCTTAGTGTACTGCACCGAAGATCGGGGATACACGACCGCATTAGAACTAAATAGCAACGCTCGCGACCAACACAAAGAGTTTCGCGACTCCCATGTCGGCTGCAATCAAATCTATAGCGCACGCAAGATAAGAATGAACCTACGGTTGCTGCTTCGGCAATTCCTGCTCAATCAAACTCACCCAGTACGACGAACCGATGGACAAAAGCTCATCATTGAAGTCGTAATCTGCTGAATGCAGCGGCCTGCTGTGACTGCCGTTGGTACCATTACCCATCATCACGTAGCAACCCTGCTGCGCTGTGGCCATGTGCGCAAAATCTTCAGAAAACAACTTTGGCTCGCATTCTCCATCGACTGCAACATCACCCAGCAATGACCGCGCTGCGTTGCTGGCGCGGGACGCGCATCCGGCATCGTTGATGGTAGCCGGGAATACTGTCTTGTAACTAACCTTACCCTCGACATCATGCGCCAGACAGATACCCTCGACAATCTGCCGCATACGCGCTTCGATGATCTCGTTTATCTCAGGGGTGAGTGCGCGCGCATCACCGCTAAGTACAGCATTGCCCGGCAGCACGTTACGTTTGCCATCGCTACTGAATTCAGTAACCGATACCACACCGTTTAAACCGGGATTAAGCTTGCGCGACACTATTGTCTGCAACGCCGAGACAATCTCTGATCCAACCACTATCGCGTCTACACCCATATGCGGAAGTGCTGCGTGACCACCACGGGCACTGATGCTGATCTCAAACAGGCTTTCACTTGCTGTTACCGGCCCGGCTCTGGTTGCGAAAGTACCCGTCTGCATTCCAGGAATATTATGCATGCCATATACGGCGTCGACCGGGTGTTGCCTGAACAAGCCGTCCTCAATCATCGCTGCTGCACCAAAACCGTGCTCTTCATTAGGCTGAAAGATAAACACGACACGACCACTGAAATCACCGGACTCTGCGAGATACCTGGCAGCTCCGAGCAGCATTGCAGTATGACCGTCATGACCACAGGCATGCATGACATCTTTGACTCTGGACCGATACGCACAGTCACTGATCTCATCGATCGGCAACGCGTCCATGTCTGCACGAAGGCCAATGCTTGCAGTACCATTTCCTCGCTGCAGCACACCGACCACACCGGTCTGCCCTATGCCGGTATGTGTTTCAATGCCGAATGACTCCAGCAGAGAGGCGACACGTGCCGCAGTGCGGTGTTCATCAAAACCCAGTTCGGGATTCTGGTGAAAATCATGACGCCACTGTTGCATCACAGTTTGTAGATGGCCGGTTTTCATGGAATCAATGTAGACCAAAGCAACGCGCTGGTAAACCGGATGGGTCAGTTATGTCGTCAGCGTACTACTGGCGCCAACAGACAGACTCTTACTGCCTTAATGTATCCCGTGTTAACGCTTGATACAGTTGACGCCACAGGAACACAGCTACCCCTGAAGTATGGTCGGGTCGATTGCATCGGCTTAATCGTCTATTCTTACGCGTATCAAAAAATTTTTGAGTTATCTATGCAAACAGAATTTACACCACTCTTGTCACTCATTGGCGGGATGCTGATCGGTTTAGCGGCCCTTGTATTGATGGCAACCAACGGCCAAATCGCTGGAATAAGCGGTATCGTATCGCAGGTGTTGCCCCCATCGATTAACAGGAGCAAAGCCATTACCAGTGCTGCTTTTATCGTTGGTTTGCTAGTCGCTGCACCAGCAGTAAAAATAATGACTGGCACACTACCAGAAGCCACTATGGTGGCTCATCCAGTGCTGCTGGTTATAGCGGGGTTGGTAGTCGGCCTTGGTACCGGTACAGGCAATGGTTGCACAAGCGGCCATGGTGTCTGTGGTCTGTCAAGATTTTCAACACGCTCACTGATTGCCACCGTTACTTTTATGCTAACTGCTGCGATTACGGTATATATCGTTAGGCATATCATCGGGGCCGTACAATGAATTTAATAACAGCATTGATCGCCGGTCTAATTTTCGGCGTTGGATTGTTATTCTCCGGCATGACCAATCCTGCAAAAGTACAAAACTTTCTCGACATTTTCGGCCTGTGGGATCCCAGCCTGGCGTTTGTTATGGGTGGTGCTATTGCTGTTACAGCCCCCGGCTATTACTTTCTGCGCAAACGAACCGGCACCTTTCTTGGTGCAAAATTTCAATGGCCAACCAGAACCGATATAGATAACAGACTGGTTGCTGGTGCAGCCATGTTCGGGGTCGGCTGGGGCCTTGGTGGATTTTGTCCGGGACCGGCGCTTACAGCTCTGCCTTTTGCGTTTGAAAGCGTCACTGGTCCCTTGTGGTTTGTACCTGCAATGTTGGTTGGCCTCGGAATTGCCAAAGCCAATAACTAAGGTTTCCGCGCAACTGCCCCAGAGCGACTAACAAGCGCTAATAACAAGTGCCATAAACATGAGCCAAATATACAAGGGCAACCAAACATCAGCTATTAAGGTCTGGCAAAAAGCGCTTCCAAAGCGACCACACCAGAACTAATATCTAAAAAATAAAATTCCGCAATAGGAGTCACCCATGAGCAACTACCCGGTCAACATGCAACAAAGTCCGACCGTCGAACCGTTTTTTGACCCGGCCTCAAATACCATCAGCTACATCGTCGCTGATCCGGCGTCCAAAGCTTGCGCGGTTATCGATTCAGTGCTCGACTTTGACTATGCTGCCGGCAGAACACACTACGATAACGCCGATAAACAGATCGCCTACATCAAAGAGCACAACCTCAGTCTTGAATGGATAATCGAAACCCATGTACATGCGGATCATCTATCCGCGGCACCGTATATTCAGGAAGCCCTCGGTGGCAAAATCGGAATCGGTAAAGAGATTACCCGTGTGCAGGATGAGTTCGGTAAAATTTTTAACGAAGGCACGCAGTTTCAAAGGGACGGCTCTCAATTCGACAAACTGTTCAGCGATGGTGATACCTACCAGATAGGCAAACTCGACGGCTTTGCAATAAGTACCCCGGGTCATACTCCCGCCTGTATGGTTCATGTTATTGGCAACGCTGCCTTCGTTGGAGATACGTTGTTTATGCCGGATGGCGGATCTGCGCGCGCAGACTTCCCCGGTGGCGATGCAGAGATACTGTACGACTCCATCCAGAAGGTTCTGTCACTGCCTGACGAAATGCGTTTGTTTATCTGTCACGACTACGGTCCGAATGGTCGGGACATTCAATGGGAAACTACAGTACTGGAACAACGCACCCAAAACATTCATGTTGGTGAAGGAACCAGCAAAGCGGCATTTGTTAAATTACGAACAGAGCGAGACAAGCAGCTCTCTATGCCGAAGCTGATTATTCCGGCACTTCAGGTCAACATGCGTGCAGGTGAGTTACCGACTGATGATAACGGCAACCCCGTGCTTAAAGTTCCGATAAACGGTTTATAGCCCTCCACTTCCAGCAGCAAGGGATTTAAAAGTCACGCTGCCGGCATGGTCCTGATAACAAGCTTATTGTGCAGGGTGCGATGCACCGGGCACTTATCTGCTATATCCATCATGCGCGACCTTTGATCTTCTGTCAGATCACCCGTAATAGTTATAACGCGATTAATCACATCAATCTGCCTGTGATTTTCATCACAATCAACACAGTCTTCACCATGCTCACGTTCGTGGCCGAGCTCTACACTGACACGTTCAACCGGCCACTGTTTGCGATTAGCATACATTCGCATTGTCATCGCAGTACAAGTACCCAATGACGCCAGCAAATGTTCATAAGGATCAGGACCGTAGTTGGTACCGCCAACACTTGTGGGCTCGTCTGCTATCCACTGATGATCATCACTGGTCACTGTCTGGGAAAATTTTAGATCACGCTCTGTAACAACAACGTGTCCACGATCTGCCTTATCAACGGACGCGGAGGCGGTTTCGGGGACATAACGACTGGCCCAGCCGGTTATCGTGTTGGCAACATATTCTGCATCTGACTTTTTTCTTAACAGATGATCAGCGTCACCAAGACTGACAAAACTTTTCGGATGTTTAGCAGCTACAAATATTTTTTCTGCCTGATTTATGGACACCGTGTTATCCAGAGGAGAGTGCAGAACGAGCAGTGCCTTACGCAGTTCATTTACGTGCGTGTCTTTATTTTCACGAATATCATCAACGAATTGTTTACGAATTTTAAATATGCGACCAGCGAGTGAAACCTCTGCCTCACCGTCGCGCTCAATGGCGTCCAGATCACACGCAAACTGTTTGGCAACGTGCTCTGCATCTGCCGGTGAGCCGATGGTGACAACACCTTTGCTCTCAGGTATTGCGTGGGCTGCTTTCAATATTGCCGTTCCACCGAGGCTATGACCAATCAACAACCGTGGTGCTTTGTAGTTTGTTCGCAGATAGTCAGCAGCCAGTACCAGGTCCTGCACATTTGAAGAGAAGTTGGTATTGGCGAAATCACCGTCACTGCTACCCAGCCCGGTAAAATCAAACCGCATCACCGCATAGCCACTACCTACCAGAGCCCGACTAATTCGCGACGCCGCGACAACATCTTTCGAGCAAGTGAAGCAATGTGCGAAAAGCACATAGGCAAGTGGCTCGGCGTCTGGCGACTCCAGCAGCCCCGCGAGTTCCGCACCCTGACTACCAGCAAATTGCAGCTTTGATCGATTGCCCATCTATTTACTCCCGAATTGAGCTGGCGCCCGGAATTGGAAATTAGTCGGACAATCCTCCCATGACAGAAGTTCAATGGCTACAACAGCGGATCGCAATAGATCCTCTGTTTGCAGGAGGATCTATTGCGACACCCACGCGTTCGCCACTTAGCCGCGGTTAACCTGGAACCGGTTAAGCGTAAATGTGCCTGTACCCCAGAATGTCTCTGTGCCAATCTCGATAGCGCCCATGCAGGAGTTGGGGTTCATGTATGGAACGCCGAATGATGGCCCTACATCACGTGACCAGTAAACAAATTCATTCCAGTCAAGCGTGCCCCTGTTACTCGGCTGCTTCGCTACGAATGCAACATATGACCAGCCAAGTGACGGGTTAGTGTAAACATCCCACTCCTGGCCACTTAACGTCACGGTGGTGGCGAGTGTGCCGGGGGTACGGATTGTCGGCACACCAACCCAGACCATCAACTCAAATTGTTTGTTATATTCTTCAGCCTCGCAGCTGTTGTGGAAGAATGACTCGAGGGCGACGTTACGCTCTACCGTACCGGTTTCTGAGTAATCGTAGTCAACCCAGAATTGTGGCATCGCGCGAATATCGACGGGTAACCCGGTTTCTGCAACACTGCCGGAAACGTTGTATCGGGTCTTACGACCGAAGTAAACCTGCGGATAAGACTTAACCGCAAAGTCATTACCCTGCGTTCGGTCAAGCCAATTGTAGTCCCACTTTGCAACGTAGTTACCCGGGCTACCGGTTAGCTCGATGCATTGCGACCAGTTGTTGTTGTACACAGCGGTTGAGTTCCAGGTGTTGTTCTGCAGCCGGTAATTACCGTAACCTATTTCAAGCCAAGGAATGCAGGAACGCTGATTTAGTAACGGCACATTGCGCGTTGCAGTGACACCACTTACGACAACACAAGTTCTATTGTTTTCATATCCAAACCCGTTGTTACCCGCATCACTGGCATCAGTCAGGCAAATCGGATCACCGTTGCTGTAACCTGGCGCAGCTGCAGCTACCGGAGGAGGTGCAACACCAGGTGTAAACACAGAAGTCGCGGCCTCCGCGGTCCCGGATTCTGCAGTTACGATACAGCTCACCCCGTTCTCGAATCCCCAGCCATTGTTGTTTGTATCAGAGACAGTTGACAAACACACCGGTGGGCCAGCGTTTATTTGTGAAGTGTTTTGGCTACTTGCAGTTGTGACACCGGAGGAGTTCACCACGCAGGACTGGTTATTCTCCCAACCCCAGCCGTCACCGTCTTCATCTGCCGCGCTGCCTGAACAGATGGGGGCACCACTGTCAGCTGAGGCAGTAGAACCGGTTGAATTGTCAGAGCCACTAACTATGCAGGAAGCATTGTTTTCCCAACCCCAACCGTCACCGTCGTTGTCTGCCGCAGCTGAGGAACACACTCTCTCCTGCGCCTGGAGCGGTTGCGATACCAGGGCCAATGAAAAGGTGACCGCCAAAGAGAAAGTTACGGTGGCGAATAACGACACTGAAAAACAACTTGCTGTAGCGCAATTGGCTAACGTGTATGCATCTCGCATACGTCGAGGTAAATACATAATCAATTTTGTCCTGTAGAACGCAATCAGTTGCGTAAGATTCAGAGCTAAGTTAGTTCTGATCGATTAGCCGTGTAGGCGTCATTGGAATATCGATAGATACGATCAAACTATTATCGGCAGCACTCGAGCAATCGCCCTTACGAAATAAACATGTTTACTTGCGATCTATCGTTCTCAACGGATAGTAAATAGATAGGAAGTAAGTTTTTTAGATTGATAATTTAGCTGGCTGATATTTGATTCTTAAGTCACCACAAGCGCGTATCAAATCAGCAACCCGATTTGCGTTATTAATACAAAGGAAAGTTGCTAAAACCGAGTAGCTCGTCCAGCAAAACACCTGTTTAACCTGAACCGGTATAGATCAGCACAGGTCTCCAAGGCGGGAGCGACAGTCTCCACGATCAGGTACAGGAGTCCAGGAATCACCGGTGATGAACTTATATGGCGCTTGGCTCCGCCGAGGACGAGGCCTGTTTGAGCTGTTAATATCCCCGAATAATCGGCATGGCGGAGAATACAGATGACAAACAAGCATAAAAACGGTCCGACCGGGAGCCCTGCAGAAGAATCCTCCAACGAATCAACCAGGGCACGCCAGCTGCTTGCCGGCGCGTATGCGATACAATCAGTCTCCGACAACATCGAGTACTATCGCGATTTTGCAGACATCTACGACAGTGAGTTCGCTGATCGGATGGGCTACATTTATCCTGTAAAACTTGCCGAAGTGTTCATGCAATATCGGCGCAGCACAGATAACCCTGTCGCCGATATCGGCTGCGGTACCGGTCTGGTTGCCAGTGCGATAAACGCATCTATGCAAATCAGTGCAACGGACAGTCCGTTGAGTACACTTAACATTGATGGTATCGATCTATCGCAGGAAATGCTTGATTCGGCACGCGGCAAGAACCTTTATCGCAATCTGTATCAAGCTGACCTCACTCAATATCTTGATCATTTACCGACAGACTATGGTGCAGTCGTGTCAGCAGGTACTTTTACCTTTGGTCACCTCGGGCCCGAGATACTGCCATCACTCCTTAAGCTTGGCCGGACAGATACGCTATATTGCATTGGCGTTAACTCGATTCATTTTAAACAACAAGGCTTTTCACAAATTCTTACCACGATGTTCGACAATCAACTCATAACTACACCGATCACAGAGGTTAGAAAAATATACGATCAACCGGGGTCAGGTCACTCAGATGATACTGCTACGGTTCTGGTATATCGAAAACTCTAGCAAATCCCGATTCCAAAGCTGGACAGAAAAGAAAGGGACAAAAAAAGCGCCGGTAAACCAGCGCTTTTTATACTTAAACAGGAAGTAATCAAGACACTGCTATCTAAAACTAGTTTGAGATCGCTTCCCGGACCTTATCAAACATTGTGGTCGCTTCATTCACCCGGCCGCTGAATCGCCCCATATCGGTTTTGAGATTACCAAGGTCGGTGCCGAAGTCGGGCAGCTGTTCACCGGTATTGGCAAGTTCAGACAACTCAAACCCTTCAACCTTGATTGCTGTCATTGTTGACTCTGCAGTTTCAGTCGCTGCCTCTGCAATTGTTTCGCTTGTAGTGTCTGTTTCTGCGGTGCTGTCGTCCGCGCTTTCAGATGTTTCGGTTTCGGTAGTAGCCTCACCTTCGGTGGCAGTCTCCGTTTGTGCGGTTGTTTCAGCCTTGGTGTCGTCTGTAGCGACAACTGCAGCAGCGGTTGCAGCAGTTGCAGCAGTCGCAGCGACCGACTGCACAGTTGAGTCGCTGGCAGAGTTATTTACATTTTCCGCAGGCGTCTCTTCAGCAGTTTCGGCTACCGCGCTTTCAGCTGATTCTTTTGCTGCATCAGCTTTATCATCGTCATCCTCTTCAGCGTCACTATGATCATC
>CALLBO010000111.1 GCA_937998875.1 uncultured Granulosicoccaceae bacterium
CAGTGAAGCGCAGATATTCATTAAGGCGCGGAACACACAGTTCCAACTATGACGCCGGATATATGGCAGCTGACCATTTTTCTCCATTCAGGGCTTGCAACAACGGGAGTGTCCATATATGGATAAGCTTGCGCATCCACCACCACCCCTATCGCCTGGTGGATGCGCAAGCTTATCCCCCCTACGTTAGGCGATGCGTATCTTTTTAGATGAATGCGCTTATCTGTAGGTTTCATCAGATCACACTAGATGTGTCCCAAAGCGCCGTGCGTTCGTAGGGTGGATAAGCTTGCGCATCCACCAATCACCCCTATCGCCAGGTGGATGCGCAAGCTTATCCCCCCTACGTTAGGTGATGAGTGTCTTTTTCGATGAGTGCGCTTGCCTGTTAGTTTCATCAATTTACGTTATCTTGATTGTCGCTAAGTTTTTTCACTAAAAGTTCAGCTGCTTCACTAATGACTGTTCCCGGCGGAAAAATTGCCGCAGCACCTGCGTCATAAAGAGCCTCGTAATCACCCGGGGGGATAACACCACCCATAGCAACAAGAATGTCCGGTCTGCCAAGCTCACTCAGCGCTGCACGCAAATCTGGCAACAGGGTAAGATGACCGGCTGCCAGTGAACTTGCACCAATAATATGCACGTCATTTTCGATTGCCTGCTTAGCAACCTCTTCCGGTGTTTGGAACAACGGCCCGATATCAACATCGAAGCCAAGGTCTGCAAACGCACTTGCAATAACCTTCTGCCCACGGTCATGACCGTCCTGTCCCATTTTGGCTACCAGTATCCTCGGGCGGCGGCCTTCCTGTTGGATGAAGGAATCCAGTAAACTATTCAGTTCTTTCAGGGCTACGCCTCCCTTTTTTAATTCATCGGTATACACACCGCGAATAGCGCTTACCGTAGCTGTGTGTCTGCCGAAGGCAGCTTCCATCGCATCAGACATCTCTCCCACAGTCGCTTTTGCACGTGCTGCATCAATGCAAAGTGCAAGCAGGTTACCGCTGTCGGATTTTGCCGCCTGTTCAAGTGCGCCGAGTGCCTGTTTGGTTATGTTGTTATCGCGCTGCTCCCGTAGTTGCTTTAATTGCTGTATTTGTTGCTCGCGTACAGTCTGATTGTCAACTTTTAGGACATCAATATCCTCTTCTTCAAAATCGGTGTATTTATTTACACCGACGACAGTTTGCATGCCAGAGTCAATGCGCGCCTGGGTTCTTGCTGCTGCCTCTTCAATTCGGGATTTTGGTATACCGGCGTCGATGGCCTTGGCCATGCCGCCGGCTTGTTCAATCTCATTAATATGTTGCCAGGCTCTGTCGGCCAGTTGTTGAGTCAGGCTTTCTATAAAGTAGCTGCCACCCCAGGGATCAATACTGTTGCATGTGCCGGCTTCGCTTTGTAGAAACAGCTGGGTGTTGCGTGCTATGCGTGCAGAAAAATCAGTGGGCAGTGCCAATGCTTCATCAAGTGCGTTGGTATGTAGTGACTGCGTATGTCCGTGTGTTGCGGCCATTGCCTCAATGTTGGTTCTGACCACATTGTTGTATACATCCTGCGCGGTTAAGCTCCAGCCTGAAGTCTGGCAATGTGTACGCAAGCATAGTGATTTTGAATTTTGCGGTTTAAAAGGGGCAACCAGGTGTGACCAGAGCAATCTGGCCGCTCGCAGTTTTGCAATCTCCATGTAATAGTTCATGCCGATAGCAAAAAAGAATGAAAGCCTTGGGGCAAAGTCATCTACTGCAAGCCCCGCTTCGACACCTGTACGAATATACTCAAGACCATCTGCCAGTGTGTAGGCAAGCTCGAGATCTGCTGTCGCACCGGCTTCCTGCATGTGGTAGCCGGAGATACTGATACTGTTGAACTTCGGCATCTTTTTAGAGGTGTAAGCAAAGATATCCGAGATTATTTTCAAGGAAGCTGCTGGTGGGTAAATATAGGTATTACGCACCATAAACTCTTTTAAGATATCGTTTTGTATTGTGCCTGTGAGCTGTTCGGGTGTAACGCCTTGTTCTTCTGCTGCAATCACATACAGCGCAAGCACCGGCAGTACCGCACCATTCATTGTCATTGAGACACTCATTTGATCAAGCGGAATGCCATCAAACAAGGTACGCATATCTATAATAGAGTCGATCGCAACTCCCGCCATGCCAACATCACTCTTAACTCTCGGGTGATCAGAGTCATAACCACGGTGAGTGGCGAGATCAAATGCAATCGAAAGTCCTTTCTGGCCAGCAGCAAGATTACGACGATAAAAGGCGTTACTTTCAGTTGCAGTTGAGAAGCCGGCGTATTGTCTGATTGTCCACGGTCTGTTGGTGTACATGGTCGGGTACGGACCACGCAGGTAAGGTGCAAAGCCCGGGTATGAGCCGGTGAACAGGGCTTGCTGGCTATCTTTGAATGTGTAGTGCGACCGGGTATCGATTTGTTCCGGTGTATGTTGCATGCTGGCTGATGCAGGTTCTGTGTTGCCCTTGATTGATGCTAACTGTACTTTGCTAAAATCGGGAATATTTATCATGCCGGCACTCCCAGTAAGTCCAGCGCCTTGTTGAGCAGGCCGAGCTTGTCACAGCGCAGATGAACTGACTCAGAGATAACGCCGCCTGTCTTGGAGAGAACCTCTGGATTGTTGCCGGCAATCCATATGGCACGAGTGTCACTTAAGCTTTTTATCATCTCAGCGTTATCAAGGTATAACTTGTCGGATGAACAAAGCACCAATAGTTTACTGCTTTTTAACTGCTCAGATTTCAACGCGTCGATAATTTCCACTGATTTTGTTTGAATGCCTGCAACTGCAAAGAAACCTTTGCAGAAACCTGTTCGTGCTGCGTAGTCCTTACGGCTGCCGAGGGTTATGAGCGTCACTTCAGGAAGACTACTATTGGTATTTTCATACGCATGACTGCGTAGTCGAAGTTCTTCAAACAGCTGTGCATCTCTGAACCTGCCAAGCGGCTCGGTAATAATCGGGTCGGAGTAACAAGTTTGATAGTCGAGCGTGCTTTCACCTGCAGACAATGCGCTAACCAGTGCCGGTACAGTAGCGGGAGTTGTTGCGGTACTGGTATTAACAGCTGCGACACTGTTGACTGCTTCTTTTGCCGCCTCGGCCGGTAACGGAATTTCATTTTGATTGGGAAATTCCGTTACACCGATGATGGTTGACTTGCCAGTGCGCAAAGCGTCTGTGCGTTTTACGCATGAATCATTGATCTGTTCAGCTATTACGCCTGAAGTCAAAGCCTGTTGCATACCACCTGCGGATTCAATTTGCTGGAACAACGCCCAGGCTGATTTACTGAATTCCCCGGTGAGCGCTTCAATGTATCCTGAGCCACGTGTTGGATCATTGACCTTCAACAAACCTGACTCTTCTATCAGTACATGGTGTGTGTTGCGCGCGAGGCGTCTGGACTTATCTGAAATATCTTTTTCTGTATTACTTGTAAGGTGGTCATAGGGTGCGGAGTTAAAGCCGCTTGCACCACCCACCATAGCGGCAGCCGTTTGTGAGCTTATGCGAAGTATGTTGACAGATTCATCCAGCGTACTTAATGATCTTGATCCGCTCACTGCATCGATGAGTGTGTTAGTTGGTTGTGCTCCACAGCTTTCTTTAATCTGTCGTAGCAGTTCCCGCAGCGCGCGCAGTTTAGCGATGTTTATAAAGAAATCATTGTCAAGGGCGATTCTGAATCTTAGCTGGTTGCAGGCTGTATCTGCATCGAGTGACCGCAGTGCGCGCAGATACTCAACGGTGGTGGCCAGTATATAAGCGAGTTCCTGCGCCTCTGTGCAGCCCGCATTATGATATACGCTGCTATCAACACAAATACTGGTGGTATTTGGAAACTGCTTTGCACAGTATGATGCGTACTCTGCCAGTGATGACAATGTGCTTTGCGAACAGTAGCCAGTTTCTGCCTGTGTTTTCAGCGGGTCTATGTTCAATGCACAGTAAATGTTCTCCGGTGCGATTTTCTGTTGATGATAGTACGCAAGCAGCAGCGCACCAGTAAGTCTGTTATCTGAAGCCGGTGTCAGTGAAATCCGGATCATCTCCGGGTGCACACCGTTAAGCAGCTGTTGCAGATCGTCAATACGGTGGCAAGCCAACGAACTACGAGCTGACGATTGATCCGAAGATCTTGCAAGCGTCAATTCAATGGAGGTAACACCACCAGACAGGTCTGAAAGTATTTGCCTGTTAACATGCTCAAGCGTGCCGTTCTTATAAGATTGCTGAATCGACCATGATTCATCTCCACGACCTATGAATGGTGCGTTCGGGCATTGCGAATAAAGCGGTTGTATTTTGATGTCATCAAATGTGCTGCTGACGAGTGTTTTTTCAAAATCCGCACCGGCGAGTAGTTTGTCTACACTGTTACGCCAGTCAGCGTTCCGGTCAGCGTTCCGGTCAGTGTCACTATCAGCTTCCCGGTCATCTTTCCTGTGAAGATCGAAGTCGGTGTTCTGGTGCCAGGTGTTTGTATTATCTGCCATGGCTGCATTATATCACTCTGGTTCAGACCCGGCTTTTGCCGAGTGAAGAGCCGTGTGTGGGTTGTGGGTACTTTGCTCTAAGGTCAAATTACGGGTCAATCCTGATTTTCTGCTCAAGAAACTCATCGGGATTCCGGTAAAAATAATCCATTTGATCTACCAGGTCCTCAGCCTCCGAACTACGCAGCAGGTTTTTCAAATGCTGCTCTTTTAGAAAGCCCTCTTTAACAGAGTGACTCAGAAATTCAATCAGGGAATCGTAGTAGTGATCGATGTTTAGTACACCGGTTGGTTTTTGATGCAGGCAAAGTTGCTGCCATGTGGCAATTTCGATCAGTTCTTCCAGTGTGCCGATGCCACCCGGCAAGGCCAGAAAACCATCCGACAGAGTAGCCATTTTCGCTTTACGTTCGTGCATGTCATCGGTAATAACAAGGTCGGTTAATCCTTTATGGCTGATCTCGTAGTTTTCCAGATGTTTGGGTATGACGCCGATAACTTCACCACCACGTTCCAGTATCGCGTCGGCAATTGCACCCATCAGGCCGATGCTTGCACCGCCATAAACCAGATCAATATTCCTGCTCACCATGGCCTCAGCCAGCCGTTCGCATTGTTCTTTATAGATTTTTCGGGCCCCGATACTCGAGCCGCAAAATACACAGATTCTTTTCATAATATTACCTTGCTCTTAATGGTGAGCGAGTGGTGGCGTTACCCGGCAGATCTACGTTGCAGTAAAAGCTGAGCTGGCGGCGAGAACCACTACTACCAACATTGCAATTGCCATCGCAATGTTGATTTTGCGTTGCGTAGACGGTGAGAGTGCCATGCTCTGCAGCATGACACCTGCTGCAAGCCACAACAGGTGGATCGCAATCCAGATGATATTTATGACCAGAAATTTGGTCAGGGTTTCTACTATTAATGTCTGGTTGGCGAACGGAAAGCCGGTAAACAGCGCCGTATTAACAACATACGCTTTCGGGTTGATCGCTTGAAGCATAATGCCGTCTGACAATCCCGGTTTTCGCGGCGCGTCTATAAACCCGATTTTCGAGCCCGCCATGGCTATCCGGAATGCGAGCCAGAGCAGGTAACAAGTTGATGCGATCAGCAGCACGGTCCGTAACCAAGGCACCGACATCACGATGGCCGCAAGCCCGGTGATAACCGCGAGCGCCACCAGATTGGTGCCAATCAGCAAACCAAGCATGTAATTCAGGCCGGCGTTGCGTCCGAATGCAGCGCCGACCCCTGCGAGAGACAGAACTCCCGGTCCGGGAGTTAGAAGTAACAAGAATACTGAAGCCAGGAATTGCAGCATGGGGATTTCTGTGAGGCCGGATGGGCAGCATTATTTCAGGTTTGATTTCGGTTTTCCTTATTTGTGTGAACGGCACCGCAAAGATCAGCGCAAATTGTCAACACGGGTGAAATGAACTTCCTTACTACTAACAAACTGGCATAGAAATCCGTTAGGGATTGGGGTTACAGCAAAACTGAAGGGTATCCATGACTTCGTTAAATTTGAAAATTTTCGCGACTTTTGCGGTCTCTGTGACGCTTGCTTCCTGCGGTGGCGGGGGCAAAGACGGAGAATTGCTGAGTGGGATTTTTTCAGACAGTCCGGTGTCTGGTCTGCGTTACGTCACCCCGACTGCCAGTGGCGTTACAGACGAGGACGGCGTTTTTAACTACCGCGAAGGTGAAGCTGTGGTTTTCAGTATCGGGGGCCTGGCTTTGCCGGTTGTCGTTGGTGCTGAGGTGGTAACACCGCTGGACATGGTGGCAACGGACGATATCGCCGACCCTGAAGTGTTGAATATTGCCCGTTTGCTTCAGTCTGTTGACGCTGACAGCAATCCAGGAAATGGAATTACAATTTCCGAGGGCGTTGCCAGCGCTTTTTCGGAAGCCGTCATTTTTGATTCGACAAATGATCGTGCAGTGGACGACGCGGTTGAGCAGGTTTTTGGCGGTGCCAGAGGAGCAGTGAGTGCCGCGCAAGCGCTGGATCATTTTGTTAGTGCGATGAGCTCGGCTGCTGGCAGCAGCGGTGTCCTTGATAAGTTGCACTACATCGTACCGCACGGAAAAGATTTTACCGGCGACTCTGTTTATGTTGATGAGCAGAATTTTACCCTGTCGATTGATAATCAAGTGCACAGCGGATCGGCCTCAGTCAGCCACGGCGTGTATCAATTTGAATCTGCAGACAATCGTTGGTTTGTGTCTATAGATGATCTTGTTACCACCGACGGGCAACTTGCCTGCTTCAGTAAATCACCGGTAGCGGTGGTCGATTGTGATGGAGACCTTTATCACGTCTTCAAAGAAGAGCAGGGCGCCATCGCTTTTGGCAGCAAGGTGGATACAGCGGATCTTTCAATAGGTGCAGCCACAGAAGGTGCAGCCACAGAAGAACCGGCAGCGCCTGTGGAAAGTGCCGAGCTCGAGAATGCCGAGTTGCTGGCCGCGCTTTTCCCGCCTTGCGATGCCGGCACGATTGACGACAATGGTGACGGGTTTGGATGGCAAAACAATGAATCTTGTTTGATCACCTCGGCGGAAGAAACAACCGGTGACGATACCGTTTCTGAAGTGACTGCGGAAGCACCTGTTGTAAATGCCGGGCAAGATACACAAGCGCTACTCGAATCACTTTTTCCTGCTTGCGATGACGGCACAGTTGACGCAGACAAAGACGGTTACGGATGGCAGGATGATGCAACCTGTTTGATTGTAGAAAACGGCGTCATTGTTGCGGCTGAGGAATCTACGGCTGAAACACCGACTGAAACAACAGAACAAACAGCACAACAACCGGAACAAACACCGGTGACGCCACAACCCGAGCCAGCAGAGGCTCCGGTGGCAGCGCCGGTTCCAGTGGTTACCCCTGATCCGGTCGTCCAGACTGCGCCGGAATCGATGGTGAAAACTGATCCTCCTGTTGTGGCGATCACGCCGAAACCTGTGGTTGAACCAGAACCGGCAGTTGAGGTTACGCCGGAGCCGGCCGTTGAGCCTGATCCGGTAGCAGAAGTTACTCCGGAACCCGTGGTTGAGCCCGATCCGGCAGTTGAAGTTACTCCGGAGCCGGTGGTTGAGCCCGATCCGGTAGTTGAGGTTACTCCGGAACCGGTAGTTGAACCTGATCCGGTAGTTGAGCCCGATCCGGTAGTTGAGGTTACTCCTGCACCCGTAGTTGAACCTGATCCGGAGCCGGCAGTAGTCGTTGCACCAGACCCCGACCCGGTACCCGTTGCAATTCAGGCATCAGATATTACCGATATCATTGTACTTACCGGTCAGGCAAACGCGGCAGCGATAGATACCGAATATGATGCCGTGTTGGATGCAGGTGATGAGCGTCTATTTGCCTACAACGAAGATGGGCAATGGCGTGCTGCTGAACTGAATCAGTTCTGGGATGCGGATCTTCCGTCGAACTATACCTCGGCGGCAAGTGGCCGTGAGCCTTACAACAACCTGGCATTTCAGGTAGGCAAGGCACTCACGGGACAGTCAGATCGTGTGGTTGGCATTATCATGTTGACTGCACCTGGCGAAGGTATCAGTCACTGGGATTTTAACAGCGCGTTCTATAACAGGATGCGCACGAAAGTGAGGGCAGCCCTTAGCGAGCTCCCGCAAAAAACAACGGTTGATGCTGTGATATGGATGCAGGGCGAGACAGACTGGCTTGCCGAAGGCACAGCGGATGCCGGGGCCACTGGATTCGATTCCACTGACTCAGATTTTTACCGCAACTACTATCCGAACAAGCTTGATCAGCTAATCAGCAACCTTCGCAGTGAAACGTGGCACGGTCCGGATGCACAATTTATTTGTGGCGAAACCAAGAAGGCCGGTCTGAATCAACACCTAATGGCATTGAATAATGATGGTGATGATCTTACCGCTTGTGCGGCCGCATCTGATCTTCCAACACTTGCGAGTGATCCGTTTGGCAACTACTTTTCAGCCGCTGGTTTAAGAACACTTGGAGATCGAATAGCCACGTTGTACAGCGCTGCTGATTAACGGCTCACCGAAGGTGGTCTGGTTTCACGGGTACAGGTCAGGCGATCATCTGTTGTTGGATGTATGTGCAGGGTCTGATTGCCTGGAAAAAACAGGGTATTTCGATATCCCGTATTGAGATGACCAATTTCCAACACCCGGCCGTTCACACTCCAGATGTCAGGGCCAAGGAGATCCACCGGTTGTGAACCATCCTGCGAACTACCGTAGAAATAAGTGCCGTCGTCCAGAAACTGATACCAGATAGTATTTGTCTGATCCGGTACGTAGGTGAATTCTGCATTTTGTCGCGTCTCGTTGACACAGGCCCAAATGGAATTACCTATGGTTAAAGGTTGTGTAGTCAGGCTGAGGTTAACCGTCTCACGCGAAGGGGTATAGATAGGTACGAGCGTGTAAGTGCCTCCGGCATCTCTGTCCGATACACAACTGTGCAGATCGGTTGCATTCCAACCCCAGCCCGGAAAGCCATCATCCGGAACCATCGTGGTGATGTCGCAAGTCTTAACGCAGCTAACCACCCGACCTTCATTTGCACTCAGCTGAGTCGCGAAAGCAGTTGGACCGCTGGTGTTAAACGGAGCAATACAAACTTCCCATTCGCCGTCGGTGCTTACATAGTCCAGGTCTGTCGGTGGCTCGGGTTCCGGTTCCGGCGGAGCCACAGTGGTGTCGTTGATGGTAATCGCAATTGAGCTATTGCCAAGGGTCGCATCACCAGAGGAGATTGAGAGAGTAACCGAGGCGGCCTCAGTTTCGTCAGTGATATCGTCTTCATTTGCGGTAAACGTAATGGTTTTGTCTGCACTGTCGCCGTCTGCCCACGTGAGTAGGGTCGGGCTAACGGTGTACTCAGCAGATGCGGCAGCAGTCACGGCAACGGCAACAGCGCCGCTCGTACCACCGGTGCGCGATACAACAATATCAACACTGCTGCCTTCGGCCACCGCAGCACTCGCCGAACTAAAGGTTATAACCCCGGGTGTTGCAACGGTTGCATCATTGATGGTGACGGTGGTGGTGCCTGAACCAATAGAAGCACCGGTAGCACTCTGCAAAGTAACTATGATGGTTTCACTGGCCTCCAGCACGTCATCTGCCGCCGCACTTATGCTTATGCTTTGGGGGCTGTTATCGCCGGGTCCCCAGCTAAGTGAGCCGCTGGTTGCAGTGAAGTCCTGTGCATCAGCTGTCCCTGCGGTGACGATATAGTTAACGGCTGCAGCACCGTCTGCGCCGTCAAGTCTTTCAACCGCGATATTTACACTGTCACCTTCGGCTACAGTGTAGGTACTGTCTGCAAACGATAATTGCCCGGGCACAGGTATAACAGTGGTGTCGTTAATAATAACGGTTGTCGCTGCCAGACCCAATGCGGCTCCACCGAGGTTGTTAGACAGCGTTAATGTGAATGTCTCTGGTGGTTCTACTTCGGTATCGTTGGTAATTGCCACAGAAATAGTTTGAATGCCGGCTTCACCGTCTGCCCAACTCAGTTCGCGTGCAGCGGTAATGTGTGCAAAATCTGCTTCCGAGGCGGTACCTATGTTGGTGATGTAGTCAATGGTTACGCGGCCATCGCTGCCACCGGTTCTTTCCACCTCAATTTCAACAACACCTGTGTCTTCATTTACGGTGTATCGTCCGCTTGTTAACTGAATTGTTCCACGCTGCGCGGGCGGAGTGGAATCAGTTAAGTTGATCTGTGCAGAGCCATTGCCAATAGCGACCCCGCCAGCAGGATTGGAAAGTTGTGCTGTAAATATTTGGTCGCCATCGTTTAGATCATCACTTAACACAACAACCGTGAAAGGTTTCGGTGTGCTATCTCCGTCTTCCCAAACTAACTGTCCTGATGATGCGTTAAAGTCCCGACCGGCCATAGCGGTCTCGCTATTCAGGTTATAGTTAACTGTCACGCGCCCATCGCTGCCACCTGTGCGGGTTACAGAGATAACTAACTGACCGTCTGCTTCAGCCACAGTGTATGCGCTTGCTGTAAATTGCAACAAACCGGGCATGGTCTCACTGGGTGGCAAGCCGTTCGGATCATTTGGGGTGGAAAATGAGTTGGTCGGGTTTGATCCGGCTTCAACTTCGGCAAGGTTTGTTGCACCATCTTGATCATCATCCGGATACACAAAACTGCCGGTACTCAATACGATCTCAAAATCTCTGTTTACCGGCTCGTTAATCTCACCATTACTGGTGGCGTAAACAATGTTTTGGCCGCCGATATTTTCAGAGATAGTCAATGTAAAGGAAAAGTTTGAGCCGGGTGCAACATCAACGCTACCTTCAAACTGATTGCCATTGCGCGTCAGCGTAATATCACCCGCGCTGGTAGTGACAGTGGCTATAGTTGCCGCAAGGTTAACTGCCTGCGATGTTCTGATTCTATCGGGCAGGGTGAATGCGATTGTAGAACTGGCAGCACCTGCTGACTGTACTGCTGATTGAGGCTGCACCGTGCTATTCGGGCTGACGCTGCTGTCGCATGCCGTCAGGAAGGCAATGCAAAGCAAACTGCTGCGACATAAATTCTTAAAAGTATTCATTTCGTTACCCTAAAATCTTAGGCGATCATCTTTGGCGATCAGGGAGCGTTTCCGGGTATCCGGCAACTATTCTGTGTTCACGTTCGGTACGATGAAAGTAATGGTGCAACACGTGTTTTCACCATCAGAGTTCACTATGCCGCCGTCACCACCGGAACCCCCGCCAGATGCGAGTAGCGCCCCAACCAAAAACACGCCAAGACCCACAGCCAGCCACGTTGTACGATTGTCTTTCTTCACCGGTGCGATGGCGCTGAACATTTCAGGTTGTTGCAAAGTGAGCGTCAACGGGCTGCTATCGCTGCCTTTTTGCACCCGGTTGCCGTCTGTATCTTCGGCAACAATATAATAGTGAACCTCAGAATCTTCTGGTGCGGTGTCTATGGTTGCCAGCCAGGTGTTGTTAGTAACGTCAGATGACATCTCGGTTGTCGAGTAAAACTCGGCGCTGCTGGTGCGATAGTTCAGCTGTGCGCTTTTAACAGACTGGTTGTCACTGATCTCTGCAACGATCGTCTGTACCTCACCGGCAACTCCCTTGCTGACTGAAGGGGTGTGCGAAATAGTGGGTGCGGTGATATCAAAGCCAAGCGCGTTGTTATCTGCCTGGGCAAGGAATAACAGGATTTCATTATCGTCGTTGCTGTTCCAGTTGCTGATATTTCTACCGATACCGCCGGCATCGCTGTTGATGGTCTGGCTTGCGTTGGAAATAACCTGTATTTCAACCTGTGCCTGCGAACCGGCCTGCGAACCGTCAAGTAAACCTGATTGCGCCCAGACAACGCTGGTGCCGGACAGCGCGAGGCAAAAGCAGGTGATCAGTGCGATGAAGCGTTGCATGATTACATTAAGTCTCATTGTGATCCCGGGATATTACCAAAGTACCTTTTGCCAACTGCCATCAGACTTAACAATTCGCAAGCGGTGTGTCTTCCATGCAGTAGCTGGAAACGCCGTGTCTCCATCTTTAGTTGTGAGTTCTTTGAATTCAAGTGTTGCAAGATAGGTTTGTGAGGAGTCATCCGCCACCGGTGGTGATACCTCAACCCGCACCGCCGCGTAGTTGTTAAACACCGCCTCGAGTAAAGAATTTATCTTTGGTGTCGGGTCTGTAAACAGCCGGACTTTATCGAGTTCGCCGTTCTCCATCGCTACCCTTAAAGAATCGAGCAGATCGGTTGCGGCGATTTTGTCGATCTCAGTGAGACGTTTATCTTCATCAATTGCAGCAGCAACTACCGGCTGAATTGAGACATCCAGATTGTTATCCGGATTTATGGCAATCTGGTTTGCGATTGCCGGGTTTGAGTCATTAAGTGACTCCAGCAGCCGTAATTGCCCCTGAATCATATCCAGGCTTTCATCACGCAAGTTTGCAGTTTGGGCTTCATTTAACTTGTCACGTGCGCCCTCAAGATCGTTAGCGGTGATCAGCTGTTCTATTTCCAGAATATACTGATCAAGCAGCGCCTCATCACTTTGCGCAATCGCGGGAGATGTATGCAGCACGATAGCAATGGCTGTCATCCCGAGTTTTCCGAATCGCACCATGCGTACCTGACGTAGAATTAGTTGCGGAGTAGAACGTAAGTAAGCCGAGTAATCAATCGATTAATCGACCCTGTACCGTATTGTTTATAAAGTTGACATAATAACGCGTCGCATGGGTCAGTGTCATGACGAAATCAAAGGGTAAATGTAACAAATTAATTACTCTTACCGGCCCTGGCTTTTACCCGCGCTTTAATGCCCGAACCAGAAAGCGGCCAGGATGAAGGGCCTTCAAAAACCGGTGATGCACCGGGTTGTCAGGATTTTCTTGCAAATGAGTTCCTGCAACCAGATCGCTGATTAATTCGCCGATTAATAACGCCTGTGTGGCACCTCGCGATCCGAGGCCAGTGGCGATGTAAAGCCCGTTGTGAAAGCCGGGGTTCGGGTAGTGGTCTGCCGGTTTGCCGTGTTTTAGGTCGGCATAGTCTCTCTGATACCGGTCACTGTTGTGCAGGGCGCCGACTATCGGCAGCCTGTCCGGCGTGAAAGTTCTTACCGCGGCAAAGCTCTGCAGTGGTGGGCCGGTTGTTGAGAGTGCAGGTAATGTACTGGCGGCTCTGGCTTTATTGGCCTCAGAGTCTGCGCAGGTGACACGGCTGTTTGTTTGCGGCAGTTGTCGTGATTCTGTCGGGTGGTGCGTCGCACCACACCAGATGCCGCGAGCTTCCGGCAGCATATAACCGTCACCATTGATAATGCATTGGAGTTGTGTGGCTTCTTGCTTGAACAAATCAATCTGTCCTGCAGCCTTGTGTAACGGCAACGCTGTAGCCACATCAAAGTTGTCTGTGCTGTCTGCGGTGGCAAGCACAACAACACGAGATTCATCGATTACAGTGCCATCTCCTGACAACAGCTGCCAGCCATGCTGTGTTTTTCTTAACTCGCGAACCCTGGATGTTCCGATGAACTCTAGCGCTTTGTGTTGCAGCCAGTGTTCGCAAAGCAGCGGCGGATTAATAAACCCCGCATCCTTAATATGAATGGCAGTGTGGTTCAGCGTTACGCCGGCTATTGCTGATGCCTCTATAGCGTTAACGAATTCATGTTTGTAATTGCTGAAACTATTTTCATCACCCGTGTCAGTTAATTCCAGAGAGCCGCATTGGGTGAAGTGTTTCTGATTCGGCGCGTCGCCAACCACCGTCTTGCAAAAAAGGTCAAACGCGTGATTAAAGTAGCTTTTGAAAAATGAATCACCGCTTAGGGCAGGTCTGACAACCGCCACCGGAATAGCCGATGTTGCAGCGCCCGGCGATTGATGCTGATCATAGACCTTGCAGGAGTAACCGCGCTTTGCCAGACAGTGAGCAATTGCACAACCGGCAAGTCCGGCGCCTATGATAAGTACAGTATTTGAAGTGTTATATGAATATTCGGGCAGGCTTAAGCCGACTGAACTTTTCACGGGTTTTGCAGTTGGTTCAGGCGGTTTGCGAGTACTTCTCAACTACATACTGTTGCACGATATCCTGAAACTCCTGTGCAATGTTGTCGCCTTTGAGCGTCACGGTTTTTTCACCATCAACATATACAGGTGCGACCGGTCTTTCCCCGGTGCCAGGCAGACTTATGCCAATGTTTGCGTGTTTACTCTCACCCGGGCCGTTAACCACGCAACCCATAACAGCAACTGTCATATTTTCAACACCGGTGTATTTGGTTTTCCAGTCTGGCATCGCATCACGCAGCTGGGTTTGAATGTCATCGGCAAGCTCCTGAAACACGGTGCTGGTGGTGCGCCCGCAACCTGGGCAGGCAGTTACCATGGGTGTGAATGATCGCAGCCCCATTGTTTGCAGAATTTCCTGCGCCACAATGACTTCTTTGGTTCTGTCGCCACCGGGCTCCGGTGTCAGTGAGATTCTTATCGTGTCACCGATGCCTTGTTGTAGCAGCACACCCAGGGCTGCCGTGGATGCAACGATACCTTTGCTGCCCATCCCGGCTTCTGTTAAACCAAGATGCAATGCGTATTCGCACGACTGGCTGAGTTGCGTGTAAACACTGATCAAATCCTGCACCCGGCTCATCTTGCAGCTGACAATTATTTTATCTGCACCAAGGCCAAGTGCTTCAGCCTGCTTTGCACTCTCAAGTGCCGATCGAATCACCGCGTTTCGGTACAGTTCACCAAGCTCAAGTGGATTTTCTGACGCAGCATTTTCATCAAGCATTGCTGCCAGTAGTTCCTGATCAAGGCTGCCCCAGTTAGCGCCAATGCGAACCGGCTTGTCGAGCTTAGCGGCAGTCTCAATCATCGATGCAAATTGATGATCGCGCTTGTTGCCTTTACCGACGTTTCCGGGGTTAATGCGAAATTTAGACAATGCCTCGGCACAGGCCGGGTGATCTGCCAGCAGCTTGTGACCGTTGAAATGAAAATCTCCCACCAGCGGCACATGACAGTCCAGCTTTGCCAGGCGATCGCGAATTTCCGGCACTGCGGCTGCTGCCTCATTGTTATTAACCGTGATTCTGACCAGTTCTGAGCCCGCACGCGCCAGATCGGCAATCTGGTTGGTGGTGCGAACTACGTCTGCGGTATCGGTGTTGGTCATCGACTGAACCACCACGGGATGCTGGTTGCCAATCACAACGTCGCCAACTTTCACACTGCGGGTCTGCTTACGTACTATCATATCTAGGTAGCTTTAAAGACTGGTAACGCGCGTTCTGCTAAACCCGGCCACCATTAAAGGTTCGTGTATTTCGAATTGCCCGGAAAACCCGATTTGGAAGCAGCACCGTGATCTGCCAGACTTGCGTATAAATTAGTTAGAAATTTGCCGGCCGCTTCCGGGTTTAGCCTTGCATTGGCACCGGAGCAGCTTTATATCATGAATCGATAAGTAAACTCTGTTTGGGCATCTGCAAACTGACCGCAACATGACTGCAAACTTGGCATGAGCAACTTTACACCAATTCGGGAAATAGGCGAGCGCGAGCAGCAGATCTTCAGGCTGTTGGTGCAGCAATACATTGACGATGGTAATCCGGTCGGGTCGCGCACGCTATCCAAGATGCCGGGTGTTAACGTCAGTGCGGCATCGGTTCGCAACGTATTGGGGGATCTTGAAGAACTGGGGCTGCTGGCAGCGCCGCACACGTCTGCGGGCAGGGTGCCCACCTGTGACGGGTTCCGGCTGTTTGTAGACACCATGTTGCAAGTGCAACCGATGGGTGAAGATGATTTTGGTGATCTAAAATCGCGGCTCACTGCAGATCAGGATGAAACGTCGCTTTTAAAGCATGCTACCAATTATTTATCCGGCTTTACTAATATGGCAGGTGTTGTCACCTTGCCCAAGCGCACGGCAACCTTGTTCAGGCAAATAGAGTTCCTGCCTTTGTCAGAAAAGCGCGTGCTGATGATTCTGGTGGTGAATGAAAAGAACGTACAAAACCGCATCCTGACGCTTGATCGAGACTACAAGGCCGAAGAGCTGCAGGAAATCGCCAACTACCTGAATAACAAATATGCCGGTCGCAAGCTCGAGGAGCTGCGCGATCTGCTGCGGCAGGATCTGCAAAAGACGCGTGAGTCCATGAACAAGCAGATGGAACAGATGATCAAAGTCGCCGGGCGCGTTTTCGACAATGACTCAAACGAGGAAGAAGACGTCATCGTCGCCGGGCAAACCAACCTGATGAACTTCAGCGAGCTTTCCGATGTCGAGAGCCTGCGCGATCTTTTCGAGGCGTTCAACCAGAAGCGCGATATGTACCATGTGCTGGAAAGATGTATTACCGCGGAAGGCGTGCAGATCTTCATCGGTCAGGAGTCTGGCTACAACGTGCTCGACATGTGCAGCCTTGTGACATCCCCCTACGAGGTAGATGGCGAGGTGGTTGGAATATTAGGTGTGGTCGGGCCGACCCGAATGGCTTATGATCGCGTCGTTCCGGTGGTGGATGTTACCTCCAAGTTGCTTAGTGCGGCCTTGAATTCCTCTTCATAGGCGCCTATATACCGCGCAACGTTGTACAAATTGAACTCATAAGTTAAGTGTGTGGAGAACTAGATGTCTGACGACAAGGCTGCCGTGCGGCCCGAATCTGACGAATCCGAATCTGAAAATGCAGCAGAATCTTCTGGTGCGAACGTAACCGGCCGGGCAAGCGAGGCAGCAGAAACCGCAGAGCAATTTTCTGACGCTGCGGCGGGTGATGTTGCCGCTGCTGCTGCCGACCTTGAAGCTGACCTGGCTAATGCCAACCCCACAGATTCCGCTGCTGCCGAAAATCCGGCAGAAAGCGATAAAGACAGCCTCCAGGCAGAGCTCGAAAAAGCCCAGGCAAAAGCAGACGAAAACATGGATCTGGCACTGCGCACTCGAGCCGAGATGGAAAACCTGCGAAAACGCCAGTCGCGCGAACTCGAAAATGCGCACAAATATGCGCTGGATAAAATTGCCGCAGAACTGATTCCGGTTCGCGATACGCTGGAACTCGGCGTCGCCGCCGCAGAAGAAGAGCAGGCAGATCTCGGCAAAGTCGTCGAGGGTACAGAGCTGACGTTGAAAATGCTGACCCAGGCACTCGAGAAATTTAACATTATCGAGGTAGACCCGCAGGGTGAGAAATTCAATCCCGATCTGCATCAGGCAATCAGCATGCAGGAAGGCACAGATCAGCCGGCGAACACGGTTTTAACCGTCATGCAGAAGGGTTATACGCTGAATGATCGCCTGCTGCGGCCTGCCATGGTCGTCATAGCAAAATAGTGTTTCATATTTATAAGAGGTGTGTTGATTTCCAGCACAACGGCACCACTTTAGTTGCAACTTGGATTAACTTTACTGCCAACCAGGCAGTGTCGGAGAAATAACAGCAATGGGTAAGATAATAGGCATCGACCTCGGAACCACTAACTCCTGCGTTGCAGTGATGGAAGGTGGCAGCCCCCGGGTCATAGAAAACACAGAGGGTGATCGCACAACACCTTCAATCGTCGCGTTTGTAGACGATGATGAAGTGCTGGTTGGCCAGCCGGCAAAGCGCCAGGCAGTCACCAATCCAACCAATACACTGTACGCCGTCAAGCGACTGATCGGTCGCCGATTTGACGAACAAGCCGTGCAGAAAGACATCGACCTCGTGCCTTATAGCATCGTCAAAGCAGACAACGGTGATGCATGGGTTGAGGCAAACGGCAAGAAGATGGCACCGCCTGAAATTTCAGCGCGGGTACTGATGAAAATGAAAACCACCGCCGAGGAATATCTCGGTGAAGAAGTATCAGAAGCTGTTATCACAGTACCTGCCTACTTTAATGACTCACAAAGACAAGCCACCAAAGATGCAGGCAAGATTGCCGGTCTTGAGGTTAAGCGAATCATCAATGAGCCAACGGCTGCAGCCCTTGCCTATGGCATGGACAAAAAGAGTGGTGATGCGAAGCTCGCCGTATTTGACTTAGGCGGTGGTACGTTCGACGTATCAATTATTGAAATTGCCTCTATTGATGGTGAACATCAGTTTGAAGTGCTTTCAACCAACGGTGATACCTTCCTGGGTGGTGAGGATTTTGATAACCGTTTAATTGAATACCTCGCAGACGAATTCAAAAAGGAAAACGGTGTTGATCTGCACAATGATCCACTGGCGCTGCAACGTTTAAAAGAAGCAGCAGAAAAAGCCAAGATTGAATTGTCTTCAAGCCAGCAGACAGATATTAATCTGCCTTACGTCACTGCAGATGCATCTGGCCCGAAGCACCTTAACATGAAGGTTACCCGTGCCAAGCTTGAGTCACTGGTTGAAGATCTGATCAAGCGCACCATAGAGCCTTGTAAGGTGGCGTTAAAAGACGCCGGTTTCAGCGCGTCTGATATTGATGATGTCATTCTTGTTGGTGGCCAGACTCGTATGCCGAAGGTTATCGAAGAAGTAGAATCTTTCTTCGGTAAAGAGCCACGTCGCGATGTAAACCCTGATGAAGCGGTTGCCATGGGCGCTGCAATTCAGGCAGGTGTACTTGGTGGTGATGTTAAAGATGTACTGCTGCTTGATGTCACGCCACTGTCTCTGGGTATTGAGACCATGGGTGGTGTGATGACCAAGCTGATCGATAAGAACACCACAATACCCACCAAAGCACAGCAGACGTTCTCAACCGCAGATGACAACCAGACCGCGGTAACCGTGCATGTTTTGCAGGGTGAGCGCGAGATGGCGCAGGGTAATAAATCACTGGGTCGATTTGACCTCAGCGATATCCCGCCTGCACCACGCGGTATGCCGCAGATTGAAGTAACGTTTGATATCGATGCCAACGGTATTCTGAATGTATCTGCCAAAGACAAGGCAACCGGCAAAGAGCAGTCAATTGTTATTAAGGCATCAAGCGGTTTGAGTGACGAAGAAGTCGAAGCAATGGTGAAAGATGCAGAAGCCAATGCAGAAGACGATCGCAAACTCAAAGAGCTGGTTGAAACTCGTAATCAGGCTGAGAACATGATCCATGCGACTGAAAAGTCAGTGAAGGATCTTGACGATAAAGTCACTGATGACGAAAAGAGCGAAATCGAATCCCGTATTGCAGATCTTCGTGAAGCACTGAAGGGTGATGATAAAGACGCTATTGAAGCCAAGCTCACTGCACTGACTGAATCTTCAGGCAAGCTCGCCGAGCGTGCATACGCACAAGCGAGTGAAGAGGGAGCAGACGCCGGTGCTGATGCATCCGGCAGCGAAGCACCGCAAGATGATGTGGTAGATGCAGAGTTTGAAGAAGTAAAAGACGAAGATAAAAAATAAAATAGATCAAAGCGAGTCCATTTAGTATGTGGATCAAAGCTCGTTAACTTACTAATCCGGTGGCGCAGAGGCGCTGCCGGATTTTTGCATTTTAAGGTTAGGCCATGGCAAAGCAGGACTACTACGAACTGTTGGGCGTCTCAAAGGGCGCAGACGATGCGGAACTTAAAAAAGCCTATCGCAGACTTGCAATGAAATATCACCCGGATCGCAATCCGGGAGACTCGGCTGCAGAGGAAAAATTCAAAGACGCCAAAGAAGCATTTGAAGTCCTGGGTGACCCGCAAAAGCGCGCAGCTTATGATCGCTTTGGTCACGATGGCGTAAGCAACTCTGCATCGGGTGGTGGTGCCGGTGGATTTGGCGGTGCCGACTTCAGCGATATCTTCGGTGATGTGTTTGGTGACATATTCGGCGGCGGTGGTGGTGCACGCGGTAGTCGCGCGCGCGGTGGTTCTGACCTGCAGTACAACCTTGATCTCACCCTTGAAGAATCAGTTGCCGGTGTTGAAAAGTCTTTAAAAATTCCAACCCAGGTCGCTTGTGATACCTGCGAAGGTTCCGGTGCCAAGCCGGGTACATCAACTTCCAAATGTGAAACCTGCGCCGGTATGGGTCAGGTGCGCATGCAGCAGGGTTTTTTCTCTGTGCAACAGACCTGTCCTACATGCCGTGGTGCGGGTGAACAGATTTCTGATCCTTGTACCAAGTGTCGCGGTGCCGGCAGAGTGCAGGAAGAAAAAACCCTGTCGGTGAAAATTCCGGCCGGTGTTGATACCGGTGATCGCATCCGTTTATCCGGTGAAGGAGAGGCCGGTGAAAAGGGCGCGCCCTCCGGTGACCTGTACGTGATGGTGCAAACCCAAAAGCACAGCATCTTTGAACGTGATGATGACGATCTGCTGTGCACCATGCCAATCGACATCATCACCGCGAGTCTCGGTGGTGAGCTTGAGGTGCCAACACTCACCGGCAAGGTGAACCTCAAGATTCCAGCCGGTACCCAATCCGAAAAAGTCTTCAGGCTGCGTAACATGGGGGTGAAGCCAGTGCGTAAAAATGCGGCCGGTGATCTGCTTTGTCGCGTACAGGTGGAAGTGCCAATCAATCTGACATCGGAGCAGAAAGAGCTGTTTGAGCAACTACGCGGAACGCTGCAAGGTAAGAAGGCATCAAAACACACCCCGCAAAGCCACAGCTGGTTAGATGGCGTAAAAAGCTTCTTCAACCTAAGAGACGACTAGAGCCAAGACCCTCACCGTAAAACGTAGGGGGGATAAGCCTGCGCATCCACCATGCCACGCTCGTCCCAAACACCATCCCCCTATATGATGTGAAACTGCTCGGAACCACGTAGGGTGATGATATGGACGCTCCCTCCTTTATCGGCATCACAATGTGCCAGAATGGATAGCGAAAACAATCATTCCTCAGAGAGAGCGCCCATGAAAGATCTTAGACTAGTTGGTATCGATTTAGCAAAAAATACATTC
>CALLBO010000112.1 GCA_937998875.1 uncultured Granulosicoccaceae bacterium
AATGTTGTTGCGGCTCCAACTCCTGAACTTCCAGGCAGTTGCGGCACCACCATGCCAAACCTATCATTCGACAGAACAACAGATCTAATAGTATTGCACTTCGACTTTGGCCGGGACCCTGATGACGGACATGCAGCAGTCGCGGACAAAGCGCTACTTGATCACTTTTCAATAAGCAACTACTGGGCAGTGGCGGGCACTAACTCGCGATGGCAGAACAACTATATAAGTTCTGCGGATTTCTTAATGGACTCTTTATTCGGCCAGAACGGCTGGCAGAAGGCCAACATCCTCAACAACAACACCTGGACTCAAGCTGTTGGGAACAGTGCGACCAAATGGTCTGAGACCTTGCGTAATGGTGGTGACATCTGGATTGCGGAAGGAGGTCCCGGTGATTTCACCAGCGCTGTTTTGCAGTCACTCAAAACCGAAATTGACGACTGCAACTGGCAAGCCAGAATTCATGTTGTGCAGCACTCGAACATCAACGAAACCAATACCGGTCGACTACAAAATGAACAGCGCACCGACGATCTCGCCTATGTGAAATCGAATACCGATTACATCAAAATAGCTGATGGTAATGCGGCAAACCAAACTGCCGACCTACACGCTAACAACCTTACAACGGCACAGAACTCATCATTTATTAATCTTGCTTTGTCCGGTGCGTCAAGAGTTCTATGGCAGGCTGGTTTTCTATTCCTTGGGCCGGGTACTGATAGTAACGCTCCAGTTGGTAACTCCGGTGGCAAGCTCGACTTCTCAGATACCGTTGAGTTGCTACATATACTTCAAATACCCACCTCCCGGGTATCTGACTGGAATGATTTTGCCAGAGAATTTTTCTAGGCTTCAGCAGTTGAATACTACCCTTAGCCAGTAGGTCAGTACTGATACTACGTTAAGGGTATTGCGGCAAAGAAAGGGCTTAATCTGCAACTAGCTTAATGAGCTCACCTGCTCGATCAAGATTTACCGCAAAACCCGCGGTTCTTCTGGCTGATAAAGTAGCAGGATCGTCAGCGTGTTGCGCCGTCAAGCAAAACTCATTGTAGTAGTGCAGACCCATAATTGCGCTTATTGCCCAGTAGCACGGCGCAATGTGCGCTCCATAGAACTCAACAACTCGGGTTCCCGGTTTGCAAAAAACAATATTGGCTAACCCGGCACCGTGAGGTGCAAACAGTACGCTGGCATTGTGGAACTTCTGCGCCTGCTCTTTAAGTGACAGACGCTCCGGATAGACAATCTCAAAGCCGCTGTCTTCAAAAAGCGTGTTCAAAGCCGTAAGATTCTCTATAGACCTTCCGTTGCTGGCAGCAGGATCACGACTGATGAAAATCCGATTTCCGTCACTCGCAGACGAAGAGCTATCGGATTGCGGTTGATCCAGAAATGATTTTTGTAGAAACTTGGGTAACCAACTACCCATCTTCAAACCCATCACATTCGTCAATCTGGGCACTACCAGAAGATCGCAGGTCAAATACGGACTACTTTCTGTTGAAGCAATTATCTGTTCTGGTACCAGGCCGCAAGCGACAAGCGTTTCTTCCTGAAAAGACTTATTGTTTGTTGGAACGACGAAACGATCACTTGCGGTAAACGTGTAACCCGCACCTTGAAGAATGGCCAGCTTTGGCAGGATGTCGGTCATCCAATGGTAATAGTTGCCACCCCCTCTGGCGCCGAGCAGAAACACCCTCGGTGCAATATGCACGGGCTTGTGTTTTCTCACCAGCGCATTGATAACCGTTATATTGCCAAAGGAATGATCGTCTACAACGCCACCGGTGGCATCGTATACCACAGTGTTGTGTCCATCGTGCCAGACTCTGCCACTATCGATTGTATCGACCCAGGTTTCGTTGGCAACAACCTGCTGGTTGCCAAACTTCCAGGCCGTGTTGTCATCAAGTCCGCCAGGCCGAGGCAACTCAAACGACTCTGATCGGTGCACAATCACACGATCATAAATTCCACCGTTACCGGTAACCGCCGGATCAGGCGACAGGTATCTATCAACCAAAGCATCTGGAATGCCTCCCTGATACGCTTGTATTGCACTCTCTCGTTGATTCTGTGAGTCGAGCATTTCTCCGAGAAACTGATAACCCGGATACCAATTCGGACAATCCATTAAACCCATAACGGTGAGTTTCGTCGCCAGCTCTACATCACCCGTCGCATACTCACGTCGCGCGTTATCAATTGCCGTTCGAGCTTTAGCAGGATGAAGTTTGAAAGTGTCCAACACTTGTTGCCAATTTTTCCTTAGACAATTGGCACCAGAATAGTCCCATGCCCTGATTAACAATTAACGGAACGTCTAAACTAGGCGCTCTTCAAACCAGCGTTGTTATTTCTCAAGGAGTATAACGCTTCAAAGTGCGCTCTTCCGGTCTGGTACAACACCTCATCAAGTCGGTTTCGCTCAATCAGCTCTTCGAACAGATCAGGGCCAATTTCTTCCCTGACGCTGGTTCGCTTCTGTTGCCGGGTTAAACTTAAATCCTGAAGTACATTAGATCTAAATTCGCGCTTTTCAAAATTCGGGAATGCAGGCAGCAGATAGTCATACAGCAGCTCAATTGATCGATCAAACTCGTCAACAATTCCGACAAACTCAAGTGATTGAATAAAACTTTTCGCATTCCTCAATAAATCATCGTCATCAATTTGAAGGTGATTCTGAGCTCCCTCTCGCTGCTGATTCGACAACCGAACGGTTTGAAACTCCTCAATTGAGTTACGACGTCCGAACTGGAATTTTTCTTTAATATACTCCGCCAACGTACCCTTAGGCTGCTCGAGTCCCAACTGTTTTTTCCATTCAAATAAGTAGGCAGACTTCACACGATCTATCGGATCCCTGAGAAAAACAATCGGAAATACGTTGCCTTCAATTTTCGGCAGCGGCGGTACAATCTGGTGTGATGAGAATGCATCACAATGGGGGTTATCAGCAATCAGCTTTTCCAAATCCACGCTCGGTATGACCGCACCTGGCGATTCGCAATCATATGGCATCCATCTATCCGCAAAGTTAAACTTCAGCAGATGTTCTATGGAGCTACCGGCATTCTTAAAAAGATGATAATGAACAATGACATTTCTTGCGTTGCTCATCTGAGAAACCCGCTGAATTTCTCAGCACCCTGCTCATCAGAATAGACTTCCACACTGGAAAGTATCTTACGCATTCCCCTTAATCCTTCGGAAGGGGAAAATAACGACTTGGCCACCTGCTGCGAATTAACAGATAATCGATTCCACGCATCTTCATCCTCATGCAGTAAGCCGATGTATTCACACCACTCACTCACTGACTCCGCAATATAGGTACTTTGTGAATGTACCAGTCCGGTACCTTCCGCAGACACTGAGGTCATTACAGACGGCAACCCCGCAGCCATACATTCAATTACCTTTCCTTTAAGACCTGCGCCCGACAGTAATGGCGATACAAAGACCTTTGCCTGCTGATATACATCGTTGATATCCTCGACAAAGCCTACGATTTCAACATTGGATGACTCATATTGCCTGAATTCATCCGGTACTTTACTTCCATAGATACGAAATACCACATCAGGCATCTGTTCAGTAAGAACCGGCATCACCTGCTTACAGAAAAACTCTACCGCCTCTACATTGGGTCTGTGTACATAGCCGCCTAGAAAGGCAATACCAGTGCGCTCCGCAAACGGGGTTACAGAACCGGTCTGCTGAACCACCCATGGACAACGAAGAATATTACTTTCTTTCATCACGTGTGACGTGATGACTGCCCGTTCTGCTTCGGTATAGCAAATTGCCACATCTGCGTTTTCAATGACTTCGAGTTCTTTTTCACGGGTCTCCAGTGGCCCGGAAAAATCTTTCTCGGCAGATTGCAACTGCTCGCGGAGTTCTCTCAGGAAGTGTAAATCAGCGTTATTGAAAATCACTTTTGCATTAGTGTACTTTTCTATAATCTTCATGTTATCAGCCGCTACACCATAGCGAGTGATATAGACTGCATCAAATTCCTCACCACGAATTTTTAAAAACTGTTCTATCGACTGGAAAAACGGATAGTAGATAGCTTCTACACCAAGTTTTTGCAGATACTCCGTGTGAACTCCCATATGAGCAAAGTTAGCCGGGATAAATGTCAGCTTACAGCCGAGCTCCATCATCAGCTTCATTTCCTGAAAAGCAGCATAACTACCCGCATCTGAATTTTGTTGCGGTGTATTTGCATCAAGCACCAGAATCCTGAAGTTGTTCGGCCGATCTACTTCCCGATGTGGATTTTCGCCTTCCTTACCGTGATTCTTGTAATCCGCAAACCACTTTTCACGAAAGGTGGTGCCGTTTACTTCCTGGAATTGCTTAATGCCTGACCTGGTGCTCGTGCCATTGCTCTTGCCTTCAAAGTGAACCACTTCCGAGGTAGGACAATAGACTGTTCGATACCCTGCCTGACGAACCTTAAACGCAAGATCTGTATCTTCATAGTAAGCCGGGGCATACTCTTCACTGAAACCACCCACTTCTTCCCACACAGTTTTCCTTACAAACAGTGCAGCTGCAGATAGGTAATCAGCATCGCGACTATAATTAAAACCCGGATGCGAGGCATTCTGACCGTTTCCGTAGTTCCACGGCACACCTGACCCCCAGACTATTCCTCCCGCTTCCTGAAGACTGCCATCAGGGTAAATCAGTTTACAGCCAACTGCACCAACATCATTTAGCAGGTCGAACATACTGAGCGCTTCATCGATCCAACCTGATGTCACCTCAGTATCGTTGTTCAATAAACAGATAAAACGACCCTTTGCCTGTTTCACCGCTTTATTGTTGGTTTTTACAAACCCAAGATTATGTTCATTGCGAACTACGCGTAGATTTTCAACTATCTCTTCTGCCGCAGTTGTCTCATCTGATGACTGATCATCAGCGAGTATCACTTCAAAAGTCGCCTTGTTTTGTGCCAGTATCAATGCCGCCAGACAATGATAAGTTACGGGAAATTGATCTCTAGCCGGAATAATGATCGATACATCAGGATAAGTCACCTCCGGCAATTTCAACTGTGAGTAGGTCTTACGACTACTGAAGCCACGCAGCACCTCTGTATGCGCCTGACAAAGCGTCGCTAACTCAGCACCACTAACAATACCGTCTTCCATAAACTGTGCGAGATGGTTATGCAGCGATTCGTAGCGAAAAGAAGCACTGCGGGACAAGCCGGCGTAGCCGTTGGATGACAGACTGTCTACCAGATGCTCATCAGGTGTAGTAATCGGATGCAACAAATTAATATGGGCAGTGCTGGAAAGATTGCAATCGTTTGCGATTACTTCAAACGAGTGAGGCATGCCATCAAAAAGGGATTCAGGCAACTGACATTCACAGATCACCGTACCTCCAGCCATATTCCGAACCGCACACGGCAAACGCGTTTGGTTATCAACCAACACCTCAATGCTCTTCGGCATTTTTTTCAGTTTATTGGTATTCAACAGCCGGGCGCTGATGACACGTCCTTTAATCCCGATAATCTCAGCGACACACTCGCTGGCAACTTCAGTTTTGAAGGTATTTGTTGAAATAAGCACACCAGTATGCTTCTCACGCAGCAAAATATTTGATACCGATTGTGAGAATAGCTTGCTGTTCAAATCAATCGCAAACCCGTGCCTGCCGTCACCGTAGCCAATCTGTTGTAGATCTTCACGATGTACGTCTGCCACACCTTCACCGATTTTCTCGTTACCGTTGTACGCCTCAAATTCTACCGTCGCGTCAGTATCATTGCTGTCAATGATCCAGCCCGACAGACGCCGATTCTCAAGCTTATCAACACTGCCCAGAAAATAATGAGGCGACGCCTTTATCGCACTCTTTTCACTAAAGAGCGAGTCAAACAGCTCACGTGCTTTTGACTCTGCGCCTTTTTTCTTATCTTTCACTTAGCGGAAATTCCAATAGTCGGGAAAAGATTCGTATCGCCGTTATTCACTAGGCGGCTTTTACCACTGACTCAGGACGTGAAAGCGCCTCCCGCTCTGCAACAAGCGCCTTCAAGTAGCTTCCATAGGTACTCTTTCCATACTTTTCAGCACTTCTTTGCAATGATTTCGTATCAATCCAGCCCTTGTTCCAGGCAATCTCTTCAGGCACACAAACCTTCAGGCCCTGACGGGCCTCTATTGTTTCCACATAGGCCGCGGCTTCATGCAGCGATTGATGCGTGCCGGTATCAAGCCATGCGTGACCTCGCCCTAAGAGTTCAACATTCAGATTTCCCTGTTCGAGATAGATGTTGTTCAGATCAGTTATTTCATATTCACCGCGTGCAGACGGTTTGAGCGCTTTGGCTTTTTCGACAACCGAATTGTCGTAGATGTACAGCCCGGTGACTGCGTAATGCGACTTCGGGTTTTCAGGTTTTTCTTCCAGTGAAAGCACTCTTTTCGCAGCATCGAACTCCACGACGCCATAGCGTTCCGGATCCGCTACCCGGTAGGCAAAGACCGTCGAACCGTTGAGAGACAATGCTGCGTCCTCAAGTATGGCCTCAAGACCTGCGCCGTAATAGATATTGTCACCAAGTATAAGACAGCAATCATCGTCACCAATAAACGACTCACCAAGGACAAATGCCTGTGCCAATCCGTCGGGGCTCGGTTGAATGATGTATTCAAGCTCAACACCGAACTGACTACCGTCGCCAAGCAGATGTTCGAATCTACCGATATCTTCAGGGGTAGAGATAATCGCGATCTGGCGGATACCCATCAACATCAGCGTCGACAACGGGTAGAAGATCATCGGTTTGTCATACACAGGCAGAAGCTGCTTGGACATAACCTGGGTAATCGGATACAACCGGGTGCCAGAGCCACCAGCGAGAATAATACCTTTCATTAAGATTCCATCGAACAGGTTGAGACTGTCGACTGGTGCAAAGAATATTCCACAGTGACGCTAAATAGCCACGTGGTTCACAAGAATCTTTGCTGCAATGCGTCAGCGGCTGGACGTAAATGCCAGCCATTTGACAGAAGGCTGTGTTGCTCCGTTGATTGTGGCTATGAAATACCGGTCACCAAACTTCCCGCTCAGTCCACCAGACTCATTACGGTTTGGCCTCGCGAATTAATCCCTCTCTACCACACAACTATAAAACTGCCTGATCAAGTTCGTAGTACTCGGCGGCACTGTTTTCAATCGCAAGGCAATGGGCTCTTGCATGCGGTGCTATTTTATCGAAGTAGAAGCTAGCGACGGCGATTTGCAGCTTTGCAAACTCATCATCATCGCTCTTTTGTGATGCCAGCACTACCCTGGACATTGCCCAGCTACCAGTCGCATAACCCATCATCATCAGATAATCAGCCGCGGCTGAAGCCGCTACTGCAGGATGTTTCTCCGCAAGCAGCTTTTGACTGACAGAAGCAATCATCTCAATAGTATCGCCAAGAGCAGCTTTTGCTTTTAAGGCAGCAGCTACATCAGCACTGCCTAGCGATTCATGGGTAAGTCGCATATCCTCAAGCAATTCATCAACGCCCTTACCACCATCGTACTGAGTCTTGCGGCCCAACAGATCGTTAGCCTGAATACCAGTTGTCCCTTCATAAATAGGGGTAATCCGACAGTCTCGTAAGTGCTGAGCTGCACCGGTTTCTTCAATGAAACCCATACCACCATGAATCTGCACGCCAAGAGAGCAAAGCTCTACACCGATTTCAGTTGACCAGCCTTTCACAATTGGGGTCAGTAATTCACCACGGCGTTGAAAACGCGCACGAGTTTCCTCATCAGGATGTCTTGCCGCAAAATCAAACGCCGCAGCACAATCATAAGCCATCACTCGCGCTGCTTCTATCTGGGAGCGCATCGTCATCAACATTCGCCTGACATCCGGATGATTGACTATACCTGCAACGTCGGTGTCACTACCAAGCAGCACTGGCCCCTGTTTTCTATCGCGGGCGAATGCGAGCGCACGTTGATAAGCCATTTCAGCCACAGCATAGCCTTCAATACCAACCGCCAGACGGGCTTCATTCATCATCGTGAACATATACATCAAACCACGATTTTCTTCGCCAACCAGATAACCGACCGCCCCTTCGTTATCGCCAAAAGACATGACACACGTCGGGCTCGCATGAATACCCAGCTTATGTTCAATAGAAACGCAACGTGCATCATTGCGAGTGCCCGGAGTTCCATCATCATTAAGCAGAAACTTCGGCACGATAAACAATGAAATACCCTTCACACCTGCCGGGGCATCCGGGGTTCGGGCCAGCACCAGATGAATGGTATTTTCCGTCATATCGTGATCACCATAAGTGATAAAGATCTTCTGACCTTTTATCAGATAGTGATCACCTTCGGGCTCTGCACTGGCACGTACTGCAGCCAGGTCAGAACCGGCCTGTGGCTCCGTCAGATTCATCGTGCCGGTCCACTCACCCGAGATCATCTTTTCCAGATAAGTCTGTTTCTGATCATCAGTCGCGTGTGATTCGATTGCGTGCACCGCCCCCTGCGTCAGTAGCGGACATAAACCGAAAGCCATGTTAGAGCTGTGCCACATCTCCTGCACCGCAGCAGACAACAAGCCTGGCATACCTTGCCCGCCGAACTCCGGGTTAAATGCCAATCCATTCCACCCCGCATCAGTAAACTGCTGGTAAGCTTCTTTCCAACCGTCCGGTGTGGTCACGCCATCTTCGGCCCACTTCGCACCCTGCTGATCTCCATCCCAGTTAAGAGGTGCGAGAACTTCTCCGGCAAATTTTCCTGCCTCTTCCAGCACAGCGCTGACGATATCAGGCGTCGCCTCTTCAAAGCCCGGCAAAGCGGCGACATCCGCCATACCAACCACATGGTCGAGTAGAAACTGCATCTGTCTGGTAGGTGCTGTGTAGGACAAGACTGCCTCCTGCTAAAAATCAGTGATATATACAGATAATACTATGCAAAAAGGGTGCATCGCGCACCCTTTCTCCATGGAATACAATCCTCCAAAAAAGCAGAGGATTAAGACTCTACCGCCTAGCCTGCAGCAAGTGCCGCGTCGAGCTCGGGCACAGCATCAAAAAGATCAGCAACCAGACCATAGTCTGCTACCTGAAAGATCGGTGCCTCTTCATCTTTATTAATCGCCACAATTACTTTGCTGTCTTTCATCCCGGCAAGATGTTGAATGGCACCCGAGATACCAACAGCAATATAAAGATCCGGGGCAACCACCTTGCCGGTTTGACCAACCTGATAGTCATTAGGAACAAAACCCGCATCAACTGCAGCACGCGATGCACCGACGGCGGCATTAAGTTTTTCTGCAACTGACTCAAGCATCGCAAAGTTTTCACCGTTTTGCATACCGCGACCACCGGAGACAACGATTGAAGCACTGGTAAGCTCCGGACGGTCAGACTTGGTAAGTTCCTGCCCTACCCAACTGACTTTATCACTCGCACCCACAGCTGCAACTGACTCAACTGCCGCAGAACCACCCTCAGCCGCCACCGGATCAAAGGCGGTGGTACGCACAGTGATCAGCTGACAGCTGTCAGCGCTTTGCACGGTCATCATTGCATTACCGGCGTATATCGGACGAATATAAGTATCAGCACTGACCACTTCTGTGATGTCGGAAATACCCGCCATATCGAGCTTTGCAGCGACACGGGGCATAATGTTTTTACCGCTCGCAGTATTGCCAAACATCATGTGTGAGTAATCACCGGCCATACCGACAATCAGCGGCGTCATATTTTCAGCAAGCTGATTTGCATAAGCGGCATCATCGCACTGCAGCACTTTACTTACACCGGCCACTTTAGCAGCCGCCTCCGCAACAGCAACACAGTTTTCGCCTGCGACGAGAACAACAACATCACCACCAACTTTTTCTGCCGCCGCAACAACACTGAGTGTCGAAGGTTTTAGTTCACTGTTATCGTGATCTGCAATTACTAATGTAGTCATAGTTAAATCACCTTCGCTTCGTTTTTCAGTTTATCTACCAGTTCCGCAACAGAGCCAACAATTTCACCGGCTTTACGCTGTTCGGGCTCTTCCACTTTAAGCACCTTCAATCGTGAAGTGATATCCACCTCAAGTTCGGCAGGCGTCATCGTATCAAGCGGCTTCTTTTTGGCCTTCATAATATTGGGAAGCTTTGCATAACGCGGTTCGTTTAACCGCAGGTCAGTTGTAATAAGCGCCGGCATCGATACGTTGATTGACTCAAGGCCACCATCCACTTCACGGGTTACCTTCATTTTATCGCCGTCGATTTCCACCTCTGACGCAAAAGTTGCCTGCGGCCAGTCCATTAGGGCGGCAAACATCTGACCGGTCTGGTTACTGTCATCGTCAATTGCCTGCTTGCCGACAATGACCAGACCCGGCTCTTCGCGTTTTGCAATTGCAGCCAGCAGCTTGGCCACCGCCAATGGCTGCAGTTCTTCTTCGGTTTCCACAAGAATACCGCGATCAGCACCCATTGCCAGGGCGGTTCGGATAGTCTCCTGCGACTGACTGACACCCATCGATACCGCAATGACCTCATCAGCCTTACCGGCCTCTTTGATCCGAAGCGCTTCTTCAACGGCAATTTCGTCAAAGGGATTCATCGACATTTTAACGTTGGCAAGATCAATCCCGGTACCCTCAGCATTGACTCTGGCTTTTACGTTGTAGTCGAGAACCCGCTTCACTGCGACCAGTATTTTCATGTGACATTTTCCCGATGATATAAGTAATTCAAAACTTGTCTAATTTATCCCAGCAGACTACTTTTGACCGTACTGTCAACGACACAGCCTGCCTATCGCACGACTAACGCTACACGCCAAACCCGTGGTCGTATCCGACCACCTTCCGCTGAATGGCCTGTAACTTCGTGCCCTTGCGTGAGAATAGCAGGCATTGAGCGTTTTTCGCACCAGCCTATTGCAGCTGAATCTGGCCGCTGATATTCACCGTTATTTTCGACAGTCCTGCCTCAACTGCCGGCGCTGAATCGACCGATCGCGAGAGCGCCATCGTCGATGAAGACTGCATTCTGACCTGCCCACCTCGACCACCAGTATTGATATTGATCTGCACAACCCGGTAAGCCGATGCCCCCATACTGTCCTGCACAATAGTGGCCCGGTGTTTAAAATTTGCCAGCGCCTGCTGAATCAACTCATCTTCCACTTGCTTACGGGTTTCATCGCGCGGCTGAAACTGCACATGCTGTATCTGCAGTCTGGATTGCAATTTCTGTAGTGCGGCCTTCAGTTCCTCGAACTCGGCACCCCGAATAACCAGTGTCTGCGAGGAACGCCAACCGACGATACGATTCTGCTCATACTTCGGGTGTGTCGTATAGCTTCTGGTATCTGACTCTATTTGGGCGTACTCCTTAAGCTGATCGAGAGCCCACGCCATGTCTTCATTGACTTTATCAGCTAGCGCTTTTGCATCACGATCTTCATGCTGCACCTGCAGATGTACCAGCATCAAATCATTAACTACTTCACCCTCAGCACTAGCTTGCAATGTGTATTGATCAAACAATACTTCGTCATGCGCATAGCCAAAATTTGGCATAAACAACCAGGCAAAGAACCACGCACGCAGCACTATATACACTCGACTAACGCTCCATAATTGCCGTAACACCCATACCACCGGCAGTACAGACAGAAATCAATCCACGCCCACCGTTGTTCTCATCGATTATTTTCCCGAGTGTGCCCATAATTCTTGCACCGGTTGCCGCGAACGGATGGCCCACTGCCAGACTGCTGCCTTTAACATTCAGCTTGGTGCGATCAATAGACCCCATTGCACCGCTTCTACCCAACCGTTTAGTACAATACTCTTCTGATTCCCACGCCGCTAACGTGCATAGTACCTGCGCCGCAAACGCCTCATGAATTTCATAGAAGTCAAAGTCTTGCAAAGTGATTCCGGCACGATCAATCATTTCACTGACAGCGACAGCAGGTGCCATTAGCAAGCCCTCACCTTCAACAAAATCAACTGCAGAGGTTTGTCCATGGGTAAGATACGCGAGGATTGGCAGGCCTCTTTCGCGAGCCCATTCTTCTGATGCAAGCAATACTGAGGATGCACCATCAGTTAGTGGCGTACTGTTACCCGCGGTCAGTGTACCGGCATCCGATTTATCATAGGCACGCCTTAAGGTTGCCAGTTTTTCAGTTGAGGTATCCGGACGCATGTTGTTATCACGCAATACCTTGTTGCACGGTGTAACCAGATCATCAAAGAAACCTTCGTTGTAGGCGGCCGCAGCCTTGATATGACTTTGATAAGCCAGCTCATCCTGTGCCTCACGAGTAATCCCCCATTCCCTGGCCATGATTTCACAGTGCTGCCCCATGGATAGCAAAGTCCGCGGTTCATTAACTGACGGCGGCAATGGTTTGAGCTCACCCGGGCCAAAACCTTTGAATAACTTAATGCGATCCATCACGGAACGCGCCCGTCCCAGACTCACCAGACGCCGAGAAAACTTACTACCGAAGACAATCGGCACATCACTGACGGTATCCGCACCACCGGCAATCGCACAGTCTATCTGACCGGTTGCTATTTTAGCTGATGACATTAAAGCGGCCTGCAAACTGGTGCCGCACGCTTGCTGTAGCGTCACACCTTGCGTGAGCGGCGAGAGCTCAGTACTTAAAACAGACTCTCTTGCAAAGTTCCACTCCCTTGAGTGATTGATTACTGCACCGGATATCACCTCATCAATCTTTTCACCTTTAAGATTGAACTTGTCTACCAATCCGTTAAGCGCTGTAACAAACATATCTTTATTGGAAAGATCCGAGTACGCAGAATTGGATCGGCAGAACGGTATTCTTACACCACCAACAACTGCAACAGGTCTGATTGTATTGTTCATATTAATATTCCTGTCCGGCTAGGCCTTTGCGCCATTGTTAATGTAGTGCATCGGTCCACCCCTAAATGGCGCAAACCCGGTTCCAAATATTATTCCCGCATCCAGCAGATCATCATCTTCAACAATGCCGTCCGCACTACAGGCTTTGCATTCATCAAGAAACGGCTTCATCAAACGCTCTGCCAGTTCATCAATGTTGTCTATATTCTCCGGTGTTTCTCTAACAGGTTTTCCGTTAGACCATTTATAGAAACCCTCACCAGATTTCTTACCGAGCGTACCGGCTTCAATCTTGTTGGTCAGTTTTGCGACGGCCTTGGTAGTGTCTTTGCCACCAACCGTACCTACTACACTTTTGCAAATGTCCAGCCCGACGGTATCCGCCAGTTCAATTGGCCCAACCGGCATACCGAAATGTGTAGCCGCTGCATCAATTTCTTCCATCGATACACCGCTGTCGTAGACGTTCATCGCCTCCAGCATGTAGGACGCAAGTACGCGGTTAACCAGAAACCCGGGGCTACTTTTAACCGGTAGTGGAAAACGACTGATCTGACCACAGAATGCACTGCCACGCTGAATCATCTGCTGTGATGTATTTTCTGCATAAACCACTTCAACTAATGGCATTTTTGCCACCGGGTTAAAAAAGTGCAGACCAACTAATCTGGTTGGATCTTTTAATACTGTAGATAATTCTTCCAGTGGGATCGCAGAGGTATTGGTCGCTAATACCGCATCATCACGCATACGTGGCTCGATAATTTTATACAACTCCTGCTTGGCATCCTTGTTTTCAAAGATGGCTTCGATTATCACATCTGCCCTCGCAACATCATCGCCGTCGACATCCGGAAGAAAACGCGCCATCGTCGCCGCAGCTTCATGCTTGCTACGGGATTTGCTCTTAAACAATTTCTTTGCACGAGCAATCGCAGGCTCGATATATTTCATCTCACGATCCTGCACGGTGACTTCCATACCGCGTAACGCACACCAGGCGGCAATATCACCACCCATCACACCGGCACCAACCACATGCACCCGACGACACTTGAAATCTTTATCTTTACCGAGGCCTTTGAGTCGTTCCATTAAATGAAAAACGCGCTGCAAACCGCGTGATTCATCGCTCACCATTAACTCACCGATCTGAATTGCCTCTTGAGCAAACATCTCGTCGCGATCGTCACGATGCTCTTTCCAGAGATCAATCATCTTGTACGGTCCGGGATAGTGATCCGGATTGGCCTTCTTTTTGGTCTTGCTGATCATCTGACTGGCTAACAGATTACGCGCAGGTCCGGAGTTGGTCATGCGATCAGTAAAAGATGCACCCCGAAATTTGCGCTTTTTCAGCACAGCCCGTCGGGCGGCCCATTTAAGATTGGCATGCGGACCGACAACTTCATCAATCATTCCAAGACCACGAGCCTGCCTTGCTCGATACATCTTGCCGGTCAGTATGGCAGTCATCCCTTTCATGCCACCTACGCGTTCTGTCAGTCTTGTCATACCGCCGAGCGCCGGCAGGATACCGAGCTTCACTTCCGGTAAACCGATACGGGTGTCGGAAGCTTCAGTCGCGACAATGTAATTACAAGCCAGGGCCAACTCATAACCGCCGCCGAGGCAATGACCATCTACCGCAGCAACCGTGGCGAACGGCAACGATTCAAGTTTGTGGAATACTGCCTGCCCCTGTTTAACTTTTTCTGTCACTGCATCTGCAGTAGTAAAAGACTCAAACTCACGGATATCAGCACCGGCAATAAAGCCCGCTTCTTTGGCAGAGTAGATTACAAGACCACGCGGCGGATTCTCAGCGAGATAATCAAGCACCTGATCGAACTCCGCGAGCAGCTCTTCACCAAGTGTATTAACCCGTTCGTCAGCACGATCCACCGCAAGCCACACGATTCCCTCGCCATCCGCAGAGAGTGACCAGTTTCGATAGTTGGGAAATTGACTGCCATGGTCAGTGTTGTGTACGGCAGCAGACATAGGCGGCACCTGTGGTTATGTCAAAAGTTTTTAATATCGCTGTAATGTAGCAGCTATTCAGGCCTTGAATAGTTATGGCTACATAACATTACATATGACGCTAAACTTCGGCCAGACCATGACCAGCCAGTGGTTAAAGAGCGTCCAGATTATACGCTACACAAAAAATTCTTCCCCGGCTTGGTTACCTTTGGGCTTGGTTACCTTTGGGCACCGTTACGGTACAACACCGGATATCGTCAACTCCACACTGCCGGTTTGCTCTTTGTGCCGCACGGTTTCTGATTCACTGAAAAGATCACCTGATTGCGCAATCGGATCCCCGGTTTTAGAAATTCTTGCACCGACGATAACTTCATCGAATGCGCTGAGCTTCATGCTATCCATCATTGCCTGCTCATCGGTGAGGGTCAAAGTGATAGGTAACTCCCGTAGGGAACGTTTAACAACTGCAAGCGGCATCGGCGGACCGTTTGCCGCTTTGGCATAAATAAACACCGGGGTATCAGCGGGCAGGTCGTCAGCCATATTCGCCTGTACATCCACAACAACGCTCAGTCCCGCGCCAGCAGTTACATCAGCAGTGGTTGTTGCAGAGCTAACAGACACACGCTCTTCCATCGGCAATTGTGCGTTTGCGTCTGCAATCAACTGTTCAACTTCGCTTGCGGCCTGCGGATCATTGCCCAACTGCGCAAGTAATCTCTGCCACACAGTGATAGCTTCTGCCGGCTCACCGTTCTGGTTCAATGCCAAGCCGTACAGCCATAGTCCCTGAGGATGATTCGGCTGCATTTCCAGAGCACTAATCAAAAGTTCGGTAGGCTCCCCGGTGAGACGACCATCCTGAGTTAGCGCAATCGCATCTGCCAGACGAATTCTCACATCTACGTTTGACTCATTGAGCTCAAGCGCTTTGCGCAATGCAACTTCAGCCTGTGTGTACTCACCAAGCGTTAAATGTGCACGCCCCAACATGAACCACCCGCGAGCATCATCCGGCTGCTCTTCGAGCTGCTGTTGAATGCGCTCAACGATCACCTGCATATCCGGCGCTTGCGGCTGCGATTGTTGGGTCGTGACAGGCGCCGCAACATAGGCATCCGGATCGAACGCCTCAAGCGTACCTAAATTCAGATATAGCGCACCAGCCGCTATCGGAATTGACGCTGCTATCGGCCACAGTAACCACTGCCCTTTGGAATTACCGGCAGACAGTTCTTCGTTTTCAATATCCCGAGCTAAACCGGTTTCAAGCCTGGTCTTTTCATCTGTAAAGTCTTCCCTGCTTATCTCACCGGATTCAAGCCGCTGTTGTAGCTCACGCGCCTGCGATTTTGCAATATCGACATTAATCGCGGTACGACTGGGTTCAGCAGATTCTGCATTGCGAAAAAAAACCGGCAACAGCAGCATCAGCGTTACGATAACCAGTACCGCAGATGAAATAAAAAATAGGATCAAGAGTATTCCAGTTATTCTTCGTCGAGTAAGCTACGGGCGCGTGCCAAAGCTGCTGCATCGGGAGAGGTTTGTTCTTTGTTGCTTAGCGTAGAACGATACAAAATAAAGCCACCAAGCATTAGCAGCAGGCCGGGCCCAAACCACAACACCAGAGTTCTCGCATTAAAGCGGGGTTTGTAAAGTACGAACTCACCGTAACGCTGAACCATAAAGTCGAGAATGTCGGCTTTGGTTTTACCCGACCCGATCATCGAATAGATTTCACGCCGCAAATCTACTGCAAGATCTGCATCTGAGTCGGCGATATTCTGGTTCTGACAAACAAGACAACGCAGCTCCTTAACCAACGTGTCAAACAGCGCTTCTTCAGCCGGGTTATCAAATGATCGCTCTTCGTAGGCATGAGCTGACGCAACATACAATACTAATACCAGACTGGTTAATAGTTTAATCATGAGCTGCCGGCCTCCAGCTCTGCCACTAGCGGCAGGATTGTATTCTGCAAATCCGCAGGGGCGACAGGACCGATGTGTTTGTGGCGAACGATGCCGCTTTTATCGATAACAAACGTCTCTGGGGCACCATAAAAACCCCAGTCAATACCGATACGACCAGTCTGATCAACCGCGGTCAGGACATACGGATCACCCAGTTCCTTTAACCACTGCATGGCAAGTGCATCCTGATCCTTATAGTTGAGACCGACAATATCAACCACGCCTTGACCAGCCAGCTCTACCAGTAATGGATGTTCAACGCGACAGGCTACACACCAGGTTGCCCAGATGTTCAACAACCAGACTTTGCCTTTCATCTCTTCGGTGGAAAACTGTGCCCCCTCCCGACCCAGCACCGGCAACGTGAATTCAGGCGCCGGCTTGCCGATTAGCGGAGAGGGTACGACAGTCGGGTCTTTATCCAAACCGATCAACAGGAACACACTGATCGCTGCAAACACGATAAGGGGAATAAGAAACTTCATGACCCGGCCACACTCGCAGATCCTGCTGCCACCTTCTCTTTTGCTGAGCTGCGTACCCGCCGGTAGCGTCTATCCATCACGGCAATCAACCCGCCGAACGCCATAAAAAGTGCACCCAGCCAGATCCATCTTACAAAAGGCTTATGATAGATTCGTACGCTCCATGAATCAGGTCCAAGCGATTCACCGAGCGCAAAAAACAGATCACGTGTCAGCCCTGCATCAATTGCAGCTTCCGTCATGATACCCATCTGACTGTTGTAGTCGCGCTTCTGTGCTCTTAACTGCGTGATCTCGCTACCGTCTTTGCTGACCGTCAACAGCCCTTCTTCGGCTGTGTAGTTTGGACCGTCAACATCGGTCACCCCACCAAACTCAAAGTCATATCCAGCAATGCTTACGGTTTCACCTTTGTCGAGCCGCAGGTCACGTTCAATACTGTAGAGCGATGTCAGACTGACGCCGATGGCAAACACAGCGATGCCGATATGACCGATTGTCATGCCCCAGAAACCAGCCGGTATTCTGGTTAGTGAAAACAATTTGTTCTTACGGTTTTTAACTCTTTCAAAGACGCCCTGCAGCGCTGTAGTCGTCACCCAGAGTGCCAGGCCAATTCCCAATGCCGCGCCAAACTTGAAAGACCCTAAAGCAAACGGCAATACAATCGCACCCAGAAGGCTTATCAACATTGCCCAGCGCAATCGTTTTAAGATTTCTACAACGTTGTCTTTTTTCCAGCGAGACAATGCCGCAACACCCACGACCAGCGCTACTAACGTACCGAGCGGAATAAAAACTATGTTGAAGTAAGGTGCACCTACCGATAATTTATCCAGCCCCATCGCATCCAGAAACAACGGATACAAGGTACCTATCAATACACTCGCACAGATAACCACCATAACAACGTTATTAAACAATAATCCTGATTCTCGTGATTCCAGACTGTACTTTGCATCACTAACCAACTTCGGTGCGCGCCAGGCATAAAGCACTAACGATGCCCCCACTACGACACCTAGAAACGCAAGAATAAACTGACCGCGCTCCGGATCATTTGCAAAAGCATGTACGGATGTCAGCACGCCTGAACGAACCAGGAATGTGCCCAGCAAACTTAACGCAAACGCACTCACTGCCAGCAGTACTGTCCACGCTTTAAACGCGCCGCGCTTTTCGGTTGCAGCAAGCGAATGAATTAGTGCAGTACCCACCAGCCACGGCATAAAAGACGCATTTTCTACCGGGTCCCAGAACCACCATCCACCCCAGCCAAGTTCGTAATAAGCCCACCAACTGCCTAGCGCAATACCTATAGTCAGGAATACCCAGGCGATATTGGTCCAGGGCCGCATCCATTTGGCCCAGGCCATATCAAGCCTGCCGCCAATCAGTGCAGCCACCGCGAAAGCAAATGCCACAGAAAACCCGACGTAGCCCATGTACAACATGGGTGGATGTATTACGAGCCCAAAATCCTGCAACAACGGATTGAGCGACTGACCATCCAGAGGTGCAGGCAGCAGGCGGTCAAACGGATTAGAAGTCAGCAGCACAAATAATGTAAAGCCGACACTTATCATACCCAGCACTGCGAGTACCCGGGAGATCATCATCAATGGAATTGCACGACTGAAAACAGCGACAAGTGCCGTCCATGCAGTCAGCACCAGTAACCACAACAACAGGGAACCTTCGTGGGAGCCCCAAACCCCTGTGATCTTATAAATAAGCGGCTGTGAAAGGTTGGACGTATTGGCGACATAACCGACGGAAAAATCATCGACCACGAAAGAATAGGTCAACACTGCATACGATACACCAACCATTAAAAACTGAATTCCGGCCGCAGGCCTTGCAAGAGCCATCCAGCTATATCGACCGACAAAGCTGCCAGCCATCGGTACCAACGACAACACCACCGCAACACACAGCGCCAGTATTAATGCAAAATGACCAATCTCTGGAATCATTGCATCTGCACCGTATCAGCGCCGTAGGGCTGCGTCTTACCAGCCTTCGTTACTCCCTGGGCCGCTTTGGTTTTATTCAGCGCATCAGCGACTTCAGGCGGCATATAGTTCTCGTCGTGCTTCGCCAATACTCTTTCAGCGATAAAAACACCGTTAGCATCGAGCTTGCCGACACTGACGGTACCCTGCCCTTCACGGAATAGATCAGGCAGTATGCCGGTGTATTGCACCGGAATTGTCTCACCATTGTCGGTGAGTTCAAACTCGACCGTAAGCCCGTCACCAATGCGCTTTACGCTGTTGGCTGCTACCAACCCGCCAACTTTAAATTCTGCACCCTCAGGCACTTCACCGGCCACGACTTGCGTCGGTGAAAAGAACAATTGTATGTTGTTGTTAAAGGCAGTAAGGATGAAGCCCGCGGCAATCGCCACCGCTGCGACCATCAGACCGACGAGGATCAATTTTTGTTTTCTCTTTGGATGCATTTTGGTTACCTGCCGGGCTCCGCGTGATTGATGTCGCGTTTTAATTTGGCTATGACTTTTTTACGACGGCGAACTGCAAGGTATAGATTGGCCGCCATGACAATGAAAGTAAGCGCAAACGAAGGCCAGACATAAGCTGCATATCCTCCCATGGCAAAAAACTCACTCATAGCCGATTCTCCGCAATCCTTTCCCGCACCCACGCAGACTTACTTTCACGTTCGATTACCACAGTACGAGTTTTCATTAGCATGACAACAAAATAAAATACCGTAAAGCCGAGTGCACTAAGCAGCAGCGGCAACAACATACTCGGATGAATAGACGGCGTATCGAATTTCATGATGGACGCTGGCTGATGCAGTGTATTCCACCAGTCTACCGAGAAGTGAATGATCGGAATGTTTACAACCCCCACCAGCGCCAGTATGGCCGCTGCCCTGGCACGGCTTGAGGGATTATCAATAGAGGCTCGAAGCGCCATATAGCCGATGTAAATAAACAGCAGTATCAGCTCTGAAGTCAATCGGGCATCCCACTCCCACCAGGTACCCCACATCGGTTTTCCCCAGAGCGAACCTGTTGCCAGTGCAAGAAAGGTAAATGAAGCACCAATGGGTGCCGAGACTTCAGCAACGATATCAGCAAGCTTCATTTTCCAGACCAGCACCAGCAGACTACAAAAAGCCATCACCATGTAGACAAACATGCTCAGCCATGCGGACGGCACATGCACGTAGATAATCCGATAGCTCTCTCCCTGCTCATAGTCTGTAGGTGCTACAAAGAGACCGAGAAAAATACCCACTCCCAGTAAAAGCGCACACAATACAGCCAGCCACGGAGAGAGAATCTCAGCCAGTCGATAGAAGTTCCTGGTTGAGGCAAGCTTATGAAACCAACGAAACATACGGGTCCTGGATTGCACAAATGCCTGTGCGTTGAAAAACTATTTTAGTCTGCCGTTCTGAATACAACCGGCTGTTGGTGTGACAACGTGCCCGGTTATAAGTTTAAGATAACCGGAGAACTCATCAATGCGCCACACAACGCTCGATTATAGCCAACTTTAAGCCAGACAAACGCATTACCGGCCTGGCAGGCCGCGGTGCCAGGCCCGGTGCATTCAACCGACAACCGGCCCGGAAACGGGCTGTACGGGTATGGTTCATGACACAGCGCCCAATAATTGACATTTGGCAGAATCAGGACTCAACACTAATACGCAGCGCTGCAGATGCAGCCCACGGAGCCAGCGCGAGCGCCAGAAAAAACAATCCGGCCAAAAGAGAGAGCTGGGCGCTGGTTTCAAAACCGCCGGCCGCCGCAACCACACAGCTACTGCCGAATATCAGCACCGGAATAAACAGCGGTAACACCAATAGCGCCAGCAATACACTGCCACGTTTAAGCCCGACAGTCAGCGCTGCACCGATTGAGCCGATCAGACTCAGGCAAAGCGTCCCAAGCACCAGTGAGAGCAGCAGAGAAGAGAGCGCCTGCAGTGGCAAATTCATGAGTAACGCCAACAACGGTGATAACAGCACAAGCGGCAAGCCTGACACCAGCCAATGAGCCGTCGTTTTAGCCAGCACCATCAAGGGTAGAGGTTGCGAGCTGAGAAGCAGCTGCTCCAGCGAACCATCGCTGTAGTCGTCGCGAAACAACCCATCAAGCGCAAGCAATGTTGCAAGCAATGCTGCCACCCAGATCACCCCGGGCGCTATCTCTCGCAGCAGGTCGCTGTCCGGTCCAACACCCAGTGGAAACAGCGTCACAACGATAACGAAGAAAACCAACGGATTGAGCCAGTCATTACTGCG
>CALLBO010000113.1 GCA_937998875.1 uncultured Granulosicoccaceae bacterium
GTGACGTTTATGGTGACGATCGATCCAGATGGAATCGATAGTGTGTCGCAGGGGCTCGAGAACCAGGGTGTAGCCGGTGGAGTGGGTATTCATCCAGATACCGGTGCAGCGGATCCTGCGTTGACGACCACAGATGAGTCCGACAACGGAACAGCTGCTGGTGCGGAGAACGGTGAAGACGATGGTGACGGTACCTTCGGTAACGATCCAACGCCGATCATCATAGCAGATGTAGCAGCTGCGAAAGAAACTGTAGGCCAGCCAACCCTATTGGGTAACGGCAACTACGAACAAGTCTATCAGGTAGTGATAGAGAACACCGGCACAGTAGATCTTGCGAATCTGACATTGGCAGAAGATATCGCCACGCAGTTCGGATCAGCGTATGCGAATGCCAGTGGTCTGACGATGATCACAGCACCAGCTGATGCATCGAGCGAAGTGATGCTTGATACAGCAAACTGGAACGGTGGAACAAGCACAGAGATAGTCGACACGACAGACCCATCACTGCTTGCAGTGGGAGACTTCTTTGTCTTCCAGTTCACGGTAGAGATAGATACGGCAGAAGCGACGGGCGTACTGGAAAACCAGGTGACCGTTAATGGTACCGCCGTAGATGAAGACGGTAACCTGCTGATAGATGCAACAGGCACCCCAATCACAGCAACCGATGCGTCGGATGACGGTGCAGAGCCGTCAGATGATAACAGTGGAGCGCCTGGAGACCACGGTACAACGGATGATCCGACACCAGTTTATATCCCGAGCATTGGCTTAGCGAAAGAAGCAGGTGATGCGATCCCGAACGGTGATAACTTCGATGTGAGTTTCACGCTGGTCTGGGAGAACACCGGAACAGTCGCGCTAGACAATGTAGAACTCGATGATGACATAGCGGCACAGTTCGGCCCGCAGTTTGTGAACATAGTACCGGGCAGTCTTGCAGTGCAGAATTTTGCAGGAACAGGCACAGCACCAACAGCGAATGTAGTTTGGGAAGGTGACACATCGCAATCAATGGTGGTGTCGGCGGGAGCGCTTGATGTTGGTGATAGTTTTGAAGTGATATTCACGGTCACGATCGATCCTGATGTAACGGGTACATCAAGTACAGGGCTCGAGAACCAGGCAACATCGACAGGTGAAGGTCTGGATGAAAGTGGTAATCCGCTGACAGATGGCAGTGGAAATCCGATCACCGCCACAGATGAAAGTGATAACGGCACTGATGCAGTCGGTGAAAACGGTGAAGACGACGGTGATGGTACTTTCGGCAACGATCCTACACCGATAGTTATTCCAGATATCTCCGTGGCAAAGCAAGTCTTTGGCACACCAACGTTACTGTCGAACGGTAACTTCGATGTTACGTACGAGCTTGTGATCGAGAACACCGGAAATATCGATCTTGCAAACCTAACGCTGGTAGAAGATCTGACTGCTCACTTTGGTAGTGCGATGGTCAGCGCGGGTAGCCTGACATTAACAGCAGCACCGACAGATGCGTCAAGTGTTGTGACACTCGATTCAGCTAACTGGAATGGTAGCGCTGCATCAGAAATGATTGATCAGGTTCCAGTTACGCACCTGGCAGTCGGTGATTCGTTCACCGTACAGTTTACGGTCGAAGTTGATCCTGATGCGGTGGGTGCACAAGGTGAACTGGATAACCAGGTGACCGTAGGTGGCGACGGTGTAGATGAGAACGGTAATCCTGTTACTGATTCGTTGGGTAATCAGATAGTCGTCACAGACGATTCAGACAGTGGCACCAATCCGAATACGACCAATGCCGGTGAAGACGGAGACAGCCTTGGATCAGATGATCCGACACCGCTACTTCTCCCGGCAGTAGGTCTTGCCAAGACAGCAGGTGATGCGGTAGCCAATGGTGAGAACTTCAATGTACCACTTACGTTTGTGTATGAAAACACGGGTACTGTGGATCTAACCACACTCGCTCTGACCGACGATATATCCGCTCAGTTCGGTAACGCGTTTGTCGGCATAGTACCGGCAAGTCTAAGTGTGCAGAACTTTACAGGCACAGGAATCGCTCCGGGTGCAAACGCAGCGTGGGAAGGAGACACCACTCTTAACATGCTTGATGGCACAGGCCGGGCAAACATCGGTGATACGTTCGAAGTGACGTTTATGGTCACGATCGATCCTGATGCCATAGATCCCAATTCAGGGGACAGTGTGTCACAAGGGCTCGAGAACCAGGGTACAGCAACAGGTGTTGGCATCCATCCAGATACCGGGTTGGCCGATCCGGCATTGCTGACAACAGATGTGTCTGACAATGGTACCAACGCGGGTGCCGAGAATGGTGAAGACGATGGTGATGACATATTCGGTAATGATCCGACACCAATTATCATTGCAGATATAGCGGCGGCCAAAGAAGTAGTGGGTATGCCGACGCTGCTGAGTAATGGAAATTACGAAGCGACTTATCAGGTAGTGATCGAAAACACGGGTACAGTCGATCTCGCGAATCTAACACTCGCGGAAGACTTAGCGTTGCAATATGGAACAGCGTATGTGAATGCCTATGATCTGACGCTAACAACCCTGCCGACTGATCCCGGGAGTACAGTAACGCTGGACAGTGCAAACTGGAATGGCGGAGCGGTCACCGAGATCATTGATACAACGGTGCCATCTTCACTGGCTATTGGTGACTTGTTTGTCTTCCAGTTTACTACAGAGATTGATTCATCTGGAACTACGCTTGAGAACAGGGTAACTGTCGGTGGTGATGCAGTAGATGCCAATGGAAATCTGATGACTGATTCATCGGGTAATCCGATAGTGGTGACAGATGATTCCGATAGTGGAGCGGATGCTTCAGGTACGAATCCGGGTGCACCGGGTGATAACAGCACTTCAGACGATCCGACACCGATCGTACTTCCTGCAGTTTCTGATCTCGTGACGGTGAAGACACTGGCCAGTGGCGATCCGACACCGGAAGAGGGAAGCACGGTAACGTTTGAAATTGTGGTAACTAATGATGGTAGAAATCCGGCAACCGGTGTGTCACTGACCGATCTGTTGCCAAACTCACTGACCGCTACGCCTGCCAACGGTGCAGTAAGTCAAGGCTCTTACGATGCAACAAGCGGATTATGGACGGTAGGCGCCCTGGCGGTTGGTGACAGTGCGGTACTATCACTAGAGGGTACGGTAAATGTTGGTGAGGGTGGCAACACAATTACCAACATTACGACAGCTGCTACCAGTGACCAACTGGATCCAAACACCGCAGGGGATGATCTTACCGAGGCGGTAGTGGTTGATCCGGATGCTGATCTGGTGACGGTCAAGACGCTGATCAGTGGAGATAGTCTTCCTGAGGAAGGTGACACAGTCACGTTCCAGATCGTGGTAGACAACAACGGTGCTGCGCAGGCAACCAACGTATCGCTTACCGACCTGTTGCCAACCGGCTTAACAGCGACAGCTAACAACGGCGCTGCTAGTCAGGGTGCTTACGATGCTGGAACCGGAGTCTGGATGATAGGCACACTGGGCGAGGGAGACAGTGCCAGCTTAACGCTTGAAGGAACAGTGAATAGCGGAGAAGGTGGCAATACCATCAGCAACATCACAACAGCGGCGAGTGGTGATCAACCGGACCCAAGTACTGTGGGTGATGATTTGGATGAATCGGTTGCAGTTGACCCCAATGCAGATCTGGTGACAGTGAAGACCCTCGCCAGTGGCAACAGCGTACCGGAACAGGGTGACACGGTCATATTCCAGATCGTGGTAAACAATGACGGTTCCGCACAGGCAACGAATGTTTCGTTAACTGATCTTCTACCGGCAGGTTTAACTGCCACGGTGAACAACGGCACTGTATCTCAGGGTTCTTATGATGCAGCTACTGGAGTTTGGGCAATAGGCACCATCGGTGTTGACAGTAGCGCCATGTTGACACTTGAAGGTACAGTAAACGCTGGTGAAGGTGGCAACACCATCACAAATACCACGACGGCTGCTTCTGGAGATCAACCGGATCCGGGTACAGCCGGAGATGATCTTGACGAATCAATACAGGTGTTTGATCCACCTACTGAAGTATTCGCTACACCGGATCGGATCGAAACAGAGCCGGGCACTCCAGTGATCGTGGATTTTCTGGATAATGATAACAACCCTGGCAACGGTGTAATTACCCTGGTTGGCACGCCTGTGCTTCTCGATCCGTCAAATGGAACACTGGTTTTAGCTGGTAACGATTGGATCTTTACACCGGCACCGGGTTTCGACGGCGAAGCGGTAATCACTTATACACTGCGTGATGAATTTGGTAATACCGCGACATCAACGCACACGGTAGTGATAGAAAACACTGACTTTGTTGAGCCACCGATTAACGCGCTGACTCCTGAAACGGTTTTTGTGAACGCTCCACCTGTGCGGGAAATAGAAACTACAGACTATGAACGCGAATACTATCGAATACCGACAGACAGTGATCTGATTATATTGACTGCGACAGAAAATCTTGCTCCGCATGATCTGCAGATTATTCCGTTGGCTGAATCGATTGAAGGTTCTGTTGGCTTCTCCTCAGGTAAAGGCTATAGGGGTACAAATAGCATTGATCCGACTGATGAATGTGGGCGCTTCTTTATCGATTCTATTGTTAACGAAGACATGCTTTCAGTCATAGCCCGCAGTACGATTGATCCGGAGTTGTCCAGTGGAGTGATCGGATTTAGCGCATCACTTGCTGACGGCTCTGCACTACCTGTCTGGGTATCAGAAATGGCAGATGGCGAATATCTGATTGATCGAACTGCAGACATTGAAGTGGTAGCACTGAAGCTGGTTGCGCACCGACAAGACGGTACCACGCTTGTCAGGGTGGTTGAAATAGACACCTTGACAGGTGAAATCAGGGAACAGGAGGTTCCTTCTAATTTTGGTACGAGTTTCTCCGAGGAAGTGCGTTCTGTTGCAGGCTCTGGTGAAACTACTGAAGTATCTTCAGACCGATAGGTCTGAAGACTACCTCTGAGTTTATAACTAAAACTAGTTTGAATGAGTTAAGTTCATGCACATCACGCCATTGAAAGTATCAATAACATCCTGCATGGAATTCCATTTTGTGTGGCACCGGTTTTGTAGCGATTTTAAATTGAGATCAGGAACAAGCTACGAGTTACATATTTTATAGAGTTATAACAAGTCTACTACCCGATGGTTCGGCCTTTTGTTTACCGTCCAATCGATATCACTAATTTTTGAGAGTCTTTACCACACTTAGAATTAACAAAAGTACATAGGAATCAAATCGATGAATAAAATTGTAAGTCTGGTATTTGCAGGCGTCGTTGCAAGTGGTTGTACCGTTACTCCACAGCCTTTGTCTCTGGATCAGTTGTCAGAGAAGAGTAATGTGCTACTCGGGCAATATACGGAGTCGCAGGAGGAGATAACACAGCCAATAAGTTTGTATGAGGCTATGGCGAGGGCTATAAAGTATAACCTTGACTACAAGGTGGAGCTCTACGAAGAAGCGCTCCGAGGTAGTGAAAGTAGCCTGGCGAATATGGATATGCTTCCAGATTTGGTAGCAAAGGCCGGTATCTCTGATCGCAATAACTATAGCGGCTCTCGCTCCAGAACGCTGCTGGGTAGTAACGAAGTTGGAGCGGAATCACTGGTGCCGTCTACCTCATCGGATAAAGATCTTGTTACCACGGAGCTGGAGTTGAGCTGGGATATACTCGACTTTGGCTTGTCGTATGTCAGGGCTAAGCAGGCAGCTGATGCAGTGCTAATTGCCAATGAAAGAAAACGAAAAGTCGCCAACCGAATCATTGAAGATGTCCGAACGGCTTATTGGCGTGCAGTCAGTGCAGAAAGGCTGCTTGATCAGCTGGACAGCCTTGAAAGTGATATAGCCAGCGCGCTAACTGCAGCAGATGAATCTTACCGGCAGAAAAAGACCTCACCGCTGGCGGCGTTAACCTACCAGCGTGAGCTGCTTGATATTCAGCGGGAAATACAATCCATGAATAATGAATTATTTGTGGCTAAACGTCAGCTCGCGGCGTTGATGAATGTGAGCCCGACAACACAATTTTCGCTTGCATTGCCTGCAAGAGAGTCAGATGTGCCAGCGCTCGGTATCGACGCTGAAAAGATGGTAAGTGATGCGCTGATTAACCGCCCGGAGATACGCGAGCTTGGTTACGAACAGCGAATCAGTGAGAATGAAGCGAGTAGTGCTTTGTTGCAGTTGCTGCCAAATCTGAATCTGTTTGGTGGCTTCAATTACAACAGTAACGACTTTCTGTACAACAACAACTGGTCGTCCTGGGGAGCTCAGGCGAGCTGGAATGTTTTTAATTTGTTCCGTTACCCGGGGCACAAGCGCAGTAATGAACTGGAGCAGGAACTGTTAAGGCAAAGATCGCTTGCGCTGACAATGGCGGTGGTGACTCAGGTTCATGTAAGTGCGAGCAGATACGAGATAGCCAGGCAGAAGCTCGAGACGATGCGAAAGTATCATGATGTGTCGGCCAACATTCTTGAGCAGATTGAATCAGGCTATAAGACCCGTAAGGTCAGTTATCAGAATTTTGTACGGGAAAAGATGAATAGCATTGTGGCCGACGCGCAGTTTGATATTGCGCAGGCTGACCTTCAGAACGCCTATGCGAACATCTTTGCATCAGTCGGGCAGGATACGTTCGGCAATATCGATACCGCAGCTACAAATGTGAAAGAGTTGGCAGAACATCTGCAGTCTCATTGGCAACAGCTTAGCAGCGGATTTCTGGTTCAGAGATAGCGCTACTTTTTATTCCAGGGTGACAGGTTTTTGACCATGAAGAGATTGACTACGCTTTATAAATCAGGAAGTGGAGTGCTGGCTGCAATAGTGCTGGCTTTATCTCCAGCATTGGCTGCGACTTCTGATCCGGTCCGAGGTGTCGTTAAGTCAGCGCAGGAGGCGGTATTGAGCGTTGATCTTAATGCCCGGGTGCTTGAGACGCCGGTGATGACGGGTGAGTCTTTTACCAAAGATGACGTGCTGTTGAGGTTTGATTGTGAGATACAGAAAGCTGAGGCCAGAGCAGCGAAAGCTCATTACTCAGCGTCGAAATCAGCGCACAACAACAACATCGAATTGCAGCAGTATGGTGCGATTGGCGAATTTGATGTCAGGGTTTCCAAAGCGGAGATGCAAAAGGCTCTGGCACAAGCGGAAGCCATTTCAGCCCGGACTAAAGACTGCGAGATTCATGCACCCTTTTCTGGAAGAGTAGCGGAGCTTGCAATCAACGCCTTTGAAACTCCCGGGCCTAACCAGCCGCTTTTGAAGATTGTCAGCAGCGATGAATACGAGGTTCAGCTTATTGTGCCTTCTTCATGGCTAGCCTGGTTACAGCCGGGCAGTGAATTTGAGTTTGTTGTTGATGAAACCGGTGTTCGCCATCAAGCCGCAGTTAGAAGACTGGGTGCTGAGGTCGATGCGGTAAGCAGAACCGTTCCTGTTATTGCCGGCTTTACGACCTTGCCGGCACCTGTGTTACCGGGTATGAGCGGCACAGCCTATTTCAATCAGCCGGCTAACTGATCTTCAAACCAGGCAAGCTAGCTTAGCTATCTGCATAAGCCTGGCTAGCTGAATGCAAGCGATAGCCCTCACAGTGCGAGGGCAACACCAAAAAACCGGATTTAACTATGACAGATGCAGTAGCGGAGCGCCCCGCAAAAGCAGTTAACGCAAAACCGATTCCCAAGCACCAGCTCCAAAAGACGGACAATTCTCAGGCGCAGCGGGACTATTTCTCAAAACTACTTGCTTTTGAAAATGAAGTCCGCGCGATTGAAGACGAACGCGAGTTAAGCATTCACCTTTGCAATTCGTCTCGACGAGTGGTGCCGTTCAAGCAATGCTTTTATATTCAGATGACTAAAACCGGAGAGTTTACTCTCAGGGCTTCATCGAGTGTCAGTATTGTTGATCGCAATGCACCATTCAGTCGCTGGATAGAGAAAATGGCTGGAAGGGTGATTCGGGATGTAAATAACAGTCAGGTTAGCTTTTCGTTGCCAATGTATTGTGACGACACTGATGAAGAAATAGAATCCTATCCGTTCACCGAGTTTCTCTGGACACCGCAAATTCAGAATGATCAGGTCATTGGTGGAACGTTGATGGCTCGCGCCAATCCGTGGAGTGACGCGGATTGTGCGTTGGCAAAGCGTACATCGAATTTGTATCTCCATGCCAGAGCGGCAATCAATGGGCAAAAGGCACTTACTCGAACTCGTATAAAAGTCAAACCGGTTTTGCTGAGTCTGTGTGCGCTATCGTTGCTTCTGGGCTTTCTACCTGTTTCTATTACAGCACTTGCGCCGGTTGAAGTGGTACCCAAAGAGCCGTTCGTGCTCGCCGCTCCTTTTAACGGCGTGGTAAAGGCAATCACTGCTACGCAGGGTATGGAGTTAAGTGCCGGTGATACGGTAATTGTTTTTGATGATGTGCACTTATTAAACGAAAAAAAGCTTGCGGATCAAAAGGCGGCTATAGCTTCGGCACGGCATCAGCGAGCTTCGCAGGGTGCAATTGCCGATCACCGTGTTAAACGCGAGATTGAAGTGGCCAGGGCGGAGTACGAACTTGCTATGGCGGAAAGCCAGTACGCAAGTGAACTGCTTGATCAGGCAAGACTGACAACACCAGTACCCGGAATCGCAATATTCTCTGACAAAAGTGACTGGGAAGGTAAGCCGGTTTCTGCAGGTGAAGCGATAGTAGCGGTCGCGGATCCTTCCAAAGTCGCGCTTGAGGTGGATTTACCGGTAAAGGAGAGTAATGTACTTACAGAAGGAGCGCGAATTAAGATTTTCCTCGATTCGGATCCATTGAATCCGCTGGAAGCAACGTTGGTCAATGCAAGCTATCGTGCGCAACCGGATAAGAGAGACATTCTTTCATATTCTCTAACCGCTGAGCTGGCCGACTCCGAAGCGGAGCTTCCAAGAATAGGTGTACAGGGTACAGCCCAGGTATTTAGTGAAAGAGCGTCGCTGGCGTATGTAATATTTCGTCGGCCTATCACTGCTTTCCGGCAGTACACCGGCTGGTAGCAGCCATGGCTGAATTAAAAAGTGAAAGTGTTTTACCGGAACTTCGCAGTGAGTTGAAGTTACAGCCGGGAATTCGCGAGCTTGATGGCTCGAAAACCTGGACCATATTCGATCCGCTCCGACATCAATATTTTCAGATCGACAATAAGAATCTGCAAATCCTGAAAAAATGGGGCAGTCGTTCCGTTGGTGAGATTGTTGAAGAGCTCGATGAATTATCGGTCACACTTGACGACATCGAGACGCTATTAAAATTTCTATGGCAGAACGCCTTAACCGTCATGCCGCCAAATGACGATCTTGAATTTTATCAAAAACAGCATGCTGCTAAGACCGGCAAGCCGATAAAGCGTTTATTACACGGGTATTTGTTTGTTCGGCTACCGTTGGTGAGACCGAACCGGTTTCTACAGAAAACAGAACCGTTATCGCGACTCTTCTTCACGAAGGGTTGGTGGATATTTGTACTGTTTTGTACCTTAACCGGATTATTTCTTACATCGCGACAGTGGGATCAGTTTACTCACACCTTTTCGCACTTTTTCACTCTGCAAGGCCTGTTTTATTACGCGCTGGCGCTAATTTTCGTCAAGAGTCTGCACGAGCTGGGGCATGGTTATGCTGCGACGCGATATGGTTGCAGAATAAGCACCATGGGAGTTGCGTTGATTGTTATGTTCCCGGTGTTGTTCACTGATACCACCGATACGTGGCGGCTGAACTCCAGAAGGCAGCGGTTAATTGTCAGTGGCGCTGGGGTGGCGGTTGAAATTTCTCTTGCCGCATTGGCAACCTTAATGTGGGCTTTTCTTGCGGATGGTCCGTTACGAAGTACCGCCTTTTTCATTGCAACAACCAGCTGGACGATGAGCCTGCTAATCAATCTCAATCCATTGATGCGTTTTGATGCTTATCACTTTCTGTCAGACGCGCTGGGTATTCAAAATCTACAGGCACGCTCGTTTGCGCTGGGACGCTGGAGTTTACGGGAGATACTGTTTGGTCTTAAGGAACCTGCACCTGAGGCAATGCGTGATCGAATGCGCAGGGGGTTAATCGGATTTGCATGGGCTACCTGGGTGTACCGTTTTTTCCTGTTTATAGGCATAGCACTTTTAATACACAACTTTCTACACAAGCCTTTCGGATCAATTCTGGCAGGTATTGAAATTTTGTTTTTTATAGCGATACCAATCATGAATGAACTTAAACAGTGGTGGGTCAGAAAATCGGAAGTGGTAACGAACTTCTCCAGTTGGGTTTCTGCTTCAGTTTTAACTGCATTTTTAATGGCGTTTTTAATACCGTGGCAAAGTACGATTAGAATACCTGCCGTCATTGAGGCGTCTCAGCAATTACCGTTGTACTCTCCCGGAGTTGCAAAGGTGGCAAAGGTACATGTCGGATCGGGTGATACTGTGGAGCAGGGTGACATACTGATTTCTCTGGAATCTGCTGAACTAAATAGCCAGCTAATAGCTGCTCAAAGACGTATTGACCTGGTCAGCGCGCTACTTAATCGAATTGCTGCGGATGCAAATGACAGACAGCAGAAAATTGTACTCGATACCGAGCTTAAGCAGTGGCAGGAGGAACTTGCCGGATTACAAACAGAAAAGAGCTTGTTGCAGATTAAGGCGGAGTTTGACGGCGTGGTAGCAGATTTAAACACCGAACTTCATCAGGGCAGGTGGGTGGGTGAAAATACCCTGCTAGGTACCCTTGTCTCTCAATCAGGCAGTAAAATACGTGGCTATGTATCAGCGTCTGACCTTGCCAGACTTGATGAAGGTGCGGAGGCTATGTTTGTACCGGATATACCCGAGCTTGAGCGTGCTTCAGGTGTTGTGAGCGTTGTTGAAACTGCTAACGCTGAGAAACTGACCATCCCGGAGCTTACATCGCACTACGATGGTCCGATAGCCACCTCAAAAGTAGAGGATGATCTTGTACCGCTGAAGGCGTGGTATAACATCAGTGTCGATGTCGATGAGCACGCTGAGGTTAGTATGGCATCTCGAGGTACTTTGCTTACACAGGGTGAGGCGGAAAGTCTGGCAGTACGGTTTTGGCGTAGAGCTGTTCATGTGGTGCTTCGTGAGGTGGTTATTTAGTTCTGGCATGTTCTGTTGGCTTATCGCTCTGACTTGTCGTGCTGGCATGCCCTGCGGGCGGCTATCGCTCTTACATGCCCTGCGGGCGGCCCTACTTTTAAAAAGACCAAAAGTAGGCAAAAGTCTTTCTTGCTGCCATTTTGCCCTACGGGTGGCTGCGCCATTTTTTGAAATCCTCCTCCGTCGGGCCGCGCCAATGGCACATCCGTGTGCC
>CALLBO010000114.1 GCA_937998875.1 uncultured Granulosicoccaceae bacterium
AATGTATTTTTTGCTAAATCGATACCAACTAGTCTAAGATCTTTCATGGGCGCTCTCTCTGAGGAATGATTGTTTTCGCTATCCATTCTGGCACATTGTGATGCCGATAAAGGAGGGAGCGTCCATATCATCACCCTACGAAAGCAGTGCAAAAGCGCTACAAAATTTCCACCCTCCGTATTTGCATAGAAGTAGAGAACTAACTCATTTCCAGTAAAGCCAAAACAATTAACGCCATCAAACTCGCAGATCAGGTTTTGGCATGCGACCGCGCCGCATTAGGCCGTGCGATTACCTTGATAGAATCAACACGGCCTGATCATCAGGACAAAGCACAGGAACTACTGGAACTGTTGCACCCACATAGTGGTCACTCCATTCGAGCCGGTATATCCGGCGTACCCGGAGTTGGCAAAAGTACTTTCATTGAAAGCTTCGGTCTCAATCTTATAGAAGACGGCAGAACAGTCGCCGTTCTCGCTGTCGACCCGACAAGTGAACGCACTGGCGGTAGCATACTGGGTGACAAAACCCGTATGAACAACCTTAGCGTCAACGCGTCTGCTTTTATACGCCCGTCACCTACGTCGGGTGTCCTCGGCGGTGTTAACCGGGTGACGAGAGAATCCATCATTATTTGTGAGGCGGCAGGCTTTGATACTATCCTGGTAGAGACTGTCGGTGTTGGTCAGTCAGAAACGGCTGTATCCTCAATGGTCGATTTTTTTCTTGTACTATTACTGCCGGGTGCAGGTGATGATCTGCAAGGCATTAAGCGCGGCGTAATGGAAGTTGCAGATATGCTGGTGATAAACAAAGCTGACGGTCTAAACGAACAGCCCGCTCGTGCGGCACAAAACGACTACACCCATGCACTTCGATTGTTAACTTCTGAGACCGCAGAGTGGCAACCACCGGTTCTCACCTGCAGCGCGATGTTAAACCATGGTCTGCGTGAAGTGTGGCAGGAAATCCTAAAGCACAATGACATTCAAATCAGTAATGGTACGTTTGAATCCAGGCGACAATCGCAGCTGCTCGATTGGCTGGACGCTACCGTTGAACAAAAACTGATGAACGACTTTTATAGGAACACAGCCGTTGCAGCCGCTCAAAAACTAATTCGCACGCAAGTGACAGACCGCTCAATCACACCGGAGAAAGCTGCACGCAAATTGATAGAAACACACAGAGAAAGCCAATAACGAATTAGGATCCGATAGCAGTTTCCGGCGCACATGACGCTCAACAACAGATACGTTCCGGGTGACTACAGCGCAATTTATTTGTATTCGAGCACTCAAAAGTGTTAACTGGTTCATAAATACAATTTCAGATCAGCCGCCACAGACTTGAAGACGCGCAGAGACCCGGTTCGTCACGGGAAGAGCTTATTCTGCTTTTACAAAAACCCTGACAGCGAAAATACCGCTAGCCAGGCACGCATGGCCGGGAACCCGCCAGCGTATATCGGGGAGAGATGCATCGCATGATTAAACGCTTACTACTACTAGTAGCTCTATGTGTATCACCACTGGCTGCCGCGGATCAAAAGTCTGAGGAGCTTCCGGAACTCTTCGGCAAACTCAAGCAAGCCGAAAACCCGCAGCAGGCAGTCGTCCTTGAAACCGAAATCTGGAAGCAGTGGTACGAACGCGACGAAGATGACGGTGGTGCTGTCATGAGCAATGCCGTAGAGGCGATGAGCTCCGGCCGGTACACCGTCGCACTGACTTTGCTCGATAGTCTTGTAGACAATGAATCTGACTTTGCAGAGGCCTGGAACCGTCGCGCTACCGTCCACTACCTGCTGGGTAACTACAACCAGTCATTAGCGGATATCGAACAAACCCTGATCCTCGAGCCACGTCACTTCGGTGCTATTTCCGGTATCGGCATGATCATGCTTAAGCTCGGTGAAACCGATAAAGCATTGCACGCGTTTGAACGTGTTCTGGATATATCTCCGCAGAACGTCGGTGCAACCAAAAGCGTGAAGCAGCTTGAAAGCAAAATGGGCCCGAGCATCTAGCGGGAAGTTTGCTAACAAACTCTCTTAGCCACTTCTGTGGCTTGGAAAGTGTTATCGAAACTTTCTAAACGGCTCACTATATTACACCCACGGCAGCAAAAAGTGATCACCGCAGCAGGTAGCTAGCCTGCGAAAGTGACCGGACCACAGCACAAACTCCTTGCCCCTCGATCTAAACCAGCGCTGAACCGGGAAATCCGGATACTGTGGTTTTCCTACAACATGGCGCTGCTAAAACCAACCCCCGCACCGCCAGGTCACAAAAGCGTAGCAAACCCGCAATTAGACGACTCACTATGAACGGGATATCGTTGAATTAACGGGGACTAGTTGAGATACTTCGGCATTGTTTACATTTTGATGCCTGAGGGTCAAAAGCCCACAGGAAGAAAGCTTCACCGCTTGAATGTCATGTAAATAATTTATTGATCCCCCGGCGTCCGTCGCGGGCGGGCTCAACCCTCAACCAGTCTGGAGAAGCGTTTCATGAGTTTCAAATCTAAATTTCTACCATTAGCCACTGGCTTTGCATTGCTTGCTGGCGGCCAGTCAGCAATGGCTCAGGACGAGCTGAATGTTGCCTACTTCCTTGAGTGGCCAATGCCATTCCAGGCAGCCAAAGTTTCAGGTGCTTATGACGAAGCACTGGGCATGAAGGTTAACTGGACATCTTTTGACACAGGTACTGCAATGTCTGCTGCAATGGCATCGGGCGATATCGATATTTCAGTATCTCAAGGTGTTCCTCCGTTTGTTGTTGCAACATCTGCCGGTCAGGATCTGCAAATCCTCGACGTCGCAGTTTCTTACTCAGAGAACGACAACTGCGTTGTTCGATCTGAACTTGAAATCGACAAAGACTCTGCTGGTGAGTTAGCTGGTAAGAAGGTCGCTGTACCTCTGGGTACAGCCGCTCACTACGGTTTCCTAGCACAGATGGCTCACTTCGGTGTAGCCGTTGACAGCCTGACTGTCGTAGACATGGCTCCAGCTGACGGCCAGGCAGCACTTGCTCAAGGTGCAGTTGACATGGCTTGTGGTTGGGGTGGTGCACTGAACCGCATGAAAGAGTCTGGCAATATTCTAATCACCGGTGCTGAAAAAGAAGAGCTTGGTATTCTTGTATTTGATGTAACAAGTGCACCTTCTTCTTTCGTTGCAGAAAACCCTGACGTCGTCTCCAAGTTCCTTACTGTTACTGCTCAAGCGAATGCTGACTGGGCGAACGGCAATCCTGCAGACATGCTTGCGGCCATTGCAAAAGACGCTGGTATGTCTGAAGAAGACGCGGCGGGCAGCCTGGCTACTTTTGAATTCCCTTCAGTTGGTGATCAACTGTCAGGTAAGTGGCTTAGTGGCGGTGCACAGGCTTACATGAAAGGCGTTGCAGACGTTTTCGTTGAAGCAGGTTCAATTGATGCTGCTAAAGAAAGCTACGCCGAGAACGTCAATTCAGATCCTCTGGCTGACACTCAATAAGCATTTAAAGCAGCAACTGCAAAATGCTGAGGCGATCCTCGATTTTTCGGGGGTCGCCATTTTTTTGCAATCAACATTTGTCATTCAAGATAGCCCTCAATAAAGTTTAAATAGAACAGGAGCATCACGTGTCGGATCTTTTGATAAATGATATATCGATGCGGTTTGAGCTGCCCAAAGGCGGTTCAGTACAAGCCCTTAAAAATGTGACCCTCGATATCAAATCCGGTGAACTGATGAGTGTGCTCGGTCCGTCAGGATGCGGCAAGACCACACTGCTTAACATTATCGCAGGATTTCTGGTTCCCACTGAAGGCAGCATCGTACTCAACGACAAGGTAGTCACTGAACCAGGCCCCGAACGCGGTATGGTATTTCAACAAGGTGCACTGTTTGAATGGATGAGTGTACGCAACAATGTCTCTTACGGGCCTGACATGAAAGGCACACCAAGAAAAGAGAGCGCCAAGACAGTCGACAACCTCCTGGACATCGTCGGCCTTGGTGACTTTAAAGACAAAATGGTTTACGAACTTTCAGGCGGTATGCAACAACGTGTCGCACTTGCACGCTGCCTGGCTAATGCACCGGATGTGATC
>CALLBO010000115.1 GCA_937998875.1 uncultured Granulosicoccaceae bacterium
GGTCATCCACCCTGATGAGTGCATTGACTGTGGTGTTTGCGAGCCTGAATGTCCGGTTGAAGCGATAGTTGATGATACCGGCGACGGTATTCAATACTGGCTGGATCTGAATGCCAAGTACGCGGAAATCTGGCCGAATATCACCGAGATTGGTGAAGTACCTGCGGATGCAGAAGAGTGGAAAGATGTGCCTGATAAAAAGCAGTACTTTTCTGAGAAGCCGGGCGGTAGTTAGTTTGCAGCTAGAGGTTTGGTGTCGCAAGCCAGCTCAGTTAGCACAGGATAGGTGATGACTTGAGTTTGGCATATACTCCTCTCTAGGAAGAGCCTTCGTCTAAGTGCCGGGGAGAGTGGTGCTGTTATATAACCCAAAAAAACAGCCGGCTCATTGGCCGGCTGAGTTTTATTAACGATTAACGATTAACGATTAACGATCAAGGTACTACTGCGTTTGGGTAATAGTCCAATCGTAGATGTTCATGTCACCTGCACCCCAGAAGATCTCCGTTCCGACAAGAATGTTAGCCATGCACCAATCGTCCTGAATCTCCACCGAATTGCTGATGGTGGGTCTGTTTGCGCCAAAAAGTTCGACTACTTTATGGGCGTTTTCACGCGCCCAGTCAATATAGTCATTCATGTAGATAGTGCCCGTGGTCTGCGGGTTCTGCGCGACGAATGCAATATAGCGTGGATCCGAACCTTTGGTGTATACCTTGTAGTTCGCGCCGCGAATAGTCAGATCAGCAACAAAGTCATCGGGACCCGCCGGGAGTCTCTCTGCACCGGCATCGAGCCAGACCATCACTTCATAAGTGTGGGTTGAACCGCCATTGCGGGTTACGATGCCAGGTGTGCAGTTGCCAGACTGGTCAGCTTCATAGAAGAACGACTCCACAGCCACATTTCGCTCTCCAAAAATTTCGGTGCCATTCGGGAAGCGAGGGTTGTTCGATGCGTCTACAGTACGTATAACATCGTCATACACGCCGTCCTGTGGAGCGTCGTAAGAGAAGTCAATCTGGAAGGTTGGCATCTCACTTATCTTTACTGGCAAACCAGTGACAGACTGTGGTCCGCTAGTGCGAAACTCATCTTTAGTTCCGTAGATCAGCTCAGGATACGAACGAACAAAATAGTCCCCTGACGGTTTAGGGTTGTTATTGATTCCGGTTCTACCGGGACCCCAATCGTAATTCCAGCTCACCACGGCGCCGTTGATGTTGGTGGAAATACATTGTTCCCACTCGAAACCTTCGTAGGCGCGGAATGTACGCCACGCATTGTTGTGCAGAATAAAGTCGCCAACGAAGATGTTCGAGTAATCATCTGGGTTACTTGCAACAGTGCACTTTGTTTCAGAAGTATCCGATGACAACGTAGAGCGGCGGATTACATTGCCGTTGCCGGTTTCACTTGCGAAATTACCGGCGTTGGTATTGGTTGCGCTGTTCGCAGCTGTTTGAGTTGCAGGCTCTGTGGTAACCGGGTCATTAGCGACGACCTGTCCGCCATCAGAAGTGCTGCTGGCTGCGTCTGCACTGATTGTCTGGCCACCATCAGAAGTGCTGCTGGCTGCATCGGCGCTGATAGTCTGGCCGCCATCTGAGGTGCTGCTGGCTGCGTCGTCGCTGTTGGACTGGTTGCCGTCACCTTCAGCAGTACTGGTGGCAGCGTCATCGCTGACCATCCCACCGGTATCGGTTGACGTTGAGGTGTCGCCCGAGTTCGACTCAGATTCTGTAGTGCCCGATTCAGTGGTGTTTGACGCTGTCTGATTTTCGGTACCTGCAGATGTTGTTTGGTTTGACATCTGATCACTCGTTCGGGCGCGATCGATACCTTCACTATCGCATGCGACGAGTACCGTCAGCGCTGTGGCGGCAGTGATAATTCTAAGCATTGGAAATTCCTTTAAATTGAGTGCGTTTGGTAATGCGCGGGATGGTACTGTTTTTCAGACCGTGCGGAGGTTGTAAGACAGATAAATTCTGTGAATATTGCGGCTTTATGCCTATGATTAATGGCTCGTCATCTTGCTGCTGCATTTGCGTGCATTTAATGAAACTCTTTGTATCAGAAAAATAACAATGACTTACCGGTGCCTGGGGGCTTATCGCCTGTTTCTGTATCGGTATATGGTAGATCAAAGAGTTCGCCCCAAAGCGTTAATGTCATGACATTATGGTCATGCTTCGGCGCTATTGCAAGCTGGAATCGCAAATTAAACGCAACTGCCTTCTCTGCGGCAATGGTTTGGCGTGTGCTGTAGTATCTGCGGCCTGAACTTCCGTCTGGATTCTATTGATAACCCATAATTCTGTTTTCAGCATGGCATTGCCCTGTTCGCTGGTAGCGTGGTCAGTGTTGTGGTGAGTAACAACTCCAGCGTCGGTGAAATTCCAAAGGGCATGTTGCTCATGGCGGCTTCAGGCTTGTGTTTTGTTGGCGTTGCCGTATTAGTCCGCTGGGTTGGCACCAGTCTTTCAGCACCTCAGGCCGCTTTTATACGGTACCTGTTCGGTACGTTGATGCTCGCACCGGTTTTCATTCACCTGGCGCGCGGCGAAGTTCAGGTTAATGCATTCAGAATAATTGTAGTCCGAGGCGTGTTGCATGCGCTGGCGGTGATTCTTTGGTTTTTTGCGATGGCAAGAATCCCGATGGCAGAGGTCACAGCAATCGGCTACCTGACCCCGATTGTGGTCACGGTGGCCGCCGCAGTTTTTCTGGGGGAGCGTCTGCAGGCGCGTCGTCTTGTTGCTGTAGGCATTGGTTTCATCGGCGTGCTGGTGATTCTGCGGCCCGGGTTTCAGACATTGTCTTCCGGACAACTGGCACAGCTGGCAACTACGCCTTTGTTTGCCGCTTCTTTTGTACTGACAAAGAAATTGACTAAAACCGACAGCAATACTGTCATCGTGGCGGTGTTATCGCTGATCTGTACGCTCACTCTGCTGGTACCGGCCGTCTTTAACTGGAGTCCGGTTACGCTGCGTGAATACGGTTTGTTGTTTATGACTGCAGGCTTTGCAACAGTTGGGCACTTTACATTGACGGCGGCGTTTAGATGCGCACCCATTGCTGCACTTCAACCGGTAACTTATCTGCAGCTGGTTTGGGCGACACTGCTTGGCGTGATGTTATTTGGTGATGCGATTGATGTTTACGTAGTACTTGGTGGTGCAATACTGGTGTTATCGACGACTTATATTGCCCATCGCGAATCGGTTCTTGCCAGTAATAGGTTACCCCTTAATAAAAACCCGAACGAGCATAAAAAAGCAGACGCGCAATAAAAAAGCTGCCGGCGCCTTATGATTAGGAGCACGGCAGCTTTTAGTACAACAGTTGCGTTTTATTCTGCGGCTGGTCGTCGCAAAGAGCAGTTATTCAGATCTACCTGCCCCTGGGTGTATACCATTGCTTCTACGAATGCAGTAGTAGCCGGTGCAGTCAGTGTCACCGTCGGCATCAGGTCTGCTGCAGTGCTGATTGGTGTTTCGCTCAGCGCTATGCCCTGGTAGGAGCTATCGAGGAAACCGAGGGCCACAGCGGCGTGTTCGGAACCTGTTTTGTATCCATCGCATGACAGTTCCAGCTGCAGGCCTTCCGAAGCCGTGAATTTCTGACTAAGGCAGCTGTCGGTTATAGTAGCCACCGCGTCTGCTGCTGATACTGTGCCGTGACTACAAGCCTGCCAGCCAGCCAGATCTTCCTCGAAAGCATTATTGATCAGCAGTTCTGATGTCGCGCCTTGCGTGTTAAGCAATACGCAATCGTCAATCTCCGCGCCGTCTTCAGCATAAACCAGTACTTCTGCATAGGCTGTATCGACTGGAGCCTGCAAGGTAGCAGATACATTGTTGACGCTTGTGTCCGGAATCGCAGCTTCAACGGTTTTTAGCGGCTGATAGTTAGCGTCAAGGTAACCGAACGTAATACTTGCCCAGTTGTTGGTTGCTTTGCTGGCGCTACAGTTGACAACCATGTTGTCATTAGCCTTTGCAGAAACAACCTGATAAAGGCAACCACCAGCACCGAGTACCGCAGAGCTTTCGGTGTTTGTGTCGTTAGACTCAAGCTTTACCAGTTGCGGATCGCTGCAGGCACGCCAGTTACCGAAACCGCGTTCGAATCCACCGTGATGAAGCAGGTTGTCAGCCTGAGCTGCCCCTATCTCAAGTGGTCCACCTGTGATTTGCAGGGCGTCACAGGCACTCAGCCCGGTACAGACTGCAAACATTAGCGCTGCGTTCTTTATTGTTAGTGTCATTTGGCTCTCCACCGCATTTAAAGCTTGGCGTTACGTTCTTTTGACGCTACACGCACACGGGAACTATCGGAATTCGGGGAGATATCTTGAATTTATTACCCGGGGAAGACAGGGCCGGGTTTTTTGTGGCGTAGTTAACGATTAATCCAGTCGATGGCGGTACTTGCATAACAGCGGGTGAATGTCTGTTCTGCTTTTGCTGTTTGTCACTGAACCAGATTAACCAATTGTGTAGTGATGCAGGTGGTGATGGGTTGGGTGGACCATGGTGTGGCAGATTTAGCTCAGGGCTACAGAGCATAGCAATCGTGTGTGTCTTTAGTTCTCGATATCTATAATCTGTGTGACTGGTTTTGTGGTCTGAGACAGCGAGGGTTAGTTAAAGGTACTGTTCTGCAGGATCAATCTCCCGATTCTACGTTCAAGCAAACACCCCATGGATGTAGAGCTCTTCAGAGCCGTCTCTGATTTTAAAAACCCAGTAACGTGTGCCGTGATTGTCATCGGCGACGAAGTAATCCCGACGTACGTCTGTATCATCCCACCAACCGGTTTCTATTCTTTCGATATTGCTGACGCGATGTAAGCGTCGGTTGATAATCCGTGGCTTATCCAGTATCCACAGTGGTCGCTGTGGCCAGTAAGGGTTGTTGTCTTTCGGGCGGTTTTCAGTGTAGCCGGGGGATGACTTTCTCCACGCTTTTTCCGGTCTGTGATCTTCGGCGGTTAATAATGTGTGCAGAGCATCCTGACCAAGTCGTCCGCAGAGTTTATCGATTACTTCACCAAGGCTTTTATGCTGTCTCTGGCTTTTATAAAAAAAATCTGCACCATCCCGCTCTAAGGTGCTGAAAGTATCTGCCAGCATATGCAGCCCGCAAACAGGGGCGGGCAGTACCGTTTGTGTTAAACGTTCCGAGAGTACCTGATGCAGGTGACGGGGCTGGCTGGTTGGCTGCAGGAACCGCAGTTGTATACAGGTGTCCTGACATCGCTCATGACGCAGCGTGAATGAAAAACTGTTCACGCCGCAGTCTCGTGTTATTAGAAATACGCTTAGCTCGCTGGTCATTCGTTGTGTCGCAAACTGCAAGGCATTGGTATCGTCGACCTCTACCGGTAAATCAAGCGAGCGTTCAAAAAATTCACTACTTCGAATTGGCGTGACAGGATAGGGGTGCCTGCCGAGCAGACAATCAAGATACTTTACAAAGGCAGGGCCGAAACGACGTGTTAATGAAGCAGGTGAGACAGGTAGTAGCCCGCCGATTTTATGAATGCCTGATTGACGCAAGCCGTCTTTAATCTTTGCGTCAGCATCGAGCAGTGCTATTGAAATGTCTTTGAGGTTTTCCTGCAGTCTCTCTGGCCTCGCAACAGCAATCCGGCTATTTGCACGTGCCAGCAGGTTTGCTGCAAGTGGTGTTGGTGCAATACCTATTTGCGCCTTGAATCCAAGCTTTGACAGTTCCTGCGATATCAGGCCAATAAGTACCTTGTAGTTTTCAAACAGGCGCTTGCTGCCGGCGATCTCTATCAGCAGATGGTCCGGCGGGTGCAAACTGACAATTGATGAAAACTGCATAGCCCATTCACCAATTTGCTGAAGCAATTGCATTTGCCTGTCTTCGTCATATTCAACCACAGTTAATGCCGGGCATAACGCGTAGGCACTGTTGAGTGCCATTGAGCGGGTTATGCCAAATGCTGCAGCACCTGTAGTGCAGCAGATAATCTGCTGACGGTTTTTAACCCGTTCGATGATCGCAATAGGAACAGACTGTTCCGGGTTGATCGATTCCAGTTGCAGATTTGGAAGATAAAGACTGGTCCACAACTGGTGTGTGCGAGTATCTTTACCAGCAGGCGGGTTTACCGTGTGAGTCATGTTAATTTTGCCTTCCATGGCCACAATCTCCATATTGTTCCGGACACATTGCGGATGTTCCTAGGCTTAGCCGCCCTTCAAAAGCGCAATCAAAACATTCGGCATGCTTTCTTTTATGACTGCCACCTGAAACATTCATAACACTTCTATAAAGCAAAACCCATTCGGGTTTTTTTAAACAATCGCTGATAAAAGCCGGCGTTATCTGCAGGATTATTCTGTGGTTGATTTTTGCCTTGAAGTATCAGTTCAATTTTTGCAGGGTTATGGATTTGCGGGTTTATTATCTTGTATTCGGAGTGTTCCGCTGCCTGTTTAGCGCTACAAGTGACGAGTACCGGACGCGCCAGGCGACCCAGAAAGTTATACATGCCGTCCATGGTGTCTTTGACTGATGCCTCTTTACCCACCACTTTGAATTTCCGGTTTTTATAGTGACTATTAAATAAAGCCAGAATATTGGTTGCTGTGCCTTGCTTTAATGTTTTACTGGCAACCAGCTTTTCTAGTTCGGTTTCAAATTCCCGGATCACCTGATTATTAATAACGTAGCGGGTGGCATTGTACATCTTGTTGTCAGACGAGATTAGCCATCGCATTGCAGGGGTGCCTTTGTCTGATATAAAAAAGCTCAACAGGGCGCTTGTATCTAAAAACAGGATTTTTATCATTTTTATGTCCTTTGGTTTTATGGGGCAGGTCTGTTAGTTGGTTTTTCAGCTCTCTTTCGTTAGCCTTCTAATGAACTCTCCGTGGTTATGTTGGTGGTGGTGTTCTATCGAGCCATGGTGATGATCAGGTTGGTGGTTGGTTCGATAATCGGGTTGAGCTGTCTCATTGTCTGACGGCGTAACTAACTTTGTGTGGTGGCCTGTCTGAACTTGCTTGCTGACTTTAAAGCCCGCCTGTCTGCGTAGCGTTGATTTGCTTTCCTGATTTTTGTTTCTTTGGATTTTTTCTTCCGGGCTGCTTTTCCCCAGGCCCTTATTTGCCAGGTGCATATTTCCTCGGTTTATATTGCCCGGGTTTATATTGCCCGGGTTCTTACTTGCGGAACCCTTATTACTGCGGTTCAGCTGAAGCTTGCTGAGTCTGCCGCCGCGATTTTTGATGATATCGGCCTGCAGATGCTGATTGTTATGCTGTAGAACAATACGCAACCCTGCCGGTGATGAGGTACGTGCTGCATGGTGTGGCCGGTAGCATACAGCCCAGGCCTTACCTTGCTCGGCGGCAAGTTGCAGTCTGCGCTGTCGTCGTTCGTCAGCACTTTTTTCAGCCCATAGCACCACAGATGAAAACACAGCGCTGCGTAGTAACTGCTCAGTTGTCCAGTAGGCGTCTTTAGGGTCATCGCAGTTGATGACTAACAGCCTTTCCAGTGCAACACCGGCATTGACCAGAGCGGGCGCGTAGGGGGTATAGGGCGGTGCCACGAGAGCAATCCACTGTTGCTGCTGTGTCAGTGCAGCCAGTGCTGGAAGCAACAAAGTGAATTCACCAACTCCCTCGTGAGCAACCATTAACTCGGTAAGTGCGCCAACCGGCCAGCCACCCGAGGGGAGTGCGGCATCTAGTTCAGTATGGCCGGTTGAGAATGTTTCTCTTTTTTCATGTTGTTGCCGACCTTTCCACAGGGCCGGATGCTTTAACAACGCTTCGACAGTCATGTTTCATTGAAAAACCTTTGTGGCAGCCATTCTGCTGCCAGCGCCGTAGTGATGACGGGTTTTTGCCTTGTTTATTTCACTACCTTCGGGTGTAGATATCTCTATGTTGTTTTAATAATTATTTTTTTAATTGTTATTCTAATTACTATCTGTAGCTGCTGAGTTCTGGCTGAGTTCTGGCTGAGTTCTGGTACTTTCTCTTTAACTAGTTCTTGGCTGTAACGTTATGCCGCAGTACGCCAACGTAAATACCTTCAATAGAGAATTCCTGCTCTTTAAGGTCTACCTCTATCGGATCGAAGTCATCGTTTTCAGGGAACAGCGTGACTTTATTACGCGAGCGATGAAAGCGTTTGACGGTGACTTCATCTTCAACCCTGGCGACGACGATCTGCTTGTTACGCGCTTCTTTTGCGTGATGTACAACGAGAAGATCACCATCCAATATGCCGACGTTGCACATACTCATGCCTTTAACTCTCAGCAGATAATCTGCTTTGGGTGTGAACAGCGACGGGTCAATCAGATGGTGGTCTTCTACGTTCGATACCGCAAGAATCGGCTCACCGGCAGCAACGCTACCGATCACGGGGAGTGGAATAGCCTCACCTGCGCTGGTAATAACCCGACAGGCCTCTACATGTTCTGCAGCGGCGGGCAATATGACAATGCCGCGCGAGGCGCCGGGCAGGATTTCTATCATGCCCTTGCGTTCCAGTGCCCGCAGGTGTGATTCTGCAGCGTTAGCCGAGCTGAAACCCAGCATATATGCGATCTCGGCCCGGGTTGGGGGCATGCCGTCTTCGCGGATGCCCTGGCAAATCAGCCCGAGAATTTCCTGTTGTCTTTCTGTCAGCATAAGTTTGGTGGTGCGTTTTTATCCAGTGCTGTATTTATATACAATATTTATCCCAGGTACAACAAAAATATCGAAATCTGAGAAAAATAACTGGTTCGGTGGACGGCCGGTTCGGCAGACGTTCAACCTAAGCTCTTATTACTTTTGCATTTGTTCTTTTCTAGTAACGAAGCCGCATATCACTCATAACGTGAGTGAGCCCCGAAGATCCCCGGTAACTCGCATCGTCCTCAACCATTTACTGTTTAGTGTAGGCAGGCGCTTAATTGCGAGCAGTAAGACGACTATCTCGCATGAGTCGGGATCATCCATAGGAGAGATATCATTCCTAGGCACTTTTTTTAACAATTCCTGAAACTTATCAAGTGAAATTTAAACATTCCACAAAAAGATTTTTCTGCGTTTGAATGCTCGACCAATCTACAAATCGGAATAAGTTTAAATGTTCCCTCTTAAGGAATTTGAAATTGGCTCATCAGTTGAATGGTCGCGGTTAGGATAAAAAGAATTACTGATACTTATGACAATTCAACCATTAAGACGCTTCGACATATTGATGTCTGTAGTAATTTCAATTGTTCTAAGCGGTTGTGTTATCCGGCCGGACATAATCAGTGAGCGTGATATTGATGCTCGAGCCACCGCTGACTACAGTCAGATGTTTGCGGAAGAGTTTCCTGCAGATCGCACAGTCACTTTATCCGAAGCGATAGCCCGCTCTATTAAATACAATCTTGATAACCGTCTGAAAATGATGGAGTCAGTGATTGCGCAGAAGAATCTCAAGCTCAGTCACTTTGAGATGCTGCCACAACTTGCACTGGAAGCTGGTTATACCCACCGTGATCGCAGACAGGCTTCAAGCAGTCTTAACCTTGGGACCGGGGTGCCTAACTTTGGTCTGTCTACCTCGCAGGACAAAGGTATTGTTACCGCCAGCCTTACTGCCAGCTGGGATACGCTTGATTTTGGTATTGCTTATATCAACGCGAAGCAGTCAGCTGATGAAGTAATGATTGCCATCGAACGGCAACGCCGCATGATGCAGAACATTATTAAGGATGTGCGTTATGCATACTGGCGAATGCTGGGCACTGCAAAACTACAGAGCTCGCTAACACCGTTAATGCTTGAAATAAAGCAGGGACTACAAGATTCCTACGCGGCGCAGCAGGCAAAGTTACGCCCGCTTGAAGAATGCCTTGCCTATCAACGGGCAATGCTCGATATACAACGGCAAATGACCACGTTGCAACGAGAAATAAATGATGCGCGTACCGAGTTAACTGCGTTGATGGGTTTGCCGCCCGGAACGCCGTTCAGTATTGATGGTAGTGAGGCATCCTTAGCGCCTTATCGTACAGACGAAGCTTTTGATCTGGAAAATCTTCAGCAGCTTGCCCTCAGAAACCGACCTGAACTCATAGAAGAAGACTACAAATCACGAATTGCTGTCAATGAGATAAAAAAGGCCAGGCTGAAAATGATACCTGGTATCGAGCTCTTTACGGGTGCGAATCACAGCGATAACAGCTATCTGCAACACGATGTATGGGCCGCGTCTGGTTATCGCCTTACCTGGAATCTGTTAAATATATTCAGCGCAAAAAAACAGGCGGGTATTGCGAAATCTTCAAAGGAACTTGCAGATCTGAGGCGTATGGCACTGAGTATGGCCGTAATGACCCAGGTAGAAGTAGCAATGCATAGTTTATCTCAATCGCAGGATGAATTTTCGATTGCCAGTGAGATGAAGCGGGTGGATGAAAGTCTTCACGAGCAATATGTCAATAAGCAACAGGCATCTCAAATGGATCATCTGTCTGTGGTCGAGGCCAAAGCAAGACGTCTGGTCTCTATGCTGCGCCATGTGATGGCCTATGCCGAGTGGCAAAACTCTGTTGGACAGCTGTATTCAAGTGTTGGTTATCAACCAGCTGGTGTGCTCGACTACAACGCCAGTCTTGACCAATTGATCACTCAGGTGAAAGCGTATCTGGACGCACCTGCGTTTTCCGAGAAAAACGGTTTCTATGTGCCGGTAGATGTCACACAGGTTCAGAAAACCGTGGCTAACAGCAATTAAAGAAACAGGAATCTGTATGTGGATTAAAAATATAGTGAGTATGACCAGGCAAGAAATATTGGCTCCTGTTTATATGGCAGCTCTGCTTGCACCCGGCGTTTCCATAGGTTCGCCACTTGAGTTAGCTGCCGTGGTTAAGTCTGAACAGACAGCAATTCTGTCAAGTCAAATGGATGGCTTGATAACAGCAGTGAATGCCCGGGCCGGAGACACTTTTAGTGAAGGGGATGTGCTTTTATCGATTGATTGCACGTTGCAACAGGCGGGAGCTGCTAAATCGAGAGCACAGGTAGAGTTTGCACGCAATGAATATAAGTCAATTAAATCCCTGGAAAAACTGAACTCAACAACAAAGGTACAGGTTGCACGCAGCGCGGCTGAGTTTGCCAAAGCCAGGGCAGAACTTGATGCCGCAGAATACCGGGTAAGTCTTTGCGTGGTGCATGCGCCGTTTGACGGTACCGTTGTACAAAGCTGGGCGAAGACTCATGAGTCGGTTAATGCGAAGTCAAAGCTGCTGGAAATTGTTAATAACGACACATTAACAGCGGAGTTTCTGGCACCTTCGAATGCCATTGCCTATTTACAGACAGGGCGATCTTTTAATCTCCAGGTGGGTGAGACGGGTAAGGGTTACGTTGCCACCATCGAGAAGGTTGTGCCGTTCGTTGACTCGGTGAGTCAGACAGTGAAGGTGATTGGCAGGCTTGACTCAGATAAGTCTGATCTATGGGCAGGTATGAGTGGGCTGGTAATTCTAGAGTAATGCTTTTGTTCGAGTAACGGCAGAGGATTGGACATGCAGGAAAAACTTATTAGTCGCCTTACCGACTTCATTCAGTTCGAGCGGGAAGTGAGATCATCTGACAATATACATGCGCTTGGTTTTACTGTGTGCAACCAGCTCCGCAAACTGATTGAGTATGATGTTGCGATACTCTTGCTTGAGCGCGCCGGCCGAACCAGAGTTAACGCGATCTCTGGTGTTTCTGATTTTGATGCGGGCTCACCGTTGGTGACTGCTTGTGAATCCTTATGTAATCACAAAAAAGTACCGCTTGACGGTGTACGGGTACACAACGCGCAATGTCTGTCTGATGATCTGGTGCATAAACTTGAGTCTATTCAGTTGCATGAGATTTTAACTGTTAGTTCCGGTAAAGAATCAGGTGTGCTGGTGCTGGTGCGTAACCAACCGTGGCGTGAGCACGAGCAGAGGCAGTTGCTGCAAATTGGTGAGGTTGTAGGCCACGCCGTTGCCGCGTTAAACAGACAGAAAAAACCGGGACCCCTGCGACGCCTTTTACCTGGAGTAAAGCCTGACTGGCGCTGGGCGGCGTGTGGATTGATGCTGGCGGCATTAATACCGGTGCCGCAAAGTATCATGGCGCGCGCTGAAGTAACAGCAAAGTCACCCGCAGTTGTTGCGTCGGGTCTGAATGCGGTTATTGAGGAAGTACTGGTTAGACCTAACCAAAAAGTGCGTCGCGGGGACTTGCTGGTGCGCTTTGACAGTACCGATCTTACGCATCGTAAAAACACACTTGAACAGGAACTTGCGCTGGCGCATGAACGCCTACGTAAGGCGAGACAGCACTCGTTAAAGAGTACTGTTGAACGCAATGAGTTTGCAGAGCTGGCATCGCAGATAGAACTGAAACAGCTGGAGCTCGATTATGTCATAGAGTCTATGGATCGGCTTGAGCTCAGAGCTGAGTCAGAAGGTGTTGTTTTATTCAGTCGTAAGCAGGACTGGATGGGCAGATCAGTTGCTACCGGTGAGAAGATCATGGAGATTGCCTCAGCCGATGATAATCAGTTTGAGATCTGGGTTGCTGCTAATGATTCGATTGCACTCAGCTCGGGCAAGCTCATCAAGTTCTTTCCTGAAGCACAGCCGCTGAACGTTGTAAAAGGATCGGTTGATTCAGTTGGTTTCTTTGCCTCGCAGTCAGATGCCGATGAGCTTGCGTATCGTGTAGTGGCGGCGCCTGTTGATGATTCGGATGCACTGCGGCTCGGTATGAAAGGCACGGCAAGACTTTATGGCGAGAAAGTGCTGCTTGGTTATCATGTGTTTAGAAAGCCGATTAGTGTCATACGCAAGAACGTCGGTGTCTGAGTGTGTCTGATACCGGCCATGCAGTTGCTGACCAGAGCATTACGAACGGAGCCGGTGATGCAGCTAATGCTTCGAAACCGTTGCCGTCTGAAAAGTGGCATGCATCTATTGGTTTGGTTGATTCGCAACCGTGTGCTGGAATTAGAGCCCATAGACCATCGGTAGTATCTGTTCAGGGTTTGCAGACTGATCAGGTTTTTGTCAGTCCGAAAAGTGCGAGTCCGGGCTTACTGGAAGCACTTCCAAGTCTGAGAACCGAGTTGATTCTTGAACCGGTACAGTTTGACAAGCGTGGTCAGCCGGGCTGGGTCTTACAAGATCCGGTCAGAGGTAAGTATTTCAAGCTTGGCTGGTTGGAGTTTGAGCTGTTAACACGCTGGAATAGTAAAAGTGTGGATGAGCTAATTAGGCGAACCAACAGTGAAACCACGCTGCGGGCGAATAATAGCCATGTAGAGTCTTTGCTCAGCATGCTCAAAAGCAATGAGCTGATTAGAACAGAAACTATAGACGACGTTCGTAGTCTTGAAGCCAAAGCCCGTGGAGCAAAATCAACAGTTTTGAAAACGGCTTTCTCTTTTACGATGTTCTATCGTAAGCCATTGATTAACCCCGATGCACTTCTGGGTGCAGTGGATCGAATAATAGCACCGGCTTACGAGTACAAAAAAACAATTCTGGTTCTATGGATTCTATTGGCGGGGGTTGCTCTCAACGGTGTGGCGACGCACTGGTTTGAATTTAAAAATACATTTGCTCAGTTTATGACAATAGAGGGTTTCACCCTCTTTGCGCTAGTTCTAATAATGACCAACACCTTACATGAGCTTGGTCACGGCCTCGTGGCCAAACACTACAGATGTCGTGTCACCGAAATGGGATTGGCGCTAATTTTTATGTTGCCGGTGTGTTACTGTGATACCAGTGATGCCTGGCGGCTGGGAGAGAGGCGCAAGCGTTTGTTTATCAACGCCGGCGGATTGATCATGGAGCTTATGCTTGCGACAGCAGCATGCCTGTTGTGGTTGATGCTGCCAGATGGCATTCCGAGAACGTTAATGTTTTTTCTGGCGGTGACCTCGCTTGCGACCACTCTTTTTATAAATCTTAATCCGTTCATGAAGTTCGATGGCTATTACTTGTTAGCTGACGCACTTGGTGTGGATAACATGCAGGCAAGATCCTTTTCCAATTGTCGCTGGCAGCTGCAGCGGTGGTTTACCGGCTGCAATACACCAAAACCCTATCGCATTCCGCAGAGCAGTCATAAGGTGTTAACTGTCTATGCGCTGAGTACATGGGTTTATCGACTTCTCTTATATTTTACTATTTGCTGGATGGTGTACGAGTTCTGGTTTAAGGCGCTTGGAATTATCCTGATGACAGGAGTGTTTGTAACCATGATTGCCAGACCCGTTCTAAAAGAAACTGCTAACTATGGCAGCTTGATTTACAAAATCGGTGTGAACCGCCGGAGTGTGGTTTTTTGTACAACTATTGTTTTAGTGCTTACCGTATTGCTGGTGCCGTTACCTCGCAAGGTAACTGCTCCGGCAATATTAAGTAGTGGTTACGCAACAAAAGTCTTTGCAACCCGTCAGGCGAAGGTTGATGAGGTTTATGTTGCCGCAGGAGACGTAGTAACAGCCGATCAGAAGTTACTTTCGCTTGTAGATCCGGAGCTTGAATACACCAGAAAAAAGCTCAGCAAGGAAATTGAAACGCTGAAACATCGCAAGCAGATGGAGACTCAATGGATGGCGAAAAACAGCGCTACTCAGGTGAGTGCATTTGATATCAAGGCCCGTGAGGCTGCGCTTGCAGAAGTGATTCGCCAGATTGCAGCCCTTGAGCTGCGTGTGGTTGAGGATTCTATGGTGACATCGATACCTGAATGGCTTAAGCCGGGTGTCTGGGTTAACACGAATACTGTGTTGGCTGAATTAGCGTCCAGCCACACGGTGGAGGTTAGAGCCTACGTGCCTGCAAATAAATCGGAGTTACTGCACAAGCAAAAAGCTGTGTTTTTCTCCAACAGTGGTGGCCCGAAAATCCAGCTCGACACAAAGACAATTGGTGATAGCAATATCGAAGTGCTTGATGATCATGCACTTGCAGTAATTAATGGTGGTGAGATTCCGGTAGCTGTAAGTCGTAACGGGGAGCTGAATCCGCTGCAAGGTTGGCTGCCGGCACTTTTGTCACCAACCAATACGGAACTGACATTAAGTAGCGAACGTTCCGGCTATGTGATGTTTCCGGCAGATGCCAAGAGCCTGATGGCCAGTGCATTCGAAAGGTTCTATGGAGTGGTAATAAGAGAAAGTGGTTTTTAACTTTCAAACTGAAACGTTAACTCTTGATGATGCTTAACACAAGGCGTTGTCTGTAAAACCTTTACCGGGAGTACTTCGGCATGTTGCGCGATGTATTAAAACGTAAGAAAAGAGCTGCAGCTGGTAGTCAGCTGGTTCACTCAACGCACTGGAATGAGGGGTTGTATTCGCCCTCTGAAGCGATGCCGCTTGAGCCCCGTATCATGCTTGATGGTGCTGGTTTGTTGAGTGTTACAGATGCTTTGTCAGAAGGAATTTCTGTTTTCCCGGAGAATTCCGGAATTGAGCTCACTGCAGACTCAGAAAGTGATTTTATCGCCGCATCACATAATTTGTCGCATTCTCTGCTTGAGGCGAAACGTAATGAGGTTGTTATTGTTGATGCTACGGTCGAAGGTTACCAACAGCTATTGGCCGACCTGATCGGTGAAGTTGATCAGCTGTATTGGCAGAGTGATGATTCCGGTTATAACTCCGTAATGGTGGAGCAGAATAATCGGCTCGTATCAATCTATGCTGTCAACGCAGAGCAACACGGAATACAGAGTGTTTCAGAAATACTGGCATCACACGAAAACGTTGATGCAGTGCATGTGTTATCACACGGAAGTGAAGCCGGTATCGTATTTAACAGTGAGCTTATTGATGCTGACGCGCTTGAATCAAGCGCTCGGGAAGTCTCTGGCTGGGGTGATAGCTTATCAGATGATGGGGATATTCTGTTGTATGGTTGCGAAGCGGGTGCCTCTGGTGCTGAATTGGGCTTTGTACAGATGCTGTCTGAGATTACAGAGGCCGATGTAGCAGCTTCCAATGATCTGACCGGGCATGTGGATGTCGGTGGGGATTGGGATCTTGAAGTCCATGCCGGCAGTATAGAAACTGAACTCGTAGTGCAGGTCGAAGCACAGGCGGCATTTACCGGTGTTCTGAGTGCTGATCCGGTAACAACTCTTGATGTGCCCGCAAACGGTTTCATCAATGAGAATTTTGAATTTTGTGTAGTCGTTGATAACACCGGCACCGACGCAGGATACGCACCGTATCTTAATGTTTTCATTGAACCGGGTGTGGAAATAAACAATGCAACGCTGTTGGGAGCCGCGCTAGGTACCAGTGAGTACACCTGGGATGCTACCGGAGGTAGCTGGTTGAATTCAGTCGGCAACCCGATAACAGCGCATCCACTTAATCCAGCTATTGCATTGCCGGCAGGGCCGGCGGTAGACGGTACAGTCTGGACGCTGATTGATCTGCCGTATGGCAGCTTTGTGCCCAGTCAGCCGCCAGCGAAAATTATTTTTGATGCTTCTATAGAGCCTTCACAAGGTGCTGAGCTCGGTCAGCCGATAGAAATTACAGCGCAAAGCGGTTTCCAGTTTGGAGAGGATCCACTTAACAATCCTGCTTCTGACCCGCCATTGCTAGGACCACTTGACAGCACCACGATAGTGCCCTCGGTTTTCGACGTTGAGAAGGAATCTTACAGTCAAGGTGACAACGCGGTAGGAAGCGAGTCTGAGCAGGCTACAGGGCCGAACGATCCGATTACCTTTGAAATACAGGTAGACATAGCAGACGGTCAAACGGTAGACAACATTCTTTTAAGCGATGTTGTACCGAACAATGTGCATTACCTTGGCAGCCTGACAGTCGCAGGCTCGGGTACGCAGATTAACCTGGGCACCAGTGATGCGACCATCGGTGTGCATAATGGTAACCAGTTAACTGTCAGCTTTGACAGCGTCACAGGAACCGCTGCTGATAATGATATTACTGTTACCTATCAAGGGTACATTCCAGACCTGGATGCAGATGGCAATCCGATTGTAGATCCAGTGACCGGTAGTTCGTCGAATGACGTAGAAAACACGGTTCAGGTTGATGGTGAGTTCTCTTCAATCCCTGTCAGTGGAAGCGACACAGATGATGTTCTTCCCGGAGCCCTGGCAATTCAGAAGTCTGTCGATATTCTGGATAGCTCCGGTGCTCCGGCGGGCAGGAATACTATCCTTCCGGGAGATTTGCTTGAGTGGACGCTGCGGTATCAGGTATCCGATTACCTGTCTCTCGAGAATTTTGAGATCGTTGATACGTTCAGTGACGGGCACTTTTATGTACCGGGCAGTGAAACGGTAGAAATATTTGAAAATTCAAACAGCGTTGGCCCATCACCGATAGCAGCTGCGAATGTGTCCCTCGGGTCAATAGATCCTGCAACCGGATTGACTCAAGTGACGTTCGATATGAGTAGCGTCATTGCCACTGAGATTCCGGGTAGTGGTGGTGCACTCGACGGTGATCTTGTAGATGGTACTCAATCAGGAAAGACCTGGGTGCATGTCACGTTCCGTACTGAGGTACAGGAAACCTTTCAATACCCGGCATTGTTCGGAGGCGATGCCAGTGTCGATGTTGGTGATGTTTTAACAAACAGCGTTGCTATAACGGCTGAAGTGGAAGGCACCGGGAATGTTGTAAGTAATACGAGCACCGAGTCGGTTAGTGTCGATACTCCAGCTGCCACAAAAAGTGTCTATGCGATTAATCTTGATACAAATGACTGGGATATTTCAGATCCGGAAATTGCACCGGGTCAGAGCATTACCTATCGAATAACAGTAGATCTTCCGACAACAGACGTTGAAAATCTGAACATCACCGATTATCTGCCGCTGCCAATATTTCAAGCAGCATCAGACTATGCCTATAGTGGTTTGTATACTGGTGTAGATAATGTGCCGTCGCCCGGGGAGTATGGTTTTGGCCCGCTGACCAATGTAGCAGATTTTCCAGCTGGCTTTTTTAATACCACGGGTACTGCACTGGACATTGCCGCAGTCTCGGTTGATGTCAATGCCAACAGTGTGACGTGGGACTTTGGTGCGTTTGATCAGACAAACTCAAGTGGTGGCGTGATTGATTTATTGTTCACAACAGCCACGGCTAATGTACCTTTTGCTGATGGGCTGGCAATTACCAATCAGGCACAGATCAGTTACGACAACACCAATAATCCGCAGGAGCCTGTGGCCTCTATTGTTCAAATAGAACCGCTCGCACCTGTCCTTGAAATGACAAAGGGTGTGGTTGCTGTAGATTCAGGATCCGTTGGTACTTTCTCCCCGGCCACTGTTGGACCGGTTGTCTTCAATGATGCCGGAACTGCGGGGGCCGCATTTGTTGGCGCTGTTACTTCCCCGGGTATTGATGCCACTCCAATAGATTCAGATGTTAGTGAGCTTGATGCGGGTGATATTGTACGTTTCGCCATTACGATTGAGAACACTGGTGGTTTTGCCGCCACCGATATAACGGTTAATGATGCATTTCCACCCCAGCTGTCGATACCAGTGGGTGGATTGAATATGACTGCCGCATTGGGTGATGGTACACCGTTAACTGTGGTGGGAAATCTGTTCACAGCAGGTGGTATTGCGGATCCAGCAGGTGTCAGTTTTCAGCAAGGTGGTACTGATGTGTTTGTTGGAGAAGGTCACGAAGACAACACCACAGTAACTGATGGAAGCAATATCATTGTACTGACATATGATCTTGCAGTAGACGATAGCATCATGCCACTGGAGACATTTGAGAACTCAGCGGAGATACTAACGTTTGCCGCAATTGGCGCAGGGGTGGATTATACCGACGGCAATAGCAGCGATGATTGGTCTGATATTGCATCTGTTGCCACTGTGACACCAGCAATACAAAAAGATCTTGTTTCATCAGGGATAATCGACGGCACTAATCCGCTGGATCGCGCAGTGGCTGGTGAATATATAACTTATCGTGTCACAGTGACCCTGCCGGAGGGTACGGTGCCTGCGGCACAACTGCGAGACAAAATTGATACCGAGACCCGCTTTGATCAGTTAATCAGTATAACGCCGAGTAGTGCTGCAATTACTACTGATTTACCCGGTGGCTTTGCAGCAGTTGTAGCACCACCAAGTGGTACTGAAGATAACGTTTACCTTAACCTCGGCAACATTGTTAACACTAACACAGACAATGCAGTAGCAGAGACACTGACATTCGAATACCGGGTATATGTAGAGGGTGATGCAGTCGATAATGCGCACTTGCGCAACCGGGCTTATTTTCGATGGGATACCAACGATAATGATCTGCCTGATTATAACGATCTGCAGGCGCGAGCCCCTGTTATGCGGGTGATCACTCCTGATCTGGAAGTAGAAAAATCTATTGTCGGGTTGCCGCCTACCGATGTGGGCGATCCAATCACCTACGCTATTACTGTACAGCACACGGGAGACTCAAGCGCCACGGCCTACAATGTAAATTTTGACGATACATTACCGGTAGAAATTGGTGCGGCTGTTATTGACTCTGTAGTGGATGAGGGTGGTGCCGCGGTCGGGGGCTTCAGCCTGACGGGCAACACGATATCCAATCCTGATTTTAACCTTGGTTTAACAGAGACTGTAACTATTACAGTCAGTGGTATTATAACTTCTGCGACTGCGGGCGCGGAGATTATCAATACGGCAGACATTGGCTGGACGACACTTGATTCAACTGTGCCGGATGACGGATTGGATGCAATTGAGCCGACTTTTACTGACGATAGCAGTGTGTCCTTTATTGTTAATCCACCGACGCTGGAAAAATCGATTGCCAGCACCGGCATTAATACCGCAGGTAATGACAATAACGAAGTGGTCAATGGAGAATATGTGATTTATAGGTTGTTTGTTACTGTTCCTGAAGGCACAACACCTACGGCAGAAATCATTGATCAGTTACCTGCAAATGTAATCTACGACCCGACGTATGCACCAACGATTGTATTAAGCAGCGCAGATTTAGCTATTGGTAACCCGGGTGTCCCACCTACAGTAACGGCTGCAGGCCTGTCATTCGATTTAGGTACTATTACCAACACAAACAATAGCAACCCCACTCCGGAAACCATCACTATAGAGTACCGTGCCTATGTGGCAGGGGCAGCTGCGACAGATACACCAACCAATGTCGCTAATTTTATCTGGGATATCGACAATGATGGCGATAACACCGGACCAGATGATGGTTTAAAGATAGACAGTAGTCAGCTTGATGTATTAGAGCCTGTGCTTGAGGTGCTTAAAAATGTCAGCCCCGGGACGGCAGATGCTGGTGACACAGTTCAGTACACCGTAGTCATTCGACATACATCGGCATCTGAAACAGATGCGTATGATGCTACGTTCACAGATGTGCTGCCCGCAGAGCTTGTATCAGCAACAATTGTCTCCGCAGTTGATAGTGGTGGAATAACGGTTCCCGGATTCGGTGTATCCGGGAACACAATTACCAATGCTGATTATGATCTTCCTTTAGGTGAAACTATTACGCTGACATTAACCGGTGTTGTAGATACTGCTGCTTCGGCAGGTACTACGGTTTCAAACACGGCTTCCATTGACTGGGATACCTTGGGGGATGACACCCAGGGTAACCAGACTTTTGAGGCGGTCGGTGCTGCGTCAAACGATGCTGACTTTATGATTGCTTCACCTGAGATCAATAAAACTATTGTCAGTACTGGGATTGATGATTCAAGCAATGCGCTCACCGAGGCTGTTGCAGGTGAGTTTATTACCTACGAGCTTGAAGTGATCGTACCCGAAGGTACCACACCCATGGCAAGTATCACTGATACGCTGGACCCGGATCTGATATTCGATCCATCGTTTTCGATCTCTGCCGTGGCCAGTGCCGGTGTGCTATTCACAGGATCTGCGACCACACCTTCTTTTTCCGGCAATGATGTGATTTTTGATCTCGGTACGGTGACCAATAATAATACCGACAATTCAACAGACGATACAATCACGATTACTTATCGAGTGTATGCTGATAGCGATGTGGTTCTGGCTGATAATCTAACCAATACAGCAGAACTGGCGTGGGACTCTGACAATGACGGTGTGGTAGAGGCATCTGATGACACACTCACTGACACGGCAAGTGTTACCGTTATAGCACCTGAACTGCAGGTAGAAAAAACCATTACCACTGTGCCGGGTGATGCCGGTGATACAGTGGTTTATCGTTATGAGATTTCCCATACAGCCGCGTCTAATGCTGCAGCACTTGAAGCAAGCTTTTCTGATCTTTTACCTGTAGGTATAGACGCGAACAGTGTCACTGCAGTAGACGGTGATGGCGCAGCGGTTTCGGGTTTTGTTATTGTGCCTGGCAGTCCTCAGGACTCCATAAGTAATCCTGACTATGACTTACCGGAAGGAGAATCGATCATAGTCACTGTAACAGGTACACTGAACACATCAGTATCAGCCAGTACTACGGTGACCAATACCGCGAATATAGATTGGGATACACTAGGTGATGACAGTGAGGGTGTGCAATCCTCGGAAGCAACCGGTAGTGACTCTGATAGTGCATCTTTTGTAGTTGCCTCACCGGGCTTTAGCAAGAGCCTTGCGAGTACGGGCCTTGATGACAGCAGCAATGCAATTAATGAAGTTGTAGCAGGCGAGTACGTTACCTATACGCTTGAAGTGATTGTGCCCGAAGGCATCACGCCTATGGCTAGTATTACTGACACACTGGATCCTGATCTGATATTTGATCCGGCTTTCTCAATTACTGCAGTTGGCAGTAGCGGTGTTAGCTTTACCGGTCCCGCCGCGGCTCCCGGTGTTTCGGGGAGTGAAGTGAGCTTTGATCTCGGTACAGTTACCAATACGAATACTGATAATGCTATCGACGATACGATCACGATTACTTATCGGGTGTATGCCGATAGCGATGTGGTTCTTGCTGATAATCTGACTAATACAGCCGAACTGGCATGGGACTCTGATAATGACGGTGTAGTAGAGGTATCTGATGACACACTTACTGACACGGCGAGCGTTACTGTTATCGCACCTAAACTACAGGTAGAAAAAACCATTACCACTGTTCCAGGCGATTCTGGTGATGCTGTGGTTTATCGTTATGAAATATCCCATACAGCCTCGTCTAATGCCGCAGCACTGGATGCAAGTTTTAGTGATCTGTTACCTGTAGGTATAGACGCGAACAGTGTCACTGCAGTAGACGGTGATGGTGCACCGGTTTCGGGCTTTGTTATTGCGCCTGGCAGTCCTCAGGACTCCATAAGTAATCCTGACTATGACTTACCGGAAGGCGAATCGATCATAGTCACTGTAACAGCCACACTGAACACATCAGTATCTGCCGGTACTACGGTGACCAATACTGCCAATATAGATTGGGATACATTGGGCGATGACAGTGAGGGTGTGCAAGCCGCGGAAGCAACCGGTAGTGACTCTGATAGTGTCTCATTTGTAGTTGCCTCACCGAGCTTTAACAAGAGCCTTGCGAGTACGGGCCTTGATGACAGCAGCAATGCAGCTAGTGAAGTTGTAGCAGGTGAGTTTGTTACCTACGAGCTTGAAGTGATTGTGCCCGAAGGTATCACACCCATGGCGAGTATCACTGATACGCTGGATCCGGATCTGATATTCGATCCATCGTTTTCGATCTCTGCTTTGGCCAGTGCCGGTGTGCTATTCACCGGATCTGCGACCACACCTTCTTTTTCCGGCAATGATGTGATTTTTGATCTCGGTACGGTGACCAATAATAATACCGACAATTCAACAGACGATACAATCACGATTACCTATCGTGTGTATGCCGGCATTGATGTGGTTCTGGCTGATAATCTAACCAATACAGCGGAGCTGGCGTGGGACTCTGATAATGACGGTGTGGTAGAGGCATCTGATGACACACTTACTGACACGGCAAGTGTTACAGTTATAGCACCGGAACTACAGGTAGAAAAAACCGTTACCACTGTGCCGGGTGATGCCGGTGATACAGTGGTTTATCGTTATGAGATTTCCCATACAGCCGCGTCTAATGCCGCAGCACAGGATGCAAGTTTTAGTGATCTGTTACCGGTAGGTATAGACGCGGACAGTGTCACTGCAGTAGACGGTGATGGCGCAGCGGTTTCGGGATTTATTATTGTCCCCGGCACACCTCAGGACTCCATAAGTAATCCTGACTATGACTTACCGGAAGGCGAGTCGATCATAGTCACGGTAACAGGTACGCTGAACACATCAGTGTCAGCCAGTACCACGGTGACCAATACCGCCAATATAGACTGGGATACACTGGGTGATGACGGTGAGGGTGTGCAATCCGCGGAAGCAACCGGTAGTGACTCTGATAGTGCATCTTTTGTAGTTGCCTCACCGGGTTTTAGCAAGAGCCTTGTGAGTACAGGCCTGGATGACAGCAGCAATGCAGCTACTGAAGTTGTAGCAGGCGAGTACGTTACTTATACGCTTGAAGTGACTGTGCCCGAAGGTACCACACCGATGGCGAGTATCACTGATACGCTGGACCCGGATTTGTTATTCGATCCATCTTATTCGATCTCTGCTGTGGCCAGTGCCGGTGTGCTATTCACAGGATCTGCAGCCACACCTGCTTTATCCGGCAATGATGTGATTTTTGATCTTGGTACGGTGACTAACAATAATACCGACAATACAACAGACGATACAATCACGATTACTTATCGTGTGTATGCCGATAGCGATGTGGTTCTGGCTGATAATTTAACCAATACAGCGGAACTGGCGTGGGACTCCGATAATGACGGTGTGGTAGAGGCATCTGATGATACACTTACTGATACGGCAAGCGTTACCGTTATAGCACCGGAACTACAGGTAGAAAAAACCATTACCACTGTGCCTGGAGATGCCGGTGATACAGTGGTTTATCGTTATGAGATTTCCCATACAGCCGCGTCTAATGCCGCAGCACTTGATGCAGGATTTTCTGATCTGTTACCCGTAGGTATAGACGCGAACAGTGTCACTGCAGTAGACGGTGATGG
>CALLBO010000116.1 GCA_937998875.1 uncultured Granulosicoccaceae bacterium
CGGTCAATGCTATTTTTGGTTGAATGCGCTGGTCGCAGTCGATTAGACGCTGGCCGTATGACAACAGACCGGAGAAGCTTAGTCGATTACGACGCTGTAGGGACAGGACAAGCATCACAGTGTTGCCGCAGCGAGTCATCGGTGTGACTACGGCAACACTGTGATTTTTAGTGACTTACTCTACCAGGCAGGATTGCGAGTTTTCCCAACCCCAGCCGTCACCATCTGGATCACTTGCGCCTGATTGACAATAGACTGTATCAGAAGCCGATGTCGTGGTTGTAGCACCATTTGCCTGACCGCTTACCAGGCAACTAGCCCCTTGTTCCCACCCGTAGCCATCGCCGTCAGGGTCGCTGCCGGTGCTTTGGCAAACTGGTATGCCGGACGTGGCAGGTAAGTCTGAGGTTGACAGCGGCTGGGAGGTGGCAATACAGCTCGCGTTGTTTTCCCAGCCATAGCCATCCCCATCCGGGTCGGATAAGGCGTTGGAGCAGGCTGGGACCGAACCAGATGACGTTTGTTCCGGTGACGTTTGAGGATCGGATACCGGCTCTGGATCCGGTTGGGTAGTGATTGGTGTTGTGCCCGAGTTACACGTGATCTGGTCATTGGTGTTCGGTGAGCAACTGTTGTTGTCTGTCTTTAACAAAATGAACTGATCAAACTCAAAACCATCCTCACGTGCAGAAAAAGTTACCGTGTTTGCTCCGGCAAATGAAAAGTCGAGATAGATACTTCTCTCGGTACCGCAGTGGTTGCTTGAGGTGCGTTGTGCGCTACTCCATGTCCATTGATTCTTGCCGTTGCACCATTGCATGCGCTCACCGCTGGCAGGGTTGCTGTTATTCAAGCCAACGTGGATGCCGTTGTCTTCAGTGCCGGTTGAGTAGGCTTTGACATACACAGTGTATCTGCCGGCTTCCGGTATGTTGACGTTGTAGTTCAATGAAGGCCCGGTGCCGGCGGTATTCCAGAAGTTGCTGCCGGTGATCAGCGGGTCACCGTGGGTGACGCGAGTGTCAGGCAGAAGTTCCATATAGGCATTGCCGCTGGCACTGCCTGCATGTGATCCGTCAGGATCAGGATTGACATTGGGAGTGCTGCTGCTGCTGGTTAAGCGCCAGTCAGCGTGCTTGGAAATAAAGTCTTCTGCCTCGACCTTTACTGCCACGAATTCCTGCGCGCTGGCAGTGCTGGCGCAAAAAATCAGTCCGGCAATGGTGAAAAGGATACGGTTCATTTGAATGCCTGCTGTTTTGCCTTGAAGGGCTGTGTTCGTCTGAATGTGTCGAGCCAGGTAGAGTAGTGAACCAGTTCACAGGATTTTGTTTACTGGAAAGTGGTTCACACGTGGCTCGGTAAGGGCGTCACATTCTGCAGATCAGGCGGTTAGACGTTTGTGTGTCTGGTCACAATATTTTTGTGACGTCATTAGAGTTGCAGACCGGTAATGTTCGGTAACTGGCGTGATGACACCAGTCAGCGGATGTCGGGGTAGAAATCCTACAGCCAGTCACGATCCGTTAGATAGATTTCGTAAAGCTCAGCCTCGGGAGAGCCCGGTTCCGGTGACCAGTCATATTCCCATCGAACATTCGGTGGCAGCGACATCAGGATGGATTCAACGCGTCCTCCGGATTGCAAGCCGAATAAGGTACCGCGATCAAACACCAGATTAAATTCAACATAGCGTCCGCGGCGGTATAGCTGAAACTGTCTTTCCCGCTCACCGTAGGGGATGTCTTTTCGGTTGGTTAATATCGGTTCATAGGCTTGAAGAAAACTATCACCCACGCTCTGCGTAAAAGCAAAGCTGTGTTCGAAATTTTGCTCGTTGTAATCATCAAAGAACAATCCGCCAATGCCGCGTGGTTCCTGCCGGTGCTTAAGATAAAAATACTCGTCACACCATTTTTTAAATTTTTCATAGTGATCACCACCGAATGGATCACAGGCATTCTTTGCGGTCTGGTGCCAGTGCACACAGTCATCCATATTGGCGTAGTAGGGTGTTAAGTCAAAACCGCCACCAAACCACCAGACAGGCTCTTCCCCTTCTTTTTCAGCAATGAAGAATCGCACGTTGCAATGTGTTGTTGGCACATATGGATTGTGCGGATGAAACACCAGTGACACACCCATGGCCTGAAAGCCGCGACCTGCAAGTGCCGGTCGGTTGGCTGTGGCTGACGGTGGAAGCTTGTCGCCAAAGACATGAGAGAAGTTAACGCCGGCCTGTTCAAATACTTTTCCGCCTTTGAATACCCGGCTTCTGCCACCGCCACCTTCGTCACGATCCCATGAATCCTGAGTGAGCTCTGCCTCCGGGTCATGTTTTTTAATCGAATCAGTGATGGAGTCCTGTAGTGATGTCAGGTACTCAATGACGCGGGTGATGTCTGCAGCAGCATTCATGTTATCTGAGCTGATCGCCGGTTAATCCATCAAATATTGGTGTGGGTCCTTTAAGGGTACCTACTTCATGGTCAAGGATGTAGTCGATTCGATGGCTGAATATTTCGTCCACTTGTTGCGCGGTAGTGCAAGCAGGTTTACCGCTGATATTGGCAGAAGTCGAGATGATTGCGCTTTGGTATTCAGCACACAAGCTGCTGGCAATCTTATGGGCTGTTACTCGTGTTGCGATGGTGGGTTTTCCGCCGGTAACACCGTCGGGTGCAGTACTACTGCACGGCAGAATCCAGGTAACCGGGCCTGGCCAGCTGTTATGAAGTTTGGTTTCTATATCAGTGCTGAGCTGCGCTATGAACGGTGACAATTGTGACTGATCAGATGCAATCAGGATAAAGCCTTTGGCGATATCTCTGTGTTTTATATTCAGCAGTGATTCTATTGCCCGTTCGTTGTTTGGATCACAACCGAGCCCGAATACACCTTCAGTGGGATAGGCGATAATGCCGCCTGCCTTAAGGTGTTGGCAGGCGGCTGAGATATCGCGTCCTATGCGCTCTTTCATATCAACGCTTTAAACGCTTAGTTCAGGCAGTAACCTTTCCGGAACTGTCATCGTCAGACTGTTCCTGGTCAGCCTTTTTTGCCGCCGCTTTTTTCTTCGCGCTGGCTTTCTTTTTTGCAGACGCTTTTTTCTTCGACGCTTTCTTTTTTGAAGTCTTCTTTTTTGCTACTGATTTTTTCTTGGCAGTTGCTTTTTTCTTTGCAGCAGCTTTTTTCTTACCCCAGCCCCGCTTTTCAGGTGCTTCATCAATGAGTTTTTTTGCCGTAGCGAAGTCGATCTCAAGCGGTGCTTCTTTTTGCTCTTTGGTTAGCTTGGCATTCTTACTACCATTAGTGATGTACGCACCCCAACGGCCGTTATGAATCTGAATCTCCGGATCTTCGTCAAATACTTTGACAACTTTGTTGCGATCCGCTTCTTTTTTCTCTTCAACGATTTCAAGTGCGCGCTCCAGTGTGATGGTATACGGATCATCATTTTCGTCTTTTATAGAAGCGTACTTGCTGTCATATTTAACGTAAGGTCCAAAGCGACCGATGGCTACAGTAACCTTTTCACCTTCAGGTGTTTCACCAAGCTTGCGTGGCAGCTGGAACAAAACCATGGCTTCATCATAGGTGATTTTGTCCATTTTCTGACCAGGGCGCAGGCCCGCGAACTTCGGCTTGTCTTCATCTTCCTTGGTGCCTATCTGTACAAACGCACCAAAGCGACCGATGCGCACGGTAACCGGCTTACCCGATTCCGGATCAGTACCGAGTTCACGTGATTGAACAGCTTCTTCACGCGTTACGTTTTCTTCTTTATCCTGCACCTGGGCATTGAACGGATCCCAGAAATCTTTCATCAGCGGCACCCATTCCTTTTCTCCACGGGATACCGCATCAAGTTCGTCTTCAAGGTTGGCGGTGAAGTCGTAATCAACGTACTTGGTGAAGTGCTTGGATAAGAACTTGTTTACTACACTGCCAACATCGGTTGGTGTAAAGCGGCGCGCATCCATCTCTACATACTCGCGATTCTGCAGAGTCGAGATAATACTTGCATAAGTTGATGGGCGGCCAATGCCGTGTTCTTCCAGCGCTTTTACCAGTGATGCCTCTGTGTAGCGCGGTGGAGGCTCTGTGAAGTGTTGCGTCATAACGACTTCATTCAGATCAAGCACATCGCCTTTGTTTAGTTCCGGCAGGCGCTTGTCATCCGTATCGTTTTTCTTGTCGTCTTCATCTTCAAGATAAACTTTCATAAAGCCGGGGAATTTCACTGTTGATCCACTCGCCCGGAAAACGTTCTTTTCACTACCGCAGGCAAACTCAACAGAGACCTGATCCATCGTTGCATGGATCATCTGGCACGCCATGGTGCGTTTCCAGATCAGCGCGTAGAGTTTGGCTTCATCGGGCTTTAACGCTGACTTAATGCTCTCCGGCGTCTTTGAAGCATTGGTAATACGAATTGCTTCGTGTGCTTCCTGAGCATTCTTTGATTTGTTTTTGTAGAAGTGCGGCGTATCTGGCAGATAGTCTTTGCCATACTGCTTTTCCACCTGGCTGCGGATATCTGCAATGGCGTCTTGCGAAAGGCTGACTGAGTCGGTACGCATATAGGTGATTAAACCTTCAGCTCCGTCACCGGTATCAATGCCTTCATATAGTTTTTGTGCAGCACGCATAGTGCGTTGTGCGGAGAAGCCGAGCTTTCTAACCCCTTCCTGTTGTAAAGTTGAAGTGGTGAACGGTGCAACCGGGTTACGTTTGCGCTGCTTCTTTTCAACCATCGAAACGGTGAGCTTTCCATTACCGGCTTTTTCAAGCAGCACTTTAACTTCGGCAGCACGCTCGCCATCTGTGATAGTGAATTGTTTAAACTTTTCACCTTCAAGTGTGTAGAGGCGTGCCGCGAATTCTGTTTTGTCTTTTACCAGATCGGTAGTGACGCTCCAGTACTCTTCCGGATTAAATCTTTCAATTTCTTCTTCGCGCTCAACAATCATGCGCAGCGCCGGGCTCTGTACCCGACCTGCTGACAAACCACGGCTGATCTTTTTCCACAGCAACGGAGAAAGATTAAAACCTACCAGATAGTCGAGTGCGCGACGCGCCTGCTGTGCATTAACCAGATCAAAAGAAAGTTCGCGAGGGTTGGCCACCGCGTCCTGCACAGCGGTTTTGGTAATCTCGTGGAAGACCACCCGCTTCACTTCTTTATCTTTAAGCAGGCCTTTCTCTTCCAGCAGTTCAACCAAATGCCAGGAGATAGCCTCGCCTTCGCGATCCGGGTCAGTTGCGAGCAGAAGCGTGTCTGCTTTTTTCAACGCTTTGATGATGGCGTTGACGTGTTTTTCATTACGTTCGATCGACTGGTACTTCATTTGAAAGTCAGATTCGGTGTTTACCGCCCCTTCTTTCGGTACCAGGTCGCGAACGTGCCCGTATGATGCGAGCACGTCGTAGTCCTTGCCAAGGTACTTTTTAATCGTTTTGCCCTTGGCCGGGGACTCGACAATTATCAGATTTTTACTCATTAATTAGAACGCAGGTTTAGATTCGGGAGAACTGTCCGGGTAACTTTTAGCAGCCGCAGCACGAGTCTGCGGAATTTTTTTGTCGTAAGTTTAGCGGTCAGCGGTGGTGCATCTCGGATGCCAGCCACAGGCTTTTAAACCATTTCAGCCTGTCGCGCCAGTGCAGGCAACATTAACAGTTTTTTCGACAGATGTTTTTTATTAGGCGGTCGGTTGCGTGTAATTTGGACTTAAGTGCATGAAATTAATAAATAATACTTTGATTAAGTGCTGCTCAGTCTGCGTCTCTAGAGCCGCTCCGCACGAAATTACCGCCGGTGATTTTTTTTATTTTGCCGTCAAGTTCAAGGTCGAGAGTCATCCGGGTGACGCTGACGATGTCAAAACCGCTTCGTGAGACTATCTCGTCAAGCGACATAGGATCATGGCCGAGCACGTCCAGGAGCTTTGCAGTTGGGCTGTCGCTTTGCATGCTGGCCGTTTGTTTGCGGGTTGTGCTGTAACTTTCACCAGCTTGTCCATCATCCCCCTGGCCTTGATCGCGTATCGGCTGATCGACGATGGTGTCTGAGGGCAGGTGTATCTCATCCGGCAACAAAGGTGCGATAACCTCCAGGATATCAGCGACATTTTCAACCAGTGTTGCACCTCTTTTAAGCAGCGCGTGGCAGCCGCGACTCTGTGGGTTATCAATATTGCCCGGGATAGCAAAAACCTCCCGGGCCTGTGAAGTCGCGTGGGCTGCGGTAGTTAAGGTGCCGCTTTTCAGGGTCGCCTCGACGATCAGCGCACCGTAGCTCAGACCGCTGATAATACGGTTGCGTCGTGGGAAGAAGCCCGCATGTGGATTGGTGCCGATCGGGAATTCTGAAATGATCGCCGAGCGTTGTGCGATTTCCTGCGCCAGTTGCTGATGTCTGGCCGGATACACGCGATCAAGGCCGGTGGCAGTTACCGCAACGGTATAACCGCCTGCGGAGAGCGCACCGCGATGCGCGCATCCATCTACCCCGAGCGCCAGGCCACTGGTAATGGTGATGCCGTAGCCCGCGAGCTGTCTGGCAAGATCAAAGGCGTGATTTTCAGCGCTGTGACTGGGCTTGCGGCTGCCAACTATTGCTACCTGCGGGGTGCTGAGCACATCCGGATCGCCTCGAACGTAAAGTACCAGTGGCGGATCTGCGATTTCTTTGAGCATAGCCGGATACTGCCCGGAGTCACGCGTGATGATGGTTCGATCTTGTGCCTCTTCCATCCAGTCGAGATCGGCCTGAATTGCGGTGTCCTCAACATTGCGCAGGGCAGTGATTACTTTATCCGGCAGGCCAGCCTGTCTGAGTTTGCTGTCTGATGCGCCGATAACCGCATCAACGGATCTAAATCCTTCCAGTAAACGACGCAGCAAACCCGGTCCCAGTCCTTTGGTGTGGACCAGTGTCAGCCATGGGTGTAGTGGATTATCTGTGGCCATGGCCATAGCTCAAACAACAGCCATAGGTGCGGCAAGGCAATTGCTAAAAGTAGTGCCGTGGTTTGAAAAACTGCCAGTGAGGTGCGCAGGCAACACAACAATCCCGCAAAATAAAGAAGTGATGGTGCAGTGTACCGTTAGGCGTTCATTTTCATCAACTCTGATTGAGTCAAGGCAGGATTAATAAAGTCTGCCGGCAAAAAAAAGGCCACGCAGTGCGTGGCCTTTGATGTGGAGTATGTCGTTGCGGCACTAAAGTTGGCTGGCAGTACTCATAACCTTGTCGAACAGTCTTACTTCTCTTGTAGATGACATAATCAGTGCGTAGCTGACGTGATCAAACGTTTTGAATACCATCACAATACCTGATTCGTCGCCTTCAACAGTGAAGAACTCGCTGCGGCTCTGATCAATGTCGTCACGAATAAGACGGTCGTTAGTCACCACAGAAAAAGTATCGCCGTTTTGTACGCCATCGGTTTCGCCGAGGTTAAGCACAACGACCTGATTCTGACCGGCCCGTGCTACTGCATCCACCAGAGAGATAATCCTGCCTGATTCAGTCGTGGTTGCAGCGCGTGGCTGGTAGGTCGCGGGGGCTGGAGCGTCCGCTGCCATCAAGCGATCGCCTTTGAGCGTTTCGCGCGAGCTGCTGGTGATAATCAGCTTGCTTGGATCGCCGGCGGATACCAGGCTTGCATTGGATACGTGGATTGCCTCGTAGCCGAGTAGTTCTTCAGTGTCCGGATCAAGCAGACTCTTGCCCGGACGGTAGATGCTGTATCTTGATCCTGCAATATCGCCCCGTGCGTAAATATGCACGCCGGAGGTGGCAATCAGATGACCCTGCTCGGTCGCCGCGACGTACGGAGCATTGTTGACATCACCCTTGGTTACAATGAGTGGCTTAACCAGAAATTGTTCGATGAGCTCAGCGGGAATGGTACCGACCGGTGTCGTGGACTTGCTGGCCGCACGAATCAGTTGCAGACGCGGACTGCCCTCAACGTAGACCAGTGCAACGCGATCTCCCGGATAGATCAGGTGCGGATTTTCAATTTGCGGATTCACCTGCCAGATTTCAGGCCACAACCACGGACGGCTTAGGAATCGACCGGAGATATCCCATAAAGTGTCTCCCTTAACAACCGTGTACTCGTTTGGTGCGTTGGTGAGAATTGATTTTGCAGCGAGCTTGCGCAGTGCCACTTTGCGCTGCTTGCTTGCGGCCAATGTGCCCTGAGGACTGATGAGCGGTTGTGATCCTGCGGCGGCCTGCATTTCGCTGGCAACGATATTCTGCCATTCCTGGTCAGTTGTATCAGGCGCGTCAGAAAGTTGCGGCTGTTGCAGCGATCCTGTTGCGCAGGAAGCCACTAGAATGGCAGCGCCGAAGCTAAAAGCGAGTCTGACAGCGCGAGCCGATGTTGAGGATTTCAGCGTTTTTATGAAAGTCATGGTAATCCGTGTGGCTATTTGGCAGGCGTTTTTGCCGGTAATTGCACATGCAGTCGCTATCGACGCACGTTGGACAGAAGAAAAGAACCAAAAAGAATGCCAAGCAGACGCTGTAAATCGACATTTTTCAAAACAGCGTGATTCGACCAGTTGCAGAACTGTTGGTCACGACTGTTTGTGGTCTTTAGGATTGGACGAAAAGTTTGCGTTGTTACTTTGATATGTTCGCCGGACTGCTTACACTACGCATCCGGCAATGACAGCCCGGCAACCACAGCCCCCGGGCAACTAAACCCGGCAACCAGAAACCAACAGCGTAGTGTAATGGCCGATCTCGACATATTGATCTTTCCCGATGCCCGATTGCGTCAAACCGCAGCACAGGTTGCTGATATCGACGACAAAAAACGTGCGTTGGTCAGCGACATGTTTGAGACCATGTATGCAGCCCCGGGTATCGGTTTGGCAGCGACCCAGGTCAATGTTCATGAACGTATCGTCGTGATTGATGTTTCTGAAAAGGGCAATGAACCGCTGACACTTATTAACCCTGAAATTATTGTTGCCGAGGGTCGGGCGCAACATGAGGAGGGTTGTTTGTCGATTCCCGGAATCTACGAACAGGTTGAGCGTGATGAACATATCAAGTTTGCGGCCATTGACGTTGATGGCAATCCCTACGAAATGGAAGCTGAAGGACTGCTGGCCGTCTGTGTTCAGCATGAGATTGATCATCTCGATGGCAAACTCTTTGTTGATTATCTCTCTTCGCTGAAGCAGAGAAGAATCAAAAAGAAGATGTTAAAGCACGAGAAAGACTAGTTGAATGGACCACGGGTTGCCTCTGCCATTACAGCATTCGCAAGCGTTTAAAGTAATAGCGATTCGCTCACGGTAACCGCAAACAAATGAAGCCAGAAGATTTTAGAATTGTCTACGCGGGTACACCTGACTTTGCAGTGCCTGCACTGGCGGCATTAATAGAGGCAGGTTACAACGTGGTGGCGGTGTATACCCAACCTGATCGTCGTGCCGGGCGTGGGCGCAAGCTGCAAATGAGCCCGGTAAAAACACTGGCAGTGGAACACGATATAAAAGTCGAACAACCGTTAAGCATGCGGGAGGAAAATCAACTTGAACTGCTGCAGAGTTATCGCGCCGACTTAATGATTGTTGCTGCTTTCGGGCAGATTCTGCCGCTTGAAATTCTCAATACGCCCGTTCATGGTTGCCTGAATGTTCACGCGTCCCTTTTGCCGCGCTGGCGGGGTGCCGCACCGATACAACGTGCTATCGCTCAGGGTGATACAAAGTCTGGTGTCACGATTATGCAAATGGCAGAAGGCCTTGATACCGGAGACATGTTGTATAAGTTAGAGTGCGCCATTGGAATCAATACCACAGGTGTTGAGTTGCATGACAAACTTGCGGTACTCGGGGCGGATGCGCTGTTGCAGACGCTTAAGCTACTCCATGAGGGTAAGCTGGATCCGCAGGTTCAGTCAGAATCAGAATCCTGTTATGCCGCCAAGCTGCAGAAATCAGAGGCAGTAATAGACTGGTCAAAACCAGCGCTTGAGATACATCGAATGGTCTGTGCTTTTAATGCCTGGCCGGTGGCACAGACTGCACTCGACGGTGAGATTATAAGAGTTTGGGAATCAGTAGTACCTGATGACGCGGATGGTCGACTTGCAGAAATAAAAATCTTTAAACCCGGTCAAGTCATATCATCAGATAGCACGATCGATGTTGCAACCGGTGATGGTGTGTTGCGACTTTTGAAGTTGCAACCACCCGGAAAGAAGGCAACGCCGGTCAGTGATTTTTTAAACAGCCGTAAGATCGCACCGGGTACTTCACTTGGCTGATACTGATGTGCGTAAAGTTGCAGTACGGATTCTTACCTCTCTGGTTCGTGACGGCAGATCATTGTCTGAGTTGTTGCCTGCCGCGCAAACTGACCTTGAGGCCCGTGAGGCTGCCATGCTGCAGGAACTGGCGTTTGGCGTGTGTCGCAACTATGGCAGGCTGGAGGCGATTGTAGGGGAGCTGTTGCAAAAACCGTTGCGTAATAAGGATACGGATGTTCGCATGCTGCTCTGGTTAGCGCTTTATGAAATCGCATTTATGCGAACCCCGGACTATGCCGTCACCAGTTCCTATGTTGGCTTAACGCAGAAGATAAAAAAGAACTGGGCTAAAGGGCTGGTCAATGCCACGCTGCGAAATTTTCTGCGCAAACAGGAGGAGTTACTCGGCAAGGCTGAGGCTAAAAATCCACACTCGTTGCCTGAGTGGATACAAAAGCGCATCGCCAAAGACTGGCCACAGCATTCAGATGAAGTTTTTACTGCGATGAATTTAAGAGCACCGCTGACCTTGCGCGCCAATGCAAAAAAGACGGACCGCTCGACGCTTTGCAAGAAGTTTGAAGAGACCGGATTATCGACTGAAGACTGTGAGTTTTCAGCGCATGGATTTCGTGTGCCGGATGCGCCGCCGGTCGCTGCTCTTCCGGGTTTTGCTGACGGAGAGTTTTCGGTACAGGATCAGTCGACCCAGCTGGCGGCAATGCTGCTGCGGCCGCAAGCGGGAGAGCGAGTGCTGGATGCCTGTGCAGCACCCGGGGGTAAGTCCTGTCACTTGCTGGAGATCGAGCCTGCAATCGAGCTGCATTGCCTTGATGAGGATGAAAGTCGTCTTGCGCGTGTGAGACAGAACTTTGAACGGCTTGGACTGCAGGCAAAAATCCTTTGCGCTGATGCAAATGTCCCTGACTCCTGGTGGGATGGTACTCATTACGATGCGATTCTTCTGGATGCACCGTGTTCGGCGCTCGGTGCATTGAGACGCCATCCGGATATCAGGCTGCTTCGCCGGGAATCGGATATTCGCGCCCTTGCAAGGCATCAACTTGCGTTGCTAAACACCCTTTGGCCGTTGCTGAAACCCGGTGGCCGGTTGATTTATGCCACCTGTTCTGTGTTAAAACAGGAAAATGAAGAGTGTGTGCAGAAGTTTCTGGCATCAACTGATGATGCGACGGAAATACCGATTGAAGCTGAATGGGGTATCCCGGCGACTCGCGGCAGGCAGATATTGCCCGGCCAGCACGAGGCTGACGGCTTCTACTACGCAAGGCTTGCCAAGGCTGGCATGCCAGCTCAGGCCTGACTGTACTGACATCTGACTGATAATGTGTAGCACTCGATCATCGCGGACTGGCAGCGGCTTAAAAATCCGCTGTCTCGTGCTGGCTGTGTTTTGTGTGTTTGCAGGCGCGAGTACTGCAGCCATGAAATTCGAAAACGCCAGCACCTATCTTGACGACGGTGTGTACTACCTTGATGCCTTCGCCACAGTAGAAATTGGTGACGAGCCTGAAAGGGCATTAATGAATGGTGTAGAACTGCACTTTCTGATTGAAGTGATGGTGGAGCGCAAGCGACGCTGGTGGATAGATACACCGATAATTCAACGCCGGCTGAGATACAAACTCTATTTCTATGAGCTGACGCGACATTTTCGTGTTGAGAATCTACAGACCGGCAAAAGTGAAAACTATAGAAGTCTTGGTGCAGCGTTGCGCTTTCTTGGTCAGATTGAACGCTATGCCCTAATCGAATCCAGCAGGATCAATAGCGCCAAACGTTATACGGCCAGCATCTATTTGTCTCTTGATAATACTCGTCTTCCAGGGCCGCTGGCGGCGCGTGCGGTAGTGTCGAACGACTGGGACTTACAGAGCGAGGTGTTTCAGTGGTCGCTCAACTAATAAGAAGACTCGCGAACAGCCTGTGGCTGATGGTCGCGTTGTTTATTGTTCTGCTGTGTGCACTTTATTTTGTAGCCAACACCGGTGAACATCTTGATAGTTTCGGTCAGTCATATCACTGGCTGATGCTGATCACGGCTACCGCGCTAACATTGATCGGAGTGTTGATTCTCGCCAGTGTCTGGCGTTTGATTGTTGATTTAAGGCAGAACGTTTCCGGTTCGCGCTTAACGCTCAAGCTTGTGATCATGCTGGTGGTGATGGCGTTACTGCCAATGGCGCTGGTGTATTCTTTTTCTATCAAATTTTTACGTTCAAACATTGATAGCTGGTTTGATGTTGAGGTAGAGCGCGCGCTGGATGATGCGCTCGGGCTAAGCCGTGACTCACTTAATGTGTATATGCGAACCAGACAAAAGTCGGCAACAGAAATCGCCGATCAATTGAGCGATGTACCGGCGGAGCTTGCAGTGCTTGTACTGAATGATATCGGGCTGGAGTCCGGGGCTTCCGAGCTCACCTTGATCGGGGCAAACAATCGCGTTGTAGCGACTACTGCATTTGTTGGAAGTGTGAGTGTCGCACCCGAGAGACCTGCGGATGACATTATCTCCCGTGCCCGTGAGGGTGAGTCTTACTTAAGTCTTGATCCGTTGCTTGATGGCGACCTGCAAATCAGTTCGGTAGTGCCGGTATTTTCGTCTGATCCAATTCAGGGAATCTCTGTGTTATATGCCACTTTTCCAGTACCGAGAAGTTCCAGTGTGCTTGCGGCCAACGTGCAGGAGAGTTTTCGTAACTATCGTCAACTTACCTATCTGCGTGAGCCATTAAAGCAAAGTTCTATCGCAACACTGACGCTTGCGGTATTTCTGAGTTTAATGATGGCAGTCTGGGTTGCGTTTTATGCAGCACGCAGATTGATGGTGCCGGTACATGATCTTGTTGAAGGCACACGTCTTGTTGCGGCCGGGGATTACTCCACTCGACTATATACCTCGGGTCGGGATGAGCTTGGCTATCTGGTTAATTCGTTTAACGATATGACTGATAAGATTGAAGCCGCAAGAGCCAGTGCGAGCAGCAGTCAACGTTTGGTTGAGGAGCAACGTGCTTATCTTGAGTTGGTATTAAGCAGAATTTCATCAGGTGTAATTACACTGGACGAAAATCATCGTATCCGCACTTGTAATGAAAGTGCCGCGGAAATTCTACAGGTGGCGAAAGAAGAGCTACAGACATTGGATGTTGCAAGTTTGCCAAAGGATAGTCTGTTGCCGCAGTTTTTCAGTGATATAGAGTCAATGTTGCACTCTGATCGAACAGACTGGAGTGTCGAACTCGACCTTATCCACAATGATAAACGTACACTTGTCACCTGCCGTGGCGCAAAAATACAGGGTGCCGGTCAGTCGGGTTACGTATTGGTGTTCGATGATTTCAGTGAGGTGGTGGAGGCACAACGTAACGCTGCCTGGAGTGAAGTTGCCAGAAGGCTGGCGCATGAAATCAAGAATCCGTTAACACCAATACAACTCTCCGCTGAAAGATTGCAGCATAAATATGCCAGCAAGTTGCAAGGTGAAGATTCTGTGGTGCTTAAAAGGCTGACTGGTACTATTGTTCAGCAGGTCGAATCTATGAAGTCGATGGTGAAAGCATTTGCAGACTATGCAACTACACCACAAACCGACTTTGTGTCGGTTAATCCCAATGAACTGATAAACGAAACATGCTGGTTGTATCGTGAAGGTGGTGACAGAGACAACATCACGCTGGCGCTGGATGAGTCAATGCCTAACCTTCAGTGTGATCCAAATCGATTGAGGCAGGTGCTGCACAATGTCATTAAAAACGCTTTTGAAGCATCATCTGACACCAGTGAACGAAAACTCTCTATCAGTACCAGGCTGGTATCCGAGCGCACTTCGGATGCCATTGAGATGATATTCGAGGATAACGGGCCCGGTTTTGCCGCTGAAGTGCGGGAAAGATTGTTTGAACCTTATGTTACAACTAAAAATAAAGGCACCGGACTCGGTCTTGCCATTGTAAAGAAAATCGTTGAAGAGCATGGTGGTACTGTAAGTGCCGAGAACGGTGATGGTTTACCACCCTATGGTGGTGGTCGGATTGTTCTCAAGTTCCCTGTTTCGTTTCGACAATCAACTCTTCAAGGAGATGCTGCATGAGGCAGTCTTTAATTATGGTAGTTGATGATGAGCCGGATATCAGGGATCTGGTTCGTGAGATACTCGAAGATGAGGGCTATGCAGTCGTCGTTGCAGAAGATGTTAAAACTGCACGTGAAGCGATTGCGGAGCGGCTTCCCGATCTTGTATTGCTGGACATCTGGATGCCTGAACAGGATGGCGTCAGCCTGCTGAAGGAATGGCGTGAACAGGGGACTTTAAAATTTCCGGTGGTAATGATTTCCGGTCACGGAACGGTGGAGACTGCAGTAGAGGCAACACGCCTCGGCGCGGTCGACTTTATTGAAAAGCCGTTATCACTTGCACGGCTGTTGTTAAGTGTTGAGAAGGCGCTCAGTTCGTTCAGCCGGACTGATGTAGAGGCCGAACGCGGTAATCGTCGTGAGCTGCCTCAGCTTGCTGGCAGCAGTGACTACATAAACGACTTGCGGCAAACAATACAAAAGACGGCTGCAAACAGTGAGGCCGGTGTGCTCATACAGGGTGAGCGTGCCACTGGAAAGCAACTGATTGCACAGCACATTCACAAGGCCGGTAACCGCGCATCTGAACCGTTTATACAACTGCGCTGCGATAGTTTGTCTGAGTCCGGTACCAGTCGCGATCTGCTCGGTGATGCCAACAGTGCCGGTTACCTCGAGTCTGCCAATGGCGGCACGTTGTGTCTGATTGATCTGGAGGAGTTATCGCCGGCTGCGCAATCTTTGTTGCTGGATGTTCTTGAAAAAGGCGTGTTGGATCGCGGCCTTGAGCAACCGGTGCCTTTTAATGCACGGATAATTGCGACGACAACGGTGGATATGCCAGCGTTACTTGCCCAGGGCCACTTCAGCGAACTCTTGTACTATCGCCTTGCCGTGCTGATGATCAATACGCTGCCGCTTAGAGAGCATCGGGAAGATGTGCCGGCATTGCTGAGTTACTACGTCGACCGGTTCGTTGAGCAGGATGGTATGTCATATCGTCACTTTACTGTCGCGGCCCAAAACCATCTGCGCAACCGGGACTGGCCCGGTAATGTGCTGGAACTGGTCAATGTTGTGCAACGATTGCTGATACTCGGTGATGATGTGGAAGTTGATGTAGCCGAAATCGAAGAGCTCAGCCGCGGCGAGCTTGAAGCAGGCAGTGAGGTAAGTGGTGATATCATGCGGATTCCGCTAAATGTGCCGTTGCGCGAAGCACGTACGGAGTTTGAGCGGTTATACCTTCAGCGCCAGCTTGATCGTGTTGATGGCAACATTGTTGAATTGGCAAATAATGTCGGTATGGAACGAACGCATCTCTACCGGAAATTACGCAGTGTTGGCATTCAGGCTGGTCGAAAGCGCAGCTCCGATTAGGACCAGCCGGTACCACTAGACAGTTGTAACAGCCATTAATAAGCCAGTTAATCCGGCGTGGTGAAACTTTAAGGTGAAGTCTTGAAAATTATAGTACTCGGTGCGGGGCAGGTGGGTTCCACTGTTGCTCAAAATCTCGCACATGAGAATAACGATGTGACGGTTGTCGATACGAATCTGACCACGCTGCAGGAGCTGCAGAATCGTATTGATCTGAATACCGTTTATGGTCATGCGGCGCACCCGGAGACATTGCGAGCTGCCGGTGCAGAAGATGCCGACATGATCATTGCTGCGACCAATAGCGATGAAACTAATATGATCGCCTGTCAGATTGCCTACACGTTATTCAGAACGACAAGCCGCATCGCTCGCGTACGAGCGCAAGAGTATTTAAAAGAAAAAGATACGCTGTTTCAAAAGAAGCATATCCCGATTGATGTATTGATTAGTCCGGAGCGCCTGGTAACAGACTATATTGAAAGAATTATCCAGCACCCCGGAGCCTTACAAGTTGTAGATTTTGCAGACGGTCGGGTAAGGCTGGTAGGTGTTATCACCGAAGAGTCTGCACCAATGACTGGTAACCCTGCCTCCGCAATTCATAATTTACTACCAAACGTCAGTGTCAGCATTGCTGCAATCTTCCGTGATAACAAACCTGTTATGGGTAATGATGCGATTATTGAAGACGGCGATATTGTTTTTTACATCGCCGCTAAAGGCCACACCGTATCAATCATGGAGCAGTTTCATAAACCGGACAAACCATCAAAGCATGTGATGATTGCCGGTGGTGGAAACATAGGCATGGCACTCGCAAAAAAACTCGAGAATAAGTATCGGGTGAAAGTAATAGAGAAGGGCCCGGAAAGAGCAAAGCAGTTAGGCGAGTCACTGCATAACTCACTTGTGCTATGTGGTGACGTTGCGGATCAGGACTTATTGATGGAGGAGAATATTGACTCCATGGATCTATTCTGTGCGTTAACTAATGATGATGAGGCAAATATACTTTCCGCTATGGTGGCGCGTAAGATGGGTGCGAGGAGTGTTATGTCTCTGATCAATCGCCCGGCCTATGTTGATCTGGTAGAGCGAGGATTTATAGATGTTGCAATCTCTCCGCATAATGTGACCATTGGTGCTTTGCTGAGGCATGTTCGCCGTGGGGATGTTGTCGCAGTCCATTCCCTGCGTCGTGGAACTGCTGAAGCACTTGAAGCAATAGCACACGGTGACAAAGACTCATCAGAGGTTGTCGGAAAAACAATAGCTGAACTGGCACTAGGTGAAGGCACTACCATTTGTGCTGTTGTAAGGGGCAATCAGGTGATAATTGGACACAGCGATCTTGTAATTGAAGCTGAGGATCATGTGATTGTATTTGTTACTGACAAAAAGTTAATCCCTGCAGTAGAAGATCTTTTCCAGGTTGGAATTACTTACTAGTTATGCAAAGTGCCAATACTTCAATTGCCATTATTGCTGGTGGGTTGTTTGGAAAGTTCGGTAACAAGCCTCGAAGCCACAGCCGCCATAGCTGCGTTAACCATATTGATAAAGATCAGGTTCGACGTAAGTCCTGCTACGCCCGCCTTTTTTCGCCTTGCTCTGTCTACTGCGGCTGCGAAAAGTTTGTATCCGAACTTTCTGCACGGCCCACTGGTGCTGACTGATGCAGGTACGGATTGTTTTAAAAGTTCTTGGCCTGCTGCTGTCGATCTTCAGCCTGACGATGCTTGTTCCGGGGTTTGTGTCGCTCTATCACCAGGATGGCTCTGCGCAGTCCTTTTTTGTGGCGTTCGTGGTGACACTTGCGATCGGGCTTGCGACTTATCTGCCATTGCGCAACCTGCAGTCGCCAATCAAGCTTACTGATGGCTATGTGATTGTCGTGATGTTCTGGACAGTGCTCGGTGTATTTGGTGCCATACCGTTGTATCTGGACGAGCAATTAAATCTGAGCATTGCGCAGAGTGTGTTCGAGTCAATGTCTGGTTTTACCACTACCGGCGCTACCGTCATTGTCGGCCTTGATTCGTTACCACAGGCGATATTGCTGTACCGTCAACTGGTTCAGTGGCTGGGTGGCATGGGTATTATCGTACTCGCCGTCGCGATTTTGCCATTGTTAGGTATGGGGGGCATGCAGTTATTTAGAGCGGAAACACCGGGCCCGCAGAAAGAAAAAATCACCCCGCGGGTCGCCGAGACCGCCAAGTTGCTCTGGTATATCTATCTCGGTTTGACCATCGCCTGCATGATTGCCTATTGGGCGGCTGGTATGTCATTGTTTGATGCGATCGGGCACAGTTTTTCAACCGTTGCGATAGGTGGTTTCTCTACTCACGATGCAAGCATGGGCTACTTCCAGAGCAATGCAATAGAAATGATTGCGGTGGTGTTCATGTTTATATCCGGGGCCAACTTTGCGCTGCATTACGTCGCATTGCGGTCAATGTCTCTGCGTTCTTATATGGATAACGCAGAATTCAAGACCTATGTGGGCATCATATTCTTTCTCAGTGTGGTGGCAGTCGGTTATCTCTATGCAACGCAGACGGCGGGTTTCGAAGTTTCGTTTTTTCACGGTGTATTTCAAGTCGTATCAATTGCAACAACAACCGGCTTTACTACCACGGAGTATCACTATTGGCCGGGTTTTTTGCCGGTGCTATTGTTGTTTGCAAGTTTTGTTGGTGGATGTGAAGGCTCTACCGGCGGTGGCATGAAGGTGATTCGTGTGCTGTTGCTGCTCAAGCAGGGCGCACGTGAGCTTGTCCGCATGGTTCATCCGCATGCAGTGTTGCCGGTTAAAGTGGGTCGTAAATCTATACCTCCCAGAGTGATCGATGCGGTGTGGGGATTTTTTGCGGCCTATGTGATTCTTTTGGGTCTGATGCTTTTGGTGTTAATGGCAACCGGTCTTGATCAGGAAACAGCTTTCTCGGCAGTGGTTGCGTGTTTAAATAACCTCGGCCCGGGGCTAGGTGACGTAGCATCTAACTACAGTTCACTAAATGGTTTACAACTGGGTGTATTGTGTTTTGCGATGCTGCTCGGGCGGTTGGAAATCTTCACCTTGCTGGTTTTATTTACACCGCATTTCTGGCGAAAGTAGCGGTTGTAAAATGTGCGCTGACAGGGAGCTTTCGGAACAGGACAATAATGCCCGGCAAAAATGGGATCGCATTTATAGCAAGGCGAACCTTAGTGCACAACCTGCACCCAGCGAAGTCTTGCAGCAGTTTGCACATCTGCTCCCGTCGAGCGGCAGCGCATTAGATGTTGCTTGTGGATTGGGAGGTAACGCGTTGTTTCTGGCTGAGCGTAATTTTGCGGTTACTGCAGTAGATATTTCTGCAGTTGCGATAAAGCAGGTTGAGCAGCAGCAACCCGACGTGACAACCCGCTGTGAACCGGTTGTGCATACGCTTGCTGACGGCGTTGGCAGCTATGATGTCATTGTGGTATCCCACTACCTTGATCGCAGCAACTGTGAACTGTTGGTTAACGCCCTGCGCGCTGAGGGTGTGTTGTTTTATCAGACATTTACAGAAGCTAAAGTCAACCGGGATGCAGGGCCCTCTAATCCGCAATACCTGCTTGCAGCGAATGAACTACTGTCGCTTTTTAGCGAGCTCAAGGTACTCGCCTTTAGCGACCAGGGAACTGTCGGTGATTTAGATTCCGGCTTTCGAAATCAGTCCTATCTGGTGGCACAAAAGTAAGGAACAGGAAGATGAGTACAGTTCAGACCTTTGAAAAAATGCTTGAACGCGGGCCGGATAGTGCACTGCTTCGGTACTCGCTTGCGAATGCTTACGTAGCCGAGTCACGTGAAAGCGATGCAATTGAGCACCTGACGAAAGCCATTGAGCTTGATGGTAAGTACAGCGCTGCCTGGAAACTTCTCGGTCGTTGTTATTTTGAAATTGGCGACTTTGCGCACTCGGCAAAAACTTATGAAGCCGGAATCGAGGTAGCAGATGGCAACGGCGATAAGCAGGCTGTGAAAGAGATGCGTGTTTATCTGAAGCGTGCTAACCGTCAACTTACCGATCAGAGCAAAGGTCAGGGCGGAGCCTGAGCAAAGGTGAAAACGCGGGAAAGGCTGTGTTAGGGTTAAGCACGCGAATTCCGTGAATTTTTAAGGGTAAGTTCATGCAGCTATCGATATCTAATAATCTGGCGAGCCGGTTTGTGCTGGTTGCCAGTGCGTCTCTTATGCTCAGTGCCTGCGGTGGTGGCGGTGGTGATGGATCCGGGAATGGCAATAGGGTGATTAATTTTCCCGGGTTGGCAGTTTTCGGGGTAGGTAATGAAGAGGAGCCTGATCAGATTGCAGTTCCCTGGCTCGCAGTGATTAACACATTCCGCATTGACTCCGACCCTGCATCTGGGCGGGCAGGTGTTCGCACGCTGCAGTATGATTCTCGCACCCTTCAGGATGAAATTGACTGGCGGCTCGGTCAATCTGAACCTGGCACGTGTGACTTCGGTGATGATGACCCCGGCGGTGGATCTAACAGCACACCGCCCTATGTCAGTGCAGGTATATCCGTTGTTATCAACTCGGCTTCCGGTCCATGGTTGACTATTCCGATTAACGACGACCTGCAGTACGAAAGCGATACGATACCCGGCCCGCTTCCTGTCGGGGCAACTTTGTCAATACCCGGTGATGTGTTTCCATCGGTCGGTGCATACGCTTTTAGCGAACCGGATGCACCAGTCAGAACCAGTCCTGCGATTGGTGCGAGCGTCGACATCAATACGGAATTTACCTGGCAGGTGTCGAGTAGTGCCGGGGCTTCGGTGATTGCGATAGATTTTCCGGAATATGATGCGAATGGGGAGCTACTCGGCTATCCGTTTTTTTGTTTCACCGAAGATGATGGTGAATTTACGTTGCCTCCCGAAGCATCGGTAGCCCTGGCAGCTCAGGAAAATGAAATCAGGGTGCTGTATACCCGCATAGCCAGGAAACTGGAGTACAAAGACGGTGTGGTTTTCTACCAGAATACCAGAGTGAGTGAGTAGGGTATCTAAGCGTCAGGGCAATGCAGCTGTGGTTTACGGCTGCACGCTTTTCTTAACCCTGTAGTGTCTGTCGGCTGATGTAACCCTGCTGTTGATCGGGCTCGATCAACAGCTGTCCCAATAACCACTACGCATATTGTTACCCCTGAAAGGTTTCACTGATTTAGGGTTTGTGTTCCAATGACCGGTTTGAAGCAGGTCTGTCACGAGTAGAGATTCTTCCAGGCATGCTGGTACAGTGCTCGCATCAATTTAGATGCGGAAACACACAGCACGCTTCCTTGCTGTGTAACAGGATTCGGAGACAACTTTATGTCAATGGCTGATAGAGATGGTGTTATCTGGCTCGATGGTGAGCTGGTTCCCTGGCGCGAGGCGACCGTGCACGTACTCACCCACACGCTGCACTATGGCATGGGTGTTTTTGAAGGTGTGCGTGCCTATGAAACGCCAAAGGGACCCGCGATCTTTAAGCTCAAAGAGCACACTAAGCGGTTGTTTAACTCTGCGAAGATTTTGCGTATGGAAATTCCGTACGGCTTTGACGAACTGTGTGAGGTACAAAAAACAGTTGTTCGGGAGAACAAGCTCGACTCGGCCTATCTGCGTCCAATGTGTTTTTACGGCAGCGAAGGTATGGGCTTACGGGCAGACAATCTTTCTGTGCATTGCATGATTGCCGCCTGGGAGTGGGGTGCCTACCTTGGAGCTGAAAACCTCGAGCAGGGCATACGTATTAAAACATCTTCGTTTACACGGCATCATGTCAACATTGCGATGTGCAAGGCCAAAGCGAATGGACAGTATATGAACTCAATGCTCGCGCTTCAGGAGGCGTTGCAGGATGGCTACGATGAAGCGCTGTTGCTGGATAACGAAGGTTATGTTGCTGAAGGGTCTGGTGAGAACTTTTTCATAGTACGCGACGGCACAATACACACTCCGGATCTGACTTCTGCACTTGATGGTATTACCCGGCAAACCGTCATGTCGCTTGCCGCAGAGATTAATGTCCCCATTATAGAAAGACGGATCACGCGCGACGAAGTCTATATTTCTGATGAAGCGTTTTTCAGTGGTACCGCCGCTGAAATAACGCCTATCCGAGAGGTGGACAACCGTAGTATCGGTAACGGTTCACGTGGGCCGATTACCGAGCAAATCCAGTCAATGTTTTTTGATGCGGTACAGGGTAAGTCTGACAAGCATGAGTCATGGCTAACCTATGTATAAGCGCTCCGTGCTTAATCAAATAGTTAATACAGGTAACCTGTTCGAATGATAGAGCAACATAAAAAATCTGAAGCAGCGGAGTCGGTTAAGTTAAAACCCTCTGAGCTGCCGGCCTATTGCCCGACTGAAGAAATGGGCTTGTGGAACTCGCATCCGCGGGTGTACATACCACTTGATGAAAAGAAGGAGGCTAGCTGTCCTTATTGTGGTACGTTGTTTACGCTGGTTGAGGATGCTGAGTAGTAGTTGGTTGTAGTTTTTTGCCCTGCGGGGCTTATCGTTCTTTCTTGCCGAGTTGGCATGCCCTGCCGGCGGCTTACGTGTGTGACATGCCCTGCAGGCGGCCCTACTTTTAAAAAGACCAAAAGTAGGCAAAAGTCTTTCTTGCTGCCATTTTGCCCTACGGGTGGCTGCGCCATTTTTTGAAATCCACCTCCGTCGGGCCGCGCCAATGGCACATCCGTGTGCCGCTGTCGCTCACGTGGCATCCATGCCACTTAGACCCGACTCCGGAAGATTTCAAAAAACAAAACAGAAGCGCGGTAAAAGCGACTAAGTCGCTTTGATGCATGCATTTCGTTTGCAGTGCTGAGTTAGGCGCGTAAGTGTTAGGCTGTTTGATGGATGTCTCTGCGCTCGTTTTAGTTTTCCTAAGGATCTACCTTGCATAAGTAGCTAGCGCAGCGCAGCTATTCCAATCATGGTTTTATCTTTTATCTTTTATCTTTTATCTTTTATCTTTTATCTTTTATCTTTTATCTTTTGTGCAGTTCCCGCGCTTCTGTTTTGTTTTGAATTTCATCGCGGAGACAGGTAAAAGCGGCAGGACGCCGCGTTAGCGAAGTTTGCACATGGATGTGCTATCTGAGCGTGCCTGTTGGAGCGCTGAAATTCAAAATGCCGCAGGCACCCGAAGGGCAAAATGGTAGCAAGAAAGACTTTTGCCTACTTTTGGTCTTTTTAAAAGTAGGGCCGCCCGCAGGGCATGTCAGAGCGATAGCCGCCCGC
>CALLBO010000117.1 GCA_937998875.1 uncultured Granulosicoccaceae bacterium
GCATCATTGGATCTCCATGGCAATGACCTGTATTTTGAAGATGTTATGGTATATTTCTCATTCCAATTCTTAATGTTGCCGGAGCACTAGTGGGCTGTGCGGAAAGTTCGGCAACAAACTTTTCACAGCCACAGTCGTCAGGGCAAGGCAAAAAATGCAGGCCAGCGGTAGTTAGTGAAAAGCTTCTTTAGTAACTTTTCCAGGACTTTATTGTGATTTATCTTTCAGTTAAAGCGCTACATATTGTCGCAGTGATACTGTGGATTGGCTCACTCGTTCTGGTCACTGCAATAACAGCGTCAAGTAAATTGAATAGCGATCAAATGCATGTTGCCATGCGGATCACCGAGTCAGCTATAGGAGTAACCTGGCTTGCAGGAATTGCTCTTGTGGTGATGGGTGGCTGGTATACATCCACCTGGTGGATAGTAAAAATAGCGGTTGTTATAGTAATTAGTGCGGTGCATACATTTTTGCATCGTCGCTGGAAATCAGCAAACACGGATCAAAACAGTGCCCACCCGGTAGTATGGGTTGTTTTAATTGGTCTGACGTTATTGGTTGTTCTGCTAGTTGTGTTTAAACAACCAGCGTAGATATGTTTGTTCAGGTTTGTGTTTTTAGACGGGCAATTCTATCCGTAACATGACAGTACTTGTTTTTGAGGTGTCTCTCATCCGCAAAACAAGGTATGCAAGGAATATCAGGCAACGATGTCCAGCGGCGGCGCACCAAAAGCTTCATGCAGCGGCATTGCCTTCCTGATCTTCCGGCTTCAGTGCGAGAGTACAGAGAACCTGTCTTGGTGTTAGCGGGCTTCGAGTGGGAGTTAACCCCGGCGACACTCGCTCCTCGTGACGGACGGTGTCTAAGCACAGGAGAGCGTGCATTTTCCTCAGTGAGCACTATTCACATTAAAACGATTTAGCGTAAATGTACCGGTTCCCCAGAAAGTTTCGGTGCCGATTTCAATAGCACCCATACAGGTATTGTTTGCCATAGCTGGTACACCATAAGCCGGACCATTGGATCGTGACCAGTTTACAAATGAGTTCCAGTCGAGTGTGCCGCTGTTACTTGGTTGTCTGGCAACGAAGGCTACATACGCCCAACTCAGTGTGGGGTTGGTGTACACATCCCACTGCTGACCGCTCAGGGTAACTGATGTAACCAGTACACCCGGTGTTCTGATTGCAGGCACGCCGACCCATACCATCATCTCAAATTGCTTGTTGTTATCGTTTGCCTCACAACTGGTGTGAAAAAATGATTCCAGTGCCACGTTGCGTTCTGTCTGGCCGGTCTCAGAGTAATCGTACTCCACCCATATTTGCTGCATGTTATCGGTGAGGACCGGCAGACCGGTCTGTTCTACTGTGCCGGAAATATTGAAGGCTGTCTTTCGGCCATAGTAGACCTGTGGATAGGACTTCACTGCGTACTCGTTACCTACCTCTCGTGGTAACCAGTTGTAGTCCCACCTGGCGACGTAGTTTCCGTTTGTGCGGTTTAATTCAATGCATTGCGACCAGTTATTTGAAAAAGCAGCCGCCTCATTCCACGTATTATTTTGTAGTTTGTAGTTGCCGTAGGAGATCTCAAACCAGGGTGCGCAGACACGCTGGTTCAATAGTGGTTGATTCCGTGTGGCGGTTACACCTGCTACAACAATACAGGACTGATTGTTTTCAAAGCCATAGCCACTGCCGTTAGGGTCACTGGCGTCAGACAAACAGATTGGCCGTCCATTGCTACGACCCGCTGAGGGGCTGGCAACCGGGGGTGGCGCATCTCCGGCAGGAATGGTGATACCTGAAGACATGCTGCTTTGTGGATTGCCAGGCAAATTGCCTGCAGACGTTGAAAATGGAGTTGCGAGGTTTGTTGTGGCTGCCCGGTTACTTGAGGTGATTTGGTAACTTGCGCAATACCATTGGCCATTAATCGGATCGCAATCGACGCGTGGTAATGCACATTGCTGTTGATATGCTGAGGAAGCGGTGCCTAGTGTAGTTCCGGCAGCAACGCAACTTTGTCCCGCGGTCTGGCTGAAGGCCTGGCCATGTGACAACAAAAGTAAAAGGCACGTTAGCGGGGCAAGCCGTAGTAGAAGAGACATAATTTTAAGAGGCGAGGATCGGTCGGGTATTGTGTCTAACCACGCTTTATGCAATCTGGTACTCCGTCACATAATTCTGAAAAATGAGAACTGATAGCAGAGTGGCGTTCGGTATTTTGATCGTCTTGTTCGTTCCCTGTGCTGAGTCCCTGCTTACCTACGGTTGCAGGTTGTATGCGAGACGGCTTCCGGTGTGTTCGGTACTATTTTTACCGTGGTGTGCCTATTGAATAATCGCACTTTCCCATTCGTTTAAAAAAGTACGGCGCTTGAGTCGATCCAGAAAAATCATCAGCCCGGGCTCTAAGGAAATAACGGAACCCTGTGTGGCTGCGTTCCGCAGTGATGGCAACGCAAATTCTTTAGCAGTGGGATTACCGACTGCTAAAGACGTTAGATATCGAACAAAAGCAATTGCTGATTTTCGGTGTTCTGTTTGTTTTGATACCAGTACCGTGCGCATCATCACGTTGGAGAAGTCTGACGGCAGTATCCATTGAATTTCATCAGCTACATCTGCTCTGGCACTGGCGTAGCTCGTTAGTACGTTGTAGGCAATGGCCATGTCCCCGGTAGACAGATCATCGATCATCTCCCCGGAGCAACAATAGAGCTTCGCATCAAGGCTGCCCATGATTTCCATCAATCGCCAGTAGGTTTCCGAATCACGTGCATCTTGTGTTGCAAACAGATATCCGAGCCCGGACTGTCGTACGTCGTAGGTTGCAATTTTGCCTTTGAATGTGTCCGGGTTCTCACGCAACACCTCTATCATTTCCTGTCTTGAGGTTGGTGCTTTAATATTGCTGAAGTGTTGTTTATTGATCACTATACCCGCCGGCTCTAAAGTGAATCCGTACAGGCTCTGGCGCCACTGTGCCCACTCAGGGTGTATGATGGTATCCACCTGCAGGGCATAGCCGTCGTTCACCAGTTTGAGTTGTAAATCCATCGCACTTGATATGACGATGTCATATTGTTCGGGAGACTGGCGAATCAATGTGTTTATATCTGCTGACCCTACAACCAGATATTCTACGTTGAGTTCGGGATTGGTGTTGAGAAAGCCTGTGATTGTAGGAGCAAAGACAGAAATATCAGTACTGGATAACACGCGAATAGTGATAGTGCCTGCATTGCCTTTGAATAGTCGTTCCTCTTCAAAATCTATCGCCTGAACGAAAGTTGCCAGCATGAAATTCGATATGCACAGGATTATTAAAAAGACAATGTTACGCAAGCGCCACCTTCCTTATTGTTATCCATAGTAAGTGAGCCGTTATGAGCACTGGCAACATCGCTGGCGATGGTTAAGCCTAAACCTGATCCAATAGTCCCGCTCGAGTTGCGGCCTCTTGCAAATCGATCAGTTAAGCCGGTCTTTTCATCGTGCAAAAAGCCGGGGCCATGATCGTTCACCACTATTGATGGCTTCGGATTTTTCCGCACTGTGATTGTGATTACACTCTCTGCTGGTGAATACTTCAAGGCATTGTCTATTAGGTTTCTAACTGCGTTTTGAATTAAAATTGGATCTCCGTTTATGTAAACCCGGGAATCAAACTGGAAGCGTAATTCAATGTCCTTCATTTCGGCAATAGGATTCAGGCTTCGAACCATTTCCTGCATCAGTTCGACCAAATCGATTTCTTCAGCGCTCAGCTGGCTGGCGCGGAGGGTAATCATGGCATGATCGAGCAACTGTCCTGCAGCCCGGGATGTCTCATCAATGGCACGAATCATTGCTCGGAGTGCGCGCCGGTTTTCTTCCTTATCCACCCTTTGCAACGTGGTTTCTGCGTGTGATCGAACTGTTGCGATTGGTGTGCGTACGCGGTGCGCGGCTTCTGCGATAAAATCTTCAGATTGATCAAGTGATCGTGACAGCCGTTGCATCAGATTATTAAGTGATGAAACCAGCGGTACCATTTCTGATGGAACCGGTCGCGCAACCGGACTGAGATCTGCCGGGCCGCGGCGGGCGATGCTGTGGGTCAGGCGTTCCAGTGGTGCAATTGCGGTTGAAGTGGCCCAGACTGAAAAGAGCATGGCAAGCAAGAAGAAACCAGCCACAATGATTGCTGCGTTTCTTGTAATCTGGCGCAGCGTTACGGCCAGGTTGTCCTGAGTTTGCGCAACTGATGCGGTGATTAGAACGGGAGTATTCAATCCCGACAGTACCCGTGATGCACTAACCTGGCGAACCGGTGCGTCCATGAAATTGATGGAACGAAATACTACGCTTCCATCGCTGTGTACTTCCGGCAGCGCAAGGTTGTCATAGCCAGATAGTAAATCCCCGTCCTGATAGATGACATAAAAGATCCGGTCATCTTCCGGTGTGCTTAACATGGAGAAGGAAGAATAGGGAATATCCATCGCCACCTCGCCGTCGCGAATAGCCGCCGCATCAAGCATTGATGTGACTGAAGCTCTTAGAATGCTGTCCTGACTTTGTTGTGCGATCTGTGTTGCGTACAATCGAATAATAAAAAACAGCAGTACGGTTAAAACGGTAACTCCAATGACTAATGATAGCGCCATACGTCGGCGCAGGGATCCGGAAACATTTACACTGCTACTCATCATCAAGCCTATAGCCAAGGCCTCTTAGCGTGGTGATTGAAACCGAAGATTTTTCAAGATGTTTGCGCAGTCTGGCAATATAAACTTCTATGGCATTCTCGGAGACATCATCGTCATATGAAAAGAGCCGGTCGAAAAGTTTTTGTTTAGAAAATATTTTCCCCGGTGAATTGATTAAAAGTTCCAGCAGGCGCAGCTCGCGATTGCGAAGAGCAAAGACGTTACCGGCCACGATCAGATTCCCGGAGACAGGGTCAAACTCCAGATCCCCCAGATGGATGATGGTTTGCGATGAGCCGGAATTCCGGCGCAACACAGCCCGACATCGTGCTTGTAGCTCGGCGTGATCAAATGGCTTTGTGACATAATCATCTGCTCCCAAATCCAAAAGACTCACCCGGTCTGATACCTCGGACCTTGCAGTGAGTACGATAACCGGTGTGTTCTTCGCACCAGCGCGATGTTGTTTGAGAAACACGCGCCCATCGCCGTCCGGCAGCATGATGTCCAGTAGAATCAGATCATAGTCTTCGGTTTGGGAGAAAGACACGGCTTCGCGGAATTTACCGGTGTGATCGACCACATGACCATCAAGCTCGAGTCTTGCCTTTATGGCTGTCGCCAGTTCCAGGTTGTCTTCAATCAACAAAAATTTCAATGGTTTACTCTGTAGATCAGTTCCGTCAATGCAGTACCTCCGTGACAGGTTGATGTCAGGTTTCCGTGGTGAACTGTACGAGCCTGTCCCAAGCATGGGGCATTTGTCAATTGATGAGAAACTATCAACGCATCATACGTTGACAAACGTTCATCGAATGGGAGAATGATTCCAAGGGAGTATTCGCTCCCCTTCTGTGTCTTTGAGGAGAACATAAATGAAACTATTTAAACAGGCTGGCGCTTGCCTGCTACTGAGCGTTGGCCTTCTGGGTCAGGCGACTTCAGCGGAATGTATAGCACCTGCAAACCCCGGCGGTGGGTGGGACTTCACCTGTCGTTCCATCAGTAAAATCATGCATGACATTGGTGCGGTCGACAAACCTATTCAGGTCACGAACATGGCTGGCGGCGGCGGTGGTCTTGCTTACGGACACGTAGTAAACGAACGAGGTTCGGATGAAGAACTGATCATTGCAGCATCATCTGCCACTGCTACCCGTCTGGCGCAGAATGCCTATGCCGGTATGACGGCAGATCAAGTTCGATTCTTAGGAGCAATTGGTGCTGATCCAGGTGTGATTGTTGTTGGTAAAGATTCACCTTTTAACTCACTAACTGATCTGCTTGACGCTGTGAAAGCTGATCCGTCTTCTGTGACCTTTGCCGGTGGGTCAGCAGCTGGTGGCTTTGATCATCTCAAAGTTCTGATGGCACTGGGTCGTGCTGACTTCACCGATATCGCCAAAGTTAAGTATATCGGTGTTGATGGAGGTGCCGATGCAATCACACAAACCATCGGCGGATTCACTCAAGCGATGACTGGTGACATTTCTGAAGTTGTCGGTTTTCTAAAATCAGGTGATGTCCGCGTTCTTGCTGTCCTTACCGATGAGCGGATTCCGGGTGAGTTTAACGATATTCCAACTGCGAAAGAGCAGGGCATTGACGTTGTTGCTGTTAACTGGCGTGGTCTGTACGTGCCTAAAGATATATCTGATGAAGCCTATAACAAGTGGTCAGATGCACTGGCTAAAGTCGGTAGTTCAGACGAGTGGGCTGAAGCCATGGTGGCTAACGGCCTTGCGCCATTCAATAAAGTCGGTGATGACTTCGCAGGCTATCTTGATGGTGTGATTGCCGAAATCCAGACCCTTTCAAAAGAGCTGGGTGTAATCAAGTAGTGAGCGATCGAATATTCGGCGCTTTAACTGGTTTGGTGGCGCTTGCGTATATCGTAAGCGCCACTCAAATTCAGGAGGGCTTTCTGCCTGACCCGGTTGGGTCAAAATTATTTCCGATTCTCGTTGGCTCTATAGCACTGTTGTGTTCGATAGCTATTGTTATAAAGCCTGATGAGTCTCCTGACTGGCCGGGAGTGGGAACATTCTTGTCAATTCTTTGTGCAATTGTGGCACTGGTTGGCTATGCCTATACCCTTAAACCCCTTGGTTTTTTGATTCCCACAGCGGTGGCTTCAGGCATCATCAGCTTTCTTATTCAGCGTCGGTTTCTAACTGCTGTACTAACGGGATTGGGACTGTCTGTAGGATTGTTTGTTCTGTTTAAATACGCGTTAGGGCTTGGGCTTGTGGCGTTCTCTAAAAATCTGATCGGCTGACTTATGGAAGTGTTTTCGCTATTGGCTGACGGGTTTGCCGTCGCATTAACACCTTACTCTCTGATGCTTGCCGTGGCTGGCTGTATCATTGGCACTATGGTTGGTGCGTTGCCGGGCCTTGGCCCATCTAACGGTGTTGCCATTTTGATTCCCCTGGCCTTTTCCTTTGGCCTTGACGCTTCGCAAGCGCTCGTACTGATGACCAGCGTGTACTACGGCGCGATGTACGGTGGTCGCATCTCTTCTATTTTGCTTAATATCCCGGGTGATGAGCCGGCATTGATGACGACGCTTGATGGCTATCCGATGGCTAAACAGGGGCGTGCTGCAGATGCATTAGTGTTATCCGGAGTAGCGTCTTTTGTAGGTGCAACCTTTGCGACAATAGGATTGATGTTGCTTGCACCAATACTCGCCCGAATAGCCTTTTTGTTTGGACCTGCAGAATACTTTGCGCTTTATTTACTTGCATTTTGTACGCTTGGCGGTATGGCATCGAACAATCAGCGCAAAGCAGCGCTTGCTGCCTGTATGGGATTAGGCATTGCGATGATTGGACTGGATAACAATAGTGGCTTACCACGTCTCACGTTTGACAGTCTGCATTTGATGGACGGTATTGACTTTCTCGTCGCGATTGTGGGCTTGTTTGCCGTGTCAGAAGTTTTTATCTTTATTGAAAGCCACGGTAAAAACTCGGCGATTGGCGTCAAGCTGGGCAAGATCACCATTCCGGTTAAAGATATTGTTAGAAGTTTTTTTGCGATGATTCGCGCATCGGTTGTTGGTTTTGTTGCAGGTGTATTGCCTGGCGCAGGTGCATCGCTTGGTAGTTTTCTCGCCTATATGTCAGAAAAATCTATCTCTAAAGACAAAGACACCTTCGGTACCGGCAATCCGCGTGGTGTTGCCGCTCCTGAAGCAGGTAACAATGCGGCGGCCGGTGGTGCGTTAGTGCCCATGCTCACATTAGGTGTGCCTGGCTCAGGTACCACCGCAGTTTTATTAGCACTTTTAATGACGTTAAACATAACGCCGGGGCCACTATTATTTATCGAAAGAGCAGATCTCGTCTGGGGATTAATTGCCACGCTTTTTATCGCTAACTTTGTCCTGCTAATTCTGAACGTGCCACTGGTTAGAATATTCGTTAAATTGCTTAGCGTACCGGCATGGGTGCTTTTGCCAGGCGTCACAATGGTGTCTTTTGTTGGTATTTATTCCTTGTCTGGTAGTTACTTTGATCTTTTATTGATGATCGGGTTTGGTGTGCTGGGGTATTTCCTACGCAAGATAGATGTGCCAACAGTGCCTATTATTTTGGGCATACTGCTCGGCGGGCACATGGAAGATAATTTACGGCGAGCTATGGTGATCTCTGGTGGTGAGTGGACCTATCTGTTTTCTTCTCCTATCGCTATCGGATTGTGGCTTGCGGCATTTGTCGGTTTCATAGCACCCATGTTTGTTTCTAAGTTTTTCAAGAAGCCTCAGGCAATCACAGACTAATCACTTGTCATAGCCTTACAGGGTAATACGTATGACAACACGAGTACTGGTACCCTCTGGAGTTTTAGGGCTCGGCTTCGATTCCGCAGCGCTTGCCGCAGGCGTTGCGACTCATCCTGATATAATCGCTATTGATGGTGGCTCTACCGACAGTGGTCCTTTCTATCTCGGTACCGGCACTTCAAAGTATTCGCGAGCCGCGTGCAAAGCGGAATGGAAGCAGTTAATGCAGGCGCGGGAGCAGGCGCAGATACCACTTGTGATTACCTCCTGCGGTACCTGCGGTACCGACTCAATGGTCGACTGGATGTTGGACATCACTCGTGAACTGGCAGTCGAGTTATCGCAAAGTCTTACCGTGGCGACGTTGTATTCAGAAGTAGCTCCGGGTTTTGTTAAACAGCAGTTGGTGAACAAAAAAATCCAGCCGTTGGCTCCTGAAATTCATATCGATGAGGCGTCAATCGAATCGATCGATCACATTGTTGCGTTGGCTGGAGCAGAACAGATCAACGCAGCCCTTGCCACAGGTGCGGATATTGTTCTGGCTGGGCGTGCAACCGATACAGCTGGTATAAGTGCGATGCCGTTAGCGCGTGGTGAGCCGCAAGGTGCTGCCTGGCATGGTGCGAAGATCGCAGAATGTGGTGCGCTATGCTCCACTAACCCGACCAGTGGTGTTATCGCGCTGGAAGTGGATGAAACCGGCTTCTGTGTCTGGCCACTGGCTGAATCGGCAATGTGCACACCGCATTCGGTATCCGCACATATGCTGTATGAAAATGCGGATCCGCATACTTTGTATGAGCCCGGTGGTGCGCTGGATGTGCATGACGCGCGGTACAGCGCAATCGATGAAAGACGAGTACGGGTAACCGGGTCTTTGTGGATAGCCAGTGACCAATACACTGTGAAACTGGAGGGTGCCCGTGCAGTGGGATATCAGTCAACGCTTATGGCAATTTTGCGTGATGCGCATTATGTTACTAATGCCAAAGTATGGGTTAAGCGACTCACCGCATTTCTGGAAAATGAGATCTCAACCCGTATGGGTTTGGAAAAAGGTGACTATGACGTTGAGTTTCGTTTGATTGGTATAGATGCCACACTCGGTGAACTAGAGGTTAAAGTATCTAATCCGTCAGAAGTTGGTGTGTTGGTATTGGTCTCAGCTCAAAGTGAAGAATTAGCTGATGAGCTGGCAAAATTAATTAACCCGTTTCTATTGCACTATCCGTTGAAAGACAACGAGGAACTGCCAACCTTTGCTTTTCCGTATTCACCGGCACAAACAAACCGCGGTGCTATTTACGAATTCTGCTTGAATCATGTACTGGTTCTAGGTGATCCGATGGATGTGTTTCGTCTTGAGGTTCACCAGTTATGATGCATCGAGTTACATCTGAATTCGTAGATTGATAAATCGATGAAATATACATGATGAAAGTTGGTGAGCAAGTTAAGAAAATTCGGTCGAAAAACGCTGGTCCATTCTGGATCACCGTAGATGTCTTCTGCGGTGACGATGAAACCTATCAAAAAATGAACACGCTGTTGTCATCGAACATGATCGCTGAGCTGTATCGGGTGCCGGTAGAGACGTTGAAGCGATTTGCGATACCCGGTTTATCAGTCCTTAAATTCAGCTTTCCCCGGTCTGTGGTTCAGGGTGGGCGCTTTGATCGCGATATGCACGGTGCACAGATGAGTGTGTTGTTAGCTGAGCTTGATTTGGCTCTTGAAACCGACGAGAACAAACAGGCTTAGGTGATATTCAAACTTTCGGATTGCTGTCTGGTGTAATCAGGGATGATACTGAGGAATGCCACTGCCACTGCCACTGCCAGTGTTAACTTGGGGTGGGGTTAACACTGGCAGTGTAAAAATTGTAGTGAACATGCGAGAAGAAATTTCCCTGTGAAACCCGCACTATGCTCGCCATTACACAAATAAACCAGGCTAGAGCGGGCTCATTGTTGAAAAAGTGCCCTTGTTTGATTTAATTTTTTTCCAGCTACGCTTGGAGGCCTTTTTGGATTCAAGCTTGTCAGACCATTTGTTTTCTGCAGTAGCCAGGTAACCCGAAATGTCTTCTTCAAAAATCCCGACTACTTCCGGTGTGATGTTGATATAGAGTTTGTCGTCGACTATGCGCCACAGGTTTGGATTGGCCGGGACTTTGCCACCCTGTGAAACACCATAGGCGCAGTGGCCATCGTACTGTGGTGCGTATTTGGCAGGATTGGCCAGGAACAGATCACGGTTTTCTTCAGTGGAGAATGCCCATGTCGCACCATTGTGCTCGGTGGTGATGTTTTTCTTACCTGGCACTGCCTCTGGCTGAGTCTGGCCAACCTCTGCCTGCTGCAACGAATGGTATGCCACGACATCGTAGCCACTGACTGCGTATCCGGACTCATCGACATATTGAGGACCAGCATTGGCGAATGTGCTTGTGAGAATGAGAACGGTGGCGGCAATAAATTTTATAATCATTTGAATACTCTTGATTCCAGTAAAATTCAGTTGTGACTTTCCCTGTAAGTTGTCAGGGGGCTGAGCTGCTGTGTTGTTATAGAGACTGTCCACGCAGTGCAAAGTTCCAGTCTTGACCGATCCCGACTATCACATTTTTATAACGAAGATATTGCCGAATAGCCGGTAGGTGGCAGTAGAATCATCACCATCAATAGCTGATTTGCCGTGGTAGTCATTCATCGTGGGTAGCAATCACCGTGCATCCACTGTTGCCGATGTTTTCTGAACCGGATGCCGCGGGATTGCCGTTAAAATAGGAGGCAGCACGTTTTAATGCTCGTTCAGCGACCTTAATACCCAGCTTTCGACCCGGCACATCATCAACGGGCGGATGAATTCCGCCCCAGATTCTTGAAAGACTGCTTTGATCCGAAGCATCCTGGAATGTTGCCCACTGGAGTGTCACATCTTCACTGGGTCCTTGTTCGAATACCAGAAAATCGTTTTGTCGTGCAACAAACTCTGCCAGTCCACCTGGAAAATACTCCGAGCCGGTAAGCGCACTGAGCACCTCCGCAGCCGCGCGTGAGAATGTGGAATGTCCCGATACGTAGCCGCTGAACGGAGGAGTGACGAACGTCGGGCGCTGGTATGGCCACCAGTTCTCAGCCAATATCCAGTCTACACCGGCGTTGTTTTCGTATCGGTTGCCTATGTGTTCAGGGCCACGCCATGCACGAACTTTGATTTTGCCGATATGTTCTCCCTTGATACCTGCAAGTATATCCCCCTGATTGACGACTTCTATAAGGTTATCAATCAACGGTATACCGTCTTTATGGTAGTTCGCCTGATCAGGATCCCTGCTTTGACCAAGCTGTGCCAGATATCTAATTGCAGAGACGGGACGCGCATAGTCATAGTAGCCTTTGATACTCCATGCTGCGATAGCTGCATCGTGCATCGCACCTCCGAGTACAAAGTAACTGCGGATGTCATATTCAAGTTTATCTACTTCGCTTCCGGAGCCGCAATATCGACGTTTGAAATCCGGATGATCAAGTACGTAGTCATTTAAAATGGTAAACCAGTGTCCCGGCGGGGTTTCACTGTCTGGGCCATCCGCCCAGTATTCTGCAACAACTCGTGTGTAATCACCTCGAAGTGCTGTGTTGACTTGATAGGGTTCGTTGGTAACCGGATTTATGTTGCGACCGGTTTGTGCTGTGCCGCCAGCTGTATATTGGTAAAAACTTTGTAAGTTATTATTGTCTGGCAGTGGAGCACTTGCCCCTGTTTTGTTCGGTGAAATGTCCCATCTTATGCCGTCTGAGGGATCAAGATGTGAAGACCATGAAGCGACCATAGAGTGTCCCCAGGCATACTGAGCTGAGTCTTCGGCAAAAAGTGCCGGTGCACCCGGATTGAGGTATACCCGAAACTGTTGATCGTCACGCTGATGTAATTCACTGTCTTCCTCTGTCAGTGCAAAAGGCACCACATTGCCCCATTCGGCACCCAGGAATTCAGGCGCAGGCACAGAGTTGCCGGATTGATCCACATAGTTATCTATATTGAGTGGTTGCCAGCGATCCGGATCACGCATTGCAGGATTACCAGACTGGGTAGGATTAAGCGCTGCATTAACCGGTTGGTAGTGACGGTTTTTATACTGAGCGGCTTCGTTCGCACCATCGTTAAGCCCATGGTCAATAATACATTTTGCGAGGTAGCTCCCGAGGCCTTCGGCATCTGTTGGCTGTGGAGTCTGATTGTGGTTAACGGTTATACCAAGTTTGTTGAGCGTCTGATTAAGGCGGATTCTTATTCCGGTAGCTCCCGGTGAATTTTCAAACCGATGTGATATCAGGTGATACATCGCAGCACTCAGCGTTACCTGAATATATTTTTGACGCTCCTCTTTGCTTGATGGTGCATTGATGAAGTTTTCCCGCAGTTGATCAGAGAACCCGCAATGAAAGCCATTGGCTTGCGTCTGGCCAAGGAAGTACGTGCTCGCAGGTGGGTTATAGATTGCCCATGCATCGTACATAGCCGCAGAGGCATGAAACAAGTTACGTGCGTGTGATGTGGGTTTAGCAAAATCGTTTCTGATGGCATGTAGTAAAGTGTCGTTCCAGATCCTTGCAACCGAATGCTGCGAACCGGCCGAATGGTGTGGTTCATTGGCAGCTACATTGAAGGATGCCGCAAGCCATAAAATGCAGAGCAAATTAGTTAGGCAGAGAAGTTTTTTTGTATTCACTTGAACTGATACACCTGATTTGAGCAACTTGAATCGGTCCGAAAATGCGCTATCCCGCAACGTCTGGCCGGGGATCATCAGCAGTTGGAAAGATGGTTTGCCTGTATATAGCGCACCAGCCCGCTTTGCGAGTGCTTATGTTGTAGCGCCGACTATGCCAACGACCGGGGCTTTATGCACAAGGGGCGGTTTCGGGTAAGCTCCGATAATGTCGGGTCTTTGACGCAGTTAACTCATTAGAATCCCGGCACGGTCTCAGGCACAGAATCAGGCATGCAACGCTTAAAGCCAGGCGGCTTTCTAATTGCCAGTGAGCGGGAATCGCAGATTGCGGACGACCTGTTAAGTGGCAGGTGAACTGTTCAAGTCTGTAGCTCACGCCACCAGATAATCACCCCGGCGGATACTGCTAATGCGGCACCGATGATAGTGGTCTGGTTCGGAATATGACCGAACAAAACAAATCCCCAGGTGCCCATAAAAACAAACAAAAGGTAGCCAAAGGGTGACAGTGTGCTTGCTTCAACAATAGCGTGCGCGCGGATGTAGAGCTCGTGTCCTGCCCACGCGCAGAGTCCAAGTGCTAAAAACAACAGCCAGACTTCTATGCTTTGAGGCCAGATCCAGTTGCTGAGTAAAAATGGTGCGAGGATGATTGTGCCGATCAGGCCGGTACTCATTTGAAGAATCGACGAATCGACCCGCGGTGCCAGTTGTCGACTCAGTATGCTATAGCAGGCAAACGCCAGTGCGGCAGCCAGTGATGCGAGCATTGCCCAGTGAAACTGTGTTCCGGGTTGTGCTGCAATCGCAACACCAATTAGTCCGATTACAACAGCGCTCCAGCGCCAAATTCCTACTTTTTCTCCGAGTATTGGGCCGGATAAAGCACATACCCACAACGGCGAGGAAAACATAATTACCGCGGTGGTGGTCAGTGGCAGGTGACTTAGTGCGATGAAATTAAAGACGGTTGCTGCTGCCAACATCGATCCGCGTACTGTGACCAACAGCGTGGTTTCTTTGCCAAGAAGGAAAAAGCGCTTGATGTCAGTTAGGGACGTTGAAATGCCAAGGCTGAATTGACCGGCGTATCGCATAAACGCAATTTGTACAGGTAAGTAACCCGCAGTAGCCAACCATTTTGCATTGGCGTCCACCGATGAAAATATTGCAAATGCCAGACAGACCATGCCGATGCCGCGCATTCTGGTTATCGATGTTGAGCCATTGGGATTCAATGACTGCTACTTATGCGCGCTGAATCAATGAAGGTGTTGTCCTGGTCTGGTGTTTTTATAAGTTAGTTCAGCATCCGACAGCGCCACCCCTGGAAATTGGCACTTGCAAATTACAAGCGCCGTGCAATCGATTGGTAAAATAGGCTGTTGGTAGTTTATTACCAACTTCGCTTATCGATCATCTGGTCCACACATTTGGCCTGGTCACTCGATGGATTTGCCAGTTAGCGCTGCTCTGAGTGCGGTCAGTATCTGGTGCAGAAGGCCTGCGATACTTTCAGCTTCAACAACGCTGTATACCAGGTAAGCGGCGCTTGCCGAGAAAGCGATAATCAGCAAGGTTTTTGAAAAGCCGTACCTATTTTTCTTACTCTGTTTTGCAGAGGTGGTGGTTTTCTCTGCAGATCTGGAGGACCGTTTTCTGCGGTGGTTTCTTTTATACAGGTTGCCGCTCCGGCCGCCTGATTTATAAAGCGTGTTTATTTTAGTACGGCTTCTACTTCTGCTTGCGCTCATGCCTATCCGATCTTGGTCGTAAACCTGCTGGTTTTTATTCCGTCAATCAGCGCTCACGAAGTTGTGCGCGTTGACATTCACACTTATTTGGCATTGCCGCAGTGATTCGAGCCTTTGTGATGTGCAGCGAAGCCCTCTTACATAGCAACATAATGTATGTTCTAAAGAAGAACCTTGTCAATAAATTAGTGAGAAACAGTTCAAACTAATACCTCAATTAGGTCGATCGCCAATAGCCTGGCGAAGATATCCCGAAGACTCAGTCAGAGAATGCGTTGCTTCCTCATATGATGAGCCGGTGAGTTTCATTAAAATTGCAGTTTTTACGTCGTATTGGCTCTGGCCTAAAACCCGGGCGGCCTCCTCTTCGGTGCATTCAGTTGCCTGCATAACGATTCTGATCGCACGTGCTACCAGTTTATCGTTAGACGCTTTTACATCTACCATCAGATTTTGATAGCACTTTCCCAGTCTTACCATGGTTGCGGTAGACAGCATATTGAGCACCAGTTTTTGCGCTGTACCGGATTTCATTCGTGTAGACCCGGTTAATACTTCCGGGCCAACAACGGGGGTAATGGCGATGTTGGCGTGTAGCGCGATTGCAGAGTCTGCGTTGCAACTGAGAGCGATACATTTTGCGCCAATGGAATTGGCATATCGGAGTGCACCAATGACGTAGGGAGTACGCCCGCTCGCTGCAATACCAACCACAACATCTTTGTTGCTGAGGGACTGGTCGATCAAATCCTGTTGCCCCGTGTCGGTTGAGTCTTCAGCGCTCTCTATGGATTTGAAAGCCGCTTCCGGGCCGCCTGATATTAATCCGATAACCTTGCTTTGATCGACTCCAAATGTGGGTGGGCACTCGGAAGCATCGAGGACTCCCAGCCTGCCGCTGGTGCCTGCACCTACATACAAGAGGCGGCCGCCGTCTTTAAGGGCATGCGTAATTACATCCACGGCCCGGGCAATTTGCGGTAGTTCTTTTTCAACGGCTACTGGTACCAGTTTGTCTTGTTCATTTATTCTCGTGACGAGCTCAATTGAACTCAGTGTATCGAGATCCATGGTCTCTGGATTGCGTTCTTCAGAGACAAGTACAGACAGTGTTTCAAGCAGGTTATCTTTCATCGTCATTGCCTGGTTTTGAGGTTTGGTGCGAGTGAAGTTGCGGTATATACTTAGTGGTTATGCTTGCAAGCTACCATGGCGGTTCCTTTAGCTGTGAGCGCTGTGAGCGCTGTGTGCATATTACTGTAAAACAAAGCCTGCAAAGTCTTGTGCTATCGTGGGCATAGTCGCTACCCCTATAGGTATTACGGATGATTCTTTCGCACGAAGTTACTGTGAACAAGCCCTTACAAGCAGTATGGGACTATAGCAACAACCCGGATAACCTATCTAAATGGTTGAATGACTTTCTGCGTTACGAGCAGATTACCGGAGACAACAAAGCACCGAAGGTGGGTGATAAGTCGAATCATACCTACCAGGAAGGAAAGCGCGAGTTCACGATGGAGGAAACCATTACCGTCTACGATCCGCCGCATCGTATAGAGCTATTGATGACATCGGGCTATTTTGATATGCAGATTGTCAACCGGTTTGAAGAAATCGAGCCCGGGAAAACCCGCCTGTTTGCATCGGCGGATTTTATACGAGTAGGGTTGATGATGAAGTGTATCTTTTTCTTCAGTTCGAAAAAGAAAATGCAGTCAGACCATGAAAAACAGATAAACAAACTTAAAGAGTTGATCGAAACCGAGGTTTGAAAAAGGCTGTAAAACGTCAAATTGCAAGGTGTCTTGTAAGGCCGGATACCAGGCTTTATCCGGCCTTACAATAGACTCAAGTGCTAATATCCGTCCCCGTAGATTTGCTGTTCGTAGGTCATCGGTGGAGATTTCAGTGCTTCGCTAAACGCGAACGAATCTTTGGCCAATGGTACTGACTGACAGTTATTTGAGAATGCATAGTCCAATGCTGTGTCCAGCATACCCTCTATGTTTGTACCGTTAGAAGTTCCGAAGGCAAAGTCTCTGGTAATATCGTCTTCAGCATAACAGTCGGCGTCTATACCGCCCAAAACACTAACACCTGCTGCATTGACTCCTTCAGATTCCATCGCACTCAACGCCTTGCCACAGTAGTATTTGTCACCGGATCGGAATGGCTTACCTCTTGTTCTGGAACCCAGGGTAACAACTTCCATGTACGGTCTGAGGGAGTTTATTAGCCGCTCCGAAGCAGAGGCGGTGCGATTCGAGGTCAGTACAATTAAACGATTAAGATTAAGATCCGGCAGGGCCTCAAAAAACTCCTGCTCATAATCCAGGTGAGTGTAGTTGCTATTAAATTCATGGCGCGTGTGCGTTTGACCTGACAGAGTGCTGCCCCCGATCTGGCTTGCCAGTCTTCTGCCTACACTGGAACGTCCGCCACCGTTGTAGCGCAGATCCAGAACCAGGTCGGTAGCGTTATTCGCGTTAATTTGTCTTATTGCTTCATCCAGTTCCGCCTTGGAGGTTTCAAGGAAGGTTCTAAATGCAACATAGGCAACGTTGCCTGCTATCTGCGGGTGTGTATAAAAGGTGTTTTTGCTGAGAACCGTGTTAATTCGATACTCTGCCATGCGCAAAGTTGCGGTTCTGGTTTCTCCTGTATCTCCCTTTATGATCTCCCACTCAGTATCAAGCGGATTATCAACGTCGCCAAAGATTTCGGAGAAGCGGGCACTGGGCATATCAGCGACAGACTCGCCGTTCAGTGACACGGCGATATCACCGCGAGTAAAACCGGCTCTGCCTAGCGGTGAATCTTCGTAAACGTATTGCAGTCTTACCTGGTTTTCATTGTCGAACTGCCAGTCATGACCAAAACCAAAGCCAACCCCCTCTTCAAAGAAACGGGTCCGTGTTTCTCTGTCACTGATGCCAGAAAATGAATCCAGTTCTTCGAAACGCAGATCTCTCACCAGATCATTTGTGTCTGTATAAGAATCGAGATTTACTACTGGTACGCGATCAGCATATAGATAGTAGTCCTGCATGTTTCTATATGCCCAGCGATTGACAGCCTCTACCGAGCAGTCGTTGGTGGCAGTAATACTGAAAGTGGCATCGTCATAGTAGGCGTCTACCACTGCGTATACGTCAGAATCAGATCCCTCTGCGGTACAGTTTTCTTCTTTGACTCGCCAGGCTGATTCGCACAGTGAACTGCTGGAGTAGAGGTTGTCGAAGTTGATGTCTGAAACTTCGTCAACCAGGAGGAGTACGACCTCCCCACTGCTGGAGATAACCGAAACCTCTGCTCCTGATGGAACTTCAAATACGCGGCGTTCACCCTGCGACAAAGACAGGCTGACTGGGGAGTCGAGCGACAACACCCGGGGTGCTTCGCCGTTGGCCACATCTCCACAGTCTTCTGTACAGCTTTGAGTTGTCACTGTCGGGCCTGCCGGCTGGTTACCCCCAGAGCCACCACTGCTACAACCCATGAGAAGTGCAAGGGGGATTATCCAGCCGACTCGTTTTCCGCTACCTGTGATTCTGCTACCTGTGATCATGGTTACTCCTTACTAAAAACACTGCGTTCACGATATTTGCACCCTATCACAGCTCATGAGAAGAAAGCCGTACAAACGGCCATTTTGCGACCTGAGTATCTGCTTCTGACGTTGTTGTTTGCGCAGCACTGAACGGTTGATTAAACAAGCCTGAAATTTGCCGATATACCGATAATTAGCGAAGGCAGATAAATGCTCAAAACTCCCATCCTTGCAGCGCTGGCAGCAACGTTTCTTATCGCTGGTTGCGCGACTTCACCAACCGGCAAAAAGCAGTTAAATCTGGTTTCTGATCAGCAGATGTCTTCTATGGGCGTCAGTGCCTATGCCGATATGAAAAAACAAATCCCTGTCTCCCGTGACAGGCGTAAAACCGCCTATGTGCGTTGTATAGCCAACGCGATTACTGCTGAAATTAGGAGTAGTGAGAAATGGGAGGTGACGCTGTTTGCTGATGATCAGGTAAATGCTTTTGCGCTGCCTGGTGGGAAAATCGGTGTTTACACCGGTCTTCTTGATGTCGCAAAAACTCCCGATCAGCTCGCAGCGGTGATGGGTCATGAGGTTGCTCATGTACTGGCGAATCATGGTAAGGCCCGATTGTCTGCCAATCTCGCCGGACAGGCTGGTTTAGCAATCGGATCGATTGCGCTGGGCACACAGCTTAAAGGGGGTAGTCGGACTGCATTGGCAGCGCTCGGGCTCGGGATGCAGGTTGGTGTTCTGATGCCATATGGCCGTGGTCAGGAGAGTGAAGCTGATGTACTGGGATTAGATCTGTCTGCAGGTGCTGGATTTGATCCGAGAGCCAGTAAGCAGTTATGGCTAAACATGGCCGCGGCAAACGGCTCCGTGCCCGAGTTGATTTCTACTCATCCTGCACCGGCAACCCGTATTCGTAACCTTGAAGCACAAATGGGTAAAGCGCTAGGCACTTATAATCGGGCGCGGGCTTCCGGTAAATCTCCGAATTGCAGAATGTAGTGAAATAGCATTTTAATAGTGCGAGCTGAACTCTGAATAAGCATTGGAGTCTCAGTTCTTATGAGATCACAAAGCCGTCTTGTGCAGGATAAATTCGTTTCGAGCCGAATGCTGTTCCTCTGCCCGCTGCTGTTAGCAGTGTTGTTATCTGTTTTGCAGACGTTAAGTGCATCAGAGGAGGCTGTCGCTGACCCTTTAGAACTGCGCGTGGCGCAGAAGCATCACATTAGTCTGCTTCCGGATCTGCTAGCTGAGAACAGCGGCGACCACACGGATGATGACATACAGTTCGAAGATCGGGTTGTGGTGGTAACGTTTTTTGCCAGCTGGTGTCCGCCTTGTCTGGATGAGTTTAAAGCCTTGAATGTTATCAGTAGCGAATTTGGTCCTGACAATATCACCGTCGTTGCACTCAATGTGTTTGAAGAATTTGATGACAATGACGAGGCGCGTATGCAAGCCTTTTTACAGAATACACAACCTGAATTTACAGTCTTAAAGGGTAATAAAGATACCCGCGAGTTGTTTGGTGGCATAAAGCGCATACCGACATTGTTGGTTTTTGACAGGTCTGGCAGGCAGGCTTTCAACTTTGTGCATCAGCGTGGTGCAGAAAAGCAATCCGTCGACGCTTCAGAGTTGCTAGACGCGATAAGGCCACTGATATAGTGGCGGTCCATTAGTTGACGGCTACTGAAATTACCCGGGTGGCTTATCTGTCCTTTAGTAAATGGCAAGCCAGGAAATCGGTCTGTGTTTTGAGTATTCTGTCTGTAGGCAAGGTGCCTCGCAGCAGGGCAAGGTCGTGTTTCAAGCTCATGATGAATGGATACCATTCGCGCGCCAGCGGGCTTTTCCATTTCCACAAGCAGTGTTCAATGGCATCTTCAAATGCCGGTGTGGTTACCTGAGTGGTTAGCAGTGTCGGTGGTGTGGCTTCTGAATAATTGACTGTGTCACCGAAGCAAGGGTGTAGGAAACAGAATGCGATATCGAGAAATGTATCCGGGACACCGTGTCGTTGCAGTGCGTCAATCCATGCGCTCTTTTTATTGTTAGCTGTATGCGTTGATATTGCGATGTCCAATATCAATTTATCTGTAAAAGGCATACCGGTCGGGTTGATCAGAAAGTCATTTACTTCTTCTCTACCGGTCCAGGGGCCGATAAACAATCGTCGCGGGCAGTAGTCGTTGGCGTAAAAATTATCCCAAACTACTGTTTGGTGTTTTAGTGACTCTGTGCTTTCGGTGGTGGGCGTGGTGTGGCTTAACTGTGATAAGTCTGTAGGTTGAATTTTACTGGCAACAATAGCGTTGCCACACAGCAACACAGTATGCTGCGGTGCCAGTTCAGTAAAGAAGTCTCGCAGATAGTTATTTTTATTTTCTATTTCTGCGGCATACACACGTGGCACTGTCCACACGGCCTGGTCGAGTCTTGATGATAGCCGATTAACGGTTTGTGCATGGGCGGTGCCTTCACTGATGCTGAGGTCAGCGGTGAAATCATCGTCTATGTCATCCCAGAGCAACAGAATATTTTTCGCGCCACTATCCAGGTACTGTTGTGATTTATGATGCAGTCGATCAAAGTCTGAATCTGTAGAAAAGTTAAAGTCGAGACCCGGTGCGATGCCTGCAACAATTGCAACTGATTTGTTGTCCGCAGTTTTGCAGAGATCACTGAAAGCTTCGTGCCAATGGTGCGTATGGGGTTCGCGCCACTTAAATCGGTGTTGTAAATCTTCCTTTGGTGCGTAGCAGTAGGTATTTAGATTCAGTGATGCCAGTGACTGGACAATTGCGCTTCTTTCGTCCCAGGAAAAAAGCTTGCCGTAGTAACCTTCAATATATCCACGAATGGTGCTTGAGTGTTCTTTGTGAATCACAGTGCTTTTTTAGTGAAATTCGGTGGGTATGACAGGTAAGGAATCTACGTTTTTATAACCACTTTATCGTTAACTTTGTCTCGCACCAGGAAGATCAAAAGTAACACAGGAATGGTTAGCAGTGCTGTCATGGTAAAGAATGAGCCATAACCCATTGACTCCGCCATTGATCCGGAATAGCCACCAAGTATTTTGGGAAACAAGGTCATTAAGGAGCTGAATATGGCGTACTGCACTGCGGTAAAAGACACGTTCGTTAAACTCGACAAAAACGCAATGAAAGCCGCTGTTGCAAGGCCAGCAGATAAATTGTCCGCACCGATAACCATAATCAGTAACGAGAGACTTGGTTCTGATTTTGCCAATACAATAAAAAGTAGATTGGTAATTGCTGACAAAACTGCACCTAAAAATAAAATGCGTATGACGCCAAAGCGAACTGATAGAAACCCACCGAGTAAGCCCCCGGCTATGGTCATAATGAGTCCGTAAAATTTCGACACATTGGCGATCTGTATTTTGGTGTAGCCAATTTCCTGGTAGAAAACATTGGCAATGACACCCATAACAATGTCCGAGACTCGATAAAGTCCGATCAGGGCCAGCAGCAAAAGCGCGAGTCCCATGCCGTAGCGAGTGAAAAAATCTCTTATCGGATTAACATAGGATTCAGTGATCATTTGTTGATTACCCACCCCGACTTTCACCAGCCCGCGCGCAACAAACCACGCAACCGTGGCGGCGGCGGCAAGGCGAACGGTCGCCACAATAAAACCTGCCAGGTGGCGGTTATTGAAAAGTTCTTTGAGGCTCTCTTTGACACTGCCAACCAGTGATGAGCTGAGCCTGAATACCAGAATAAACGCCATAACTGAGCACAAAAAGACTGCCAGAAATCGCAGATAATCATTCGCTGTATATGGGTTTGCATCCGGACGATGCGTACCGGGTTCACGGATAAGGAACGTTGTCAGCACGCCAATTAGCATGACCGCCGCCATAATGGCGTAGGTATTCATCCATGCGTTGTAACTGTATGCTTCTTTGGTAGAACCAAAATAAGTGGCCAGATACAGCGCACCTGCACCGGCGACAATCATACCGATCCGATACCCTGCTATATAGGTCGATGAAATCATTGCCTGCTCGTCAGCGGGTGCTGATTCGATACGGTAAGCATCAATTACAATATCCTGGGTGGCCGATGAGAAGCCTAGAGCTACCGCCGCAAGTGCCATCATGGTCAGTGCATGCCCATCGCCAGCGGGATCGGTAGTGGCCATTAATAAAATAGAGCCGATAACGGCAATTTGCGACAATAGTAACCAGGCCCGTCTTCGGCCCAATAGTCCAGTGAGTACAGGAACGGGCAGCTTGTCGACCAGCGGCGCCCAGACAAATTTGAATGAATAGCCGAGTGCCGCCCACGAGAAGTAGGTGACTGCTGATTTTTCAAGCCCAGCTTCACCGAGCCACAGGCTTAACGATGAGAAGATCAGGAGAATCGGAACACCGGCTGAGAAACCGAGAAACAGCATCACAATGGCAGCTGGAGAAAACAGCACATGGACACAATAGCCAATTGCAGCAATTAATGCTGCGCGGAACCACCACATCAGCGTGCCTTCGAGCATATCTTTGAGAGGGTTAAACGCCGATAGCGCTAACAATACAAAGCACACAACAAGAACGATTCCGGCAATTCTTGTGTGCCCTTCATTCGGGTTATTCCAAACCTGCTGTTCCACGACAGACTACCCCATAGCATTGCGTGATGTGGCGCTACTATAGCGTATTTGTCCAGTCACCCGCTTAAGGACTTGCTACTAATGCAACGCTAATGGCGTTGCTGTCACTTTTGTCATTCGGCTAATTGTGTAACTAATCGCTGTGTTATAAATAGCTGACTTGTTGACGTGACGCCCACCATTGTCTGGCATCAAAGTTGGGGCAGGTCTTTTCTGTGTAGTCAAAATCGCAATGACCGACCACCTCTGCGTGCGGATGTTTTTCTGTCCACTCGCGTAGTATTGTCTCAAGTGAATTGAATTGTGCTTCGGTGAAATCTGTTCTTCCAATCAGGCAGACACCAAGTGATATTTCATTGTGACCGTATACGTGCGCACCTATCCAATAATCTGGCCTGCCGTGTTCTACGATGCCGTCACGGTTGATGATGCGATGATAACCAACACCATGCCAGCCGAAGCCAAGATGCATAGCGTGAATTTCCTTTGCGGTAATCGGTTCGTCGTCAGGGGTGTCTGAACAATGTACGACCAGGTATCGAATGTTTTTGGCTTCAAGCATAGTTTGCGTAGCAATCTTATTGGCCCCAGACGCGGCGTAATGCCGCAACCCAGTTACTGTGACAAAGGTTGGTTATCAGCTCTTTAGAATATCCATGTGATCTCATTGCTGAGATCAGAGCAGGAAGCCCGCTGACGGAGCCTATCGCCTCAGGTACGACAGCGCCATCAAAGTCAGAACCTAGCCCGACTCTGTGTTCCCCGAGAATATTGATTAGATAGTCCATGTGGCGAAGTACTTCATCGATGCTGGTGTCGCTTTGCATCTGCCCGTCTTGCCGTAGGAATGATGTGGCCAGGTTAACGCCCACTAATCCATTGCTGTCTTTAATGGCACGCAGTTGATCATCTGTCAGATTGCGTGTGCTCGGGCAGAGTGAATGAGCATTGGAGTGTGTTGCTATTAATGGTGCATCGCTGAGTTTGGCAATATCGTAAAACCCTTTCTCATTTATATGCGACAGGTCGATGAGAATTCGCAGTTCATTACAGCGTGCAACGAGGTCTTTTCCCAATGCAGTTAAACCTGCTCCTGTGTCGGGTGACCCCGGGAACTTAAAAGGTACCCCATGTGCGAATCTGGTTGGTCGACTCCAAACCGGGCCCAAAGATCGCAGGCCTAGCTGGTAGAGCATGTCAAGGTTTAGCAATTCATCATCTATAGCTTCTGCACCCTCAAGATGCAGTACCGCAGCAACGGCGCCACTGGCCATTGTTTGTTCTATTTCTGTGGCGCTTACGCAAAGCGTTATACGATCAGAAGATTGTTCAATAAATCGGTGTAGTAATCCCGCCTGCCGTAAAACAACCGGAAGTGCGATTTCAACCGGTAATGGTGGTGGAAGAGGGATGCTGTAACTTTCGCCGTTAAGCTCATCAAAATTTAACCCGCCATCACCCGGTAGTGGCGATACATACATTGCGAACATGCCACCGCACATACCGCCGGCGATCATCCGGGGCAGGTCAATATGACCCTGATTGTCACCTAGCACGAATGCATCAACTGCACGATTAGCCGGCAGATCAACCAGTCTTGTGAGTACGTCGTTGTGGCCGTCAAAAATATTCACTGTCTCTTTGTTGTCTCTTGTTGCAGTCTCTATGGAGTCTCTGGGGTTTGCCCTTGATGAAAGGCTCTATAGTTTTTTGTCGCTAAAACGATCAGGTACACTGTAAGTCTGAGCACTTTAAACGGTACCATAATTGAAAACAGCCAGAATTTCTAAAGCAGCCTGTCCGGTTAAATCAGAACCAGTCTATCATTCAGAGTCAATCAGCGAGATGTTGTACGGTGAAGCATTGCTGGTGCGGGAGTCAGGTGATGAATTCAGCGAAATTGAATCGCTGCGTGATGGCTACGAGGGCTATATTGATACTGCCTCCTATAGAGTAACCGAAATTTCTTCAACCCACTGGGTTGCCAACAGGGCGACGCTTGTTTTTGAGTCTGCGGATATAAAATCTGTGGTCGTAAGGCGGCTATTGTTTGGCAGTGAGTTGATCGTTACCGGCCGCAGCGATGATGGCAGGTTTCTGGAAGTAGACAGCGGAGGTTATATTGAGGCGCAGCACTGTATGAGTAAAGGTGCTTATTTGAAATTGCCGATGATCGAGATTGGCAGGCAATATTATCTGAATGCCCCCTATCTTTGGGGGGGTCGGAGCACCGATGGTTGTGACTGCTCCGGTCTGGTGCAAGTGCTGGCGATGGCTACTGGTATTGACCTGCCTCGCGATAGCACAGATCAGCTAACCGCATTGTCGCATGATATTGAATTCTCTGACCGACAGGCTGAAGATCTCGTATTCTGGCAGGGGCATGTAGGCTTGCTTGAATCGGCCGACACACTTTTTCATGCGACCGCGCACTCGATGCGCTGTTGTTTTGAATCATTGCAACAGGTGATTGATCGCGCGGGGACCCCGATCACTATCAAGCGGCTTGTATGATGTTGGGTAAATGAGGTGCCTGGCGTCGCGGCGCCGAGACGTTGAGTACATGTCCGACCTGACGGGAAGATTGATTAATTGCAACTGCAACTCAGTGCGTCATGGAATACAGCACGTAGTTAACCGCAAACCGGTAGGCAAGTGCTGAGTAGTGTTGCGGGTAGTCGGGCCAGTCAGCATGTTCCCAGGCATCACCCATGTCCATGTTGAAGTTTATCGCAACCATTATTCGCCCCTGGTCATCCCGAATACCGCGCCAACGTGCAATTCTTCCGCCTCGTTCCCAGGTCTGGCCACCGCTCAGCGCTCTGATGCCCGGTATCTGTTGTCGTTCATTGATGTCATAAAGTATTTCAAAAATTGAATCGTCGACGGGTATGTTTTCTATTATGCGTTCCGGGAAAACCCGCTTCATTGCTACTTCAAAGTTATACCACTGCTCTGGTCCGTGAAAGTCATCCACCATTAGAAATCCACCTCGCAGTAGGTACTCACGCATGCGTTTTGCCTCGAAAGCACTCAGGCTGAGCGAGCCTACTTCTACTGCATATAGCCAGGGGTAATCGTATATTTCGTCATCATTCAACTGTACCAGTACGCCCTCCGGGTTTGAGTCGAGGCGAGTCAGGCGGGACAGTCCCTGTAACAAATGATTCTCGGCCTCCGGCCAGTCGACCTGCCATCTTGGCCCCCATCCTCCTGTATCGGTGCCGTTGTAGATCAGTCGTGCAAAAGCGAATTCATGTTGATTGGCGGCAGTTTGCGCAAGCCCGATCCTTGGTGCTACCAGCCCGCACGTCAGTAACACAAGGAGTAGTGTTTTAACGATCCGGTAGTAGTGATGGCCGACCATATTGCCGCCTCCGATCGCGGGTGGGCAACGGCGGCGTGGGCAGGCCCCCGTTCTAAGTTACTACGTTACCATAAGCGGCTTACCTTGCAATAGCTCAGGCAGTGCGCTGATTGTTGCTCGTAATTAAGTTGATCACGCAGTCTACATCGGTGATTCTTGATACTAGGTATTCCACCATGTTTGAGTCGGCAGTTGAGCCCGACGTTCCCGACAGGGTAGCGATGCCGTTTTTAATATTGATATTCAGCTCTGCCGGAATGATGTTGTCGTGTTCTCTGGCAAATTGATCTGCCAGAGCAGCGTGGAAGATGCTTTCTTCTTCCGTTGTTACTTCTAGCGCTATTGGGGGTGGTAAAGTGCGCTGATAGTCATTGATATATTCTCCTAAAGGTTATGCCAGACCTTATTTCCCAGACTCTATCTTTCAGTCCTTATCTCTGGGCTCCGCGGCCGTTGTTTATGTTGTGTATCTGAAGATGAGAGTCAGATTTCCCCTGGAGGTTCCTGTTAAGAGAGTGTGCATTGATAACAAATTTATCAATTTTGTTTGGACAAATTGCTTGAGACAGATGCGTGCGGGGCATGCGGTGCACCAAAATTTTCCCTCAGTGGTGCTGGTGGGATTTAGTGAAGAAAAGTGTTATCGAACTTTCCGCACGCCCCACTAGTACAGGGTCTTTTTAAGACGTTCAGGGTATGCGTCGTCATAGGCCTTTGCATCAAAGTCTGATTTTGTAGATTTAATTATCTCGCCGGTGCTTGGCAGCTGGTCTCTTGTTATTTTGTAGTCGTACTCCCACAGTTTTGATCGAACCAGTGCTTTCTGACATTGAAAGTATATTTTTTCCACTGTAAATTCGATGAGAGAGACTGGTATTTTATTATTAACGGCGAATGACTGCTGTAGCTCTGCGTCCCGAATAATGTTAGCAGTTCCGTTAACGCGCAGCGTTTCACCGATGCCCGGTATCAAAAATAGTAAAGAGGCTCTGTGGTCTTCAATAAGATTGCGCAGTGAATCCAGCCTATTGTTTCCGCGTCTATCTGGTATCAGAAGTGTTTTACTACTCTGCACGCGAACGAATCCGGGTTCATCTCCGCGCGGTGAACAGTCAAGCCCGTCGCTGCCAACAGTGCACAGTACAGCAAACGGTGATTTTTCTATCATTTGTTGATAGTGCGGAGATATATAGTCCAGTTCTTTTGTAAGAGATGCTTTTGCGGGTTGCCCATACAGACTCAGCAGTTCGTCGAGACTATTGATTGTCTGGCGTTCAGCGGTCATGCGTAGCTCCGTGGTTGGAAAAATTTTGGCATCAGTTCAATAGCGATGGCTCAATAACGATGGCAACGGAATGACCGGTTCGTCTCCGGATTGGATGGCGCGGTCGGTGGTGTAGTACAGGATTACATCAGTATACTGTTACACCGGATTAAAAAGAATAACTGCAATGATTTTAGTGATAATCGTCAATTCACTAATCGTATCTCTGTGTGTTGCGGTTCATTATGAGTCTTTGGCTGCGATGAATGCCCGTCTGCCAAAAATTCCAATCCGAGCCAGACACAGGGTTGTGCTCGGGGTTATCGGTGCCATGGTGGCCCATACAATTGAGATCTGGATATTTGCCGCAGGTTACTATTTTCTGCATCACGCCGAGTCCGGCGGTGCGCTCGAAGGTGCGTTCAATGGCAGTCTGCTGGATTGTGTTTATTTTTCCTTCACAGTTTTTACTACGCTCGGTTTTGGCGACATTCAGCCGCAGGGTGATTTGCGCTATCTGACCGGCATAGAATCTTTAACCGGGCTGGTACTTATTACCTGGTCTGCTTCATTTCTCTATCTGCTAATGCAGCGAAGCTGGGCTGACTGAGCTGCTAGTCACATGATTATCCGGGCTAAAACAAACCCGGGTTGAGTGGTGAAGAGGCAGTCATGCCGCCATCTATGGTGAAAAGCTGTCCTGTTGCAAAAGCTGCGTCATCTGATGCCAGCCAGACTGCCATGGATGCAATATCCTCAGGTTTGCCAAAACGTTTGACGGGATGTCGGTCCAACGCATCTTGCATTGCTGCATCCGGACTACTGGCTGTTGCAAAACCTGCTTCCAGCATACCGGTCTCGATCCAACCCGGGCAGATCGCATTGCAGCGAACTTGTGGGCCGTGGTCCACGGCGATCGATCGCGTTAAGCCATGCACAAAAGCTTTTGATGCGTTATACAGCGCCATAGACGGGTCAGCGATATTGCCGGAGATAGAACCAATGTTGATGATCGATGCACCAGCGTTCATCACGGGTATGAAATCCCTGCAGAGGTTAAAGACTCCGCGTGCATTTACACCGATGACCGAATTCCAATCTTCATCTGTGCTTTCGGTTACTGTTTTCTCAACTTGTACGCCTGCGTTGTTAACCAGAATGTCCGCTGCGGGTTGCGACGCTGCGAATTCTTTTACTGCGATCGGGTCGGCTACATCAAGTGTCACATACTCACACCCTGACGGTAGCGTTGCAGGCCTGTTGCGGCGGCCGCAGGTGATAACACTGGCCCCTTCATTAATAAAAGCCGTTACGATGCCAAGGCCGATACCCTGACCACCGCCGGTTACAACTGCTCTTTTGCCCTTAAGCTTCATTGTGGTCTGGTCTCGCATTGCTCAAAAGCCAACAACATCGCCACCTTTCCATACCGAACGAACGGTACCGTGCTTCATCCAGTGCAGCGACACTGAGTCCGTGGATCTCGACATACCCGGTGTGTGAACACCACCGGTTGGAACAGAGGTAATGATAACGGACTGTGACATTGTCTATAACTTCATCTGTTGAACTTGTGCGGACAGTCCGCCATCCAATACCCAAAGCTGGCCGCTGGCATAACGAGCTTCATCTGATGCCAGCCAGTTAACCAGATTAGCGATATCTTCAGGTGTGCCATAGGTACGCATCGGGTGTACGTCACGCACTGCCTGCTGAAGTGAATCTATGTTGCCACCCTCTCCACCTGAGCCATCGCCTTCAAAAAAGCTTTGTAGCATGGGTGTGTCGATATAGCCCGGGCAGATAGCGTTAACTCTTATGCCTTCAGGGCCGTGATCACAGGCCATTGCTCGTGTGAGAGCATGCACAGCACCTTTTGTGGCACAGTAAGCGGCAAGACCTGGGTCTGCGATAAATCCATCATAAGAACCGAAGTTGATAATGCTGGAGCTGATACCTGATTCTGCTGCTGCTCTTAACAGTGGCAGTGAATACTTCGAAGTGAGAAAGGTGCCGGTCGCATTGACTGCAAAACTCTGATTCCATTCCGCAAGGGTGGTTTGTTCTATGGTTTTTTCAATCTCGATTCCGGCGGCGTTCACTAAAATATGTAGTTTTCCGTGTTGCGCCTTAACTGCACTAAATGCGGAAATCGAGTCTTGTTCTGAGGTAACGTCGAGCTTGATGAAGTGGCTGCCGTCATCATCGTGGAGCTTTAATGAGCCTTGTTCGGTTAAATCTGCTGCATAAACGGTCGCACCTTCCTGCATCAGCCGTTTTACGACAGCTCTGCCAATGCCGCCACGGCCGCCCGTAACAAGTGCGATTTTTCCATCCAGTTTCATTATTTTGGTTCCTGGTAGTTCCGCTAGAGCGGTAAATGTTACTGGCTACACCGCACCGTAAGCATCGAGCACCAGCCCGTGGAAGTGATGCAGTGCGTGTTCTGATTTACCAGAGCCTTCAGGGTCATGAACAATCCGCCCCTGCTGAAATGCCGGGGTACTCATGCCTTTTTGCACACTCTCGACTAACCCAATGTCTTCCACTTGCAAGACCTCATCAAGGTAGCGAATTGCCTCTAGCTCCATTTGATTTGGCTCGGGTGATTCGAGATAGAAATCGTAGGTTTCCAGCGTGCGATCAACGCCGACTGGGATGATGTTCAAGACTATCATGCTGGAACGTCCCGGGTAACGCATGAGGCAGGTGGTTGGCCACAGCCACCACACTGCATGGGTTTTTACCGTCGCGTCGGCTACATCGTAAGCGGTGTTTGGTGTATTGCCTGCATCTGCCATGTGGCTTGAATAGATACCGTGTGTAGTGACTTTGTAGGTATCCATGTCCACCAGATTGCAAAAGTCTTTATGTGCAACGGGGCAGTGGTAGCACTCAAGAAAGTTATCAACAACATTCTTCCAGTTTGATTTTATGTCATAGCTTAAACGATGGCCAAATGTGAGATTGGCAACATCCGGTGCCCAGTGCATCACTTCATTTTGTAAATCGCCGGATTGCACAGCAAGTGATTCTGCACTGGGGTTAAGGTTTACAAATACAAACCCGCAGAACTCTTCTACTTTTATTTGATCAAGGCAAATCTCTTCTTTGTTGAACTGATTCAGGTTCTGCGTGTGAGGTGCGCCTTGCAGTTTTCCATCAAGTCGATAAGCCCAGGCGTGGTAGGGGCATACAATCAGAGATGTCTTTCCTTCGCCTGCAAGTAAGTGATGAGCCCGATGTTTACATACGTTGTAAAAGGCGCGTAGCTCACCACCTTTATCCCGTACCACGGCAATTGGCTGACCTGCGATCTCAACAGTGATATAGCTGCCTGGCTCACGAGTTTTCTCTACATGGCAAACCCACTGCCAGGTTCGTTTTATAATTTTCTGCGTGTCTTTGTCGAACCAATTGTGATTGGTATACGCCGCAGCGTTGAGTGAATATGAGCTTGCAGGGTCACGGTTGTAGCCCTCGGTTATGTCCGTTGAGGCTGAATCGGCTAATGATGTATCGGTTGTTTCTGGCATTGGTTCTCGCAGTGAAAATTGACTTTTCAGTGGATACTACGCTCATGGCTTCTGTTGTGTTTTGGGAATTCCGACAATACAAATGAGCGACTAAAATTCAGCTGGGCGGACGCCGACACTTTTCTCAGTGGCGATTCACTCCAACATTGGAATTATTAACACAGCGACCGGCCACATCCTGCCAATGCGCCACAGAAACTGGTGTTCAGGTGGATCAGAACAGTGGTTAATTCGCTCATACGTTAGTGTGGTGCAATCCTGTCTAAAGGCAGGAATTGCATAGGCTCAAGTCGGGCCTGGCTGTAAGTTCCAAAGCTACAAAATGGCTATGGTCGTTTGCCAGATATTGGGTAAATTGACATAGCAACGAGGAGTTCGATAACCAATGGTGATTGAATGTTGCTGGTCACGCGCTTGCTACATTAGCCAGGGCCGGTTTCGTGAAATAAGTGCTGGTATTGTGAGGTACGAAGATGTCCTGTTTTTGCTGTTGGTCGCTAAAGGTTGTAACCCAATCTTGTCGAAATAGTATCTCTTGTGACCAACAATCCAACCACAATAGCCATACTGACCGATACCTATGCCGATTATCAAAAGGCGCTCGTAGATAGAATTTCGATCGAGTGCAATCGCCGAGGTTATGGAGCGCTTTGTATCACAGGTCGTGAGCTGGAGTCATACCTCCCGGTAGAGCAGTCTGGTGTGCTCGGTGGAAGGTTGTATTCTCTATTGCAAGGTAATGTGCTGAGTGGTTTGATTAGCCTCACTGGAACCATTGAAAATGGTGTTGATCCGGTAGAATTGGAAGATTTTATTGGCCAATTTGAAGTTCCAAAGGTGAGTATTGGACTCGAGTTGCCAGGGATGCCTAATGTGCTTGTTGATGATCGGATGGGCATGGAAGACTTGGTGCGGCATCTGATCGTAAGTACCAAAGCAAAAAATATCGCCTTCGTTCAAGGATTTGAAAACGACCCTTACAGCGATCAGCGTGAGGATATTTATCGACGTGTGCTTGCAGAGGCTGGTTGTCGTGTAAGTGAATCCTTTGTTGTTCGTGGTAATTACGACACCTATGAAACATATAGGGTTGTGAGTGATTTGTTGCGTAGCGATGGTGATCAGATTGACGCGATTGTAGCGGCTAATGATGCAATGGCATTAAGTGCTGCGAGAGCAATAACATCACTGGGATATGATATACCTGGAGATATAGCAGTTACCGGTTTTGATGATACTGGTGAAGCCAGTCGGCATTCACCGGCGCTCACCACGGTTAGGCAACCTTTGACAGCGATGGCCTTTCAAAGTGTAGATCTCCTGGTATCACAGCTAATGGCTCCAGGTAAAGCGAAGTGTGAGTCTCAAGTACGGGTTGTTAAATCAGAGTTAATAATTCGTGGTTCTACTATCCTGGGGAGGGAAGGGCCGGAGGGAGATTGTCGGGATAGCCACTCGATAGATGATTTGTATGACCAAATTATGTTTTCGATGTCTGGTCTTCCGGTGCCTGATAACGTCAATCTCAGATCACTAACTGATTGTCTATGGAAAACATTGGGTGATGGCGGCGAACATCTTTCTTGTATGTTAAAAAAATCATTACTCAATGATGTTACTCCAGCCACTCAACATTGGTGGAGTAATCTTTGCCATCAGATGGAATCCTATAGTGCTCGAATGCTGTTATCTACTCCAAAAAAGCGGTTTATACCTGTTGTTGTAGCGGCGCTATCTGTTGTGAAAGAGCGAATTTGGGCAATATCCATGGAGCGTGAGTTTGATATTAATCAACTTCGTAATGCGCATGCGATCATGCACCTGCAAATGAGTTCCTGTACCACTCAGGAAGATATACTAGCTACAACAACGACCTGGCTTGAATGTATCAATCCGCAACGGTGGTTTTTAGTTTGGTATAAGAGCCCACTTGAAAAACCTGATGTGGAAGCGAAACTTACTCAAGTATATGGAAAAGGGAACTCGGTGAGCTCATGCGGAGAGTGTTTTGAATCTCGGCAGGTTCTGCCCGACTACCTCCTAAGTGAGTTTAATGAGGGGCTTATGGCGCTGTCTCCCATACACGCAGGAGGGTTGCACTTTGGTTATTTGTTAATTGACCCTATTGGTGTTAAGTCCGTTGATATCGCTTCTGTTTCTGTGAGTATAAGCAATGCAATGCGTGGTCTGTATCTGACTAGCAAACTTAATCAGAAAACCGATGATCTTGAAAACGCAAATATTGAGTTGAATCAGCTTGCAAAATATGACGGGCTGACAGGGTTGCCAAATAGATGGCATTTTCATCAAACATTGGAGCAGGAATTTGCTAGATCGATAGATGAAGATAAAAGTCTTGCTTTACTTTTTATTGATCTTGACGGATTTAAAGCAGTGAATGATAACATGGGTCACGACGCTGGTGATAAGCTGCTTTTTATTATTTCTAAACGACTACAGAGAGGGATGGATACTGTTAACGGGTACAGTTTTGTTGCGCGTTTAGGTGGTGATGAGTTTACCATGATTGTCACAGTCGATCGTCAGTCAAGCCAACAAGTGCTTGCTGAGTTATCTTTGACTTTACTCAGGCTAGTAGCGCAGCCGTGCAAAATTAACGGCCAGTCTGTGGTGGTTTCTGCGAGTATTGGTTATTCTATTAAGTCTGCCGAGGTTCAAGATACTGAGTCATTGTTGGGGCAGGCGGATAGAGCGATGTATAAAGCAAAGGCTACTGGCAGGAACTGTTTTATCGCCTATTCACCGAGCATTGAAAATATTAACAATCACCGTATGCATCTGGTGCAAAAGCTGCGCAACGGACTGATGAACGGTGACTTGCAGGTACACTATCAGCCTCGAGTAGACTTGAGCACCGGCCAAATATGTGGTGCAGAAGCACTGATGCGCTGGTCGGAAATTGGTGAAGATGGTCCGGTTGTCGTAGCCAGCCCTGATGACTTTATTCCTGCTGCCGAGCGAGCAGGTTTAATAAAAGAGCTGGATTTTACCGCACTGGAGCAGTGTTTGAGTCAGATTCTGAGGTGGAGGCAATATGGAATTGATATTGTTATATCGGTTAATGTGTCTGTTGTTTGCTTGCAGCAAGAGTCGTTTGTTAGTGATGTTCTTAAACGTATCGAGCATTATCAAGTCAAGCCTTCATCAATAGAGTTAGAAATTACTGAAAGCGCTGCTATGGGAGATGTAGAAGCGAATTTCACAAAGCTCTCTATGTTGAAAGAGGCGGGTGTCCAGCTATCTATTGATGACTTCGGAACTGGTTATTCCTCGTTGAGCTATCTAAAGAAATTTCCTGTCGATAATCTAAAAATTGACCGCTCATTCATCATGGAAATTACCGAAGAGAATGGTGAGATAGTTGCAGAAACAGCTGTAGTGCGTGCTATAGTGGCGCTCGGTAAAAGTATGCGGATCGGACTTGTTGCAGAAGGTATAGAAACCCGTTACCAACATGAATTTGTAAAAAAATTGGGCTGCATAGAAGGTCAGGGGTTTTACTTTAGTAAACCTGTATCCGCCGACGAGATCACCGATATGCTTCTGCAGGACGTTGGCAGCTTGAAATGGGCTGCCTAGACAGCATCATCATGCAGGGATTGCTATCGCTGCCCGTTAAATACTCTGGCGGCGCGTCCACCATCCGGATCTACGTAGGAACATACCCTACCTAATGCGACCCAAGATCGCCTGATAACTGTTCTTCGATAACCCGTGTATCCGCCCTGAATCATCTGCAAGTACCCAACTGAATCAAATCGCCGTTGATATAGGTTTCAAAAAAAACCTCCGGTATGGTTAAGTCGCGTGGTTGCGGAATGGAGGGCCCTGAAGTCTTTATGAAGGTGGCGTACCAAGTCTGCGGGGTTATGCCTGTTTTTGACTATCAGCATACGTGTTTAGTAAGGAACCCTCTTGCTAAAACCCACTACGTATGGCAATTTTATCCAGCGCGAAAAGGTAGGCGTAGCACCCGCAAAAACTCCCCGTATTTTGGATAGCCCCCGGGATCAAATACTCCAAGCCTCGCAGGTGCGTTCCCGGGCTTATAGACGAACGTCCCGAAAAGGAGGTCGTACAGCGACAGCGTCGCCCCATAGTTCTTTCCTTCCGCCTGCTTTGCACTGTGATGATATCGATGGAGTTCAGGTCCGATAAAAAAGTAGTTCATAAAGCCGATTCTGATATCCACGTTAAAGTGGCTTAGCAACCCGTGCATAGAGTTAACCATCAGAAATACGGTAACTACCAATTCGTCATAGCCCATCACCCAAATCGGTACAACTATAATAAAACTCTGCACCAGTATTGCGTTGATTGGATGCCCCGCAACGTGCATCACAATGTAGACCTTGTCTGGTAAATGATGGGCGCTGTGTACTCGCCACATAAACTGTCCGAGCGTTCCTTTGCCTTCGTGTTCAAACCGATGCAGTCCATACTGCAATGCTTCAAAAACCAACAGTAGAACGATTAGCTGTATAAAGAACGGCCACTGTGAAGCATAGCCGTCTTCCTGTCCTGCCGTAGAGATTGCGTAGATCCCTAACAGGGATGAAAACACACCCACCGCAGCGCCATTGGTAACCAGATACTTCATATCACTCACGAAACTCGAAGCTGTCATGGACCATCGTTGCTGGTAAGGCACTATTCGTTCGAGTGCTATATAAATGCTTACCAGTGTGATAACAAGCAACAGCCAGGCATCACGAGATTCTATCCACCCGTATCGAATAGTCTGAATCATGGCGAACAGGTACAACCAGGAGAATGGATAGACTCCCCAGCGTACAAGTTTTCGGAATTTTGCTTCTGGAAGTGTGGATCCAGTCATTTGCACACCTGTCATTTAATGGACATGTGGCCATTATGTGTGCCAGCATAAGAACCGACCAGATCATTTATATCCAATCTGTCTTTTACAGGACAGATTAATGAAATTTGAACGGAAATGACTCTATGGATCGTCGTGTAAAACGGACCCGCAATAACCTGGTTCAGGCACTTCCAAATTTAATGAGGCGATATGAATGGGACACAATTAACATTCAACTGTTGTGCGATCATGCTGACGTGTCCAGATCTGCGTTTTACACCCACTTTAAAAGTAAGTCAGACGTTCTCGAACACTGCTTTTATCGACTCGAGGAGGAGTTGTTAGAATCCACCGAAAATAGGGGCCTGGACTCGCACGGCACATTGCAATTTATACCCAACTTGCTTAGTCATGTGGAATCACACTGCGACTTGTTGAAAAAAAATGCATCATCTGCCGGAGGATTGGTTATTCTGAACCGGTTCAGATCTCTGGTGAAAAATCTAACTAAAAATGAGTTTGACGGATGTAGTAATTATCAATTGGGGGTGGATCAATTGACATTTATCACCGGTGGTACATTCGCTATGTTGGAGCAATGGAACGAAGAACAATGCGAAACATCAGTCAAGGCACTTACTGAACGAATCGACGCCTTGGTGGATGGGCATCTTCGCAATTAATCAGTTCGTGGTGCTAAGTATCCAGCCGCGAAGTGTCATCTCAAATATCGTTGTAGTCACTCACAACTACAATTGTGAAGCTCGTTTCAGTAGTTTTCTGAGCTCAGTAAAGTTTACCTGCTCTAAGACAGAGTAGTTAATATGACGCCGCCGCTTACCGGAACCCAGTAATAAACCATTGGGATCTTTTAACTCTGCACCCCTGCTGAATGATATCTGCACGTGTTGCTTGTGTATAAACAGACCACAAAACTGCCCCTCTTTTTCATCTGGCTTTAAGGTAAATAGACTACCACCGTATTTTTGAACAGTCTCACATTCAGGAACGGACTCAAGAATGAAAGCCTCTAACTCATCAGCGAGCGCCGCCATATCGAGAGTGTTGTCGTCCATACCTGTAGCCCCTTTTCGGGAAATTTCTATTGCACTACCACACAAGACTGGCCGAGCTCCGGCCTATCAGGTGGTTCTTTCCACCCCCAGCCATCACCGTCAGTGTCTATGCAAGGTAGCAAGTCGTAGATAGATGCGTCGACTGGAGTATTTGATGCGGGTATCTGGCAGGTATCTGTGCCAGTCCAGCCCCAGCCATCGCCGTCTGTATCTATACAAATCAGTTCCCTGTTCTCTGTATCCGCCTCGATGGCGACTGGTTCTGGTACGCAGCCATCAATGCCATTCCAACCCCACCCGTCTAGAGAACCAGTGTTTTCATAGTTTGCTTATTCACATGACTGGAAAGTGCATATTACCCGCTACCACCTATCACGTCATGACGAAATTTGTGATTTTAGAACCGAACGCCATTTCTCTGGTCCCGGGTTGTCTCCTTCCAGGTCATGTGTTCGTTACGGCTTTGTTTTCAAGCAGTTCAATCTCTACAAAGGCACATTCGAAATCATTACCATTAATCACATCGTGCTGTATCCCGAGATCCCGATAATACGGAAGCCCTTTGGTGAGTTCTGCCGTGGTTCTTGAACCATCAGGATGATCAATCTCCAGAATACCAGTGAACATCGGTACGACAATGTAGTCAAACTCATGGGTATGCCACCCGGTGTTATCACCTTTCTTTGGAAATCGCCATTCTGTCACCCTTACACGATCATTATCTATGCTAA
>CALLBO010000118.1 GCA_937998875.1 uncultured Granulosicoccaceae bacterium
AATGTGCAGCCACCAAAACAGCCCCGCATAATATTAACTGAGAAGCGAATCATCTCGTATGCGGGTATACGTGCATCCCCGTACACAGGGTGAGGTACTCTTGCGTAGGGTAAATCAAACACATAGTCCATTTCTTCGGTGCTTAGTGGAATGGGTGGTGTGTTAATCCAAAGATCCCGGTTGCCGTGGCGTTGAATTAAAGCACGAGCGTTACCGGGATTGGTTTCAAGATGCAACACTCTGTTTGCATGCGCGTACAGGACCGGGTCTTTTTTAACCAGCTCATAGTCGGGCAGTCGAATGGCTGCCTTGTTTCTCAGTTCAGTATTTCGTTGTATGCGCTGGTCTTTAGTAAGATCGGATTTTTTCTTGAAGTTCAGTGGTGTGACGGATAATTTAACAGTATCTTTTTCTTCTTCCGGCTGGCGCTTTTCTTTTGTCTCTGTGTTTTCATACGGACTAATGTGCTTGTCGATTTGACCCGGTGTATCGATGCTGCTGGAGTCAATGATCTTCAGGTCGTCTGGCAACATGCTAGTCATATAGGCTGTGCCGCGTACGTCCTTAATGTCCTTTATATCTTCCCCAGCAGCAACGCGATGGGCTATCTCAACCAGCGCACGTTCAGCATTGCCATAAAGAAGAATATCCGCCTTGGCATCAACCAGGATCGAACGTCTGATTTTGTCCTGCCAGTAGTCATAGTGTGCGATCCGTCTGAGGGATGCTTCAATACCACCCAAAACTATTTGTGCATCTTTGTAGGCTTCGCGACAACGCTGTGCATAAACCAGAGAACAACGGTCCGGTCGTTGACCTCCGATATCGTTCGGGGAATAGGCGTCATCACTGCGCAGCTTTCGGTCAGCTGTATAGCGGTTGATCATGGAGTCCATGTTGCCGGCGGTGACACCAAAAAACAGATTCGGTTTACCCAGTGCTTTGAAAGGTTCAGCACTGTCCCACTCAGGCTGTGCGATGATACCGACTCTAAACCCCTGTGCTTCTAATAAGCGCCCGATGATTGCCATGCCAAAGCTTGGGTGATCAACATAGGCGTCCCCCGTGACAATGATGATGTCGCAGCTGTCCCAGCCGAGTGTGTCCATTTCCGCTCGAGACATTGGCAAAAACGGCGCACTGCCAAAGCACTCTGCCCAGTAACGCGGGTAAGAGTACAGTTCTCGGGTTCTTTGGGAAGGGGCTGCAGGCATGAGGCTCTTTGCGCCAGTTAAGAATGCGCGTCGGGCCGGCCATTGTACAGCATGCGCCCCGGTAAGGCTTATGAGCTTCCCTGAATTGATGATTCCGCACTAAATCAACCCAGATCGAAGATTCCGGATTGTTAGCCGAGGATTGGCGGAGTTAAGCTGACTACTCGAATAGATGGGTTATCTGCAAACCCCGGGACATACGAATCGCGTTTTCCTTGCGTTGGTAGTAGCCGGGGACAATTTCGATTTCCTGATAGCCGTGGTGGCTATAGAAGTTTCTGGCGAATTCGTTGGATTCGCGAACCTCTAGCTGGCAATGTTCAATGCCAGCTGTAACAGCGCAATGTTCCAGCCATGCTAACAAGCGATGGCCAATGCCCAGAGAACGCCAGGTAACGTCTACTCCAAGAAGATTCAGATGTGCCTTGCTATAGCCGTAGTACATGATGCCGAAGCCGACGACTTCACCAGCATTTTTGGCAGTTACTACGTTAATATCAGGTGAGAGCACGCAGCGACCGACCCGTTCCGGTGTCCAGTTCCACTGCAGTCCGTGTTCAATGATGTCGCGCGACATCGTCGCAATGCTGTACGCATCGTTGACGTGGGCCAGCGCGATATCAGTTTGTCGTGTATGCATGTGAATGATCACTGTAAAAAAATCGACTGCAAGGTCGAATGACCGCAAGCCTAAAAATGCTATCGACGGTCATGGATTTTAACTTGACGCTTTTCTTGAACCATTTCAAACTTTTTTTCACGAGATGTCGGTTTGTCGTCGCGTGTATCACTATAAGCGAGGCAGCGGCGTGTTGATCTATTTGTGGTGGGAATGTGATTGAGGCGGTGGCTCCAGGCTTGGGCGCTTTACTATACTGCAGCCGTCCAGCCAGTCTTCTCTGGCACAGCTCACGCCCCAATAGTGAACTCTGTCGCTAAACTCACTCACAAGTGAGTCAATATATTGACGGAAAATTTCAAAATTGATACATTCCAGCGAATCAGCCGTGCCACGGTACGGCGCTGCCTACGGAGTGAATTCAATGAAACTTTCGACTTGTGTTGCAAGGCTTGCGCTGATGGTCGTGATCTACTCGCTTTCTTCAGCTGTTCATGCCGGCAAATTTGGCGTTCGGGTTCTTGATGCTAATACCGGTTTGCCGGTTGCCAATGCATCGGTCTGTCTTGGCACTGCCGCAGACAGAAATCTCTACGGTACCGGGGTTACCACCTACGCTGGGATAGCACTATATGACAACGTGCCGGCCACTTCGGTGCTTATCACGGTCTCTAAAAAGAACTATCGCGGCATCGCGCTGAGCAACCCGGCCACTGATGACAACGTAATTGCGGATGTATTGATTACCGAGGGAATCTCCAGTCGCAAGTGCCGTGCACTTAAGTACGTTGATCTTAAGCCCGGTATTACACATGGCAACTATAAAGATGACTGGCCACTGGAAATCACAGCGCTTTCTTATTTCCCGAGTGGCAATGATGGCTTTGCGTTTCTTTCTTACAGCAAAGGCAAACCGACTCATTATCGTGTGAGCACTGATCCGGAATTTAAAGGTGCTGAGTGGTTATCCTACAGTGACGTTTTTCAGTTTTCACCGAAGAGCACTGATGTTGGCAAAGGTAAGCTGTACTTCCAGTTGCGTAAAGAGATAAAAGCAGGTGGCGGCGTGATGGAAGCGTTTTCAAAGCTGTTCAGTCACCCCGTGAATCTGTAAGCATTAGCATGGCTTGTTTAGATTGTACTAAGGTCTGATCGTGCGATCAGACCTTTTAAGCTTGAGTTTTTAGTTGTCTTTTACGGAATCGATTTCTTCCTGAGACAGGGTGCGCGCATCTGATTCCATCATCACCGGAATACCATCTTTAATCGGATACGCCAGACCCGCCTGTCTGCTCCAAAGTTCGTTGTCTATTTGCACCAGTTTCCCCTTGGTGACAGGGCATACCAGGATGTCGAGTATTCTTCTGTCAAGCTTCACTGGTGTTATCCCTTGTCTGTCGTGGTAACACCGAGTCTTTGTTTCAGCTCGGTGCTTGTCGTTGTGTATTGCAAATGAATGGGTTTTTCGGGCCGTAATCGGGCAGCGGCAGCGTAGGCTGCAAGTGTCGCCTCGTGAAAGCCGCATAGTATCAGTTTTCTTTTTGCCGGATAGCTGTTGATGTCCCCGACGGCATAGATACCTTGTGTGTTGGATTCATAGTTGGCGGTGTCCACAGGAATGTGTCGAGCCTCAGTGTTTACTCCCCAGGATTCAAGGTTGCTCTGCTTGGGCGAGTTGCCTTGTCTTACAAGCAGCAGATCTATCGGGTGGGTAGTGCACAGGTCGGGGCTTTGCTGAACGATAATATTTTCGAGTTTGTTGCCAGCCGTGAAGTCGGTGATCTTGCCTTTTATTTGTTGAATTGTTCCGTTGTCTGTCAGTTCGGCTAATTGGGCAAGACTTTGTTCATTGGCATCCAGTCTTCGTTTACGATGTAAAAACAAAACACTTGCTGCATGCCTGCTTGCCTGTATTGCGCAATCAACTGCTGCCTGCGCATCACCAGTAACCGCAATTGATTTTCCGGTCAGTTGTGTATCTGCTAATGCAGCGTAGTGTACCTGGGTATCTTCGTAGTGACTGATGCCTTCGGTTCTGAGTTTAACCGGTGTAAACGCACCGGCACCGGTGGCCAGAAACACCTGTTTGGCTGTGAAGGTTGACCCGGTTGCAGTGGTCGCAACAAAGTGTTGTTTGGTTTGCTGCAGGCTTTCGACTGTCTGGTGATAGTGGATGGCAATATTGAACGGTGCAATCTGCCTGACAAGTTGAGCGGTAAGATCAGCGGCGGTGGTGTAAGCCGTACCGGGGATGTCATAGATTGGCTTGTCCGCATACAGCTCAGTGCACTGCCCGCCCGGGTGCTCCAGCGCCTCAACAATGCAGCACTCAATGCCGAGGAGTCCCAGTTCAAAAGCCTGAAATAATCCGACCGGGCCGGCACCGATCACCAATGCCTCTGTTTTGATATTCACAAGTCGGTTCCGGCTGAAGTTCTGAAGTGAGTAGATATAAGAATTGTATCGCAGAGAAAGCTATCCGAACGAAAACAACAGTAGGTTTCTGGTATTGCCGTGAGGATGGTCTACATTCTACATGTAGTGTTTTGAGTTTCGAATAATACAAGAACTGGTAAAACAGCCGATGATTAATATGCTGGATCCGGTGAATATTTTCTGCTCCCTGGTCGGCGCGCTGCTCGGGTGGGTGCTGCGGTCGATGTATTCGCGAGATGTACGATACCGATCTGACTTGCGTGAAGCGAAAGCGCAGGCGCTGGCGGGAGATCGGCTGGACCGATTGAAGTCGGTGGAGGCTGAGCTTTCGCTCTGCACACAGCGCGTCGAGCGGGCAGTAGCGGAAAAATTCTCCCTGCGAGCAGCCGTCGATACATCCAGAGCGAGATTGCAGCAACAGCAGGTGGCCGGCCGACAGCAGATTGAACTTCTCGAAAAGCGTAATTTTGAGTTAAAAGGTCAGATTGAGGCAATCTCCGCCCGAGTGTTTGCAGATAATAGCCACCGTATGACAGAGCAAACGGAGGTTCATCTGCAACATCTCTTAACACCGTTGCGTGAACAGATTGGCGAGTTCAAACAGCGTGTCGAAGAAGTTTACGATAAGGAGCAGAAAGACCGTTATCAACTGAAGGCTGAAATCGGTCAGCTCAAATCATTGAATGAAAGAATAAGTGCGGATGCGATAAACCTCAGCAATGCGCTGCGTGGTGATAATAAAACCCTGGGTAACTGGGGTGAACTGATCCTCGAACGCGTGCTCGAACGGGCAGGGTTGAGTAAAGGTAGCGAGTACGACAGAGAGGTTTGCCTGCAAAGTGCGGATGGAGCGAATCTTCGACCTGATGCGCTGCTTTATCTGCCGGGTGGGAAATCAATTATCATTGATTCAAAGGTTTCTATAAAATTTTATGAAAAAACCTTGTATGACTCGTGTGATGCAGACGCAAAAAAGCGATTGCTGCGTGAGCACGTAAAGTCGATTAAAAAACACATAGATGGGTTGAGCGCAAAGGAATATGAAGCGCTTGAGGGAGTATGTTCGCTGGATTTTGTATTAATGTTTATTCCGGTGGAGGCGGCACTGCATGCTGCTTTGCAGTTTGATGATTCGCTTTATAAAGACGCTTATGATCGTAATGTGATTTTAGTAGGTCCGTCGTCTTTGATGGTCACTTGCAGGACCATTCAAAATGTCTGGCATAGTGAATTGCAGAATAAAAACTCCAGTATTATTGCGAAAAAAGCTGGTGAGCTTGTCAATCGTTTCAATGGATTTGTATCCGAGCTGGATACTATCTCTGCCTCGTTGGACAATGCGATGCAAAATTGCGATGAAGCCCGACGTAAGCTCGCCACCGGTCGCGGTAATCTGATTGGACGCGCGCGGCAGTTACAGGAGCTTGGTGCCAGTAATGTGAAGTTACCGATAAAAAATCAGTCTAAGGCTGCTGCTAAAGTCTGAGGCTATTGGCTACGCCGATAAACGGTTTATGAAGTGGTGTGCCCCACACGCTCTGATCTGGGTGTGCACTTAAATCTCTCACGGTAGCACTTGGTAAAGTGCGACTGGCTGGTAAATCCTGCAGCAATTGAAACATCCAGAATCGGCAGGCTGGTTTCCATCAGCAATCGTTTTGCATGCTGTAATCGCAGGTCCATGTACTTTTGCTGGGGCGTGCATTGCATATGGCGTTGAAACAATCGTTCAAGCTGTCTTTGAGAGACGCCAATATTTGCTGCAATCTCCCCCGGTGTCAGGCGATCTTCAATATGGCTTGCCATTACTCTGAACGCGGCGGCCAGTTTAGGAGACTTTCTGGCCAAAGCAGTATGTTGTGCTACACCCTGAACGTCTGTCGCCATACGAATACGATCGTGAAACAGCCAGGTGCAAACATCGGTTACCACTTCGTCGCCATAGTCCTCTGCAATCAAGTGAGCCATCATATCGAACGCACCGGTACCGCCACAGCAGGTGCAGCGATTGTTCTCGATGACATAGACAGACGGATCAGCCTTGATATCCGGGAAGGCTTCTTTAAAGGCATCAATACTTTGCCAATGGATCGTGCATCGGCGTCCTTGTAACAGGCCTGCGTGAGCCAGTAACCAGGCACCGGTGCTAACACTGCCAATGCAGGTGCCATTCTGCGCATGATGTTGTAGCCAGCGTATAGAGTTTTCTGGTTTGTGGGTCTGCGTTTTTACACCACCGCAGACAAATATCCGGTCAAACCGATCCTTGAAGTCGGGTTTTTGGTCTGGCGTCAGGGTAATGCCATTGCCAGCGTCAATCCGGTTGCCGTCATCAGTCAGGAAAGTCCAGCGATACAGCTCTTTGCCGGACGTCACATTGGCTGCACGATACGGTTCCACCGCCGATCCGAAGGCCAGCATGGCGAGTTCCGGGGTGAGCAGAAAGCCGATCTCAATTGGGGCGGTGGAGGGAGAGGCGTGGTTGTTCATCGGTACAAACAATATCAGTCCGGTGACGAATTTACGATAAAAATGATGCTATGACACCAATATCCCGACACGCCATTGGCCTGGTAAATTTGAAATTTTCTACCAATGCAAGCTAAGCTTCTGTTTTTTTGTTGTTTTTTCGCAATTTGCTCATATAATAATGGGTAGCCCGTGGTTGTGAGCGTGGGTTTTCAGTGATTGTGTAGTCCGCGTTTTTCGAACTCCTTCTGCCCCTGACCTCCAAACTCAAGCTCGCTCTGCTGGCCTGCCTTTGGCCCGCCTTTTGTTGGCTGTCATTTGGGTGTTCATTGCCGATACTGTCGGTGTTTTAGCTAGAAGTGCGTTCCAGAGAACGCGTGTTACATAGAGATCTGATTCACAATGTCTGAAAAGCAACAAGGAACCGTAAAGTGGTTCAACGATGAGAAAGGCTATGGCTTTATCTCACGAGAAAGCGGTAGCGATTTATTTGTCCACTTTCGTTCAATTATCGGTGAAGGACGCCGCACGCTGGTAGAAGGCCAGAATGTATCGTTCGTAGAAACAGAAGGCCAGAAAGGCCCGCAGGCCGAAGAAGTCACGCCAGAGTAGTGCCCCGGTTGATTTATCTGGTGATTGAACCGGTAAAAATAATCAACAACGGTCGACTATAAGTCGGCCGTTTTTGTTTCTGATACCAACAGTTATACCCAACAATTATCCAGCACTTACCAGCAAGCGGCGGGGGTGGTTGCACCGAGCTGACTGATTTTCATGGTTGTGCAGCCAGTATCGTTGGCCTGTGCACCGCCGGTCTTTGCTGTCGCTTTCAGCGAAAATGCTGTTGCGGTTGCACCGGTTTCCAGTTCAATCTCGTAGTGACCCTGATCTGAATCTGCCTTGGTAACTGCGCAGGCCGTGGCGATATAGCTGAAGTTACTCGTGCGGCAACGCTCCAAATCCTGTGCTGCAGCCCGCAACCCGATATGTGCATCGGTTCTGCGGCTCTCAACCATGTATTTACCGTACTGCGGTAATGCTACGGCAGCCAAAATACCGACTATCGCTATTGCGATCATTAACTCAATTAGCGTGAAGCCTTTGTGTCGAATTTGCACGGGTGTACTCCAAAAAGAAGGTAGGTCGGCGATCGATCTATTGGCAGGTAATCGGCTGAAGTAACTGATTATTTAGCTCGGGTTGATGCGTATTGCGCCAAGCTGTTCACAATTGGTTGGCGTGGCATTTGCGGACACAGTTGATCGCATACGTGAACAAATCCGGCAAGTAGCGGTTACAGCCCTAATGAACTCTTCAGCACGCAAAAAAAATTCCGGCGTCACCATGGTGGAGTTGATGATCGTGGTGGTCATCATTGGCATCATCGCCGGGATTGCTGTGCCTCAATACGGATCACTGATTAAGCGCAAAACACTGTTGTCTGAGTCTCGACGACTGACCTCGGTACTTAAAGTGGCTCGCAGTGAAGCGCGGGCGCGCGGTGCCCTGATCACTATTACCCGGCCCGCTGGCACGGACTGGGGTAGCACACTAACGGTCACCGAGGATGTGGCTGGTGATATCGAAGAGATCGAAGTTTCAGAGGGGCGAGGCGATCTTTCAGTGGATGCAAGTTTTGATACCGAAACCATTGCGTTTAATCCGCGAGGCTGGATTCAGGGTTCGACCTCTTTCTCTATCGCCATTTGCAAATCTGCTACAGATAAAACCTACGGCAGGCTGATTACCGTCAATCGGGTAGGAAAAATTACTGAAGGGCCTCTGGAAGACGATGATAGCTGCACTCAATAATCGATTAGTGGTTCGCAAAGCACAGCGTGGTGTAGGACTGTTGGAGGTTCTTATCGCGCTGGTGGTTTTTGCCCTCGGTGTTGTCGGTATGGCAGGTCTTCAGCTGCGCACCATGAGTGTCACGATGGATTCAACACAACGCAGCTATGTGGTTGCCAAGTCTCAGGATATTGCCGACCGGATCAGAAGTAATGGAATTCCGGTGTCAAAGTACCTTGGCGATTACAGCGATGAGGATGATTTCTGTGACACAACACCCGCCGCGCAGTGTGCTGATAACACAGCTTCAAATGCGGCCACCTGTGATGATGATCAGATGGTTGCTTTTGATTTGCATGATGCGTTTTGTGTGGGTGGTGGCAGCTATGACAGTAAAGTAGCAGAGTGGCAGGTGGTAATCAGTTGTGAGGCTCCGGATGCCACCACTGGAGTGATGACTACAACAACTGCATGCAATGAGTTGGGTGCAAGGGTAACAGTTAATACCAGTTGGTTTGCACGTTCAGGTGATAACGATCAAACAGCAGCATCGCAGAGGGACTCAATGACGCTGAGGTTCGTGCCATGAGAAAGATCATGATTTCAAAACAGCGCGGTCTCAATCTCGTTGAGCTGATGCTTGCAATTGTCATTGGTCTGTTTATCAGTTTAATGGTAGTGCAATACTTTTCTACCTCCTCAAAGTTATTCAAGCAACAGGGTGTTGATAGTAACCTTGAGGCAAATGCGACCTTTGCGATGTCTTATCTTAGTCAGTATGTCCGGCAGGCAGGTAGTAATAGTCCTGCAGGATCGGATGTGCCTTTCTATACCGGTGATTGTGATGGCGATGACCCTTGCACTTATAACAGCGATGTACTGCAAACGTCAGATCAGATCGCCATTCAAATGGTGCCCTGGAGTCAGAAAGACTGCGTCGGAGAAGATGTGGGTGAAAGAGAGCGTATTGCCAACGTCTTTAGTATTGAGAATTCTCAGCTTTATTGCCGCGGTTTTAGTATTGATAGTCAGAGCTGGTTAGGAGCTCAAGAATCACTGATCGACGGCATTGAGCAAATGCAGGTGCTCTACGGTGTGAGTAATGATACCGGTCAAATTGAAAAATACATAGATGCATCACGAGTGGCTGATGGCCTGTCAGGCAATGACGCACTTGTGGCATGGGATCGTGTTCGTTCGGTGAAAATCTCCTTGCTGGTGTCTGACGGCAATAATGCCGGTACAGAGACGACAGCGGCCAGAACTTATCAGTTGCTGGACTCTCCGGAAGTTGAATACACCGACAACGTATCACGCAAAGTTTATACAACTACCATTTCTATCAACAACAAGCTGCAATGAAAATGAAATCAGCGCATTCAAAACAGGCAGGTGCAGCGCTTATTGTGGCGCTGGTAGCGTTGCTCATGCTGACCTTGCTGGGTGTCAGCACAATGAGTGACGTTATCAATCAGTCTTCTGTGTTAAGGAACGAGCAGTTCCGGCAGAAGGTGTTCTATGCCGCATCGAGTGAGTTAAACGTACAGATAGACTCAGTAAACGATAACGAACAGTATCAGGATGATCCAATCATTGACAGTATGCTGAACACTGGTACCGATGGTAAGAATATGTATTTGGAGATTACAGAGGCTGCTGACCCGAAGATCCTGACAGATCCGGATGAAGTCAATCTCACCAATGCTTCAATTAATGGTAATCGGTCTGAGTTCGGCCTTGTTTGCAGCGGAGAGAGTATTGGTCTTAACGCAATTACAGGATACATAGAAACTACTGCTGAGCTCGATGACGGTCGCGGCAGTATTAAATCGTCGCAAAGACAACGTTATGAATATTGCTGGCCATAGGGTGGAATCACTGTGAAGAAATTTGTTTCATCTGTTTTGCGGGTATTGAGTAGCGAAGTATTGTCCAGGTTCAATGCACTGATTGTCGCGGCTGCTCTGAGTTTCTCGGCCGGGGTGAGTGCTGACGATACTGAGATATTTTTCAGTACTGAACACGCTCCGCCGAATATTCTGTTTGTAATGGATAATTCGGGGTCAATGGATACACGGGACGATGCTGAAGGAACCGGTCCAACGAGAATGGAGAAGCTGCAGTCGGCTATGACGCTGGTTGTAAACACTCTTGAAGGAGTCAACATAGGTATTATCGAATTCAATTCCACCCCGGAGTTAACTGTTCCTGTTGGCGACTTGGATGTTAACGAAAGCGAGTTGCTGGATGCAATTGATGCGTTGGTGCCGGGAGGTGCCACAGGCACGCAAGCAGCGCTTTGGCATGGTCGAGATTATTTGTTGGGACAGTTACCAAGCCCAACAGGTTTCTATTCATCACCGATCGTCTCTGATTGCCAGGCAAACCACATTATATTGATGACAGATGGTCAACCGACAGTGGATTTGAATGCGGTTGCTGACTACGAGGCTGTTGTTGGTACTTGTGATCCGGTAGTGGGTGACAATGGTTCGCGAAAATGCGGGAAGGAAATTTCCGGGCATCTATACAGCGAAGATCTTAGCAGTGTTGATGGCATCAACAACGCAGTCACACACACGATTGGTTTTAACTTCTCAGATCCGTGGTTGGAATCTGTAGCGACAGCTGGTAATGGTAGCTTCTTTGAAGTCCAGTCTGCGGCAGGGCTTGTGGATGCGATTGAGACGATTATTGACGGTATAGGTGCTACTTTCGCGGCACCCACAGCCCCGGTGAACTCATTTAACGAGAGTCGTCACAGTGGTGAATTGTACTTTGATCAGTTTCAGTCCAGTGAGTCTGTACGATGGAACGGCAATATTAAGAAGTACAAGTTAGAGGTGCTCACTGATGATGTAACCGGTGAATCTGAAACAGTCATTGTTGATGCTAACTCTCAGCCCTTGTTGGATGTGGACGGTAACATTAGTACAACGTCTCAAAGTCTTTGGTCCGCTGAAGCTGATGGCGCTGCGATACCACAAGGTGGATTTGCGCACAAGCTACCTTCGTATACTGATAGGCACTGGTATACCGATTACAACAGTACAGATCCTGTCAAGGTAGCTTTTGGAGATGCGGATCTCAACACCAAGCTACCGATAGCAAGTTTGGGAGCCGCTGATGAAGCAGAGCGTAATACTTTGGTTGAATGGGCGCTGGGTCGTGATGTAGAACGATACGATGCGCTTGTTGCTGCGGCGGCAACTGCTGCTGAGACTGCGGCAAATGACGCAGCTGCAGCTGCAGCTGCTATTGCCACAGATGCTGCCGATGCTGCCGATGCTGCAGAAGCGGTTGAAGCGGCAGCTATTGCCCTGGAGCAGTCAACGGGTATTGCTCTAGACAATGCGAATGCCGCTTCTGCTGCTGCACCAGGGGATCCTGCACTGCTGTCTGCGGCCATTGCTGCACAGGTTGAACACGATAGTGCGGCAGCCGCGGCCTTAGTGGCAATTGCTGATGCAGATGCTGCCAGACAAACAGCAAGTAACGCTGCAGCGGCATCACTGGCCGCGGCGCAAGATGCCTCGCTGGCTATTGCAGCAGCCATCGAAGCCAACGAAGAGAATCACTATTTTGTTGCAGACTCACTTCATAATACTCCGTTGGTTGCTAGCTACTGGGCTAAAAGCGCAACAGATGAAAGTGGCGAGATACTTTTTTCTGCCAACAATATGGGTGTGTTACACGCGATTGATCCGGATAGCGGTGAAGAGCTGTGGTCCTATACTCCTGAAGAGCACCTTGGCAATATAAAAGCGTATTTCGACAATGAAGCGAGCCAGGACCACGTGTACGGACTAGACGGCGAGTTTACTCTGCACACGAAAAGAACCGATCAGGTTGACTATGACTTCTGGGTAGACACTGCCTGGCTTTACATGACAGAGCGACGTGGTGGCAATAGAGTTTATGGGCTTGATGTGTCTGATGGTTTAGTGAATCCCACTGCCAATGATCCGTTTTCGGTGATGTGGAAAATAACCGGCGGGGTGGGTGGCACAACTGGCTTTTCTGATTTGGCTCAGACGTGGTCTAAGCCACAAATGGTGACCGTCAAGTTTAACTGTACCGATAACCCCGATGACTGCGAAAGCAAAGAACTATTGATGTTTTCAGGTGGTTATAATGCAGACGTGTACGATGATGTGAATCTTGACTACGATGCCATGACCGTTCCCGCAAATAGTCACGGCAATGCAGTTTATTTTGTCGATCCGGAAACCGGTGCTCTTGCTTGGTCTGTTGGAAACGGTGAACATCATTCATTGGATCTTTCAATCGATCACAGTATTCCGTCGACGCCTCAGCCTGTAGATACAGATCTGGACGGAGCAATAGATTTGATGTTCTTTACTGATATTTCCGGAGATGTCTGGCGGGTTGACTTTGGCAGTCAAGGTACAGATTTAGATGAGTTGCATGTTGCTGGTGGTAAAATTGCCGAGCTGTCTCCGGCGGGCGAGTCATTCAGGTTTTTCAATCCGATAGATGTCGTTGCGAGCGGCGCGAATTATAGTACCGCCTATTTCAGTCTGGTTACAGGTTCCGGTATGCGCAGCAGTCCGCTGTTTGAAGAGCCGCATCAGAACCGCCTGTACACAATTATTGATCGTTGGGTATTTCAAGCACCGTATCGGCTCGATGATGATGGTAACAAGGTAAGCGATTATAGATATGTCACAGATAGCACCGGAGCCCATAGTGTTATTACGGCAGATGAAAGTGTGTTGAAGAATACTAGTGATGCTACCAGCACCACTTCTGATGACTATGGTTTTTTTAGAACATTTCAGTTAGGGGAAAAAGTACTTCAGCCAACGTTTGTGACCAGCAATCTTATTTTTGCGAGCTCCTATGTACCACCTGATCTCACCGGTGGTGTTAACTGCAATTTCGACATTGGAGTGACTCGCCTGTATATCAGCAGTTTGCAGGATGGCCAAAATAAGATACCGGATTCGCTCAGCTTGGATGATTATCTGGAGCAAGGTGACGGCCTGTTGGCCAATAACCAGATTGTCGATATCGGCAGCAGTGATGGGGCAGGGGTTTTAGGTCCAAATGGTCTCATGCCTTTAAAAGAGATTACTGCTGACGAAGTGTTTAGAAAATTTAGACGAACAGGTTGGGTAGAACTAGATGGGTATTAAGGTGAATAAAAACGGCTTCACATTGATTGAAGTACTAATAGTTGTTGCAATTATCGGGATTATCGCGGCAATTGGTTATCCGTCGTATACCAATTATCTTCACAAGGCGGGAAGGTCGGAGGCATCTGCTTTGTTGCTCGAAGTAATGGAGAGGCAGGAGCAGTATTATCGCAACAATATTTCTTACACCACCGATCTGACCGCGCTTAATTATCCTGCAACGCTTGAAACAGAGAGTGGACGTTACAGTATCAGTTCAATGGCTGTTTGTGGAACTGCGTCAATTCGTCGCTGTGTTAACATTACCGCAGCTGCACAGGGCAAACAGCCAGCAGGGGATGATTTAACACTGGATAGCAAAGGCGCTAAAACCGGCAACTGGAACTAGCCGATCATAACTAGCCCACTGGAACTTGCCGACTGAAACTTCTAGCCACCGGGTACCTTTTGAACCACCCCGTGTACAGTTTCGCTTGTTGAACGAGCGTCACTGGTGAGCTGAGCGGTTGCTGTGACCATGATTCTCTGGCCGGAAAAGCCGTTCTCACCAATACTTGCATTCAGTAGTGGGCTTGACCCAACCGATGTGAATACTACCTGAGTGCTCACATCTGTTGAACTGACATCAATAACGGTTGTTTGCGGAACGCCACTAACAATAGCGTTACCGATTAATGCCTGGTTACTCAATGCCACCGCTGCGGCGCTTTCAGAAGCCTGAAATGTGATGTTTTTCAGGTGATTGGCTGCAGACATTTTTTCTGCAACAGATGCACTTCTTAAGCTTGTGGCACCAATCAATGAAATCAGAATCAGTAGAATAAGTGCTACAATTAGTGTCGCACCGCGTTCGTTGCCTGGAAGGGTGGTTCTTGGTAACTGGTGCATACTGTGCTCCTATAGCAGGCGGTTTCTAAGTTGAACGGTAGTGTTGAATGCTGCTCGAATACGTTTGTCACCCGGGTGTTGTGCGTCAGTTGTTGTGTCCGGGCCAACTGTCCAGCCTGCTATGTTATAAGTTTGAGTATCTTTTTCACTCGCTGAATAGTCCGCCGTGCTAAGCAACAAACCGAGCTGTACACTGACGATCTGGGACGAATCCGTAACACCGCTTGCTGCGACATAGCGAATGTCTGACGGTACGTTTTCATCCGGTTGTATGCCGTAGAGCACTTGAAAGTCCTCAACACCCTCGATAATTTCCGTGGGATCGCCGATTGGACTGGTGCTGGTGTCAAGTTCAAACAAAGACCAGACTGCATCGCCATTCGGCATATCACGGCCACTATCTCCAACAAAGAAGGCTCTTGATTCGAACCGCATCACTCTTACCGCCACAGCGTTCGCATTGCCTGTGCCGCTAAATGCTTTTGAGAGATTTCCACTGCCTACCGAGTTTCCGCTGGCAGCGTGCTTTATTGTTGTGTTTGTTGTGTTATCCGTAACTTCTGTAGCGCGAAAAATATTTGTGGTGTTGCAATCGGTAATGATGATGAGATCACCGGTTGATAGCTGATCAGGGTTGGCTGGAAGTACTACATCTGCCCCAGCGGTCGCCATGTCAGAGGCTAAAATTTGCGATCTGCCGCTACCGTGCTGCACATACAAGACATCAGTATTGGCTTTTACTTTAGTGGAAATTTTGGCACTGAGGTCAGTGTGTACCGCCGGACTCCAGGTATCACCTGTGCTGACTTCTGATCCCCATAGCGCGTTGGTGGGAAAATCTATCGTAGGTTTGACCGATGCAAGGACTTCGATATCGTCTTTTGCACCATCCCGACATCCCTGATAACCCGTCATCCTTATACTATAGGAAAGCAGATCAAGTGCTACACGTCCACTGTCCTGTAGCCGGGTCATTCCTGTCGACATCTTTGAGGATGCACTGTTGCTGGAGAAGATGGTGACGACACCACTGAGCAGCACAAGCCCGATCACTGAAGCGATCATGAGTTCTATCAGTGAGAAACCCGATTGTTTTCCAGGCGTGCTGATCATACCGCCTGTTCGGCGACCTGTTCGGGTTGATTTTATCGAGTTCATAGTGCGGCACCGACAGAAACTGTTTGATTAGCTGTTTCAGACCCTGCAATAAAGTCTTTCCAGGTGATTGTGACAGTTGTTCTTACGCCTGCGACATTAATGGCACCTGTGGCACCCGGTGGCAGTAGTGTGCTTGTTCCAGTGGCATCTCCTAAACGGAAATATCTTGCCCATTCCCTGAGGTCCTGATTCGCGCGCTGGACTGCAGTGCATTGGTTAGCAGCACATCCTTGATCTGCCGGGACTGTGCCTGTGGTGATAAAGCCATTGTAGGTTGCCTCACCGCCTGGGTTAAGTCGCATGCGATCCAGGATGTCGTTAGCCGCCATTGTTGCGTAGGAACGGGTTGATGCTCCCTGCGTATAGTTCAAGCCGAGTATTTGCATGCGGGATCCGGCAAGCAGACCGATAGCAAGTATAACTATGGCAAGTAATACTTCTATCATTGCGAAGCCGTGTGATTTTTTTCTTAATGTCATTGCTTACTGCTCTCGTATCGGTAGCTTTCAACCCTGTTAGCTACAGGAAACGTTGGCGCTGTTTGCACCTTCGACGATGTGATCGCCATCAGTGTCTGTTGCAAGCCGACCTAAACCGGTTACCCATAGATTGAGTGCCTTGGCAGATTTATCGTTTTCACCCTTACAAAAAATGAAAGTGCCCGAATTTTTGAGCCTTCCGCGAGCGGCAATGGTGATTGACTTGGGGTAGTCTGGTGACTTCAGTGACAGACCGGCAGGCAAGGTTTCATAGCGCAGGATTTCTGCTGTCTCGACTGTTGCATTTCCATTCGCATCAGCATAGGCAAGGTAACCTGCAGACCAGTCTGGTGTGTTGCCCCCCAGGCAAGAGGTGCCATTTGAACTTGGGCAGATAATAATGGGTGCCCGTCGGTTTACAGCCTCGACTCTCGCGGTAGCGATCACTCCTGCAAAGGTATTGTAGGTGCCCTTGATTTGACTGCTGCTCATCAGACCGCCGAAGTTCGGTACCGCGATTGCGGCCATAACGCCGAGTATGGCGACAGTAATAATGAGCTCTATGAGCGTGATGCCGGATTGTTTTTTCATATCACGGTGCGTATCGACAGGAATTGCCGTTTATGGAGTCAGTGTTATGCAGCCGTGTTCTCTACTTCACTTTAACAATCCGGCTGTAGTGTGCTGAAAACTAAAGTGATATCCGGATTCAAGGCTTTCCCATCAATGTATCCCGGACTGTCGGTTTTGTGAACCGGATGCGGCAGGCAATCAGTTGTCGTTTGCAGGGAATTCTGTGTTCTGACAACTGTCACTATTCGTGCATCTTTAAAGACTGATTTGAAACAGGTCTCGAACTAATGGGATTGCGTCTCGGAATTGATACGGGTGGTACCTACACCGATGCTGTATTGGTGGAGGATGGCACAGTGCTCGAAAAATCGAAGTCGCTGACCACCCGGCACAACCTGATCGAAGGTATAGCAAGTTCTATCAGTAGCACACTTGCCAACCGGAACCCGAAAGACATCGGTCTTGTCTGTTTGTCGACGACGCTTGCAACCAACTCCATCGTTGAAGGTCATGGTGCCAAGGCAGCGTTGGTGTTGATGGGGTATCGGGAGTCGCAACTTACGCTTGCTAATCTGGATCAGGCATCACGGGATATGCCGGTTATTATGGTTGCCGGCGGACACGATGCGGCGGGTCATGAGAACTGTCCGCTTGATGTTGAAGGCATAGTGCAACAGATAGTCGAGCTGGGCGGATCAATATCTGCGGTGGCAATATCCGGTATGTTCTCAGTGCGCAACCCATCGCATGAAATTGCGTTGCGGAAAAAATTGCTCGAAGTAACGGACTTGCCTGTCACCTGTGGTCATGAGTTGAGCGCATCCCTGGATGCTCCACGCCGCGCATTAACCGCACTTATCAATGCCAGACTTATTCCGCTGATCAAAAATCTGATTGTCGCCTCGCGTCAAACCATGAGTGATCATGGCATTGATGCACCGCTAATGGTGGTGCGTGGTGATGGTACATTGGTGAGTTCTGATTTTGCAGAACACTCGCCGGTAGAGACCATACTTTCAGGACCAGCAGCAAGTGTTGTCGGTGCACAGTTTCTTGCCGCAAGGCCAGACATGCTGGTGTCAGATATTGGCGGTACCACGACGGATGTCGCGCTTATAAAAGGAGGTGAGCCGGTATTGAGTGATAAGGGTGCCAGCGTAAACGGTTGGCGCACCATGGTAGAAGCAGTGAAGATTGATACTCACGGTCTCGGCGGGGATAGTGAAATTCTCTACGATCGTGAGCAGCGAAAATTCACGATCGGACCGAGCAAGGTCATGCCGCTGTGTGTACTGGCAGATCGTTATCCTGAAATAGTAAATGACCTCAAGGGATTTATCGATGCACCGTGGACCAAAACCAACATGGCTCGGTTTATCGTCTTGATGTCTGAACCGGATGAATCAATTCGGCTAACCAATCAGCAACGCTCCTTGATAAACGAAGTCAAAGACCATCCGCAATCGATGCAATCGGTTTTTGCGGAACGACATTTTTCACTGGCGATGAAACGGCTGATTGAAATTGGCGTTCTGACGCTTGCGGGTTTTACACCAACCGATGCGGCGCATGTTTGTGGCTGGCAGAAAGACTGGCCCGCAGAAGCGTCCGTGCTCGGCGCCACACTGTTAAGTCGCTATAGCGAGTTTAATCTTGGAAGAAGCTATCGTGGCGCGGAAGACTTTAGCCTGCAAATGCTTGCGCAAACGTCCCGACAGTCTGCGCTGTGTTTGATGACGGCCATGATCAATGATGCGGAAGGTTCATTTGGCAGACCGATGAACCCGCACAACCGGAAACTGCTTGATCGAATGTTTTCTACTGAAAGCGAAGCCGCGCAAGGCGATGAGAATCCAAACAGTGAAACACAATGGCTCGGGTTAACCGCAAAACTCAATGTGCCGGTGATTGGTATCGGTGCACCGGCGCAAAGTTTCTACCCGCCAATTGCAAACTTTATGGATGTAGAAGTAATAGTGCCCGAGCATGCCGAGGTGGCGAATGCCGTAGGTGCCGTGGTTGGTGTGGTGCGACAAACGGCGCAAATTACTATCAGTCCTTTAGCCGGACACAGTGTCATGGTGCATGCACCCGAGGAGCAGAAAGAGTTTGAAAACCTTGAGCTCGCAGCTGAGTGGGCAATTGAAGTAGCGACAGGGCTTGCAATACAAAAAGCCGAACAGGCGGGTGGGTCAGATATTGAAGTGAAAACCGAGCGGCACGACAACTCTGTGGAAGAGGGTGGGCAAGTGACGTTTTTTGAGTCGATTATTCTCGCCACAGCAACAGGGCTTGCGGGTTAACACGTTTGCGTTCTGTGGCAGCGTCTCCGGTGGCACCTCAGGTAAGTAAAACTCTCCTTATAAACTGGTATGATTTCGGGCTTGTGATTTTTCCGCAGGGCAGGATGTTCTCCTGTCGTATGCGTGCCGCGGCGGAGTGCGATGCTTCAGGTCCACAGCAGTAACCATCTTGAAAGTCTGCTTGATCATTTATTAACCCGTATCAATCAGGGCGATCCTTTCGCTGCTGAAGTCATTGTGGTTGAAAATCCGGGGATGTCTCGCTGGCTGCAACAACGTATCGCCGAGTATGATGGCATCAGTGCCAATCTGCAGTTCCTCTCCGTGGCTCAGTTTATCTGGCAGTCCGCTCAATGCTGGATTGAAGATTTGCCCGAGCCACCGCAACGCAATTCAACAAAACTACAATGGCAGATATTCCAGATACTGCCAGAGTATCTATCTCAGTCTGCGTTTAGTGAGTTACGACAATACCTTGAAGATGACCAATCCGGATTGCAGCGTTTTCAGCTCGCCGGTCGTATCGCTGGTACTTTTGAAAGATACCTGGTTTATCGAGCCGAACTTATTCAGGAATGGCAACAAGGTAAGGGCGTTCACTGGCAGGCAGTCTTGTGGCGTGCCATAGCACCGGAAATTCCCTACACCTGGGGTGATTTGCGGCAGCAACTCATCAATGCTGGAAATGCAGCCTCGCAAATGCCAGCCCTTAAACCGTTGCCCGAACGCGTCTCTGTTTTTGGTGTATCGGATATGGCACCAATCTATATTGATCTGCTGCAGTTGCATGGCGCACACAGCAGTATTTGTATTTACTACCTTAATCCCTGTACTGGCTATTGGGCTGACATTAAGGATGAAAAATCACAGGCAAGGCGACGTGCCCGGGCCTATTTTGACCGGCTGGATAGAGAAGATGACCCTACCGGTTTACTGGATATCGGTAATCCGTTGCTTGCTTCGTGGGGACATGCGGGCCAGGCATTTCTGGATCAACTTCTTGAGCGGGAAGTGCAGGAGTCGGAATCGTTTATTGTGCCTGAGGGTGATTCTCTGCTGCATCGTGTACAACGCGATGTGCTATTGCTGGAAGATAAAAGTGATGGTTCCGGAGGAGCGATCGCAACCGATGATCACACTGTCTTTGTTCACAGCGCACACAGTCCGTTGCGGGAAGTGCAGATTCTGCATGATCAGCTGTTAGATCTTTTTGCAACCCTGCCGGGGTTGAAACCGCGTGACATCATCGTGATGGCCCCAGACATTGACCGGTATGCACCTTTTGTAACGGCAACCTTCGGTACCGCACCGGCTGAGCAGTTTATCCCATGGTCAATCTCTGACCGGCGTATGCGCGCCGAGCAGCAGCTACTGGAAGCCTTGCTGGTATTACTGCAGTTGCCGGAATCACGCTTTACATCAACCGATGTTTTTGCACTGCTGCAAGTGCCGGCGGTGAAACGCAGGTTTTCACTTGAGCGTACAGATCTGAGTCGTCTGCATCAGTGGATTCAGGAAAGTGGAATCCGCTGGTCGCTTGATGCGGAGATGCGCACTGAACTCGGGCTACCGGAGACTGAATCGAACAGTTGGGATTTCGGGCTGCAGCGCATGTTTCTCGGTTATGCAATGCCATCTGAACAGGGAAGGCTGTATGCAGATATCGCACCTTATAACGAGTTGGAAGGTTCAGATAGCGAACGACTTGAACAGCTGCAGTTGTTTATTGATCTGGCGCGTCGTTGGCGTAAGCGACTCGCCAATGCCGAATACAGCCCGATTGAGTGGGTGCATGAGATTGATCAACTCGCTGAAGCTTTCTTCGAGCCGGACCATAGTGAAGATTACTCCCTGCGCAGTTTCCGTGAAGTGCTTATATCTTCATTTGCCGAGGCTGGCGATGCAGCCGTTAATCTGCAGGTATTGACCGAAGTGGTGCAGTCGGCCCTGGATGATAACAGTAATGTTCGCCAGTTTTTAAACGGTAAGGTCACTTTCTCTAACATGGTGCCAATGCGTTGTATCCCGTTTAAGGTAATCTGTTTGATCGGCATGAATGCCGCGGACTTCCCGCGTGAAGATCGGCCCATGTCGTTTGATCTGACTATGCAGCAACCGCGGCGCGGTGATCGTTCCCGTTCCAATGATGATCGTTATTTGTTTTTAGAAACGCTATTGTCCGCGCGGGAAAGGTTCTATCTGAGCTACGTGGGTAAAGACATAAGAGACAATACCGACAAAGCGCCAGCCACCGTGGTAACAGAGATGCTTGCCTATATCAATGCATCCTACCAACGCCCCAATCAGTTGAAAGATAATACATCGCCAGATAGTGTATTTTCAGATGCTGCAGTAAGCGTTGTACAACATCCGCTGCAGCCGTTTAGTAAACGCTACTTTGATCAGTCGAATGAATACTTTAAAAACCACAAGCCGCTATGGTTTCAGGCAGCGAGTACACAAAGACAAATAAGGCCGTTTATTGACACGACAGAATCCAGAGCGTCTAAGGACCCTGCAGACCCTTCGGTTTTTCAGCTTCCGGAACCATCGAAGCAGGTCAGTCTGAACCAGCTGGTTCTGTTTTTTACAAAACCCTCTGTCAGCTATTTACTGGAGCGTCTTCAGGTGGGTGGTGTTTATACGATCGATGATTTAAGTACAGCTGAGCAGTTTGCACTTGATAATCTGGAAAAATGGAAAGTTGATCAGGCGGTTCTGGAATATGGTAAGCACATGTCAAAGACGGAGGTACGTAGAACGCTTGACGCGCAGGGTGTGTTGCCTGCAGGCGTCTTTGGTGATTCCTATTTCAATGACAGCTACAAGCGTGGCATCTCACTGGATATTCGTGTGCTTGCACACCAATCAAAAGAAACTATCGAGCCACTGGATTTTGCGATAGAGGTTGGTGATTTCCTGCTCGGTGGATATCTAACTCAGCTCGGTAATAACGGCATGGTGTTCTGGCGTGCCGGCAAGCGACGTATTACAGATATGTTGTCAGTCTGGATTCAGCACTTGTGTTTGTGTGCTGCAGCTCCGGCAGGCTTACCGAAACGCAGTGTCTATGTCTTTACCGATTGTACTGTTGAGTTTAAAGAGGTACCTGATCCGCTCGTACATTTACAGGCACTAATGGAGTTGCGGTATCGGGGATTGATAACGCCAATACCGTTTTTTCCGAACGCATCCTTTAATTCAAGTGCTGCTGAAAATGAAGATGCCGCTATTGATGAAGCGCACAAAGCATGGTTATCAGAGTGCAACAAGGATTCTAATCATATTGTCTGGCGGGAACAGGAAAATATATTCAATGATGAGTTCCTGAGTATTGCCGGTGTCGTGTTCAATCCGTGGCGTGAGTATATGGAGGAGCGACCCGAAAAAGATGAAATACCCGAAACACTGCCGGATGAAATGTACTTGCTACAAGCCGGACAGGATACTGATTCTGACGGGGCTCGCCTGTGAACCTGCTTGATCCGGTAACAGTCGAGCTTAACGGTTCCACGTTAATTGAGGCGAGTGCAGGTACCGGTAAGACCTACACCATTACCACTTTATTTCTGCGCTTGTTGCTTGAAAAGAAAGTCAGCATTGATAAGGTGCTGGTGGTGACTTTTACGATTGCCGCGACTGAAGAGCTGCGGATAAAACTATCCACTCGGTTGCATCTTGCCAACCAATGGCTGCGGTATCCGGATGCGGCACAACCTTCAGACGATCCGGTACTTGCTGAGCTGATCGAAGCTGCGGACCCGCAGGAAGCGTTAACTTTAGTTGGTGATGCAGTAGCCAGGCTGGATGATTTATCGGTCTTTACCATTGATGCAATGTGTTTGCGCATTCTGCAGGACTTCGCTTTTGAAAGTGGACTGCCAATGCGGATAGACATGATCGCGGATGATACCGACATACGCCGGGAGGTGGCGCGCGACTACTGGCGCCTGGTGACTGGCGGCGGTGATGAATTCCGGATTGATAACCTCAAGTCTCTGGCAAATTCTCCCGATGCGCTGCTGCAAAAGTTGAATAACGTGCTCCGGAGACGTGATGCTGTACTGCAGCCCCCATTTGATGCGGCGCGCGTTGCACAATTGGCCAGCACGGTTAAGAAACAATACTCACAAATATATGATTGCTGGAAGAATCAGTCAAAACGGATTCGAGAAGTCTTTTCCGATGAGTTGGGTGTACTCAACAAGAACTCTTACAGCGACAAAGCAAAAAGCGAAGTGCTTGGGTGGCTTGGATCGCTGGATGAGAATCTGCCTGCAGTGCTTAGTGGAAAATTTTCATTGCTTACCGCAAGTATCATTGCACTCAGAACCAGAAAGAATCAGCCGGTACCGACGCATGCGTTTTTCGATTTGTGTGAAAATTTTGAGGATCAATTCAATGACTATAAAAAATGGCGAAGAATTGCAGCGGTTCATGATGCCCGTAACTATCTGATCGAAGCGATAGATCGGTACAAAGCAGATCGTGCGGTGATTCACTTCGAGGACATGCGTACCCGACTGGATACTGTCCTGCAGTCTGCTGATGGGAAAGTGCTTGCTGAGCGAATTCGCACGCTTTGGCCGTATGCGTTGATCGATGAGTTTCAGGACACAGACTCCGAGCAATTTCGAATATTCAGCGGTATCTACGCCAATCAACCTCAGTGTGGTTTTTTTACGATTGGTGATCCGAAACAGGCGGTATATTCATTTCGTGGTGCTGATGTGTTCACTTATATGAATGCCGTCAGTCAAACACCAAGTGCTTATACGCTGGGCACCAACTGGCGATCAACACCGTCTATGGTTAATGCTGTTAATTGTGTTTTCCAAAGTACAGATAACCCTTTTGTATTTGAACAGATTCCGTTCAACCCGGTGGTATCTATAGAATCGAACAGCGATTTTGATTTGATGCGCCACGGTGAAAAATCTACCCCGCTTGGTTTCCGGTTGTTTGAGAGCGCAGGCAACCAGGAGGTCGCACTGGCGTGTGCATCCGAGATCGCAAGGCTGCTGGTTGACGGGCGTGACGGGACTGCTGTCATTGACAGCAAACCGGTAACTCCGGCGGACATTGCCGTTCTGGTTCGCTCGCATACAGAGGCAGCACTCATGCAATCTGCCATGCGCCGCTTTGGTGTGCGCAGTGTCAGTATGCCTAACCTTACCGTTTTTCAGACTGCTGAGGCTGCAGAGCTCTATCAGGTTTTATACGCAATGGCCTTTCCGGGACGCGAAGGAGAGCTTCGTGCTGCACTGGTAACTAATCTGCTGGGTTATAACAGTCGTGACATGGAGCTGATGCTGCTTGATGAGTCACGATGGGATCAGCTGATAGACCGCTTTATCAGTGCTCGTGAACTGTGGCTTGAGCGCGGCTTCATGATTGCTCTGCAGGTGTTACTTGAAGATCTCGGTATGGCTGAACGAATGCTGCAAAGCGCTGACGGTGAACAGCGCATGACCAACCTGATGCAGTTAGCCGAGCTGCTGCAAATCAAAGCGCGTGAAATCGCCTCCCACGAAGAACTGCTGCTGTGGCTAAAAGCGCAGATCGATAATAGCTCTCCAGGAGATGATGCGCTGTTGTTGCGACTTGAAAGTGATGAAGGGCTGGTGCAGATAGTCACCATGCACAAAAGTAAAGGGCTTGAATACCCTGTCGTGTTCCTGCCTTTTGCAACGTCGCTTAAAGCTAATAGCCGGGACGGTAATGAAATCGTTAGCTATCACGATAGAGAGCATTTTGGCTCTGTCATAGATCTTGGGTCTGACAATCTCACTACAGCACTGCAGTTGCGTTTAGAGGAGTCTCTCGCGGAAGAGCTGCGATTGCTCTATGTGGCAATGACCCGGGCAAAGTCTGCCTGTGTGTTGTACTGGGGAATGACTACCGGAATTGATAGATCTGCGCTTAAACATCTGCTTTACGCCAATGTTGAGAAACTGACACCTGACTTGATCCGCCCGGGACTCAGTGAATTGGTTTTGAGAGCGGGTGGCGATGTTGAGGTCACGGACATGATGCTGGATGAAAGTGTCAGATTTACCGATTCGAATCTGCAGCAGGCACTATCTCTGACGCCTTTTTCCGCTTCAATAAACCGGCGTTGGGGGATGAGTAGCTATACGGGTTTGATGCGTGGTAAGGATGCCGATATGCCAGACCATGATGAAGTGTCCGGGCCCGTTGAAGAGGCGCCGGTAGCCGTAGATGTGCCAGTCAGTCCCGAGGAGCAGGAGATATCATCACTACCGGCCGGTGCACGTACCGGACAGCTATTGCATGAAGTATATGAGTTCATGGACTTTACAGATACTTCGAATCTTACTGATCTGATCGAAAATGCTACCTTGCGTCACGGGCATTTATCGTCCCCTGCTGCAGTTGCAGGTCAGTCAGACTGGACTCCGGTGATTGAGAAGATCATTCACCATTCACTGGCCGCACATCTTAATGTCAATGATGACTTTTCGCTGCAGCGTATAGACAAGAAAGACCGGCTCAATGAAATGGAGTTTTTCTTTTCCGTGGCGGGTTTGAGTCCAAAAAAATTACAGGATGTGATAGCTGCTTTTCCGCAGTATGCGGGTGTTGCTGATGGCCTGCATTTTCCTGCGTTTGAAGGGCTGATGCAGGGCTTTATTGATATGGTTGTACGTAAAGATAACCGCTACTTTATTGTTGACTATAAATCTAACCGGCTAGGTGAAACGCTCGAGTCTTACTCGCCGGATTCAATTAAGCATGCAATAGAGTCGCATCGCTATAATCTGCAGTACTTGATTTACACAGTGGCATTGCACAGATATCTGGCGCGGCGTGTTTCGGACTACAACTACGAGACGCACTTTGGCGGCGTTTATTATCTATTCGTGCGTGGTATGCGATCCGGTAACAGCAGTGGTGTCTGGTTTGACAAGCCGCCGTTTGCGTTAATAGATGCGCTCGATCAACAAATGCAAGCACAGTTGGTTGCCTGATAAAAAGTTCATTCAATAACTATGAAGACATTTTTAAAATCAGCGCAACAGCATGGTGAAATTCGGCTCTTTGACCGGCAGTTTGCGCGTCATCTTACTGAACTCAACGGTGCCGAAGTACCAGAGTTATTGCTAGCGTCTGCATTGACGAGTTACGGCATTTCCAAAGGTGACACCTGCCTGTTGCTGGACTCGGTTGCAACCAGTTCACTGTATAAAAACCCTGACTTACGAGTTGTACGTCAGAAGGTGCCACCGGTTGCGAAGTGGCGCAAGGTGTTGCTGGAGCAAAGGGTGGTCACGACACCGCCGGAATCTGTCGATACAAACGGCGTTGAAGCGGAAGCACCTCTTAGCAACACAGATCTGCAGCCTGCTACACCATTGATTCTTGATGCTGAAAATCGTTTGTATCTTGCACGCTACTGGTCTCTCGAGCAGTCACTAATTGCCTCGGTTAAACATTACTTGGATGATAATGCACCGAATGTTGATTTAGTCAGGCTGCGTGTAGCGTTAGCGAAACTGTTCACTCAGCGCAAAGACGATGATGATGCGACGGACTGGCAGAAGGCTGCGGTCGCTACTTCCGTTTTAAGTAATTTCAGTGTAATTACCGGCGGGCCTGGAACCGGTAAAACGTATACGGTCACTGCATTGCTTGCAGCGTTGCTTGATCAAGGCATTGCGCCTGAAAAGATTGCACTTGCGGCGCCAACAGGCAAAGCATCAACCCGGTTGATGCAGTCTATACAGAACAACCTGTCAACCTTGCTGGAAAAGTTGAATCTCCCTCAAGCGTCCTTTGAAGCGACGACTTTGCACAAGTTAATTGGTATGAGGCCCGGCAGAGTAAAACCCCGATTCAACAAACAGATGCCCCTGTTATACGATGTTGTGATCATTGACGAGGCATCAATGATTGACTTGCCGCTAATGGCAAGAACCTTTGAAGCACTCGCTGATAACGCCCGTATAGTACTGATCGGAGACAAGGATCAGCTGCACTCGGTTGAGTCCGGGATGGTGTTGGGAGATATTTGCGGTGGTCGCTCGCGGGCTGAGTTGAGTGATCAGCGATGCGAGGAGTTGTTGCAACTCGGGGTAGATGGAATAACGGCAACTTCCAGTGCGAGTACTGGCCTGAATAGTATCGCCGATCGGATAATCTACCTGGAAAAGAGTCATCGCGTACAGGATGAAGGTGGCATCAGCGCTCTCGCCAGCGCGGTAAATAAAGGTGATGTTGAGGCTGCATTAACTCTGCTTAACTCAGAGCAGTGGCCCGGCTTATCGATGCTGCCGCAGGAACCTGCAAGTCTTGAACACATTCTATGTGAACAGGTTTTGCCGGCTTACCGAAAAGTTGCAGCGCCGGGGTCACCTGCTGATGCGCTTGGCAAAATGTCAGATACCGGTGTGCTGTGTGCGCTACGGCATGGGCCTGCTGGCGCATTGAGAATTAACGCTCGTGTTGAAATGCTGCTGAATGACGATGGGTTGCGTGATTTAAGTGCAAAGTACTATCACGGGCAGCCGCTGATGATCACCGAGAACAGCAACCCGCAACGTTTGTACAATGGCGATCATGGCCTTGTTTTGTCGGATGAGCACGGTTCACTCGCCGTGCACTTTGCGACAGAAGGGGCAGAGCAGGCGAGAGCCATAAGTCCTAACCGACTTCCACAGCATGAAACCTTTTATGCGATGACTATCCATAAAAGTCAGGGCTCGGAGTATTCAACGGTTATAGTGGTCTTGCCGGAAACCGATAGCCCGATACTTAGTCGAGAACTTCTTTATACCGCTATCACGCGGGCGCGAAGCCGGGTAATTGTGATTGCTAACGAGGCACAACTGCGCGCTTGTATTGAAAAGCGTTCGCTGCGTCAATCGGGATTGCGGCATAAGTTCTGGTCTGGCACTGCAGGGAGTGATGTTGCTGCAAGCGAATTAGCGGGCAAATCACCTGAAGAAATGTCGCTTAATCAAGATAGTCGTACACAGGGTAATCAGGAACCACTGAAACCAGTACAAGTTGAACGGGAGCCACATAAACAACAACCCCAAGAAAAACAACCCGAAAAAAAACAACTTGAGCAACCACAATCAGATCAAGACCCGGTGTTGCAGACAAAGGATCACAGGCGCGGTGGCAAGAGTTCGACCCGTGAAAACAAAGGCAAGCCTGATTTGCCAACGCAGACCGAGTTGGATTTTTAGCCCGTGATTATCTGAACCTTCCAACCAGCACGCTAGTTTGTTTGACCATCCACACGGGTTGCCGGTTGTAGCTGGCTTGCAGGTTCATTGGTTGGCTGCAATGGCTGTTGTTCGGGTGTGGGTTGATCGGCAAGCTGCTGGTCTGTAGGTGTCATCGGCTCTGTTGATTCAGATTGTTCGATAGCAGGTGCAGGGTTTCCGTTTGGTAAGAATGCAGAGCCGGAGCCACCACTTGCGAGATCGGACTCCGCCGGGATTATGATCAGCTCTTTAATGACATTTTTGCCGTTCTGCGTTTCGTGAACAATCATGTGGTTGGGGGTTATTTTCGCAATCGCGTTTTCGACGCTGGTCATGCCTACGCTTAAAGTCACTTTCTCGTCAGTTTCAGCAACATACTCCACGGGAATGCCGGTGAGGTTTTCCAGTTCCTGAAGTAATTCTTTAAGGCTGGCATTGCTGGCTTCTATTGCAATGTCATCGTCGCTGATATCTATGTTGAAACTGTCAGCGAGCGCGCATTGGCTGGTGAACAGAAGACTGAGCAACAAGGTCGTAGTCGCGGAATTGCTCGATACGGTGCGGCTCTTTATGAATTTCATAGCGATGTCGCTTGTTTTGCTTACCACGGGGTTGATTGAGTATAGCTGCTAGCTGCAAATGATGAATAATCGTGCTAACTGTCGCACAGGTGCATCCGATCGAGTATCCCGATTTGTTAAGATTGGGAAGTAGCGCAAGCATCTGATAACGAATAACTTTCTAGAGAGAAACGAGTATGCGAAAAACCTGCTTCTTGATCTGTGCTGTGGCAGCGAGCGAAGCGTCTCTGGCCGGGGGGTTCGCGCTCATCGAGCAAGGGGCTTCCGGTCTCGGCAATGCGTATGCGGGAGCTGCAGCCGTCACCCAGGATGCCTCGACGGTCTGGTTTAATCCGGCTGGTATGTCGGAACTTAAAGAACGGCAGTTTTTGGGTGCGGCTCATGTAATCGGTGTGGATGGTGATTTCTCAGACAAAGGCACTACGCTTGGTCAGCAACTTGGGTTGGGTTATGTAGATCCTGCCTTCGGTACCGCAGCAGCGGGTGGTAAAACTGATGCGAGTGGAACCTCGTTTATTCCGAATCTCTACTACGTCCACCCGCTCAAGCGAAATGTAACGTTGGGTATCGGTTTAAGTGTGCCGTTTGGCAACTCTACCGACTACGACTCCGGATGGGTTGGCAGATATCAGGCAATTGAGTCTGCTGTGAGCGTTATCGATATAAACCCGTCGATATCGTACAAGGTGAATGATCAGCTGAATATTGGTGGTGGTATCAGTATCCAGCGAATGAGCGCTACTCTGGGTAGCGCGGTGGATAATGGTGCGATTTGTTTTGGCGCTGTTCCGGCGGCGTTTCAGGAAGCCAACTGTCTCTCTGCAGAGTTGCTACCCGGCACGGCGTCGAGTGATGGATCAGTTGACGTTGAGGGTGAGAGCACTGCTATGTCCTTTAACCTGGGCTTACTCTACAAACCGCGAATCGGAACCAAGCTTGGTCTTGCCTATCGTCACGGTGTAAAGCATGACCTTGAAGGCGATGTCGACTTTACCTACAACGCCGGATTGCAGCAGTTGTTTACCGATGCACAAATTCCCCTGCCATTGCCTGACAGTGATGTTACTGCCAAAGCAGATCTGCCTCCCAGTCTGATGTTTTCTGCCGCGCACCAGGTGAACGATCAAATCGAAGTACTTGCAGATGCCACCTACACCGGCTGGAGCAGCTTGCCGGAACTGCGCATCACCCGCGACAGCGGAGAAGATGTGACGTTAACCAATTTTGGATTTGAAGACGTTTGGCGTTTATCTGCGGGACTTAACTACTCCCACACCGATGCGTTAACGTTCCGCGCCGGTGTTGCTTATGATGAAGACCCGGTACCGTCCCCTCAGTTGCGTACGGCCAGAATACCCGGTAACGAGCGGGTCTGGGCGGCGTTCGGACTTGGCTATAAGTTCAGCAACACGGTAGCCTTTGACGTTGGTTTTGCACACTTGATGATCGACGACACACCCTTGGCTAACCCCAGTTTGGCAACGGATGGTACGGCCTCAACTACCGGAACAACAACACGTGGTGTGTTTGAAACCAGCGCCAATATTTTAAGTGCTCAAGTCACCGTGCAGTTTAACTAGTTTGGGGCTCAACATGAAAACTAACCTGAAAATACTTTCGGCTATCAGTTGCCTTGTCATTAGTGCATGTTCTGATCCGACCGATTTCGACTTTGATCGCAGTCTGGAAGCAGTTGACGCGGGGCGCGAAGCCATTGCCGCGCTCGAAGCAGATGCGCCATCCGAGGCAGTCTTTGATCCGGCTAATGCAGAAATACCTTTTCCAAACACTTTACTGTTTGGTGACGATGGCACCCTAAACGTACCCATAGGCGATGTCGCGGAAGATGATTTCAGTTCACCTGCCGTGGCACTGAACACCCTCGATGGTTTTTCAACCACGCAGCCTGTGACTACAGATTTCTCCAAACCAATTGATCAGTCGAGTGTGATTCTTGGTGAATCTGTTTTTGCCTTCAAGGTAGTTACCGATGATCGTGGCCTGGTGACCAGCGTTGAACGTGAGCTCAGCAGCAGTGAAATCTCGGCTGTTGTGGTCGATGAGTCTACTATTGCTTTCGCACCGCGAGTTCCACTGGCTGAAAGTTCCGACTATTTATTCGTAGTCAGCAACGCCGTGTCTGGTCCTGAAGGTCCGGTGAATGCTGGCCGAACCTTTCGTCTTGTGTCTGGGTCGATTCCGTTAACCGGTGATATTGTTGGCGCGCTTGAGCCGTTGCGAATTTCGGTTAACGCCATGCTGGCTGCCTTGGACGGACAGGTTGAGGCCGCTAATGTCGTACAGGCATGGACCACGCGAACACAATCTATTACACCGGTGCTGGAATCAGTGGCGAGCAGTTCTCAACAGGGTGGTGTAATCACGTTAGCACCAACAATGATGAGCACAAGTGCCATCAACCCAGCGTCACCCGGCCGTGCCGATGTCTATATCGGTTCACTGGAGGTGCCGTATTATCTTCAGGCGCCAGCCAATGCCAATGATCCTGCAGGCATCACCAGTTTTTGGCGTGGTGAGAATGACACCTTCTTAACTGCGCAAAATGCGGTGCCGGTTGCTACCAGTCTTCAGACTATTCCGGTGCTGATGTCAGTGCCAAATGCAGCTTCTGGTCAGGTCGTGCCGAACACCGGCTGGCCGGTAGCGATTTTTATTCATGGTATCCTTGGAGACAGAACTAACATGCTCGCGCTTGCCGATAGCATGGCGTCGGTAGGCTTTGCCGTTATAGCGATTGATCAGGCGATGCACGGAATCACCGATCCGGACAACGATCTGCATGCGGCCAATACTCCCTTCCCGAATATCAGGGAGCGTACTTTCGGGATTGATCTGGCAAACAATGAAACCCTGGCACCCGGACCGGACGGTGTGGTTGATTTCAGCGGCATGCACTTTTACTCGCCGCGAGCTCTGCTGACCACTCGTGACAATCTGCGCCAGAGCGTTGCCGATTTTCTAATGCTCAGTGCCAGTATTCAAAACATCGCCAGTGTACCGGTTGATGCAAGTCGTAAGGCGCTTATCGGTCATTCACTGGGTGGTACGACTGCGACAATGGTAGCAGCGTTTGATAATACACTGGCATCGGTGAGTCTCGGTATGCCGGCGGCCGGACTGGCGCAAACCACCTTCAACTCTCAATCTCCCAACATTGGTGATCCGATCAGAAACGGCCTTACTGCTGCTGCAATCGCTGAGGGTTTTGAGGCAGATTCTCCTGAAGCAGCAGCTTTTATAGCGAGCTTTCTGGGTGCTGCCCAAACTGTCGCAGACCCGGCTGATCCACTCAACTTTGCTTCAATGGTGAACACACCGGTTCATATGATTGAAGTCATTGGCGACGCGACGGTTCCAAATCTGGTGCCCGATACGCTTGCAGGTACAGAAGTTTTGGCCGCATTGATGGGGCTTACCTCTGTGACAGCAGATGCCAACAGCTCTGGTATAGTAAGATTTATCGCTGGCGATCACGTGTCTTTGTTATCACCGGCTGCCAGCGTCCCTGCAACGCAGGAAATGCAGAGACAGGTCGCGACCTTTGCTTCTTCTGCGGGAGCGCTTATCAGTATTACCGATACTTCAGTGATTCAAACTCAGTAAATCGGTAATTCCTGATGGCAAAAAGCAGCAGCAAGAAAACCGGTTGGGGTTTCAAAGTGATCGCGGTGGTATCAACTGTCGCCGCAATCGCTTTGATTTTTGGCCTGAGTTTTTCCGCCAGCGGTAACGAGATACGCTCAATAGTAAGGGCGATGATACCTGTTGGCAGTGGCGTACTTGCAGCGGGCTTGCTAGGTAAAATAGGCCGCCTTGATGGATCCCGCTGGCAGATCTATGTCACGGTATTATTGTTGGCGGTGGTTATGGTCTGGCTGAAAATTGCGGGAATATTTTAAGTTTTTGGCCAACGCGGCAATGGCCGCGCTGACGCTTTAGTATTTTATTTTTCAAGCTGCTGCTGAACCGCTTTCGCGCCTTCTACAATCGCAGCTTTTGCCTTGTCTGTCGTTTCACCCGCGAGTTCTTTGGCACGCGCCACTGCTTCAGAGTCTTTGATTTGCGTGGCTACTTCTCCTGCCTTCGCTTTAGCTTCACCGGCAAGCTCTGTAGCTTTGTCCTTAGCGTCATTCGCCAGCGCTTTAGCATCTTCCGCGGCGGCAGCTGCCTGTTGCTTTGTTTCTTCTGCGGTTTCTTTCAGTACTACTTTGCTGGATGCCAGTGATGCGCGCATCAGATCTTTACTACCCATTTTCACACCATCAATGGTGACTTCCTTTGGTGATGATACATATGTGCCACCTGTTGTATCAGCGGCAAAAACACACAGGGCCTCGCTTGAAACACCGTCAGTTGTGTAGGGCAGCGCCATACGCAATTCTCTATTGTTCTTGGATTCTCGAATCTCTCCGAATTCAACGTCACCGGGGAGCACGTTGGCGGTAATTTTCATACACATATCAAGTTGGGGATTGCCAGTCGGACTACAGGCAGCCATTACAACGGATGTGGTGATGGCAAGTGCAATGCGTGGGTAGATCATCAATAACTCCAAAAACAAAATGCGGGTTGCTAACTTATCATGCAGGTAAACTATACCGTGCAGTGCAGCGATGATTCTAACCGGAATATAATTGCCGGTATATATAATCCGGGCAGTGTATTCTGCTGTCGTAATGTGGTGTAAATGTCTGTTAACACACAGTCTATTTGTTGAAGTGCAATTGATGGTTCTAAAAGCTTATTGGAAGTGTTAAAAGCGAAGCGCTAAATCAATAGTGGGGAAATGTTGTCTCTGATGAACCAACAGTCCTAAACTGAAGCCCACCCGTATGGATGTGGTTATTTGCGAGCAAGCACCACCTGCCATGTCACGCCTGATCTGATATCGAGATCAAAAATAGATGGACTAGTAATTAGTGGATAAGAGATACCTGATTGTTCTCGGGGCTGTTCTGGTGCAGGCGGTTACCATCGGCTGTGTGTTTTCATACGGTGTGTTCTTTACGGTTCTGGAAGATGAGTTTGGTTGGTCCCGTACGCTGTTGTCTGCCGCGAGCGCTATTGCATTCTTTAATATGGGTTTCTTTGCCATTGCGGCGGGTCAGCTAAGTGACAGGTTCGGCCCGAGGGGTGTATTACTTTTTACTGCGCTGTGCACGAGTGCCGCCTACATACTGATGTTCTTCCTTTCCGCGCCCTGGCAACTGCTGGTGATTTATTCGCTGTTTGTGGCGCTTGGTCTCGGATCGCATGATGTGGTGACGCTATCAACGATTGCCCGTTGGTTTCCGCGCAGGCGCGGATTCATGAGTGGTATTGTTAAAGTGGGCACGGCACTGGGTCAGATGTGTGTTCCGGTGATTGCAGTAGCACTGATTGCTTCCATTGGCTGGCGTAGCGCGTTTTTACTGCAAGGTATCGGTGCAGCTGTGATACTGATTATCGGCGCGTGGCTTATCGGTCTTAAGCCATCTGCAACAGTGACCCCGGCCGGGGCGGGTACAACATCAGATAAACTTTCGGGTGTCTCAATGGCAGAGGCAAAAAAGGGATCAGGGTTATGGATGCTTTGTGCGATACAGTTCTTCTTTTTTGGCTCTGTGATTACCATCCCGACCCATATCGTTCCGCACGGATTAGATAGTGGTTTAACACCGGCGCAGGCAGCTTCAGTATTGTCTGTTATTGCAGCTTTCAGCATTGCCGGGCGATTGTTTATTGGGCGGTTTGTAGACACTATTGGTGGCAAACGTGCCTATAATTTTTGCTTAGCACTACTGTTTTTAAGTATTTTATCGTTGCTCTTTATAGAGAATGGCAAGTTGTTATTTATGTTCGGTGCGCTGTATGGAATGGCGCATGGTGGATTGTTTACTGTGGTATCACCAACAGTTGCAGAGTACTTTGGTATGCGATCTCACGGCGCGATTTTCGGTGTCATTGTGTTCACCGGAACTGTGGGTGGCTCTTTGTTGCCCATTGTCACCGGTTTGGTTTTTGACAAACTTGGCAGCTACCAATGGGCGTTTGCGTTGCTTGCTACAATGGTACTTATAAGTCTTTTCTTATCTTTGCGTCTCGCACCAATGAATGCTCAGAGCCCGGAGTAGCCATGTGCCTGCATCGAAATTTATGCTGCATATTTTCGTAGGAGGGTGTCGTTAAAGCCATTGTTGAAATTCTTTTCGACTATATTTTAAATATACCTACCCAATGCTAAGTCACTCTCCGTTTGGGAGAGGGATACTTTGGCAATACTTCAAAGTTTAAGGTCGAAGTCTTTTTGAATAACTAACCGGACTAACCGGACTAACCGGAC
>CALLBO010000119.1 GCA_937998875.1 uncultured Granulosicoccaceae bacterium
GCTAAAGCAGAACATCCTGTTGAGGTACCGGCCATGCGGCAAGTGCCGGCAGCGTAATTGGCGATGTTGAATCCGTCAGTGCGAGTCTCAGCTTTTGGTGAAACTGCAAAGCCAATAGCGGACAGTGTTGATTGTTGGGGCAGTGAATCATCATGTAGCAGTCACAGCCGGCAGACAACGCTTTTACAGTGCGCGATACCCATTGGTCAATGTACTTTTCATGGCTTATAAGGTCGGGATGCAACAGCAGTCTTACCATCATTAACCCGTTATAGACTTTGCCCGGTACCGGCAGGTCAGGTTTCTTGTGCAGTGCTGCCAGCACTTCAGGATGATTTTGATCACCTTCAAATACCGGTCTTGTGTCCATGATTACGCGTCCGGTTTTGTAGCGCTCCAGTAACGGTTCCAGTAATTCCGGTTTGGCAAAGAATTCTTCATGACGTACTTCGATGGCACATCGATAATGGGGTGGCAGCCGTGAGAGAATCGATTCTATCCGGTCAAGGTTGTTTGCACTGACAGTTGACGGAAATTGCAACAGGAACGGGCCCAGATTCTTTTCAAGTGGTTCAATACGTTTTAAAAATAACGCAAGGTCTTGCAGTGATGGCAGTCTCGCATGAGTTATGGATTTGGGAAACTTAAAACAGAATCTGAAGTTTGTGCCCTCTACCGACTGGCGCCAGTTGTCTACCGTCTTATCGTCAGGGATGTGGTAGAACGTCGTATTGCCTTCTACGGTATTAAAGACTGTGGCATAGCTTGCAAGTGGTGTTGGCGTGTTTTTAAAATAGACGCCGTTCCAGCCGGAAAATGCCCATGCGGGTAGTCCCAGGTAGTAGTGTTGCATGCGTAGCTTATGAACTAACGATCAATAGCGGGTAACGTTGATCACGCTGCCGTGCCGGCCGCCTATATCTGCGACATGTACTTTATGATCTGGTCGATCCTCAAAGTAGCGTTGCAAACTTTCTGTCACAACCGGAAACGCCAGCTTATCCCATGGAATCTCGGTTTCTGTGAACAGTCCGACTTCGAGTGATTCATCACCGGCTTTCATATACCCGTCTTTAAGTTCGCCGTGAAACATCAGATAAACCTGGCTGATACGTGGCAGGTTATACAAGCCGAATAACCTGAGATCAGTGGCAGTTGCATGTGCCTCTTCAAAGGCCTCGCGCGCGGCACCCTCCATGGTCGTTTCATTGTTTTCCATAAACCCTGCCGGCAGGGTCCAGTAGCCGTGTCTCGGCTCGATAGCGCGTTTGCAGAGTAATACCTTTCCCTGCCATTCCAGAATACAACCGCAGACGTTTTTGGGGTTCTGGTAGTGGATCGTATTGCAGGCTTCACAAACATACCGCTCCCGGTTGTCACCATCAGGAATTTTTACTGAAGTCTTATTGCTGCAATCAGAGCAGTATTGCACGGTGTGCCCCTTTGGTAAGTTTGTTTTGTTGCTGCCTGCCGGACTTAGTCGCTTTCGGCCTGAATCGCTTTTGGATAGAGCTGATTTTAAAAACCGGGAGTCTATGACTGCAACATTTTAAGAACATCATACATACTGTCGCAAACCTGATGGCCCAGTGTGAGGAGCTCCTCAGATGGTTGCACCAGATTGGGTATCTGAATAACGTTGAGTCCGGCTCCGTGTGCCGCATGTACGCCGTTAGCGGAATCTTCAAGGCCATACGACCGACTCATATCGGCGTTAACGGACGCCCCGGCTTTCTGATAGATTTCAGGATGTGGTTTGCTGATGGCAACCTGGTCACCACAGGTAATGGTCAGGAAGTAGTCTCGCAGACCGGCATCCTTTATTTTTTTATGGCCGGCATCTGTTGCAGATGAAGTTGCCACCGCACACTTTATGCCGGCCTGATTGGCGTATTCCAGTACATCGATAACACCGGGTAGAACATCGATGGTTTCAGTTGCAAGAAAATCGTGAAATCGCGTATTCCAGTCTTTGCGGAATGCTATCGGGTTTATCTTGTCACCGAATACTTCATCGACCCGACTATTGTGGTGTGCTTCATTGGTGCCAACAAGAGACAAAAAGAACTCGGTCTGATCACCCAGCTTATAGTCTTTGGCTGTTTCTTCAAATGCCCGTTTTGAAAATACCTCTGTGTTTATTAATAATCCGTCAAGGTCAAACAGCATTGCATCGGGAGTCATATTGGTTTCTTGTAATTGATTGTAGTTAGAAGACGTAACGCACCAACATCCAGACAGCCATGGCGACCATCATGATGTTTTCGGTTAAAGAGACAAAACCGAGGGGTACACGGCTGTTGCCGCCGACACAGGCACATTTAATATCGCGTTTGTCAATGTAGACTGCTTTAAACACGGATACGGCACCAATTGAGCCGATAATCAGCGCCACCGGTGCAGATAACCACGTAAGTGCTCCGGCAATCATTAAGACGCCGGCAAAGGTTTCTGCAAACGGGTAGATGTAGCCGTATCTGACGAACCTGGCTGCCAGAAGATCATAGTTAAGAAACATGGTGCTGAATCTTTCGATATCCTGCAACTTTTGAACACCGAGCAGGCACATGGAGACGGCGATAAACCACTCGATGGTTCGAAGGGTAAAAATGTTCTGGTTTGCAACCCAGCTGAAAGCCATGGCGATCAGTGCAGCAACGGCAAAGATTGCGATAACCGGTCGATAGGTTGTTTCATTGTCAGAGGTCACTTTCAGGCCGAGGAATTTTCTGGTGTCTTCGTAGCCGCCAATTCTTTCTTCGGCAATAAAAACCTGCGGTGTGCTGCTGACGCTGTGCTTCGCCTTGAATGCATCAGTGGAGTCCCGATCGGTCAGCTTGTTGTCTGTCACTGCATAACCACTGCGCTCTAAAAGGTCTTTGGTTTTCAAGCCATGCGGGCACTGATGCTTTGGCATCGCCATTCGATAGAGCGTTGCGGTTCTGGACTGGTTTGTGTCAGCTGGTGACGATTGGCTTGCCATAGGACTGCCCGTGAGAGTTGATGTGACTGCAAGACGGAATGTAGGGGTTATTGGGGGGTAAAGCAAACATTCCCCGCGAGATGAAGCTGTCTTAATCGGGCGTTGTGTTAGGCCCCATATCCATTCGACTTTCCAATACAATAGAGCTATTCGAGGGGCATCGCCTCCTTATCTGATTCTCTTGAGAGCTCCGGTAATGCCATCAGGTCCATCTAAAACTAACACTGCTGCGCGAGTTGTGTGGTTGCGTGAAACTCTGAATCACCACAGCCACCTCTACCATACGCTTGATAAGCCGGAACTTCCGGACGCGGAATACGACAAGCTGTTCAATGAGCTGATTTCGCTGGAAGAAAAGAACCCGGAACTGCAATCACCGGACAGCCCGACTCTGCGAGTCGGTGGTCAACCGTTGGATAAGTTCGAAAAAGTTACTCATCGTCAGGCCATGTTGTCTCTCGGCAATGCGTTTGAAGAAAAGGATCTGCTTGATTTTGATAAGCGTATAAAGGACCGTTTAAAAAAGACCACTGAAGCGGTGAGCTATGTGGCTGAGCCAAAGCTTGACGGGCTGGCTGTCAGTCTTAGCTATCAGGACGGATTGTTTGTGCAGGGAGCTACCCGTGGCAACGGACAGGTGGGTGAGGACATCACGCCAAACCTGCGTACAATCAAGTCTCTGCCTTTAAAACTCGATAATGCCCCCGACGGATTAATTGAAGTGCGTGGTGAAGTATTTATTGATAAACCGTCTTTTAAAGCATTGAACAAAGAACAACAGGCACGTGACGATAAAGTCTTTGTCAACCCGCGCAATGCGGCAGCGGGCAGTTTACGCTTGCTCGACTCGAGTATTACAGCCAGTCGTCCATTGAGCATCTATATCTATTCAACCGGACCGGTAGAGGTTGATATTGATCTGCCTGAAACTCACTGGGACATGCTGCAATGGCTGAAATCATTGGGTTTTCCGGTCAACCCGGAGAGTAAAAAGCAGAAAGACATCAGTGCTTGCTACAAGTACTACAACACGTTGTTGAAGAAACGCGAAAAGCTTACCTACGAAATCGACGGCATAGTTTTCAAGGTAGACAGTCTTGAACAACAACAGGAACTGGGCTATGTGTCACGTGCACCCCGATGGGCAATAGCGCACAAGTTTCCTGCTGAGGAAGCTACAACCGTGTTACTGGCAGTTGACTTTCAGGTTGGCAGAACCGGTGCGCTGACACCGGTAGCGAGACTCGAACCGGTGTTTGTCGGGGGCGCTATGGTAAGTAACGCCACGCTGCACAATATGGATGAAGTTTCCCGCAAGGGTATTCGTATTGGTGACACGGTGATTGTCAGGCGTGCGGGTGACGTAATACCGGAGGTTGTATCTGCGGTGGAATCACAACGACCTGAGAAGACCAAAAAAATAACGCTGCCAAAAACCTGCCCGGAGTGTGGATCTGCGGTTATCGAAAGTGAAGAAATGGCGGTCGCAAAGTGCTCGGGTGGATTTAACTGTATGGCGCAACGCCGTGAAGGGATAAAACACTTTGTATCGCGTCGGGCAATGAATATTGATGGTCTCGGTGAAAAGCTTGTTGAGCAGTTGATGCAACGCGAGATGGTCGTCACGCCCAGTGATCTTTATCACCTTAAAAGAGAAGAGTTGTTGCAGCTTGATCTGGTAAAAGACAAAACCGCAGACAATCTGTTGGGTGCGATTGAACAAAGCAAAAAGACCACACTTGGACGATTTCTTTTCTCGCTGGGTATCCCTGAAGTGGGTGAGACTACGGCAGCGCAACTGGCGGCGCACTTCAAAACCGTTGAAGCGCTGGCCGATGCAAATATTGACTACTTCCTGCCCCGCGGTATTGAAGGTATTGGTAAAACGCGCGCCGATGCGATGGTTGAGATATTCCAGTCGAATGATATGCCTGCTGAAGGTGCTCCACTGCAAGAGTGGTTACAGAGCAATTTGCCGCGAACTAAAGCGTCGGAGGTTGAACAGCTGCTGAAAAAATACCCAACAGCGTCAGCACTGAAGCAGGTTTGTGCCAACGATCTGCAGGGCAGAGCAGCGTCCAGAGTAGAAGGGGTGGGTGAAACGATGGCAGGTCTGATTGTTGGCTATTTCAACGACCCCCAGAACACCAAAGAGATTAAAAGCCTGATAGATTCCGGTATTCAATGGCCGGCTGAAAATGAAACAGGTGATGCTAGCGCAACTAACGATGCTCTGGCTGGTAAAACCTTTGTCATTACCGGAAAGTTCGACGCCATGAGTCGTGATGAAATTTCAGCAGCGCTAAAAGCCAGAGGCGGTAAGGTGACCGGCTCTGTCTCGAAAAACACCAGTGTGTTGATCTGCGGTGAGGCGGCTGGTTCAAAGCTCACCAAAGCCGAGGCGCTGGGTATCGAAATTGTCGATGAGCAGGGGCTTGAATCTCTGCTTTCATAGGGTTCAATACCACGGAAGTTACCTGTCGTTGTCACCGTTGGTAAGCCTGTCACTACTGCGCTGTGATACACTGGAGGACTGAATTTGATGAGTCGATTGGCATGTCTAATATAGTAGTTGCCGGGGCTGCCGGACGCATGGGAAGGGAACTCGTGCGAGCGATCCTTGAGCGTGATGATGTTCAGCTAACCGGTGCTACCGAGCACCCTGACAGCCCGCACCTTGGTATGGATGCCGGTCTTTTAGACGGTAACAAATCGCTGGGTGTGAAGATTGTTGCCGGCATTGAATCAGTCAGTGCATCGTTTGATACGGTTATTGACTTTACTGCGCCTGCAAGCACTCGATCGCTCCTGAAGTTCGCTGCCGACAACAGTAAGCGCCTGGTCATTGGTACTACCGGACTTGATAAAAACGACCTTCAAATGATCAAAGATACCGCAACAAAAACATCGGTGGTTTTTGCTGCTAACTACAGTGTGGGGGTGACATTGAGTCTTGAGTTACTGGCTCATGCTGCAAAAGTACTCGGGTCGGACTACGACATTGAAGTAATTGAAGCGCACCATAAGCACAAAGAAGATGCACCGAGCGGTACCGCACTCGCTATGGGGCAATCAATCGCCGGTGCTATCGGTAAGGATCTCAAAGATTGTGCGGTCTATGCCCGCGAGGGAATAACCGGTCCAAGACCAGATGGCATAATTGGTTTTTCAACGATCAGGGCCGGCGAAATAGTTGGCGAGCATACCGTGCTGTTTGTCGGGCAGGGCGAGCAGTTGGAGGTAACCCACAAGGCCACAGATCGTATGACTTTCGCCAGAGGTGCTGTCCGGGCGGCGGAATGGTTAGCGTCACAGTCAGCCGGACTCTATGACATGTCTGATGTTGTCAGGCCCGCATAACACTCGCCAGCGGACCGGGCCCGACGCACCACAGACCCGAACAGTAATTAGATAGAAGAATCATGAAAAATTCCACTTGACCGGTGGAATGCAACAAAGGAAATTACAATGAAACTAGCTGCAGTATTTCCTGGTCAGGGGTCCCAGTCGCCGGGTATGCTCGGTGACCTGGCAGGTAACTACAAAGTGGTTACCGATACGTTTGCAGAGGCATCCGAACATTTGGGTTATGACCTCTGGGATATCGCACAGAATGGTACTGCGGAGCAGCAACGCCAGACAGAAGTGACACAGCCTCTCGTCTATGTTGGCGGGGTCGCCATGTGGCGTGTCTGGCAACAGTTGGAAATGCCGGTGCCTTCGTATCTTGCAGGTCACAGCGTTGGTGAGTACACAGCTTTTACCGCCGCAGGTTCCATAGACTTCGCAGCCGGTACAAAGCTGGTGGCCCTGCGTGGTAAGTTGATGTCAACCGCAGTAGAACCAGGAGTTGGCGGTATGGCAGCACTGCTTGGTATGGATGACGCTGACGTTGTTGCGGTTTGTAAAGAGCTCACCGCTGATGATGGTGTTGTGGAGGCTGTTAATTTTAACTCGCCCGGTCAGGTTGTTATTTCCGGTCACTTGAAAGCGCTAGAAAAAGCCTGTGAAGTGGCGAAAGAAAAAGGCGCCAGAAAGGCGATGTTGCTACCTGTCTCTGTGCCTAATCATAGTTCCCTTATGCAGCCAGTGCGTGACGAGCTGGCATCGGCAATAGCAGACGCAGGATTTGTTCTGCCTAAAATTCCCGTTGTTCAAAACGCAGATGCAAAAGTGCTTGAGAATGTTGAAGCAATTACAGCGTCGCTTAAAAATCATATGACCAACCCGGTTTACTGGACTGATACTATCCAATATCTGGCAAAAGATGGTGTGGCTGAGGTTGTAGAGCTTGGTCCGGGGAAAGTGTTGGCTGGCTTATGCAAGCGTATCGATAAATCGATAAAAACCCACGCAATTGAAAGCATGGCGGCTGTTGAAAAACTAATTGAAGCTCGTAAGGAGGGCTTCGCTGATGCCTGAAAATACAGATAGTAAGGATCTTACACAGGAAGTCGCTCTGGTAACCGGTGCAAGCCGTGGCATCGGTGCGGCGATCGCTGATGAACTCGGAGCGCGAGGTGCAACAGTGATTGGAACGGCAACCAGTGAAGCGGGTGCTGAAGCTATTACTGCGCGATTAAAAGCGGCTGGCGTTAAAGGCTGCGGCAAAGTGCTTAACGTTGCAGACAAAGATCAGATCATTGCTGTGGTATCTGAAATCGCAGATGAATTCAGCGCAGTCTCTGTGCTTGTCAACAACGCCGGAATTACTCGCGATAATCTGCTGATGCGTATGAAAGACGATGAGTGGGACGACATTGTCAATACGAACCTTTCATCAATATTCCACGCCTGCAAAGCCTGCATGCGCGGCATGATGAAAGCGCGCCGTGGTAAAATTATCAATATTGCGTCGGTCGTTGGTGTCACTGGTAACGCCGGTCAAACCAATTACGCCGCGGCAAAAGCCGGAATTATCGGATTCGGAAAATCTCTGGCCCGCGAAGTCGGGTCGCGCAACATTACCGTTAACACGGTGGCCCCGGGATTTATTGTCTCCGACATGACCAATGCGTTACCAGAAGAACAGCGCGCAGCACTGCAGAGTGAAATTGCACTCGGTCGTCTCGGTGATCCGAAAGAGATTGCCTACACCGTGGCGTTTCTGGCGTCTGCACAAGCCGATTACATTACTGGCCAGACGTTGCACGTCAATGGCGGCATGTACATGAATTAAGGTGAGTTTCAGTATTGGTGCTTAGAATTTGGCGCTCGCAGGTTGAAACCTGATTCACAGGCCATACAACTAGCGACATTGCCGATTCGTCCAGGCTACCATTTGGGCAAATGGACGATTTTATTTCCTGCAGTAGTGGCGTGCCAAAGCCGTATTGAATACAATATGCGGGATTCGGTGCGGCGTCGTACCACACAATACACTATTCCCGCGGAGGGTGACCAATATGAGCAGTATCGAAGAACGCGTAAAGAAAATCGTCGTTGAGCAACTTGGTGTGAAGGAAGAGGAGGTCACAGAGGCAGCCTCATTTGTTGACGATCTGGGCGCAGATTCACTCGATACCGTTGAGTTGGTAATGGCCCTTGAAGAGGAATTCGAATGCGAAATTCCAGACGAAGAGGCCGAAAAAATCGGTACCGTTAAGCAGGCAATTGATTACGTTAACGCGAACCTCGGCTAGCTACGCCGAGTTTACCCGGGTTCATTAGTACGGTTCGGTTACTGAATTTCTGAGCTGGCTAATGGCTCAGAACTGTAACCGGAACGATCTCCTTTGAGTGCTCGAAAAGTAGTTGTAACCGGCCTCGGGGCGATTACCCCGGTCGGCAACACAGTCGCTGACAGCTGGAAAAACCTGCTTGCAGGGGTATCCGGTGCAGCAACGGTCGATAGCTTCGATACATCAAGCTTTGCCACGCGTTTTGCAGCGTCGGTCAAGGGGTTTGATGTGAGTGAGTACATGAGCGTGAAGGACGCACGCAAAATGGATACGTTCATCCATTTCGGCGTGGCGGCCGGTATACAGGCGTTGAACGATGCCGGATTATCAACAGATGATCAGGACCCTGAGCGTATCGGTGTTGCGATTGGCTCTGGCATCGGCGGGTTACCCAACATAGAAAAGCAACACAGCACTCTGCTGGATTCCGGCCCGCGAAGAATGTCGCCGTTCTTTGTGCCATCGACGATCATTAATATGATTGCCGGTAATCTTTCGATCATGCGTGGGTTGCAGGGACCGAATATCAGCATCACCACGGCGTGTACCACCGGTACACACAACATTGGTGAAGCAGCTCGTATGATCAAATACGGTGATGCCGATGCCATGGTGTGCGGTGGCGCTGAGATGGCGACCTGCCCTCTGGGGTTGGCGGGTTTCGGTGCAGCCAGAGCATTGTCTACCCGTAATGATGACCCGACTGCTGCCAGCAGACCGTGGGATGTTGATCGTGACGGATTTGTACTTGGTGATGGAGCAGGGGTTCTGGTGCTCGAAGAATACGAGTACGCCAAAGCCCGCGGCGCTGAGATTTACTGTGAATTAAGTGGTTATGGCATGAGTGGTGATGCGTTCCATATGACGCAGCCAGCTAAAAATGGTGATGGCGCAAGACGCTGCATGAATGCAGCAATCAAAGATGCCGGACTTAATCCGCAACAGGTCGGTTACATCAATGCGCACGGTACATCGACAGGTGCAGGGGATGTTGCTGAGACGAATGCCGTGAAAGCAAGCTTTGGTGATCATGCAAGCAAGGTCGCCATCAGCTCGACCAAATCAATGACGGGTCACTTGTTGGGGGCAGCAGGCGGGATCGAAGCCGTTTTTTCAGTCATGGCACTGAAAGATCAGAAAGTACCGCCAACTATTAATCTCGATAACCCTGATCCCGAATGTGATCTCGACTACGTACCTCATGAAGCTCGTGATGTAAGTATTCAGCACGCTTTGTCAAATTCGTTTGGGTTTGGCGGCACTAACGCGACACTTATATTCAGTCAGAGCTAGTTTGACATTAGAGTAACAAGGCGCTGCCAATGCCGGGTTTTGTGTCTTATCAAACTATAGTTTTACAAGGATTATGTGACCACGCGATTTAAAACAATACGCTAGTGTACTGCAACCTCCAAACCCCACAAATGAGTCGATCGATCAAAGTGCTTCAGTTTTTATTAGAGATTTCGTACAGATGATTACCCCCAATTATTTATCGACTCTCTCATGCACCTCAATCGTCACCCCTTCGGGAACTCGTCATTCGGCTCACAGATGCGTTGCAGCTCTTGAGAAGGGCCTTATGGATAAACTATGGGCCATTACCTTCGAACTGCGTCTTGCTGCCATTGTTGATTGGACCATGCAAATGACAAGCTCTCATTCGCAGCGTTTGAAGGTTGCAGTACACTAGTGAAAAAGATTCTCTTATTAATTGTGTTCGTACTTCCATTATGTGTCGCAGCTCTACTTGCGGTTGATGCGCATCAGTTCTTGAATGCGCCGCTAAGCCAGCCTGAGCAAAACTTTGAACTCGAGGTAAAACCCGGCACCACAATCCGCAGCCTTGCGAGTGCATTAAATGCCGACAACAAACTAAAGCGTCCATTGTGGTGGGAGGCTTATGCCCGTTACACCGGTGAGGCGCGCTCGATAAAAACCGGTGAGTACAGTCTCTCCACTTCTTTAACGCCTATAGCGCTGCTGACCACCCTGCAAAGTAGTCAGCAAAAGCAGTATTCACTGACTTTACTTGAAGGCTGGAATATCTGGCAGGTGCGTGATGCGCTGGCCAGGGATGCGGTGCTTGAGCAAACTATTCTTGATGTCAGTGATGATGATCTACTGGCTTTCATAGGTGCGGAAGCGGGTCACCCGGAAGGTCAGTTTCTGCCGGATACTTACCTGTTTCCCAAAGGAACAACCGACGCTGAGTTTCTGTTGCGGGCGCACAAGCAATTACAGGCAACGCTGGCAGAGGCCTGGCAGGAGCGTGATGAAGGGCTGCCGGTGTCGTCACCCTATGAAGTGCTCATACAAGCTTCTATTATTGAAAAAGAAACCTCGGTAGAAAGTGAACGGGAAACAATCTCAGGTGTGATTGTAAATCGACTACGCAAGAAGATGCGGCTGCAAATGGACCCGACGGTAATCTATGGTATCGGCAAGGATTTTAACGGCAACATTACCCGCAAAGACCTGCAGACAAAAACTCCATATAACACCTATAAGATTCCTGCCCTGCCGCCTACTCCTATCGCCATGCCGAGCGCTGCGTCTATTTTTGCAGCAGTTCATCCGCAGGATACCAAAGCGCTGTTTTTTGTCGCGGACGGTACCGGTGGGCATGTTTTCAACGAAACTGTTGAAGAGCATAATAAGGCGGTACGCAAATACATTCTTAAAAAGAAGTAGTCACCCCGAACTGGTAAACACTATGCGTGGACGTTTGATCACAATTGAAGGGGTAGAAGGTGTCGGTAAATCATCGGTGTTGCCGGTAGTGCGGGACTTCTTAACTGAACAGGGTGTGCAGGTTCTACAGACCAGAGAACCCGGTGGTACCGAGCTTGGTGAACAGTTACGTGATGTGTTGTTAAACACAGACCAGGAAATTGTGCCGAGCGCCGAATTGCTATTGATGTTTGCAGCCCGTGCGCAGCACGTAGAGAAAGTTATTCAGCCAGCGCTGCAAAGTGGGATATGGGTGTTGAGTGATCGCTTTACCGACTCAAGTTTTGCTTATCAGGGTGGCGGCAGACAGCTTGGTGCGGAACGTGTTGAAGTATTAGAGAGATGGGTGCTTGGAGATTTACATGCAGATCTCACGTTGTTACTCGATGCTACCCGCGAGACGAGTCTTGAGCGAACTAAAAAACGTCGGCAGTTAGATCGTATTGAAACAGAAGGGGACGAGTTCTTTGAGCGCGTGCGGCTAGCGTTTCTCCAGCGAGCAAAAGCGGACCCGTTGCGCGTCAAAGTGATTGATGCAAACCCTGACTTTAAAACGGTGGCTGCAAGTCTTCGTGTACAACTTGAAGTCAGTTGCGGTCAATGGTTAAGTGAGGCGGTCGCGTCATAGCGGTGGTGATGAAATAATCATGACGATGGCACCATACAGCTGGCAGCAGGAAGCCTGGCAGGTATTAATGCGTGCCGCGTCTGCCGAACGCCTGCATCATGCGTATTTGATAGTCGGGCGATCAGGAGTAGGTAAGCTCGACATTGCAACCTTACTCGCTCATGCATTGTTATGTGAAAAATCTCCGGACGCCGCTCCGTGTGGCGACTGCCAGCGTTGCGCATTGAACGCGGCGGGTACCCATCCGGATATCAACCAGCTCGACTGGATAGACACCGCTCGTGTCATCAGTGTTGATCAAATAAGAAAACTCACCAGCCAGCTCACGCTGACGACAACCTATGGACCCTATCGAGTGGCCATAGTAAACAAGGCGCACAGCATGACGCGGGCGGCTGCCAATAGTTTGCTCAAAACTCTCGAAGAACCCGGTGCGGGTGTCATCCTGATTTTACTGGCTGATAACGATGCGCACCTGCCTGTCACTATTCGTAGTCGTTGTCAGCGAGTGGTGTTACCGTTGCCGGAGAAATCCGTGGCACTTGACTGGCTGAAAGAGCAGAAAATCTCCAGCCCTGAAATGGCACTGGAATTCGCACACGGTGCGCCTCTGTTGGCGAGAGACCGCGCAACAGATGTCGACTTGGGATCAATCTCCGAAGTAAAATCGCGATTTACAGATTTCTTAAATCGCGATTATGAGCCCGCAGAGCTCGCCAGAATCACGGCTGATGTGCTCGGTACCCGTGACGCCTTGACGCTTTTTTTGCAGTGGACCACAGAACACATCAAAACCACTGAACTTTCAGCCCTGAACAGCCGCACGAGTAGTAACGGGCATCGCTCCGAGCGCAGATTTCTCAGTCGGGCTCTGGAGCGGTTACAAAGCGCTTTGCGATTGGATAACCCCAGTCTCAAAACCCAGACTGTACTGGAAGGCGTTTTGGCCGACATACGAATAATGAGAGTCAGAACTCGTGCGGAGACTGTTCAATGACCACTAATCGCAAAGCGATTGTTTCGCTTTCCATCAACGATCGCGGTGCACTGCAAGCGGCTTACATGCCTTTTGTTGACGGCGGCGGCATATTTGTACCTACCACTCAGCAATACAATCTGGGTGATGAGGTGTTCCTGCTGTTTGGCCTGATGGATGAATCTGAGCGATTTCCAGTGCCTGCGAAAGTCTGCTGGATTACGTCATCCGGTAACAACGAGACTGCCGGTATCGGTGTGCAGTTTATCGGTGAAAAAACAGAACCCGTACGACGGGCAATTGAAGATACGCTGGGTGGACTGCTCAATTCAGAGCGCGCGACTCACACCATGTAGTTCGCTGCAGGGACCACCTGCAGTTCTCTTCTGAAATTATGCGACAACCATCCAGCAGGGTGGTTGTGTTTGCGTGTCTGCATTACACTGCCAGCAATTGACCGGTGTCGCACCTACCCGGCACGATCCGCCCGGCCAGGCAGGCCAGCAGATAGTTGCAATATAACCGTCTTGTAGCTATTGCACTCGAGTCGGACAGTCCCTATAAATCACGTACAGCCTATAATTGACGAATAAGCCTTTCCGTCGGGTTGCCGATGGACACTACCCGGAGCATTTATGCCTCAGAGCGCAGCGTTTGATGAAGTAAGACGATACCCGATCGATTCTTTGAATCTTGAATATCAGGAGTACAAGCATCAAAAAACCGGCGCTCGGCATATTCATCTGGCAGCTGATGATGATCAGAATGCGTTTCTGGTTGCGTTCTTAACAGTTCCGCAGGACTCCACCGGAGTAGCGCACATTCTTGAGCATACGGCACTTTGCGGCAGCAAACGCTATCCGGTGCGTGATCCGTTTTTTATGATGATGCGGCGCTCATTAAATACCTTCATGAATGCGTTTACTTCCAGTGACTGGACGGCGTATCCGTTTGCAAGCCGTAATCGTAAAGATTACTTTAATTTGCTCGATGTTTATCTCGACGCCACTTTTTTCCCAAGCCTGAATGAGCTCGACTTTAAACAGGAAGGTCACCGGCTTGATTTTACAGAGCCTGGTAACATCGACTCGCCACTGATGTACAAGGGTGTGGTCTTTAATGAAATGAAAGGTGCCTACAGTTCACCTAACTCGCGCTTGATGAAGCAATTTACCAGAGCGCTATTCCCGAGTGTGACTTATCACCATGATAGTGGTGGCGACCCGGCTGACATTCCTGATCTGACTTGGGAGCAACTTAAGGCGTTTCACGCACGTCATTATCATCCTTCGAATGCGGTTATGTTTACTTATGGTGATTTGCCAGCCGCTGAGTTGCAAAGTAAATTCGAAGAACGTGCGTTGTCAGAGTTTGATCATCTTGACGTTTCCGATCTGGCAATTCCCGACGAAAAAAGATACTCGTCACCGCAGAACATTGTAAGCAGTTACCCGCTGCCGGACGGGCCAACAGAAAATCGCACTCATGTTGTGCTTGGCTGGTTGCTTGGCAGAAACTCTGACATGCGCAAAGTCATGGAAGCGCGAGTGTTATCTGATGTGCTACTCGATAACAGTAGCTCACCGCTCCGGCTTGCACTTGAAACCTCTGATCTTGGTACCGCACCTTCACCTTTGTGTGGAGTGGATGACGATACTCGAGAGATGGGTTTTGCCTGTGGTATCGAAGGGACTGAACCTGAACGTGCAGATGAAGTGGAAGCCCTGATTTTAGGTGTGCTGAAAGAAGTTGCAGATAAAGGTGTGCCTAAAGAGGCGGTAACGTCTGTGCTGCATCAGCTTGAGTTGTCGCAACGTGAAATAACCGGTGACGGGTTCCCCTACGGTCTGCAACTATCTTTGCGGGCACTAACTCCGGCTTTGCATGGTGGTGACCCGGTTGCATCACTTGAGATTGATGAGCTGCTTGCAGAAGTTCGCAAAGATGCAGAAGACCCGCAGTTTATACCACGGCTTATCAACGAATTGTTGCTGGATAATCCGCACCGTATTCGTCTGACGATGGCGCCTGATCCTGAACTTACCAATAAAGAAGAGGCAGCCGAAGCAGAGACGCTCAAGGCACTGGATGAAAGTCTTGCAAAAGACGAGCGAGAGCATATTGCCAATCTTGCTGTTGAGCTGGAGAAGCGTCAGGAAAGTAAAGATGACCCGGAGTTGCTGCCAAGGGTAACCCTGGCTGATGTTCCGGATGACCTTAAGTATCCGGTAGGTACACGACGAAATGCCGGTGATAAACCGGTATGCTGGTATAGCGCTGGTACCAATGGCATGGTCTACAAGCAATGGGTAGCGGAGTTACCTGACTTTGATGAAGAGTTAATCGAAGTACTGCCGGGCTACACCACGATGCTTGCAGAATTAGGTAGCGGTGGCCGCAGCTATGTTGAAACACAGGCCGCTCAGGCAGCAGTGCTCGGTGGCATCAGTGCACGAATCTCAACCCGCAGTGTTTTAAACTCTACTGAAGAGATGCATGCGGTCATGGTGATGGCTTCCAAGGGCTTGAATCGCAATCTTGAGCACATCACCGGATTTATCGAACAGACGATGGAGTCGCCGGACTTTTCAGAAGTCGACCGCATTGGTGATCTCATTTCACAGTCCCGCGCACGCGTAGAGAGCTCCGTAACCGGTCGTGGTCATGCACTTGCGGCATCGGCAGCGAGCAGTCGCTTCAGTGCGGCAGCCGCCCTGGGCAATAAGTGGAGCGGTCTTGAAGCCGTTGCGCATATAAAAGCCATAGATGATCGCATCCAGAAAGATAAGAACGAACTGAACGTACTCGTAGATAAGTTTCGTCAGATTCATGAACGCATTCGCACAGCACCCGGCGAATGGCTTGTGGTCTCTGAAGAGGAGCAACAAGCAGCGATAGAAAAAGTCATAGCCGCAAGCAATCTTGGTGCTAACACGAGTGCAATTGACCCGTTCTGCTATCAATATGAGCCAGGCTCCATTAAGCAGGCCTGGTCTGCAAACACCCAGGTCAATTTCTGCGCACAGGCACATGTAGCTGTGCCGTCGGGTCATAAAGACTCAGCCCCGCTGACCGTGTTGGGTGAATACCTGAGCAACGGATTTCTGCACAGTGCTATTCGTGAGAAGGGTGGCGCGTACGGCGGTGGTGCCGGTTACGTGGGTGAGAGTGCTGCGTTTCGCTTCTACTCTTATCGTGACCCGAGACTGCAGGAGACTTATGCTGATTTTGATGCCTCGGTTGATTGGATGCTGAACGACAAGCACGAAGAGCGTCTGCTGGAAGAGGCAATTCTCGGCATTATCGGTCGTATCGATAAACCCGGATCACCAGCGGGTGAGGCTATCGGCAATTATTACTCAGAGCGCTTCGGCAGAGATGCTGCCTATACATCCGAGGTTCGCAAGCGGATTCTGGCTGTGACGCTGGAAGATCTCAAGTCAGTAACCGAGCGTTACCTGACGAGCGGCGGTGCGAGCTACGCCGTAGTTGGACCTTCAGACCAGCTTGATTTGCTGGATGGTTTTGAAAGGCTCAGTGTATAGTGCACATCCATGTGCGAGGTTGCCTCCATACTCGGTGCGACGAGACTTTGGTTGTCTAGTCAAGTCAGCGAACCCGTGAGCATACGTTAAAGCTGGAATTTGTCGATAGTATGTATGGGGGATTGCTTTTTACCTTCTGACTGCTACGGAGTCTCGAATCGTGGGTACGCACAGTAATCTAGGGGAATTGCTGTGCAAGCCGAACTCAACGACCTGATCAACCGCCTGGTTAATACCGATGATCCGGAGGAAGTCGGCCGACTGTACCGACAATGGGCAGAGTCCTATGACAGTGATCTCGAGGCTTTTGGATATGTAGCACCCGCAATCGGTGTGTCCATATTTCAGGGGCTAATCCCTTCAAAGACCGCCGTGGTGCACGATGCCGGATGCGGTACCGGGAAAGTCGGAGAATTGCTGGCCAGTGCCGGTTATAAAAATCTACATGGCCGTGATTTTTCAGATGACATGCTGGCTGTGGCAAACAGCAGAGGGTGTTACCTGTCTCTGAGTCAGGCGGACTACACCAAACCGCTCTCACTCAAGAGCAACTGCTTTGACGGCATAATCTCAATTGGCGTTTACACAAAAAGATTTAAAGGTAATTTCCTGCAGGAGGTGCTGCGACTACTCAAGCCTGCCGGGTGGATTGTGTTCAGCTGTCGACCACTGTACTTCGAGGAAGTGCTGGAATCTTTAAAGCTGTTGCATACGGAAGGGGCGATTTCGAAATCTTCTATCGTTTGTAATGACTATATGACAGGTCAAAACGCGTCTGCATACTATATTGCCCTAAATAAAGCGGCTTAGAACAAAGTGTCATGAAGCAAGGCCTAAACACCGTTCCTGATTGGCCATTCCCGCATTCTGTCCCAAAGTAAAGCTGTAGTTTGTGGCTCTGTGATCCGGAACTGGAATACAGGTGGCTCCGTGTACTTTGCCGGTACTCGTCGTTTACTGCTTCGAAAATTATAGTAGATATGTCAACATAATGCATTTGGATAGCGACTGACATACGATTGGATAACAGAGGCGGGCGTAGCCGTGTGATTGCTTTGCCGGTCCGCAGACCGTGAGTTTGCGTCAATTGCCCGTGTCAATCGGCGTAAACAGTCGCTTATGGGCAATCTGTACCTCATTGTGCACATTAGGCGCGTGTTAAACTTGGATGCGTACCCTGTAAGTGGATAGCCCCGCGCTTGCTTGTGGCTCTCTACCGTGGAAATCCCACGATGTATCAGAATATTTACACAATCCTGTGGAGGATTTGATGAAATTCAGAAAGAAGAACGGTCAGGAACTGCCATCGCACGTGACTGAAATGGCAGAGTCGGTTAAGAACAGCGACGGCATGTCACGACGTGAGTTCCTCGCCATTGCCAGTATCTTTGGCGCCAGCACCACCACTGCGTACAGCATGCTCGGCATGATCGCACCGTCGGTTGCCCACGCAGACGGTCACGGCAAAAAGCAGGGCGGTACAGTTCGCTACCAGACCGAAGTTCGTGCACTGAAAGATCCTCGCACTTATGATTGGTCTCAGATTGCTAACTTCGCTCGCGGTTGGCAGGAGTACCTCGTTGAATACAACAATGATGCGACATTTACCGGCAAGCTGGTAGAAAGCTGGGATGTTAGTGAAGATGCTAAAACCTATACGCTAAATGTTCGTAAAGGTGTTAAGTGGAATAACGGTGATGACTTCACCGCAGAAGATGTAGCACGCAACATCGAAGGCTGGTGTGACAAGAGTGTCGAAGGCAACTCAATGGCGGGTCGCTTCGCGACACTAATCGATGAAGATTCAGGAAAGGCTATCGAAGGTGCTATCGAAGTTGTTGACAGCCATACTGTAAAGCTTAATCTGCCAGCATCTGATATCTCGCTTATTGCAGGCATGGCTGACTATCCTGCGGCGATTGTCCACAAAGACGCCGATCACACCGTTGAGAACCCGATTGGAACAGGTCCGTATCTGCCTGAATCACTCAAGGTTGGTGAGAAAGCGGTACTGGTGCGAAATACAGACCACACCTGGTGGAACGAAGGTAACGGTGCCTGGGTGGATCGTGTTGAATTCATCGATTATGGAACTGAGCCAGCATCGCATTTTGCAGCCATGGAGTCTGATGAAGTTGATGTTAACTACAGCTCTGAAGGTGCTGAGATCATTGAGCTGTTCGACAGCATCGACGGTCTGGATCGCAATGATGTGGTAACCGCTGCAACCATCGTTATTCGCCCGAACCAGCAAGCAGAAGTTGACGGCAAAAAGCCTTACGCTGATAAGAAAGTTCGTCAGGCACTGGCAATGGCGGTTGATCCTGCGGTTTGTCTGGAACTCGGTATTGGTGGTCTTGGTGTTACTGCTGAAAACCACCATGTGGGCCCAATGCACCCGGATTATGCAGAACTCCCGGCGCAGAAAGTCGATCCTGCAGGTGCCAAAGCCCTGATGGAAGAAGCAGGCATGGCAGACTACGAGCACGAGTTGCTGTCAATTGACGCGGGCTATCGTAAAGACACTACCGATGCTGTTGCAGATATGCTGCGTAAAGCCGGTATCAAAGTGAAGCGTACTGTGCTGCCTGGTTCCACTTTCTGGAATGACTGGGCGAAGTATCCGTACTCTTCTACTAACTGGAATCATCGGCCATTGGGTGTACAGGTTCTTGGTCTGGCATATCGTTCCGGTGAAGCATGGAATGAAGCAGGCTTTGAAAACGCTGACTTTGACAACGCCCTTAAAGAGGCACTGGCCATTGCAGATGTTGATAAGCGTCGCGAGAAGGTTAAGATCTGCGAGGAGATCATGCAGGATGAAGGCGTAATTGTGCAGCCATACTGGCGTACGCTGACAAACTACACTAAGTCTGATTTGGGTGGCGCAAACCACCACATCACTTTCGAGTTCCGTCCTCAGGACTTGTACTGGAAAGCTTGATAGCACACGTTGCTAATAAAGGGCTGTCTTAGGGCAGCCCTTTTTCTTTGTATCCCCTTAAACTTTGTTCATCTAACTTTGTTATGCGGGAAAAATAACTAGGGAGTATGGATGGTCAGCTTTCTGCTAAGAAGAACCGGAGTGATGTTGCTCACGGCGTTGTGTCTGACCTTTATTGTATTTTTCCTCACCAACCTTGAGCCCAATCTTGAGAAGTTAACCAAGAGTGAGGGCAATATGCGCATGACCGATGTGCAGGTGCAAAGCTGGTTAGAGAAAAACGGCTATCGACAACCACTTTTTAAACGTTATGGCGAATGGCTTGGTGTGGCACCCGGCTGGACACGGACGGACGAAGACGGAAAAGTCACCGGCCGTTGTATCAAACGAGCTACGACAGCTGAAGAAGCACCAAAGTTTTGCGGCATAATGCAGGGCGATTGGGGTTTCTCGCTGGTATTTAAGAATCCGGTATTCGGTATCATTAAAGAGAAACTGGCTTTAACCGGCAAGCTGATGCTGTGTGTTTTAATTGTTATGGTGCCCGCCGCGCTAATAATTGGTGTGATTGCCGGCATGCGGGAAGGCAGCAAAACAGACCGCGTACTGTCGACCTTTTCAATATTGACAACATCAACACCCGAATACGTATCGGGGGTCATTTTTATTATTGTGTTTGCCAGTAAGTTTGGTGGATTAAGGTGGTTTAAGGGTACCGCGGCCACCGCGATGGATGGCATCACGTTCGAGAATTTTACTCTACCCGTCATGGCGCTTGCGCTCTATGGTGTCGGTTACATTGCACGAATGACCCGAGCCTCGATGGCTGAGGTTATGACCGAGCAATACATAAGAACAGCAAGACTTAAAGGTTTAAGTTTTCCGGCAATAATCCTTAAGCACGCGTTACGCAATGCGCTAATTGCACCGTTTACCGTTATCGTTCTGCAGATTCCCTACTTGTTAACCGGTGTTGTAATTATAGAAACGCTTTTTAACTACAAGGGGTTTGGATGGACGCTGGTAGCTGCTGTTGGCAACAATGATATCGAATTGCTGCTGGCCTGTTCTGTAGTGGCTGTGTTCGTTGTTTTATTAACACAGCTAATTTCCGATATTGGCTATGTGTTCCTCAATCCGCGTATTCGAGTGAGTTAGGGGAAAGCCATGGATAGACTAACCGCTAGTGAAATTATCATCCGCATGCTGATTCAGTTTAATCCAGTGTGGATCGGTCTTGCTGTAATACTGACCGCGTCATGGTTGTTTCGGAAGAAGCTGGGTTTATATGGAAAACTCTTCGCAAGCCCGGTAGGCGTCGTTGGGTTGGTACTGGTTTTATTCTGGGTGCTAACTGCAATCTTTGCAGACCTGATAGCTACCATGGATCCGTTGACGCAGATCTCCGGCATGAAAAATAAAAAACCGGGTTGGCCGGTATCAGGCGCTGAAGGTGAATGGTATCTGTTAGGGGGTGATAATCTGGCGCGTGATGTTTTCAGCCGTATGGTCAAGGGTAGTCAGTTGGTGATAGCGATTGCACCGGCTGCCACCATTTTTGCTTTTATGGTGGGTATTACTCTGGGTTTACCAGCTGGTTTTTATGGCGGCAAGCTTGATACTGGATTGAGCTTTCTCGCTAACCTTGTTCTGGCATTCCCGGTGATTTTGTTGTTCTTCTTGCTGGTAACACCCGAGATCAGATCTACCGGTGTGCCATTGGCACTGGCGGGTGTGCTGTTTTTGTTTCCGATTATATTCTTTGTGATGTTGTTTTACTCCCGGTACAGAGAGCAGCCTGGCAGGCTTGGGGTGCTGCTTGTTATTACGCTGGTACTTGGTTTATGGGCTTATTCCGGTTTGGCGTTTAATAAAGATCCATTCGGTGTTTTCTACATGGATCCAAACTTATTGAATATTTTTGTATCTGTGGTGTTTGTTAACTCGCCTACTGTATTTCGTATTGTTCGTGGCCTGACGATCGATATAAAAACACGTGATTATGTGGCTGCAGCGCAGACTCGTGGTGAAAGGCCGTGGTACATCATGCTGTGGGAAGTGCTACCCAATGCACGAGGACCATTAATTGTCGATTTTTGTTTGCGTATCGGGTACACCACTATTTTGCTGGGTACTCTTGGTTTTTTCGGTCTGGGAGTAACACCCGAGAGTCCTGACTGGGGCATGACAATTAACGAAGGTCGAAAGTTGCTGGCGGTTTATCCGCACCCGGCACTACCGCCGACGATTGCACTGATGACGCTGGTCCTCGGTTTGAACCTGTTAGCTGATGGCTTGCGGGAAGAGTCGTTAAAAGACTAGGCATGCTCTTAATGAATAGTGAGAAAAACAAGAACGAATCAGGAGTGCCTGGCAATGAGCGTTGAACCGATACTGGAAATCGACAAGCTGAATATTTCGTTCTTTGTGCGGGCTGGAGAAATCCCTGCAGTAATGGATTTTTCGTGCAAGGTCATGCCCGGTGAAACCATGGGTCTGGTTGGTGAGTCCGGGTGCGGTAAGTCTACAGTCGCACTCGGTATCATGCGCGATATGGGTAACCGCGGCAAGATTGTTGGCGGCAGTATCAAATATCATGGTCGCGACATGGGCGAAATGTCTGAAGATGAGTTGCGTGACATCCGTGGGTCCAAGATAGCAATGATCTATCAGGAGCCGATGGCATCATTAAATCCTGCGATGAAGATCGGCAAACAGCTAATGGAAGTGCTGATTATTCATGAAAATGCATCAAAGGCAGAAGCTTACGAGCGTTCTTTTGCGATGCTCGAGTCGGTCAAGTTGCCGGATCCCAAGCGTGTTATGAATGCCTACCCGCATCAGATTTCGGGTGGACAGCAACAGCGTATTGTAATTGCCATGGCACTGCTATCAAAGCCGGATTTGTTATTGCTTGACGAGCCTACCACCGCCCTTGATGTGACGATCGAAGCGGGCATTGTTCAGCTGATTAAGGAGCTTGGCCGTGAAACCGGCACCTCGATGCTGTTTATCTCCCACAACCTCGGTTTGATACTCGAAACCTGTGATCGCATCACGGTGATGTATTCCGGCGAAGCGGTAGAGACAGGTACCGTCAACGAAGTATTCGACCATATGCGTCACCCTTATACACAAGGATTGTTTAACTCTATTCCGTTACCGGGTGCCGATAAGAACTCACGTCCGCTGGTTGCCATACCGGGGCAGTTGCCATTGCCAATGGAGCGCCCGCACGGTTGTAATTTCGGACCGCGTTGTCCGCACTTTGCAGATAAGTGCGATGCTAATCCGGTACGTATGCAGCCCGTAGCTGGTGAAGAAAATCACATGTCTCGCTGTGTACGTATTGACGAGCTCGACTGGAATGCCGAGCCTGAACGCCCGGTAGTAACTGACCCTGCAGTTCCCGGTGAGGTAGTCCTGGATGTTAAAGACCTGAAGAAATACTACAACGTCGCCGCAAATCAGATGTTCGGTGGTGGTGATAAGCGTACCGTTAAAGCAAATGAATCCATTACTCTGCAAGCACGTGAATCGGAGACCGTTGCAATTGTTGGAGAATCCGGTTGTGGTAAGTCAACCCTTGCCAAGGTATTGCTTGGCCTTGAAACAGCTACCGACGGTGAAGTAACGCTGTCTGGTGTCTCTATTGGTAACACCGAAGTTGGTGATCGTGATACAGATACGGTGGCCTCTGTGCAAATGGTATTTCAGAACCCGTTCGATACTTTAAACCCGAGTCATTCGGTAGGTTCGCAGATCATGCGAACACTTGAGAAGTTCCGTATCGGTAACAGCAATGAAGAGCGTCGTGAACGCATGCTCGAGTTACTTGATCTGGTAAAGCTGCCACGCGCATTTGCCAACCGGATGCCAAGGCAATTGTCCGGTGGGCAAAAGCAACGTATTGGTGTCGCGCGCGCATTTGCGGGGCAGCCAAAAGTCGTAGTTGCAGATGAGCCGGTGTCGGCACTTGATGTATCCGTTCAAGCTGCAGTCACCGAACTGTTAATGGAGATCCAGCGTGAAGCGAAAACGACCATGCTGTTTATCAGTCATGATCTTTCAGTGGTTCGCTACATCGCTGATCGTGTGGTAGTGATGTACCTCGGCCACATAGTGGAGCAGGGTGACACAGATGACATCTTTGCACCGCCGTATCATCCCTACACGGAGGCATTGTTATCTGCCATCCCAATCGCTGATACCCGTGTTAAGAAAAAGCAGATCGTACTCGATGGAGATATACCTTCCGCACTTAATCCGCCCAGCGGTTGTCCGTTTCAAACCCGGTGCGGTCATAAATCCAAAGTAGCTGATAGCCTGTGCGAACGTGAGTTGCCGCCGCTGATAGATCTTGGCAATGGTCACGTGATGAAATGCCACTTGTCTGATGAACACTTACAGGCAATGGAACCTGTCATTAGTTTTGATACGGACAAACAAGCCTCATAGGAGAGTTATATGACAACTTCTGCTATTCCTTTTCCAGAAGCGCTGCCCTCAGGCTTTCAATGGTTCGAAGGTGAGCCGGAGTTTGATCCTGCTGTGCACCTGGCGCTTGAGATGCCGGAGACCATCACGCATTTGCAGGAGTTTGGTTATAGCGATGAAGAGGTCAGTCGTAAAGCCACCAGTGTTGCTGTTTCTTCGCCATACAGAATTTTGTCTGACGAAGGCGCTTCGGTACTGCTACAGGTAGCCAGATCCCTGCGACAGCACGCAATTAGTTGTGAGCGCATAGAAAATATGGTGCGTGGCGGGTGTTACCGGTCCAGATTCCTGCGTGACCTATGTGTTGATCCGTCATTGACCGAGTTGATGTGTGAGATTTATCAGACTGATGTCGCACCTCATACAATGCCTCTACATCTTGGCCATATGAATTTTTCACCGGATGATTTATCCAAAGCCGTTGATAAATGGCACCACGATACCCTGCCGCTGGATACGGTGATGATGGTCAGCGACCCAGCAACGCTCGATGGTGGCAAGTTTGAATATTTCGTCGGTACCAAGGCAGAGATGGCAGCACTTGCCAAAGAAGGTAAAACACCACCGCTGGATAGAATCGTAGCACCACATTTCGCAGGTCCGGGTTATGCCATTGCATTACATGGCAATATGGTTGTGCATCGTGGTGGACCACTGAATAAGCCGGGTGAGCGAATCAGCATGGTGAATGGTTATGTAGCCACTGATACCTCACTTGATGATCAGCACCGACATGCTGATCTAAAGCTGGTTGACCCGCCCGAAGCACTTTATGCAGAGTGGGCCAGACATGCTGCGTGGCGTGGGAAATCAAGACTCGAAAAACTACTCGGTGACATTGAATTCACTACTGATCATGAGTTGGTTGCAGCGAGGCTTGAAGATGCGATTGCGGATGTGCAGCAGGCGATTGTAGAAATGAAGCAGGATGACGTCGAAATGCATCATTATGAGCGCAACGTTAAGTAGCCTGTATTAACACGGCAGCCCGGGTTTATGGATACAACAAAACAAGAGTCTCCCTGCAGGCCAAAGCGCAGGCGGCGCAGAGATAAATCCAAACCTGTTGTGAAGATTCCGCAGATAGATCGCCGTCGACTGGTTAGTCCGTTTAGTCCGCTAACGCCACTCGATGAAGAACAGCTGGAGTTTGTCCATAGTACCTCGCTACAAATTCTAGAAGAGCAGGGTATAGAAGTACTTGGTGATCTTGCGCTTGATTTGTTTCGAGCCGCAGGCGCAGATGTTTCCCGTGACGGCCTCGTCAAAATGGATCGTGGTTTAGTGCTGGAAACAATAGCGCATGTGCCAGGTGACTTTGAGCTTATCGCGAGAAATCCGGAAAATACGATCCACTGCGGAAGCAATGCAATTAATTTCGGCCTTGTTTCCGGTCCGCCTAATGTACATGACTGCATCAACGGCAGGCGTGCTGGCACGATTGAGGATTTTAGAAAGCTGATCAAGCTTGGTCAGCATTTTAATGTAATCAGCTTTTTTGGTAATCAGGCGGTAGCACCCACTGATCTGCCGGTGGGTACACGTCATCTAGATACAACGTATGCAAGTCTAACGTTAAGTGACAAGCCTTTTCTTGCAACCGGAATTGGTGGTGGGCGTGCGAGGGATGCAGTAGAGCTCTGTGCAATAGCGCACGGGAAAGGTCTTTCGCAGATTAGCGATCAGCCGGTTGTAATGACCAATATTAATATTAATTCACCGCGCAAGCTCGATGATGCAATGGCTTATGGCGCAATGCAAATGGCTATGCTGGGTCAGGCAGTGGTGGTAACCCCTTTTACATTGATGGGTGCCATGACCCCGGCAACCCTTGCCGGCGCACTGGCACAGCAAAACGCGGAAGCATTGCTTGGTGTAGCGCTTACACAATTGACCCGTAAGGGTGCGCCAGTAGTGTATGGCGGATTTACCTCTAACGTTGATATGCGATCAGGTGCCCCGGCATTTGGTACGCCGGAAAATTCAATCGCAAATATTGCCGGTGGTCAGTTGGCCCGTAGATACGGGCTGCCTTATCGAACCAGTGCCTGCAATGCCTCAAATACTGTTGATGCACAAGCTACCTGGGAGACTCAAATGTCTCTCTGGAGTGCTGTCATGGGGCATGGCAATCTTATTTATCATGCTGCAGGCTGGCTTGAGGGAGGGCTAGTTGCGTCATTTGAGAAGCTGGTGGTCGATTGCGAGATGCTGCAACATATGTCTTCGATGTTGCAGCCTTTAAAAATCAATCTGGAAGAAACCGGACTTGAAGCTATGACAGAAGTTGGTCCGGGCGGTCACTTTTTTGGTTGTGATCACACCATGGCGCGCTATAAAACCGCATTCTATGAACCGTTTTTAAGTGATTGGCAAAACCAGGAAAACTGGCAACTTGCCGGTGCTAAAGATGCGACAACCCGTGCAACAGAGATCTGGCAGAAAGCCCTGCATGAGTATGAAGCACCGGCGCAGGATAGTACCATTGCAGAAGAGTTGGCTGAATATGTTGACCGACGCAAGAGCGAACTTGGCAACAAAGAGCCAGATTTAGTTCCGCGTTCTTTGTAGCAGAATCAAAAACTCGATTCTGCATGTACGCAGAATGTTAATCGTAAAACCGTACAGTATTCACTGTTGCGTTTGGTAATTTCAGCTGTGGAACTTTGCATTCGTACTATCAGTCCATTCTTCGTTCGCCAGTTCTTTGGCGCTGGTGCTTTTTGGGTGACACCGACCAGCTGAGTACCGTTGATCTAACTGCATTTCATTGTTTGAAATGCCGCAACGCATCGTAGTTTTTTACACCTCATGTCAAACACGTCCCTCCCTTCAAGCAGTAGTGTTTTCGCGCGCAAGCGAGCGGCAATAAATTTCATGCCATGCTGTTTCGCTGAATTGAAAATTGATTGTTACGTTCGCACTACCGTAAAGTCACGTGAATGGCATTAACTATGTAATACACATGACTCATGGTTATACCGCACTGCCCGCTATCCCTGCGGATATGGATTTGTGCGAGTTGAATAATAATATCAATACTCTCGACGGTTATGTGATGGAAGGACGGCGGGAAGTGAAGGCGAATAAATGCGATCTACCAAAAAGAATAATAGCAACACCGCAAAAGCTATTTCTTTACAAGCACTTGAACAACGTTTTCTACTTGACGGGGCAGTCCTTAGTACAACTGCAGACGCATTAAACTTCGAGTCAAGAGACAGCTACTTTGATGATGCGCTGCAAGTTTTGCCTGTCAGCAAGTCGTCGGAAGATCGAAATGAAATTTCTCCAGTCGACACCTCTGCTGATATAGCTGACGGTAATCCATCTGAAGTGGTGTTTATAGACAGTGCGGTTGTTGTTCAAAAAAATGCTGATATCGAAGATATCCTGAATACTGTTGATCCGTCAGTTCCTGTTTACTTTATAGGTTCCTACGCCGACGGCTTGCCGCAAATCAGTGCGATACTGGCACAGTTTGAAAATGTTGAAGCCGTGCATATCATCTCACATGGTGATCAGGGCAGGCTGGAGCTCGGCTCAGGTGTTTTAGACAGCCAGAGCATGCTAACTCAGTACGTTGATGAACTGACTTCTATAAGAGAGTCACTTTCAGATAACGGCGATATTCTTTTATATGGTTGTGATTTTTCTGCTGGAGCGAAGGGCGAAGCAGCGGCGGCTTTATTGTCAGAGCTAACGGGTGCAGACATTGCGGCCTCCGTTGATGATACTGGTAGTGAGGCCAAAGGTGGTGACTGGGATTTAGAATTTAAAACCGGTATCGTAGAAAGCCGGACCATTCGGGCTGTAAACTTTAGTGGAATTCTAGCTGACTTAGACGGTGACAACGTTGATGATGTTGATGACCTCGACGATGACAACGACGGTATCCCTGACAGTGAAGAAGGTTTTTCAGTTACTACAGAAACCGTGGATCTTTCGGGCTATACAGGGGGTTCTTTAAGTCAAACGTTTTCGGTTAGTACCGATATAGATGTTAGATTCACGATTACGTCGACCAACGGAAACTTCATTTCTGTCGGGGGGGTTACTGCTCCGTTTTTTGATGTAGCCGCAACAGGATTCGCCGGCGCGATTGATGACTTAGGTATTGTATTTGATCCGCCTAACGGTGCGCCGTCCCCAGTCACGATTACTGCAGAATTCTTCGAATCCGGCACAACCAACCCCGTCACAATCAACGGGCTTTCAACTGAAATCAGTGACATCGACGCCAGTAACCCGTCCAATCCTTCAACCGGACGCCGCGACAGAGTTACTGTGAATGGATTCCAGGGTGGGGCGGTTCAGGCTGTATCCATGGCTCTGGTTGACCCCGTTAATGCTACTTTGTCGGTCGCTGGAAATGTGGCCACAGCGTTGAACGACGATACAGCAATAAGTAACAATGACGACGATGGCTCGATCACGGTAAGTACCGGACCGATCGACAGATTGGTCATCAGCTACGACGAAATCACCGGAACGACGAATCCTGCTCCGCGTGGAATCGGTGTGCTGGGTAGTTTCTCCGTCGATGTGCCGGTCGGACGAGATACTGATGGCGATGGTATACCGGACCACCGTGACCTGGATAGTGACAACGACGGAATCAGTGATCTGATCGAAAGTGGGGCTGATACGTCGTTAGTGGACACTGATGGTAATGGTGTTTATGACGGGGTGGTGGATCCATTAACCGGAGTTCCAACTGCTGCTAACGGTGGTGCCGGTGTTACTGTGATCGATTCTGACAGCGACGGTCTTGACGACTACCTCGATCTGGATAGTGACAACGACGGCATAGCGGATGCAGTCGAAGCTCAGCCGACAGCAGGCTACACATCACCCGCCATTGGAAGTGACGCAGACGATGATGGTGTTGTCGATACCTTTGATGATAACTCAGGTAGTCATGGTGGGGCGTTCACTGTTCCGGAAGATACAGATGGTGATGGAACGCCTGATTATCTGGATAGTGACAGCGATAACGATGGTGCTGATGATACAAGCGAAAGTGGTCTGACCCCTGGTGCTGACAATGACGGTGATGGAATCGCTGACAACGTAGCTCCAAATAGTTATGACGATACTGATGGGGTTATCAGCACACCCGCCAGCGATCTTGATAACGAATACGGTGATACCAGTGAAATAGGATATCGCGAGGTATTGGCGGATCTAGTAACAGTAAAAACGCTGGCCAGTGGTGATAGCACACCGGAAGAAGGTGACACTGTTACGTTCGAGATCGAAGTAGATAACAATGGTGGTGCTACTGCTACGAATGTATCGCTGACTGATCTGTTACCCGCGGGATTAACAGCGACGGTGAACAACGGCACAGTCAGTCAGGGTTCTTACGCTGCAGGAACAGGCGTCTGGAGTATAGGTACACTTGCGAATGGTGGAACCGCCACGCTGACACTGGAGGGTACAGTAAACGTTGGTCAGGGTGGTAATACAATCAACAACATCACAACGGCGGCAAGTGGGGATCAAACCGATCTGACTACAGCAGGTGATGATCTGGTTGAGGCGGTTGATGTTGAAGATGACGCCAATCTGGTAACCGTAAAGGCGCTTGCCAGTGGTGACAGCACACCTGAAGAAGGTGATACTGTTACTTTCGAAATCGAAGTTGAGAATAACGGTGCTGCACAGGCAACGAATGTATCGCTGACTGATCTTTTACCATCAGGTCTGACGGCAACTGCTAACAATGGAACAGTAAGTCAGGGAACTTACAATACTGGAAGCGGTGTTTGGAGCATCGGTACATTGTCCAATGGTGCAACAGCGACACTGACGCTGGAAGGTACTGTAAACGTTGGTCAGAGCGGTAATACGATCAACAACATCACCACAGCAGCAAGTGGAGATCAGCCAGATCCTACGACCGCAGGTGATGATCTGGCTGAAGCGGTAGATGTTGAAGATGACGCCAACCTGGTAACCGTTAAGACACTTGCCAGCGGTGACAGCACACCGGAAGAAGGCGACACAGTTACGTTCGAGATCGAAGTGGACAACAACGGTGCTGCACAGGCCACCAATGTTTCCCTGACTGATCTGTTACCTGCGGGTCTAACAGTAACTGCGAACAACGGTTCAGTAAGCCAGGGTAGCTACAATTCGAGCACTGGTGTCTGGAATATCGGTACATTGGCTGATGGCGCAACTGCGACACTGACACTGGAAGGAACAGTAAATGTTGGTCAGGGTGGTAATACCATCAACAACATCACCACAGCAGCAAGTGGAGATCAAACCGATCCGACTACAGCAGGTGATGATCTGACGGAAGCGGTAGATGTTGAGGACGATGCCAATCTGGTAACAGTGAAGACACTTGCCAGCGGTGACAGTTCGCCTGAAGAAGGGGACACGGTTACGTTCCAGATCGAAGTGGATAACAACGGTGCTGCTCAATCAACGAATGTATCACTCACGGATCTGTTGCCTGCAGGTCTAACAGCAACAGCGAACAATGGCACAGTAAGTCAGGGTAGCTACAATTCGGGCACTGGTGTCTGGAATATCGGTACATTGGTCGATGGAGCAACAGCGACACTGACACTGGAAGGAACAGTAAATGTTGGTCAGGGTGGTAATACCATCAATAACATCACCACGGCTGCAAGTGGAGATCAGACTGATCCGACTACGGCAGGCGATGATCTGGCTGAAGCGGTAGATGTTGAAGATGACGCCAATCTGGTAACAGTGAAGACACTTGCCAGTGGTGACAGCACGCCAGAAGAAGGGGACACGGTTACCTTCGAAATCGAAGTGGACAATAACGGTGCTGCACAGGCAACGAATGTATCGCTGACTGATCTGTTGCCTGCAGGTTTAACAGCCACGGCGAACAATGGCACAGTAAGTCAGGGAACTTACAATGCAGGAAGTGGTGTCTGGACCATCGGGACATTGGTTGATGGCGCAACTGCGACACTGACACTGGAAGGAACAGTAAATGTTGGTCAGGGTGGTAATACCATCAACAACATCACCGCGGCCGCAAGTGGAGATCAAACCGATCCGACTACAGCAGGTGATGATCTGACGGAAGCGGTAGATGTTGAGGACGATGCTAATCTCGTCACGGTGAAGACACTTGCCAGTGGTGACAGCACACCTGAAGAAGGTGACACGGTTACCTTTGAAATAGAAGTGGACAACAACGGTGCTGCACAGGCAACGAATGTTTCACTGACCGATCTGTTACCTGCGGGTTTGACAGCAACAGCGAACAACGGTTCAGTAAGCCAGGGTAGCTACAATTCGGGCACTGGTGTCTGGAATATCGGTACATTGGTCGATGGAGCAACTGCGACACTGACACTGGAAGGAACAGTAAATGTTGGTCAGGGTGGTAATACCATCAACAACATCACCACAGCAGCAAGTGGAGATCAAACCGATCCGACTACAGCAGGCGATGATCTGGCTGAAGCGGTAGATGTTGAAGATGATGCCAATCTGGTAACAGTGAAGACACTTGCCAGCGGTGACAGCACCCCGGCAGAGGGAGACACAGTCACCTTCCAGATTGAAGTGGATAACAACGGTGCTGCACAGGCAACGAATGTATCGCTGACTGATCTGTTGCCTGCAGGTTTAACAGCCACGGCGAACAATGGCTCGGTAAGTCAGGGTTCGTACGATGCGGGTACTGGAGTGTGGACGGTTGGCACACTGGCTAACGGTGGCACAGCCACTCTGACACTCGAAGGAACAGTAGATGTTGGTGAGGGTGGCAACACCATCAACAATATCACGACGGCGGCGGCAGGAGATCAGCCTGATTCGTCGACAGCCGGTGATGATCTGGTTGAAGTGGTAGATGTTGAAGACGATGCCAATCTGGTCACCGTAAAGTCACTTGCCAGCGGAGATAGCACACCGGAAGAAGGTGATACGGTCACGTTTGAAATAGAAGTGGACAACAATGGTGCTGCACAGGCAACGAATGTTTCATTAACGGATCTTTTGCCATCTGGTCTAACAGCAACTGCTAACAACGGTTCAGTAAGCCAGGGTAGCTACAATGCAGGTACTGGTGTCTGGAACATCGGTACATTGGCTGTTGGTGGAAGCGCCACGCTAACATTGGAAGGTACCGTAGATATTGGTGAAGGTGGCAATACCATCAATAACATCACTACAGCAGCAAGTGGGGATCAGACTGATCCGACTACGGCAGGCGATGATCTGGCTGAAGCGGTAGATGTTGAAGATGACGCCAATCTGGTAACAGTGAAGACACTTGCCAGCGGTGACAGCACACCGGAAGAAGGTGATACGGTTACGTTTGAAATCGAAGTTGACAACAACGGTGCTGCACAGGCAACGAATGTTTCACTGACCGACCTGTTGCCAGCGGGTTTAACGGCGACAGCGAACAATGGCGCGGTAAGTCAGGGTAGTTACAATGCCGCCACTGGTGTCTGGAGTATAGGCACGCTGGCAGATGGTGGAAGTGCCACGCTAACACTGGAAGGCACAGTAGATGTGGGTGAAGGTGGCAACATCATCAATAACATCACCACAGCAGCAAGTGGAGATCAGCCTGATCCAACGACAGCAGGTGATGATCTGGCCGAAGCCGTAGATGTTGGGGGTGACGCCAACCTTGTAACAGTGAAGACACTTGCAAGCGGAGACAGCTCACCTGAAGAAGGTGACACGGTTATCTTCGAGATCGAAGTGGACAATAACGGTGCTGCGCAGGCAACAAACGTTTCACTAACGGATCTATTACCGTCAGGTTTGACAGCGACTGCTAACAACGGCTCAGTAAGTCAGGGTAGTTACAATGCCGCCACCGGAGTCTGGAGTATCGGTACATTAGCCGATGGTGGAACCGCCACTCTGACGCTTGAAGGAACAGTGAATGTTGGTGAGGGTGGCAACACAATCAACAACATCACAACTGCGGCAACTGCAGATCAGCCCGATCCAACGACAGCAGGCGATGATCTGGCTGAAGCGGTTAACGTTGATGACGATGCCAATCTGGTCACTGTAAAGACACTTGCCAGTGGAGACAGCACACCGGCAGAGGGAGACACTGTCACATTCCAGATTGAAGTGGATAACAACGGTGCTGCACAGGCAACGAATGTATCGCTGACTGATCTTTTACCGTCAGGCCTTACAGCCACTGCTAACAACGGTTCAGTAAGTCAGGGTTCGTATGATGCAGGTACTGGCGTCTGGACAGTCGGCACAGTGGCCGACGGTGGAAGCGCAACACTGACGCTGGAAGGAACAGTAGATGTTGGTGAGGGTGGCAACACGATCAACAACATCACCACTGCAGCAACAGGAGATCAACCTGATCCAACGACAGCAGGCGATGATCTGGCTGAAGCCGTAGATGTTGATGATAGTGCGGATCTGGTCACCGTAAAGACACTTGCGAGCGGTGATAGCACGCCAGAAGAAGGTGACACGGTTACCTTCGAGATAGCAGTTGACAATAACGGTGCTGCGCAAGCAACTAATGTTTCATTGACTGATCTTTTACCGTCCGGTTTGACAGCGACGGCGAACAATGGCTCAGTGAGCCAGGGTTCGTATGATGCAGGAAGCGGTGTCTGGAACATCGGTACATTGGCTGATGGTGCAACCGCGCTACTGACACTGGAAGGCACAGTAGATGTTGGTGAGGGTGGTAATACCATCAACAACATCACCACAGCAGCAAGCGGGGATCAGCCTGATCCGTCAACAGTGGGTGATGATCTGGCTGAAGCGGTAGACGTTGATGACGATGCCAATCTGGTCACTGTAAAGACACTTGCCAGTGGAGATAGCACACCAGCAGAGGGTGATACAGTCACCTTTCAGATCGAAGTGGATAACAACGGTGCTGCACAGGCAACCAACGTATCGCTGACTGATCTGTTGCCGTCGGGCTTAACAGCCACGGCGAACAACGGAACAGTGAGCCAGGGTAGCTACGATGCCGGCACTGGCGTCTGGACGATCGGAACACTCTCAGTTGGCAGCAACGCTACGCTAACGCTGGAAGGTATTCTCGATGCGGGCCAGGGTGGCAATACCATTCTGAATGTCACCACAGCTGCCAGTGGCGATCAGCCAGACCCGACTGCGCTTGGGGATGATCTGACCGAAGCGGTTGGTGCAGATGATAACGCTGATCTGGTAACAGTGAAAACGCTTGCCAGTGGTGACAGCACACCGGCAGAAGGTGACACTGTCACGTTCGAGATAGCAGTTAACAACAACGGCGCTGCACAGGCAACGAATGTATCACTGACTGATCTTTTACCGTCAGGCCTTACAGCCACTGCTAACAACGGTTCGGTAAGTCAGGGTTCGTATGATGCAGGTACTGGCGTCTGGACAGTCGGCACAGTGGCCGACGGTGGAAGCGCAACACTGACGCTGGAAGGAACAGTAGATGTTGGTGAGGGTGGCAACACGATCAACAATATCACGACGGCGGCAGCGGGTGATCAACCTGATCCCTCAACAGCAAGTGATGACCTTGCTGAATCAGTTGTCGTCGATGATGATGCAGATCTGGTCACTGTAAAGTCGCTTGCCAGCGGTGATAGCACGCCGGAAGAAGGCGACACGGTTACGTTCCAGATCGAAGTGAATAACAACGGAGCTGCACGGGCAACGAATGTATCACTGACCGATCTGTTACCGTCCGGTTTAACAGCGACAGCCAACAACGGAATAGTAAGTCAGGGCACGTATAACGCAGGAAATGGTGTCTGGAGCATCGGTACATTGGCTGATGGTGCAACCGCGCTACTGACACTGGAAGGCACAGTAGATGTTGGCGAGGGTGGTAACACCATCAATAACATCACGACGGCAGCTGCGGGTGATCAACCCGACCCATCGACAACAGGTGATGATCTGGCTGAGGCGGTTGACGTTGATGATGAAGCCAATCTGGTCACTGTAAAGACGCTTGCCAGCGGTGACAGCACGCCGGCAGAGGGTGATACAGTCACATTCCAGATCGAAGTGGATAACAACGGAGCCGCACAGGCAACCAATGTCTCACTGACTGATCTTTTACCGTCGGGACTGACAGCGACTGCTAACAACGGCACCGTGAGCCAGGGCAGCTACGATGCAGGTACCGGTGTCTGGACAATCGGAACTCTCTCTATCCGTAGCAACGCTACGCTAACGCTGGAGGGTATTCTCGATGCGGGCCAGGGTGGTAATACCATTCTGAATATCACCACAGCTGCCAGTGGCGATCAGCCTGATCCCACCACGCTGGGGGATGACCTGACCGAAGCGGTTGGTGCAGATGATAATGCTGATCTGGTAACAGTAAAAACGCTTGCCAGTGGGGACAGCACACCTGAAGAAGGCGATACGGTTACGTTCCAAATCGAAGTAGACAACAACGGTGCCGCGCAGGCAACGAATGTATCACTGACTGATCTGTTGCCAGCAGGCTTAACAGCAACTGCGAACAACGGCGCAGTAAGTCAGGGTTCATATGATGCCGGCACCGGAGTCTGGACAGTCGGTACGCTGGCCAATGGTGGAAGCGCAACACTGACACTGGAAGGTACAGTAGATGTTGGTGAGGGTGGTAATACCATCAACAACATCACCACAGCAGCAAGCGGGGATCAGCCTGATCCAAGTACGGCAGGTGATGATCTGGCTGAAGCGGTAGACGTTGATGAGGATGCCAATCTGGTCACTGTAAAGACACTTGCCAGTAGAGATAGCACACCAGCAGAGGGTGATACAGTCACCTTTCAGATCGAAGTGGATAACAACGGTGCTGCGATGGCATCCAATGTATCACTGACTGATCTGTTGCCAGCAGGTTTAACTGCGACAGTGAACAACGGCGCAGTAAGTCAGGGTTCATATGATGCCGGCACTGGAGTCTGGACAGTCGGCACACTGGCCAATGGTGGAAGCGCAACACTGACACTGGAAGGTACAGTAGATGTGGGTGAGGGTGGCAACACCATCAACAACATCACCACAGCAGCAAGCGGGGATCAGCCTGATCCGAGTACAGCAGGTGATGATCTGGCTGAAGCGGTTGACGTTAATGACGATGCGAATCTGGTCACTGTAAAGACACTTACCAGTGGAGACAGCACACCGGCAGAAGGTGATACGGTCACGTTCCAGGTTGCAGTAACTAACGATGGTGCCGCACAGGCGACCACTGTTTCACTGACAGATCTGTTACCGGCAGGCCTCACGGCAACTGGAAACAACGGTACAGTGAGCCAGGGTAGTTACGATGCGTCAACGGGTGTCTGGACGATTGGGACACTTGCCACCGGTGCCGGTGCGACTTTAACGCTTGAAGGTACGCTTGATGTCGGCCAGGGTGGCAACACTATCCTGAATGTCACCACAGCTGCCAGTGGGGATCAGCCGGATCCAACCACGCTGGGTGATGATCTCACTGAAGCGGTTGGTGCGGATGATAATGCCGATCTGGTAACCGTGAAGATGCTTGCCAGTGGTGACAGCACGCCGGCTGAGGGTGAGATAGTCACCTTCGAGATTACGGTAAACAATAATGGCGCGGCACAGGCAACGAATGTAACACTGACTGATCTTTTGCCGGCGGGCTTAACTGCAACAGCCAACAACGGCACTGTAAGTCAGGGTGCTTATGACGCATTAAGCGGCATCTGGACAGTTGGAACACTGGCTAATGGTAGTGGTGCGACGCTAACGCTGGAAGGTACCGTGGATGTTGGTGAGGGTGGAAACACCATCAATAACATCACGACAGCAGCGGCCGGAGATCAGCCTGATCCATCGACAGCAGGTGATGATCTTGTTGAAGCAGTGAATGTAGATGATGACGCCGATCTGGTCACTGTAAAGACACTCGCCAGCGGTGACAGCACACCTGAAGAAGGTGACACGGTTACGTTCCAGATCGAAGTGAATAACAACGGCGCTGCACAGGCAACGAATGTAGTACTGACAGATCTGCTACCGGCAGGCTTAACAGCAAGCGCCAACAATGGGTCAGTAAGCCAGGGTGCTTACGATGCAGGCACCGGCGTCTGGACAATCGGAACCCTGC
>CALLBO010000120.1 GCA_937998875.1 uncultured Granulosicoccaceae bacterium
CGCGGTAAAAGTACCAACGCTGATTGCCTGTGGAGCAGAGGATCAGCTGTGTCCGATAGATCGCCATCAACTGATGCATCAGCTCGTTGAAGGTTCTCGTTTGGAAGTCATATCTGACGCCGGACACTTACCTACGCTGGAACAACCCGAACAAACGAACCGGATACTACATAAATGGTTAAGCCCGTGACACTCTCAAACAGTCTGTTAGAAAAGTTGCGCTCAGTAGATACGCCTACCGTCTGTAATGCCATAGAATTTGCGCAGGGCAAACGCGGCTTCAATCGTTTTACCCGAGGCACCATGTTGCACTCAAAGGCGGGTGATCCTGCCATTGTCGGTTTTGCGCGAACAGCCAGAATAAGCGGCCTCGCCCCACCGTCAGAACCTGTCGAGGTTATAAGAGCTCGACGGATGAATTACTTCAGATCAATGGCAGATGGCGATGGGCCAACTGCAGCCGTCGTTGAAGATGTCGACTACCCGAACTGTATTGCCGGTTGGTGGGGTGAGGTGCATGTGGCGGTCCACAAAGGGCTTGGTTTATCTGGTGCCGTTACCAACGGCGTGATGCGTGATCTCGATGTTATCGATGCAGGTTTTCCTGTTCTGGCAGGCAGTATCGGGCCCAGTCACGGTTACGTGCATGTTGTCGATATCGGTACGCCGGTAAACATCATGGGTATGCGGGTCGCTCAGGGTGAGCTTATCCATGCAGACCGGCATGGTGCGCTGGTTATCCCTGCCGAGGTTATTGAAGAACTGGAAAGTGCAATTTCTACGGTAGAGTCGAGCGAGTCTATCGTTTTGGGTCCGGCACGCGAGCCTGGCTTTAACATAGAAAAACTGGAAGCGGTGTGGGCAGAATTTGAACGGGCTAGAACCTGACTTGTAGGTAGAGTAAATCACCGCAGAAATACTTTGTATATTTATCAGGTCCGGTGATTCAATAGCACAAGGCGCGCGGGGCAGAATTTAGTGTGGTTTTGACGCTTCCAAGTAAGCAACACTCGCTGGAGTGGCACCTTCACAACCCGCGAACTCTACATCGCTGGATACGGTTACACCATTAACTTGTACCTCCGCGTTTTCACGTAGTTTGTTCCTTAATGCGTCGAACTTGTTTTTCTCAAACAGTCGCATCTTCCACATGCTTTTAAAACTTCTTTGTTCTGCGATGCTGGTGAGCCCATCACCGGGCTTTCTATAGTCGCTTTCCTGTTTTTCTTTAAACAGGTCGTTAATGCTAAACGACTTAATACTTCCGGTTATTCTGTCGATTCGGGTGTCGGCCTTTTCGTTCGTGTGATTTTCAGTTTCGAGCCGATCGACAACAACAAAGTAAGTGTAAGTCAGCGTACCCTTGCCCGTCATTTTCGAGTCGGTCCACCGAATATGGGGACCAACAACTTGTCCAATTTGCATGTCGGCATTCCATTCCGGGTACTGATCGCGCCAATATTTTCCGTTGTAGTCAGGAACTGGATCAACGTCTTTCGGCATCGCTGGGATCCAGCGTTTACCATCTCTAACTGGATTTACGTGTGGCATGTATTGTTCACGAACTTCTTCGATATCCGCACCAGCCCTAAACATCTCAGCCACATTTGCTGAATCTTCTAGTGAAAACAGGTCGATACCTCTCACTTTAAAGGCCACAGTGGTGTTAACCAGTGGGTGAGCGATGTCTACTAAATGCTGATTTTCCACTTCATACTCAGCAGAAGTTAGCTTAATTTCATCTTTAATATCGTAGAAATCGGTGGAATAATTGTAGAGCGCCATTTGAAAGAGTATGTTGTCACGCTCCTCGCCTTGTGGATTTTCTTTTTCTAAATATCTGATTAAATCCGCCAATGTGTTCCTATTGAAAGCAATTGCTTCGAGATCAGATTTGGCGTCTTTTGCCGTGAAGTGATCAACCAGCCAACGTTCGAGCAGTATGGCTTCAACTGCCCGCTCACGAAGTAGTGCATCACTATGCGGAGAGCATCGCTCATGTGGTTCAAGCAAGAACAATTCACCGTGAGAGAGCTTCTCATTGGCAATGACTTCACCATTAAGCGTAACGATAGACGCTGATGATTGAGCGGAAACTATTGTAATAGTTAAGATAGTAGTTAAAACACTCACCGCAAATTTCATGATCATTCTTCTAATTCGTTTTTTTGTCTAATTGCGAATTTTCATAATATTATTGTTCGAAAGGGCAGGAAGTATAAACCGCCAATTACTATCAAGCCACCCACACAATTTAACCGCAACAACAAATACCACACGTATGCTCAAAGAAAATACAATGAAGATCCGATTATCAATCGGTAAGCACTTAGTTACTGTCCTTTCACCGCTAATTATAACGCCACCAAGGACTACTCGTTGGAACATATGTACAATAAACTGACAGTAACCGACAACATTGAAGCAACTTACGTTCGGGTTAGAGCGGTGACGCGCTGAACAATTCAAGCACCTGGGCTGACAGTGAGTGTTGTCAACGAACTAAAACGTCAATCTACCACAATGCCGCGGTCCAGTTATGCGAGGTAACGCAATTTGCGCGCAACCAAAAACAAAGTTGCGCTAGCTTGAAATTTCCTGGTTTTCACTGCCCGGTACGACTAATCTTCACCATCCCAATACCCTAATCCAGAATCATTTTTTACGATTTTAAAGATACCATTCTTATTGCCTACACGGCCAGGTGGTGCACCAGCGACTACACCTATTTTGTTCGAATTTGGATACACAGCTACTTCAGGTTCCAGCATAGTACTTACACAAAGATATGTGAGAGTTGAGTCAGAACTATTTATTATCTGATGTGGCTCTTCCGGGTTAGGTGGAGCAGATATAAAATCACCTACTCGTATTTTGTGCACTGCAGATCCAATTTTCACGCTACCACTTCCACTTAAAACGAAGAACATCTCCTCATTTGCATAGTGAGCGTGTAGTGGCCAGGCGCTCTTTCCCGGCGGGACACGTGTGACACGATAACCTAATTTATCTGTTTTGAGGTTATTTGCTACCGGTGCAATTTCGGCCTGAAAACTCTCTCCATGAGAGTGCAATGAAAACTCTAGCTGGTCCAGGTTTATAATTTGATTGTTACTCATAACGTCGCTTCTTTTTTATCTAACGATCCGGATAGTCCCTGAGAAATTGGTGTAACGTACAGCGAATTAGATAGTCAATTACGCTAGTCTGTACATCGACGCACTATACCATTTACTTACAAGTTGTTTTTTCTCTTCAAACTGGTAATGAGTTAATAAGCTAGATTACCAAAGATGTTACTTTCCCTTGCTTATCGATCTTCCGGAGAAATATCTTTCGTTGATAGTGCGAAATCTCTGAGCTGTTCAGTAGAGTAGCTGGTATTAACTCGTGTTTTAGAAGATGGCTGATGGGATATACTTGTATTTGGTCTTCTAGCTACCTTCGGGCGAATAGGCCTGGGTACAAACCCTCCACCACAGTTTGGGCACACGTTCGACAAGACATCTACAACACAAGTTCTACAAAAGGTACACTCATACGAACATATCCTGGCTTCGATTGAACTTGCTGGCAGGTCCTTGTCGCAACACTCGCAATTTGGTTTGAGAATTAGCATTTATCAACTCGTTATATGACGACAGCTGTAGACTAGCCCACCGCCGTATGGCATAAATGACATTAAACCCTCATTTACTGCCAATGTGCACAATCGTATGACACTGAATATCGCATTTGTCGTATACCCGGGAATAAAGCTTCTTGACCTTGCAGGCCCACTACAGGTTTTCTCGGATGCCGTAAATGAGAAAGGTGAGAAGCCCTATAAACCATTTGTCATATCGAAAAGCGGCGGAATACTAGAAACAGACACTACTGTAAATATCGAGTCTAAGCCCCTGGATAAGTGCGTAGAATGCACAATAGATACACTGCTTGTTGTTGGTGGCAATGGTGTATACGACACGTTGTTGGATCAAGACTTTATAGATGGCGTTTACCTACTAGCATCAAAGTCCAGACGAGTTGCAGCGATTTGCACTGGTACATTTGTTCTGGCTAAATGCGGACTGCTACACGGTAAACATGCTGTCACTCATTGGGAGTCATGTGAACGACTCCAGCGCGAATACCCGACGCTACGTGTGGAAAAAGATCGAATATATATTGCTGATGGAAAGTATTGGAGATCTGCAGGAGTTACAGCTGGCATCGACATGGCGATTAAAATGGTTTCAAATGATCTGACCACTAATGTTGGACTATCGATTGCCAGATCGTTGGTAACTTACTTTGTACGGCCAGGTGGCCAATCCCAATTTAGTCAAACATTGGCATTACAATCAACAGATAACACGGGACGTTTTGATGAACTAAATAGCTGGATTCAAAATAACTTCCAGAACAATATAAACAATCAGATTCTTGCCGATCGCGTTGCTATGAGTGCACGCACATTTGCAAGATTATACTTGTCTGAAACCGGGATTACACCAGCGAAAGCAGTGTAATCTATACGCGTAGAAGCGGCATGTCGCTTGCTTCCACACAGCCACTACAACATCAGCACCATAGCAAATAAATGTGGATTTCTAAGTAGTGATAGGATGCAACGCGCTTTTTTACGGCAACTGAGGATCAAACCTCAAGAGTATCGTTCTCGTTTTACAGAAATGAATTAAGCAACCGTATTATCAAGTTATCCAGCTCGATTCTTGTGTCATCGACTAAGACATCGACATTGATGAGCCTTCTAAATTGCATATCTTTTCCAATTAAGAACCAATACAGACCGATAGTAAAACTAAGTAAGTCCCTACACGAACGTAGCTGAAAATTCAGAGATTGAAGATATGTGCGCTACGGCTGAGTTTCACCAGCAGCTTGAAATTACACTCCTAAGAGGCCGGCAATTAGAAGAAGCTCCCAATCGTATTAGATCAAGCCTGCTGTTTTTGCAAACGGATCTCGGTTAGCGTCTTTATGCCATTCGTATTCACAGCCCAGCGCGATCCTATCCGCCATTTCGCCACCAAACAAATCCTCCATTACAGCAAGTGCCATGTCCATTCCTGCAGACACACCAGATGACGTGTAAAACTTTCCGTCTTTAACCCATCGAGCCTCTTTAACCCAGTCAACGTTTGGTGCAAGCGGTACAGTTTTCATGAAATCGAGCTTGTTTGTTGTTGCCTTACGTCCATCTAGTACTCCGGCAATCCCCAGCAACACAGTTCCTGTACAAACCGCCATTACGCGCTCTGCATTTGCTGATGCCTCCCTGATCCACTGTGTAAGTTCTTCATCTTTTGCTACGATCAAAGCGGCATCCCCTCCAGGTATAAGCACTAGATCGTAGTCATTTTTTTCAGCTATTGTTTTGTCGATAACAATTCGCTGACCATGTACACTTGACACTGGGTCTTGCCCTTGGGCAACAGTTATTAATTCGATTTCTTCGCCAAAACCACCTAACATTTCTATAGGACCGAAATAGTCAAGCGTTTCAAAACCGGGAAACACAAACGCTGCAAGCTTCTTCATTTTGTTGGTGTTAACTCTGTGAGTGTTTGGAAGTTAGACGTTGAAATGCCTTGTACTATTTATACAGGTAGCCGAATATGCTGACGTCAGATTTTTGAATTTTAGCCGTTGGCGGTGCCACCTACTTTTGGATTCTAACATTTTTCCTGTATAAAACTCTTATCAACCAATAAAACGTAGTAAAGAATTTTAGCTTCCTACAAAAACAATTCGGTCTACCGTGATTACGACACTACGGGATTTTTTTTATGCCGTACTTCACACCGTGTAGTCAGGGAAGTGTTGCCAGCACTTACCACCTCCAGACCAAATTCCAGAATGTCACCGGTCTGGGTGGAAATCTTGAAGTCAATTTCGGACATGTATTTGGTCACAACCTTGTCATGCTTCATCTGGCATGACGCATAGATGGCCGCTTCTTCATCTATCCAACTCAGTAACTGACCACCAAACAATCGGTCGCTGATGTTTAGATCGTTAGGCCTGACAAATCTTCGAGTGTAGTATTTCATTACAATTGATCTCTCTTACTCAGTGTTACGGTACATTGTTGCTTGGGATGTATTCACTGCCGCTATAAACAATACCGCGGCATTTATTGTTTTAGACAGCATTAATAACGCATCAGAGTGATGCAAATTCAGTCCATTCGATTCAGTGTTGTACCGACGGAACGTCTATATTCCTTTAGCCGACAATTCACTGCGCAAATGCGTCAGTCGTCTGCTAAAGTGCCCGAGGCAACTTCAGTCTTCGCCGACCTTTTTTGAGTGCGCTTGTTATGTCTTTGGCTTTTCGGTCTTCATCAGTGGCTTAGTCCACGGTAGAAAAAAGACGTCCTATACCCTAACCGCACCATCAATACCCAGGTTACTTCACCCACTAACAGCGGGTGCACCACCGCATTCCGTCAGTCGATGTGTTGCACAGATGTGTTGTCTTCAACAGTTTGGCGAACGAATTTTGCAGCACTCCGATGCAAAATTGACTGTTTAAAAAAAATATTGCCTTATCTATGATTTTTGTCAGTACAGTGCTTTCCTCCTCCAGGCGCCCCGTACTAGCTCAGTCGTGTAAGGGATATTGATCGCCAGGGACGGCAACCACGTTGAGTCAAGCGGAATTACCCGCTTCTCATTGGCACATAGCGGCCAACTAAGCTGGCCAGAACCTCCCAGGCGATAGGTGGCTTAAATACTCTGCCACTTGAGTTGCGAGGTCTTACTACCACAGTTACAGATCCGTCTATCTATGCGTTGGGAACAGTGACAACAGCCGTGAGCTTTCTGGTGATTGTGATCTGTATTTTTGCTTATGCGGTATTGAGTCGTCGCCGTAACAGGCGCAAGCATAAATGACAGAACATAATCCACCCTATTGTGCAATAAGAGGGTGCGAGCAGATTGCTCGGGCTTTGCGGATAACAAAAGAGAAAATACCCGCCTTTGCCTGGTGCACTGGTGGTCTATGTAAAGTTATAATAATGCTCGCTTCAACTTACGGGTTCTCCCAGAAACCCATGGCTGCATAAGCTAGATAATATTCTATGGCTACATTTGTTACCCGAATAAATTCTTTATTGCACGAAATTTACCCGGACGCTGAGTTAGATAAATTATCCTCTCTGGTTATAGAGGCATTCTGGCCGACAGAAAAAAAACCGGGCGTAACTGGAAGACACCCTGGCAATGATCTCTGGACCGAGCGTGATGCTCTGTTGATTACCTACGGTGACTCCTTCATTGATGGTGCGCATAAGCCGCTGGATTTGCTGCATGATTTTCTACTTCGGCGAATGCAATCTGTTGTTAACAGCGTGCATATTCTGCCTTTTTTCCCCTATACTTCTGATGACGGATTTGCAGTAACCGACTTTAAAACCGTAAACCCGATGCTTGGCGACTGGCCAGATATCAACCGTATCTCGGAGCGCTTTCAGCTGATGTCTGACCTGGTGCTCAATCATGTTTCCAGTCAGGGAGAATGGTTTAACCAATATCGACAGAACAATAGACCTTACGATAAGTTTTTCTTCGAGGCGTCCCCTGAGGATGATTTGAAGGATGTTGTACGTCCTCGCACAACTCCCTTATTACAGCAGATAGAAACCGCCAACGGCGCTCGTCATGTCTGGTGTACTTTTAGTCATGATCAGATCGATCTTGATTTCCGTAACCCGGAAGTATTGTTAGAATTCATACGCATTATCCGGCTTCATATTAATAACGGTGTCAGAATCATCAGGCTGGATGCGGTAGCTTTTCTTTGGAAACAGGCAGGAACATCCTGCGTACATTTGCCGCAGACACATGCAATTGTCAAACTGATGCGCCTGTTGTGCGACTATGCTGAAGAGCAGGTGATTCTGCTAACTGAAACCAACGTGCCCAAAGCCGAAAACCTTAGTTATTTTGGCAATCATGATGAAGCACATGTTATTTATAACTTTCCACTGCCACCGCTGGTATTGCATGCCATGATGTCTGGAACGGCTGCCTACCTCAAGCGTTGGCAACGTGGAATGCCACCAGCACCATTGGGTTGTACGTACTTAAATTTTACCGCCAGTCATGATGGCATAGGTATGCGGCCGGCGGAGGGAGTGCTACCCGCCACAGAACAGGAGCGCATGATAGACACCGTTCGTGATAGTGGCGGGCTGGTATCGATGCGTACTTTGCCGGATGGTGGTGAAGCACCTTACGAGATCAACACCACTTACTTTGAGGCGACAAAACGGACGTTTAGCGGTGAAGACGAATTTCATCAAGCCCGATTCATATGTTCACAAACAATAGTTATGTCTCTTGAAGGTATCCCTGCTTTCTATATTCACTCGATGTTAGCGACTCCCAATGATCACGAAGCGGTTCAGCGTCGCGGGATGAACCGGGCGATTAATCGTCACCGTTGGGATTACCAAAGTTTGAATTCACTGTTGGATGATCCAGAATCAGAGCAGTCTCAAGTGCTGAAGGCGCTATCAGAGCTATTGCGTATACGAGGTGAGCAACCAGCCTTTCATCCGAATGCAACACAATTTACTATTCCTCTGGACGATAGACTGTTCGGGTTATGGCGACAGAGCCTGGATCGACGGCAATCTATTTTTGCACTGCATAACGTCAGTGATCAGGTGGTAGAAGTGGAAACGGAAGCACTTAACCTTATTGATGATGAAAAATGGACAGACTTAATCAGCGGCGTGCTGATAGAGACTGAGTCGAAAGTGGAGCATGTGTCGAGAGTGATAACACTGAAGCCTTATCAATGTTGTTGGATCAGTAACTGACAAATAATGCAGGCTAGATTTTCAGTTTAATTCAGCTCAAGCGCCTCACAATCACCGGCTAGCTGTCTAAAGGCGCTACTTATAGTGCTTACCGGCTGTACTCGGAGTCATCCTCTGTAACTGCTTCATGTAAATTACGCAGAAAAGACGGGTCTGCAGAATTTACGCGATTCCAGGTGGGTATGAATGGAGTCTCCTGCGGATTTTCAAGAAATAGCTGGCCGGCTTGAATGATATTGTTAGCGAACAATTCAATCGAACGTTCTTCACTGTGCCTGTCGATTGTCAAGCCGTTCATTTGTGCGTCATTGTAGTAAGCATCAAGTAGATCCAGCGCGCTGCGGTAATAGGTTGCTTTCAGAGTGCGGAATATATTAGCAGTAAACACTGTACCGTCTGCTGCGAGCTTGCGGAAAATTGCTTTGCAGATGTCTGTCGACATTCGGTTTAAGCCGGCTTGAGAGTCCTCGGGGCTTAATTGCTGATGCTTATGATCATAAGCGTCTGATATTTCCACCTGACATACGGCTTTTGGTGCAAGGTTGCGCCACGCTTCAGAAAGCACACCGATTTCAAGACCCCAGTCGGATGGAATACGTAGATCCGGAAGTACCGGCGCACGCATTGCGAACTCACCGGAAAGCGGGTAGCGAAAACTACGCAGATAATCAAGATAGTCACGATCACCAATAACGCGCTTTAGTGCTATCAGTAGCGGGCTGACCAAAAGCCTTGTTACGCGTCCGTTTAATTTGATGCCATCTGTTCGCGGGTAATAGCCTTTCGCGAGCTGGTAAGGAAAGTAGGGATTGGTGACCGGGTAAACCAGGCGAGCAAGCATGTCGCGCTCGTATGTCACGATATCGCAATCGTGAAGTGCCATTACCGTACTATCACCACAGGCGATCAGATAACCGAGACACGACCAGACGTTTTTACCTTTTCCAGCCTCGCTTGGTGCAAGCCCCATTTGTTCGAGGTGCTTGCCAAGTTTAAGCATACGGGGGCTATCATTCCAGATGACAATATGATTCTGGTTGAGGCCTTTGAAAAATTCTTTGGCTTGTATGTATTGTTCTTCAGTAGCGCGATCAAGCCCAATAATAATTCGGTGCAGATAGGATACCTGCGACAGCTCTGCACGAATATTCGGCATTGCGTCGGTTTCAAGCTCTGAATATAGGCACGGCAGGATCAATGTAATCTTGCGTGTCTGTGCAAAATTTGCAAGCTCCAACTCTAGGTCCGCAGTGCTGCGTGTACGCAGATTATGCAGGGTTGCTATGTTACCGTTTTGATGAAAATCGCTCAATGTATCGTGTTTTCGTTAAAGGGTGGGTTGGCAATCAAATCCAGTATCGTAGCATTCCAGCCGTTGGGCCCCGCATCTTTTGTACGAATAATGCGACCTTCTGCTTCTCCGTCAAGCATCGGTAGCGGTGGTGCGTCAGGGTTGGCGACAATAACGCCGATATCTGCCGCTTCAAGCATGGCAATGTCATTTGGAGCATCACCTAATGCAATTGTTCTACAAGGCTCGAATTGTTTTGCAAGCATCAATAGCTGGTCCGCTTTATTAGCTCCGTAGGAAAGCGTTAGAAATCTACCACCCTGTTGGGCATGGATACCCTCTTCGCGCAGCAGTTTTAAGAATATTTCTTTTTCGGCATTATTGCCAGTCCATATTCCAGGCTCCGAAAATGCTCGTTGCTTTGCCAGCGCTGCATTCTTTACAGACAAATCGGTAATATCAGCAACTTTTTTCACAGGCATATCATCAAAGCCGGTAAAGTGCCGCCGTAGGGATGGAGAAATTTTTTGTAAAGACGATAGAAGGCTTCTGTACTGACTAACTTCCTTGCAGTCATCGCTGTGAGAAGCCAGCACACCAGCGCCATTTTCTACAATGGCGGGCCAGTGCTCTATCTTTAGTTCAGCCCTTACAGTGGCGACCTCGGGAGCGGTTTTGCTGCTGGCGAGAATCAGGCCAGCGTTTATCGATTTGAGAGCATCTATAGCAGGTGCTGCTGCGTACCATTCATAGGATTGATGGTCCAGTAGAGTGCCATCCAGATCTGAAAATACCAATGTGTGAGGCTTGCCTGACATAAGCCCATACTAACATTGGCAGAGATATACGGCGACTACGGATAAGAATGATGGCAGTATCATGAACGGGTAGGGTGCCTGTCCGAAGTACTCTGGCCGAGGATGTTGACTGCTGATACAAAATGCTTTAGTGAGGCTTTTTAAACTACACCGCTTAAAACACCCACCAGGCACACAGGACTGTCACAATGAAGGGAATCAATAATAGAAAAAAACTGGCCGGGCCCAGGGCAGTACTAGAAGGCATCAATTTGTTACTAATTGCTTTTTGGTGTGTATCGGTCACAGGTTCTACCTTACAGTTAGTTGTACCGCTAATCAGTATTGACCGGACTGGCAGCAGTCCCAAATTCGCGATCGTAGTAATTTGTTTCAGGCAGTTAAAGGGGCATAACAGCTGTAACTAAAGATGCTGTTTTCAAGTTATGAATTATCCTGAAGTGGATGCTGTACGTAGAACTGTGCCATCAGTTCATACACCTTGGGATAGGCATCAAACAGTAAATCGGGTGTTTCGAAAAACACTTCGCTGAGTACAGCGAAAAATTCGGCCGGGTTGGTAGCACCATATCGATCGAGTCCTTCTTTTCGACTTACCTGAAAGTCTGCAAAGGCGTTACTCATCACATCTGCCCAGGCTTTGTGATCCATGCCTGGTTGCATCGGCGGAAATCCATTTGCACGCCCATTCAACATATCAAGCTTGTGTACAAATTCGTGTATGACTACGTTGTTTCCATCACGAACGCCAGCGTGCTCTGTGTCAGTCCATGCCAGAACCACAGGGCCCCTCAGCCACGCTTCCCCACTGAGATTGTGGCTCTTTGTGTGAGCCACACCAAACTCGTCTATCTCTGTGCTTTCGCGTCTGAAGGCGGCAGGATAGACAATAATCGACCTCCAGCCTTTGTACCAATCGAGACCGAGATTTAATATTGGCAGGCAGGCTTGAAGCGCGATTGATTGTTTTACGTTATCAGTCACCTCAAATTCTTGCGCGCCGGTAATTTCTTTCTGATGCAGAAAAAGCGTCGCCAGTTTATACAGCCGGTGTTGATGTTCTTCGTCCAGCTGATTTAGAACCGGAAGCTCTTTCTTTGTATGTAACCAGGTTTGCGTAGTAAAAGGGCTGCTTGCCAGAATTCGGTTTTCACGCCACTGTTTTATTTTATGAAACATAGGTTAAGACTGCGGTGAGCTAAAGGTCAATTAATCATAACTATATGGTGGATTGGCTTTTGTTCTATATACGTCGGAAGCTATGTGAGAGGGAATTCAGCTGACTATAGCCAATTCAATAAAAGTAGCTGTTTTCCCGATTTTGGTGGAAGAATCTGGTAAGACGGAAGCCTGATTTAGGCTCGCTTACGCTGTTAGTCTATCCAATTGCTTACACGAGATAAGTGAATAAATACTGGCTCTGGCCGTGTCCGTGGCGAACTGGTTAAAATATTCTTGATAAGCCTAATTGAGATGCAGGATACCTAACTATTGCCGGCTTAGCGGGCGTAACCCGAGCTGTTTTTCCGGCCTGAGCCGTGATAATAATGACATCACGTCACCTGCCTGGCTTAAATTAATTAGAGAACACTAACCGAAACCCCTGATGACTGGTAGTAGAGTCAGGCGTCGAACCGGTGCGTGCTGCTATTCGATACCGGAAGCAGTAGCTTTTGTGGCACAAGTAAGAACCACCTTTGAGAACCTTTGTACCTTTATAGCGTTTTGCGTGTTGTTTGGATGCAGGCGATTTGCCTGTGAGTTTAAATCTGCCGGAAGTCCATTCCCAGACATTGCCACACATGTTGTACAAACCGTATTTGTTGGGACTAAATGATTCAGCGGGTGCAGTTCCAGCGTAACCATCAGCACATGAGTTCCGGCTCGGGAATACACCCTGCCAGATATTGCACGGTTGAAAGCTGCGATCATCCGGTTCACTGTTACCCCACGGGAATAGCACATCACCTAATCCTCCTCGTGCTGCATGCTCCCATTCGGCCTCTGAAGGTAGACGTCCACCGGCCCAATCTGCAAAAGCTTTGGCATCATTCCATGACACATGTACGACTGGATGATCTTCTGGTAGTTCTTGTTCGGCTTCCGGGCCTGTCACCTTGTTCCAACAAGCACCAACCACTTTGTTCCACCACTGTGAACCTGTGACTGATTGTGTTTCTTTTTCTTGATTCTCAAGCTGGTCCTGAAAGACAAAAGACCAGCCAAATCGCTGAGCGTCAGTTTTATAACCAGTATCTTTGATGAAGTCTTTGAACATTGCATTGGTGACAGTAGTCGGCATCATACGGAAGGATTCTATCTCCCGATATCGACCAGGGCTTTCTTCATCGATTGGTATTAAGCCGTGGTCGGTACCTGTTAAGGCGGTACCACCGGGGATATCACAGAGTTCAAAAACAGTGCTTGTGCTGTCGAACACTGGTGCTGGAGAGTCTGGTGCGGAACGTGGGTTTGTTCGTGGCGGGCAGCAGGTTTGCAGTTTAGGTATTTGTGTTGCCATTGCCGGTGTATTCTATAACGGCCGCCTGGCTAATGAAAAGGTTTGACCGTTTGGCCCGGCTTCAGGCATCGTCGCCATGTACAAAGCAAGCTCTGCTACCTCGTCAGGGTGTTTTAGCCTTTCAACATCGGGCAGGTTAGGGGGTGGGTTGCCCGCTAAACGCCGCAGTAGATCATCAGGTGATGCACGCTCACCTGACTGCTCATCATCAAAAGCACTCGTTGCAGTAGGCCCGGGGATGAGATTGTTTACGTCAATACACCTCGGTTGTAATTCATTGGCTAAGGCTTCTGTGAACATGTGAAGGCCGGCCTTGGCAACGTGATAAGCACTGTTTTGATTTCCCGCTCTCAGGGCGACCCCGGTAGAGAGGTTGATGATCTTTGCACCATCGACTAATGCATCAAGTAGTAACCGGGTTATCAGGTATGGCCCTTTGATATTGAGTTCAACAGTCTTCCACCACTGATCAACATCTGATTCTGCTATCTTTCGTTTTTCAATCAAGCCGCCCGCATTGTTGACTAAGATATCTACACGCTGATATTCACTTAGCAAATTGGTGCAAAACTGCTCAACCGCGAGTTTATCAGTCACATCTGTTACGCCGGTAACACACTGTGCACCTAACGCTTCAACTGTATTGCGTACTTCTTCCAACTCGTCCTTTGAGCGAGCACATATAGCGAGGTTAGCGCCGTTCGTTGCAAACATAATCGCGATAGCACGACCGATGCCTCTTCCGGCGCCGGTCACGACTGCCGTTTTTCCTTTAAGTGGCTTGTTTTGCTCGCTCATGAAAGTGTCAGTCTTTTTTTAGTGTTGTATTTGGATCAAAGGTACGATTGTATCTAGATTCACAGGGCTCTGTTGGTGCAGGTTCCAACTGTGTAACTAGCTAAATAGAAATCCCTCGTAGTCGTTTTTTTCAACCTCACGGCACTTTTCACAATATTTGGGAAAGCCGCCGTTATACGGCATAAATACATTGGCCTTGCCCGCTATGTTAGCACCCGTGTACCAACTCTTTGCGGCTTGCTTCAGGCCCGTATTGGCTACCTCTTGAACATGTTGCCACCATGCCTGTTCAGCGCTGTCTTCTGCTTCAATGGTGGAAAAATTGTTCTGCTGCATATGTGAGATGCAGTCGGTAATCAACTCCACGTGATGCTCTATGGACGGCAACATATTGGTTAGCACCGATGGGCTGCCGGGCCCGGTAACAGTAAACAGGTTAGGGTAATCGTGCATGGCCAGGCCCAGATAGCTGCTTGGGCCATCGCTCCATTTAGTGCCTAAAGGAGTTCCACTGCGTCCACGGATATCCATTTGGTTTAAAGCGCCTGTCATTGCATCGAAACCGGTGGCGATGACAATGGTATCAACATCAAACTGTGATCGTGATGTTTGCACACCGTTTGCGTTTAAGCGAAGAACAGGCTGGGTGTTTAGATCGATGAGTTTTACGTTGTCTCGATTATAAGTAGCGTAGTAATCGGTATCCACGCACATGCGTTTGCTGCCAATAACATTGGCTGGCATTAACATCCGGGCAACTTCTTTGTCATGGACGATCGATGCTATTTTGTTGTGAACAAATTGAACCAGTGTCTTATTAGATTCAGGGTTTCGTAGCAGGTCTCCGTAAGCACCCAGAAAAGTGAGGCCACCGTGATTCCATCGCTTCTCATATTCGGCATTGCGCTCTGCATCAGTAACGCTCAATGCTGACTCTGTTGAGTAGTGCCCATCAATCGCATTGTGTTTTTGACTTGCCGATTCTCTTAGCTGAGCATAATTGGCTTTAACGGAAACGGCTCGGTCGGGATCAAGTGGAGCGTTATGTGCCGGTACTGAATAATTAGGGGTGCGCTGAAAAATCGTGAGTTCTGTGGCTTCAGCTGCGATGTGGGGTATTGACTGTATACCCGATGATCCTGTGCCAATGACTGCAACTTTTTTACCACTAAAATCAACACCGTCATGTGGCCATAAGGCTGTATGATGTATATTTCCGTGAAAGTCATCATAGCCATCAATTGCAGGCCAGTTGGGTTGTGACAGGCACCCGGTTGCCATTATGCAAAAACGTGCGGTGAGTATTTCACCGTGTTCCGATGTTAGAGTCCAGCTGGAGCTTTCAGGATCAAACTCAGCACGTTTAACCGTATGCTCAAAGTTTATACCGTTCAACAAGTCGAAACGTTCGGCAACATGTTGGGCATATTTGAGAATTTCAGGTTGTGCCGAGTAGCGTTCTGACCAGTTCCATTCCTGTTGAAGTTCGTCATCGAATTGGTAGCTGTATTGCATGCTTTCAACATCGCAGCGAGCACCGGGGTAGCGATTTCAATACCACACACCACCAACGCCCGCGGCTTTCTCCCAAATACGTGCAGACAAACCAAGCTGGCGACAACGATGTAACAGATACAAGCCGGCAAAGCCTGCTCCCACAATAGCAACGTCGTATTGAATCTCTGAGTTTTTCATCGCCGGCATATCTAAAAGTTGCTGATTCTCTCTTCAAGCGCTTGTAGACCGGCCTGCCAGTCAACACTGGCTTTGGCTACATAGTGTGCATTGGGGAGTACGGCTTGAATGCAGTCAACGCCGGCAAAAATCAGGGTATCGCATACAATAACGAAAGGCTTGTCAATGGTGTTTCTGGCCTCTTCAAATGCCTCCAGTATTTCTGCGATGCTGTTGCCATTGATACGCTTTGCGGCAAAACCGAAAGTTTCAAATTTTTCGGGTACTGGCTCTACACCGAGTACATCTTTCGTGGCGCCGGTTGCTTGCAGATCATTGTTGTCAATGATGTAGACGAGGTTCGAGAGCTTCTGGTGTCCGGCAAACATGGCAGCCTCCCACACGTTACCTTCCTGCAGTTCTCCATCGGAGAATAAGCAGTAGATCCGTTTATCTGAACCTTCTAAACGCTCGGCGTAAGCAATGCCTGCTGCTTGTGACGGGCCTTGCCCGAGGGAGCCTGCGGTAATCTCAAAACCGAACTGCCCTTCAATAGGGCTTTGATCTACTTTGGTGCCATCAGCGTTATAGGTACGTAGCTCTTCCATCGTGTAGGAGCCTTGCTCGGCCAGGGCGCCATAGGTCATGATGGCATCATGACCATTGGACAAAACAAAACGATCGTGATACCAGTTGTTATTGTCGGGGCGCATTTCATCAAAGTATAGACAAGCAGCAATATCCGCTAACGCCACTCCTTGTCCAGCGTAACCACCGCGCTGCATGCAAATATCCAGTACATTGCGACGAATCTTTGTGGCCATCAGTTCTAGTTCACTGATGCGGGAAGCTGCATTATTCTCCATGACTAGTCGCCTCAATTTTTGCAGCCAGGGCCGGCGCATCCAACGCCAGTTGTGACCGTATGTACGGCAGGGTACCGCCCGGTGCCCATACATCGGGAATACCGAGACGGGTTATACGTGGACCACGACCAATGTTCGAGACAATTTCAGCTACCAGACTTCCGAGGCCAGTGACGATATTATGATTTTCAATAGTGACGATCTGATCGTGCGCAAAACAATAATCAGATATTTCTTTTTCATTAACAGGCTTAATTGTCGGGACGTGCAACAGGGAATGATCAACACCACGCTCAGCTAACAGCGCTGAAGCTTCCAGCGCCCACTGGGTGCCGTGTCCTGTAGCAATGATACCAACACCGCTGCCGGTACGAAGTGGATAGGTCTTACCCAGTTCGAATTTGAATTTTTTATCATCTAATAAAACTGGTGTATCACCACGATGCCCGCGCATATAAACAAGGCCCGGTGTATCGACCGCGACATCAAGCGCTTGCTTAAAGTCAGTGACATCCATCGGGTCTATGACAGTCGCGTTCGGGATGGCTCTAATCATCCCAAGATCTTCCGCTGCCTGATGATGAATGCGTGCAGGATTGGCGATACCGGGTGTGAAACCGACAACCACATTGGTTTTTGGACCGGTGCCCATGCAAATCATCATTTGATCATAGGCACGACGGGTGGCATAGCAGGCGAATGTCGTAGCTATCGGTACAAAACCCGCTTTTGATATGCCAGCAGCAACAGAGATGAGATTTTGTTCTGCCATACCCACATCGAGGTGCTGATCCGGCAGTTCATTTTTAACTCTGATAATCTGCGTGTATTTGCTTAAATCAGCACTCATTAACATCACATCTTTGCGTCGTGAGCAAAGATCAAAGCTGATGTGGTCAAACGGTGCTTTGTCTATGGTGGGTTCGGTGGCAAGTAGCATAGTTTTGGATTGAGCTCAGGGCACGTGTATGGCGTTAGGTAGTAACTCATTTTCCAAATACACCTTGGCCTCTTCATGAGTTAGAAAATCAGGCGGTGGGAAATCAGCAGCCATATCCCACTCATCACCGGTGGCTTGCATGTGTGCACTAATTTGCGCATCAAAGCCATCCATCAGTTCGGTATAAGCTGGATCGTTAACCAGATTGGTTTGCTCAAAGTAGTCATCGCGTTCGTTGTACAGTGTGGCGCGTTCATGCTTGCGCCGAACATAGAGCCAGTCTTTGGTGCGAATGCCGCGTTGGGCAAACGGCGCGAATTCCCCGGGGTTACCGCCGGTTTGTGTGAACACCTGGTACATGATGGCATCACGTGCATGATTGGATTTTCCATCGAGCACGTCGAGATAACTTTGCCCTTGCATCTCGTCTGGAGGAGCAACACCACACAGATCAAGCAAGGTCGGCATCATATCCACGCCAACATCTACCATAGCTTCGGTTTTTTGTGGTTTAAAACGCTCGGGATATCTGATTATCAACGGTACATGCATCGAAGCGCGTTCTGCATGGCATTTAATGCCACAGAAGGACCCATGCTGGCCAAACATATCGCCATGATCACTGAGAAATATCACCATGGTGTTGTCGGCAATATTGAGCTTATCCAGCTGGTTTAAAATGCGCCCCAGATTCCAGTCGATGTTATGAATCATGCCGTAGTATTCGGCTATAAACTCCCGAATCTCTGCCTCGGTTTCCGGTTCGCCTTTTGGTTTGGTTTCATGTGCCGCATGGCTTTTGTGGCCTGAGCGCGGATCACCTTTACACAACACCTCGTTGCGATGTTTTTGTACTTTACGTTGCAAGTCCGGGTCGGGAACGCCCGGTGGTAACGGAACTTCATCTGGTGAGTAAATGGTTCGCAGAAAGTCGGGCATATCCATAGGGAAGTGCGGCGGCCCATAGCTCACATAGCCAAAGAAGGGTTTTTTATCCTCTGCAGTGGCAGCCATATTAATAAAGTCGAGGAACTGATCAGTTTGATAATCCGGTTCGTAGCGAGCCGAATGGTACGCCTGCCCGCTATCGTCAAAATAAATAGACGAGCTATAGTCATGACCACGATTAAAACCGACAAAGTGTTCAAAACCAAAACGCCGATCCGGCGGTACAAAACCGGGCTTTGGCCCACCTTCAAGATGCCATTTGCCAACGTACCCGGTGCGATACCCGGCATCCTGTAAGCACTGCGCTAAAAACGTTTGATCACCGCGGAGCGGAAAATGATTTTGCGTCATACCATGAGACTGCGCGTACTTGCCGGTCAACACAGACGCCCGAAAAGGGCAGCAAATGGGATAGGACGTGTAAGCCTCAGTAAACTGAGCCCCTTCATTTGCAAGCTTGTCTATATGTGGTGTTTTTATCACCGGGTTACCGGCACATCCTATCGCGTCGTACCGCATCTGATCAGGGTAGATAATGAGAATGTTAGGTTGCTTGCTCATGATATCTGTCGCCGTTTAAACCTGCCTGATACAGGGCCCCACAAAATGGTCAATGCCAACGCTGCATAAATGGTCAAACCAATCGGTGTATTGAAAAATTCCTGCACACTGCCATCAGCCAGAGTCAGCGACTGGCGCAGAGAATTCTCAAGTATCGGCCCGAGTACAAAACCGATAGAGAGCGGGGCGATTGAATAGCCCAGTTTTCTCACAACATAGCCCAGAATACCGGCACCAAGCATCACCCCTACATTAAAGAAACTGTTAGAGACCGAATACACACCAACGAAACTCAACAACATCACGGTTGGCACAATGACCGATGTGGGCACCATGATGAGACGCGCGGCAAAACGAATGGCGACCAGTCCAATAAATATCATCAATATGTTAATCGCAAACAGGCCGATAAAGATCGCGTACATTAAGTCCGGGTGTTCAACGAACAGTTGCGTACCGGGAGACAGGCCCTGAATAATCAAAGCCCCCAAAAGCACAGCCGCTGCCGGACTACCTGGTACTCCCAGAGTCAGTGTTGGCACCAGCGCACCACCAACTGTTGCATTGTTGGCAGTCTCAGGCGCGACGATGCCCTCAGGTATACCGGTACCAAACGCTTCCGGCTTTTTTGAACGACGCTTAGCTTCCGAGTAAGCGAAGAACGCTCCCACCGCAGCACCTTCTCCCGGGATAATGCCAATCACGGTACCGATCAACGAAGAACGCAAAAGCACGTCTTTCATTTTCATCAGCGTACTCCAACCCGGCAGCTTTACTTTTAAGCTTGATTGGTTGAACTGAATTTTGTGATGTGCGCGTTCGGCGCTGATGAACACTTCTGACATTGCAAAGAGCCCAACCAAAAACGGCACCAGAGGTAAACCCTCGTATAAATGGTAGCTGCCAAACGTGTAGCGTTCTGTGCCGTTTAGTTCGTCAAGTCCCCAGGTCGTTAAGAACAACCCTAACGCACCCATCAATAGGCCCTTAGACAGACTCTGACCTGCAACTCTAACAACCACCATTAAACCAAAAACACTGATAGCCAGATTTTCCCGGGGGCCGAATCTAACCGCAAACTCTGCCAGAAGTGGTGCGATAAAGGCCAGACAAACCACGCTCACGAGACCACCAAAGATCGAACCGGTTAGTGAAAAACCGAGTGCTTCCCCACCGCGACCTGCACTGAACATTTTGTGCCCATCCTGCACGGTAGCGATTGCCGCACCTGTGCCAGGTATACCAACAGCAATCGCAGAGATTGACCCACCGTAGATGGCGGCAGAATAAATACCTAGTAACAGAATAATCGAAGGAACGGGATCGAGATAAAACGTAAAGGGCAGGGCTAATGCAATTGCTATGGGTGGCCCTAGGCCTGGCAAAATTCCAATAATTAAACCAATAACAATACCCAGCACCAGCAGCAACAGCGTGATCGGTTGGCTGAGTTGAGTAACCGCCTGAAACAGCGCTTCGGTATTGGCTAACATAAGCGCCTACACCAGCCGAATATTTAGCAGCTGGGTAAACACAACATAAACAAAGCCCGTGAGCAGCAGCACAACAATATAGATCTTAGGAGATCGGATACCCATCGCAACAAGGCACAGTGGCCCCATTAAAACTGCCATAATAATAAAGCCAAACTTTGACCAGATAATGTAGCTGGCTACCGCCACTGCAAGAACAGCCAGCCCTTGCCTGGCTTCGGTAGCGTTTTTATAAACGGTACTTGCCACATCGCTTCCGGCGTATTTTTTCGTGCCGTACAAAGCAATAACGACAATGGCACACAGAATAATAAAGCCCAGTGTCAGCTGCGGAAAAAATTTGGAAGGCAGGCCGGAGCTTGCCAGCAGACCTGCCGCCTTAAACCCCTGAGCTTCAATAGCAAACCAGACTGCGGCGGCAACTATCACCAGTGCAAAGACGATATTAGAAAGTCGCTGCGTCAGCATGTCGGTGCGCAATCCTGACCATGAAACCGGAATAATTGCGACACCGGGAATGGTGCCGCAAGACATAAATTACTTTTTGTGTAACAGCCCAAGGCCGTCGAGAATCGGTGAATAGAGATCTACGCCTTCCTGTATTAGCGAAGTCACACCCTCAGGACCATGCACCCAGTGGTAACCGACACTCTTGGGTAATTTGGCCTGAAACTCATCAGTGCCCAACACTTCAGACGCTGCCAGTAGCTTGTCTATAACAGGCTGTGGTGTTCCAGCTTTCACTGCTAACCCACCGTGAACCCATACACCGGCTTCTTTACCTGGAAATGCTTCGCCAACCGTGCGAACACCCGGCAAGTCTTTTTCGAAGAAGGCGCGGCGATTGTTATCAAGAATAATGAGCGGACGAACTTCATCCTTATAAGCGTAAATAGAGGCGACCTGACCTACCGCCACATCAACCTGACCGCCAATTAACCCTGCCATGGTCGCAGGTACGGTTTTAAGTGCGATGGTTTTAAACTCAAGCCCAAACTCGTTAGCCATTTGCACTGCAGACAAATTCGGTGGTGCCCCCAGGTTGTTAACCCCCATGGTTAACTTGTTTTCTTTTGCACCTTCAAGAAACTCTTCAAAGGTTGTGTAGGGGCTGTCTGATCGAACATACAACGCGTTAGATGCAGAAATACTGGCAAACAACGGCACAAAGTCTTTGAGTGGCTCGTAAGGTACATCACGCGTTAAGGGCACCACCATAAAGCTCGGTGGTGACCAGTTGAAGATGGTGTAGCCATCAGCCGGTGCTTCAAGAACGCTCATGGTAGCGGGAATGTGCGCACCACCGGGCTTGTTGATGACATTAACCGGTACTCCAAGCTGATTGCTTATCTCTTCCGCTTGAAGCCTTTGTACGATATCGGCGTTACCACCGGCTGCAAAAGAAACAACCACTGTAATGGGTTTTTCCGGGTAATCAGCATTGGCTGCTCCCGCAGTTAAACCCAGTGCGGCGAGTGCGGCTGCGGCGATGTGTGTAAATTTCTTCATGCAAATCCTCCAGGCTTTTGCTGATGATTGCGTGTGTTTGTCTCAGACACACGCCAATGGAACTACGAAAGTTCTAGATGTCTGTATCTTTGCTGACAAGGCCCATGATTGTCAAGCCTGTCAGCCCTGATCGACGGCAAATTCAATTTCCATCTCCAGTTGATCACCGGGGTAGATGAGGTTTGCCGAGTAAATCAGCTGACCGTCTGTATCAAAGAACTCCCGAAAAACCCTGAATACAGGTGAGTTAACCTTTACGTTTAATGCATGCGCGAGCTCAAAGTCGGCATAGGAGATTGTGATTTTTTGACGGGCAGACGCCACCGCCACACCGATATCTTTGAGCACGCTCACCACTATCTCTTTACTAAAGCGCTTTGGTGCCTGCTCAAAAACCGCATTGTCTAAACGTATGTCGACTCGACAAAAAGGCTGACCGTCGCGGGTATGCATGCGTCGCATCAATCGGAATTCGCGATTATCCTCTGCCGTCTCAACGCTTACATTGCCGTCAAATTTAGATACTTCCAGTCGCTCCACCATCGAGTGCAGTTGCGACATCTCTGCTTTCATATGCAGTGTGTGGCGATGCGGTATTGCAACCTCTTTTACAAAGGTGCCACGGCCCGAGTGCTTTTCGATCAAGCCTTCCTCTTCAAGCGTGTTCATGGCCTGAACCACCGTCATTCGTGCAACGCCAAGCTGTTCACTGAGTTCGCGCAGCGCAGGCAGACGTGCGCCCGATGCAAGCTCACCCGACATAATCTGATGACGCACAACTGCTGCCACTTCGGCGTGTAAAGGCACCGCCTGTCGCTTCATCGATTGAAGATTCATGCTTAATATCTCAAATGGTTTTTATAAGGTATAGTGTTCTAGATGTTTATGCAAATACGGAGTTAACTGTCAGGCGACATCTATGTCAGAGAACCGCAACTTAAGAGAGTATGAGCAAATAGCCACCCGGTTGCGCTTGCATGTGGTCAACATGGTTGCACCGTCAGGTCAAGGTTATGTCCAACAAGGGCTCGGGGCGGCAGACATTTTTACCGCCCTCTATTTTGGTGAAGCCAACATGGACCCGGCCAACCCGAGCTGGGAAGACCGCGATCGTATTTTTCTCACGACTGCACACAACACAGCCATCTTCTACGCAACGCTGGGTGAGCGGGGTTTCTTCGATACCAACTTACTTTCTACCTATGTGCAGGACGGATCAGCACTTGAAATTAACTCCTGTGAGCGGATGGGTCCGTTTGTAGAGGCCACCTGTGGATCATTGGGGCAGGGGCTGTCAGTGGCACTGGGCTGTGCAATGGCTGCCAAACGACAAGGCAAAAATTCACGCTACTACGTCATACTCGGTGACGGTGAAATGCAGGAAGGCCAGACCTGGGAAGCTGCAATGCTTGCAGGGGCCAGGGGGCTTGATAACCTTTGCCTGATAGTCGACTACAACTTTGTGCAATCTGAAGGACCAATGGATCAGGTCATGTCGCTCGAGCCATTAAACGACAAGATGCAGAGCTTTGGTTTTCATGTACAAGATGTTGACGGCAATGACATCGGTGCCTTACTCAATGCGTTGGCAGTTGCCAGAGAAACAAAAGATAAACCGGCGTTTATCAAAGCCAACACCCTAATGGGTAAGGGCGTTTCATCACTTGAAGGTTTAATGTTTCATCAATTGCGCTTCCCGAAAGAGGTAGCAGACAGCGCGCGTGCAGAACTTGAAGCGAGGCTCGCCTGATGACCGTTCTATCAAAACTTGAAGCGGCAGATTTTATTAACCGTACGTTTAAGCCACTGCCAAGGTCCTACGGCGATGCATTAATGGATGCAGCTTTAAAAGACCCGCGCATTGTTTGTTTATCTGCAGATCTGACACCACCGACGGAGACCGATCGTTTTCGCGACGAGCTACCGGAAAGATTTCACAACGTGGGGATTGCTGAAGCGAACATGATTGGCATCGCAGGGGGTATGGCTCGCTCAGGGGAGATACCTTTCGTACACAGCTTTTGCGCGTTTGTAACTAAACGTTGTTTTGATCAAATCACCATGCAGGCAGCATACCCCAATCTACCGGTAAAAATAGTTGGCTTCCTGCCTGGTGTCGCGACGCTTTTGGGTGTATCACATCAAGCCATTGAAGACGTCGCGATGATGCGCAGTGTGCCGAATATGATGGTGTTTGAACCGTCTGGTCCGCAATACCACGCCGCCGCTGTTGAACTGGCATTGCAGCATGACGGGCCTGTTTATCTGCGCATGAAACGCCCCGAAGTTATTACTGACGACCCGATTGTGCAACAACCGTTGACCTATGGAAAAGGGGTGGTGCAGCGCGAGGGACATGACTTAACGATCATTGCTGCAGGTTTAGAAGTGGTTGAAGCACTCAGCGCAGCAGAACAACTCGCAGCAGACGGCATCGATGCAGCCGTAGTCGATATGCATACCATCAAACCCATCGACCGCGAATTGATTTTAGATCAGGCAAATACAACTGGCGCAATAGTCACCGCTGAAAATCATAATGTGATCGGTGGTCTCGGTTCTGCAGTGGCCGAAGTACTCGCCGATGCCGGCATTGGCCTGCCTTTTAGGCGCGTTGGCATACAGGACCATTTCTGTGAGGGTGGCACCACACCGTACTTGTTGAAAAAGTTTGGACTGGACAGCACAGCGATAATCGATGCCTGTCGCGACGTAATGACACGAAAGAAAACAGAACGGTAGCAAAGGAAAAACAATGACATTCCGTTATAAATTTGGTACTGGTAGCAAAACCTACGAGACGCACAATCCGGCTAAACCTTCAGAGCAAATTGGAAGCTATGGCATTCCAGATGAATCTGAAATCTCAAAAATATTAGAGCAAGCCAATGCTGCGCAGGCGGCATGGCGCAAAGTGCCGGGGCTTGAACGAGGTGATCGGTTAAATGCTTTTCTCGATGCCGTGGTTGCACGCGTGGACGAAGTTGCCGAGTCCATCACCCTGGAGCAAGGAAAGTTATTGGCCGAGGCCAAAGGGGAAACGTTAAAAGGCTGTGCAGAAGGCCGCTTTATGGTGGGAGAAGCAGCCCGCATGGCGAGCTCTCCTATCGGTACCGGACGACCTGACTTTTCAAATCAGATTCTACGTCGTCCTCGTGGAGTGATTTTTTGCATATCACCATGGAATTTTCCAGCCATGACACCTCTGCGCAAAATTTGCCCGGCTGTAGCGTTTGGCAATGCCGTGGTTTTAAAGCCATCGCAGTTCACACCGGCTGCATCATTTTTAATCGCTGAAATTGCGAAAGAACACTTTCCGGAAAATCTGATCCAGATAGCCATGGTATCAGGCAGGATAGCGAGTGACATTGTTGCCAAAGGTGAGGTTCATGGTGTGAGCTTTACAGGTTCTGTTGATACCGGTCGTTTGGTTTACGCAGCAGCAGCGCAGAACCTGATTCCAGTACAGCTTGAACTCGGCGGAAAGAACGCAGCCATACTCAACGACTCCGATGATCTACCAACCGCCGTCAGTCAAATATTCGGTGCGGCCATGCAAACCAGCGGACAACGATGTACCGCGATCAGTCGGGTGCTTGTACAAAAAGAGTTAGTCGAAAAAACTCATGCACTGTTAACGGAACAGGCTGGCAATATTGTTGTCGGGCCGGGCATGGATGCAGGTTCCCAGATGGGGCCACTGTGTAACTTGGCTCACTGGGAAGATGTGTGTGGCAATACCAGTAAAGCCATTGCCGAAGGCGCGGTAGCGCTCGCCGGAGGTGCGGCTCCAGATAATGCAGGCAAGGATGGCGGCTATTTCTACAAGCCAACAATCTTAGGTAATGTGCAACACAACAGCACCGCGGGGCAGGTGGAGATATTCGGGCCGGTGCTATCTGTTATTGAGTACGATGACTTCGACCAGGCAATTCATTGCTTAAACGATACTGAGTTTGGCTTAACATCTGCCTTATTCTCCAACCGTAACGATCTGGTACAGCGCTTTTTACAAGAGAGTGACAATGGCATGATGCATGTCAATCATGGCTCAGTACCTGATAACAATATGCCGTTTGGTGGCGTTAAGAATTCCGGTGTAGGGGCCTATTCGGTTGGCCCGACAGCAGCCAATTTTTATACCAGTGAACACTCTGCCTATGTTGCCTGGTAAGGCCTAGCCTGGATTATTCATGAGGATTGGGCGTCCACAGGAAATCTGGCTAAACAGGTCGGTCTATCGTCTGAGAAACGTGGCCCACCACGTGCCGAGGAGGATGGGCCGAGATGTGACGCCAGATTTTCTTCTGGCGTCGAATAGACACACTGCTATTTTTAACAAGGTGGCCAAAAAATGGTATTGAACTGTATACCTAGCCATTCGCTATTATTTGCATGTCGCCTTATGAACGATCCAGGCTAGCATACATGGATTTTAATAACGACATTACCCTTGCCAAGGTGGAGCTTTACCCACTTCAGGTAGATGGTGGTGTTTCCCCAAATATGGCACTGGGGTCTATGCCAGTGCGCCCGGCATTGCTGCTTCGTGTGTTCGACAGTGATGGCTGCTATGGGTGGGGAGAAATTTGGGCCAACTTTCCACCTCGAGCACATGTTCATAAAGCACATATAGTCGAAGATGTGATTACACCAAAGCTACTGGGTTTAACCTTTGTTGAGCCAAGGGAAGTTGTGCAATCTCTACGCGCACAGTTGTCGGTGTACTTTTTACATGTCGGGCAAAGTCAGGTGTTCGAACATATACTGGCAGGGCTTGATACCGCATTGTGGGATCTCGCATTACGTAAAGCCGAACAGTCGTTTGTCGATTTTATGGGCTTGTCCCAAACCACGGCAAAGGCATACGCAAGCTCTATTAACACCTGCGATTTAAATCGTCTTGTGCCGCATCATATGAATCTTGGGCAAGCGCACTTTAAAGTAAAGATCGGATTTCTTAATGATGATGACAGAGCACTGGTTGAGCAGGCGGCATCATTGTTTCCGGACGGCACTCATATGATGGTTGACAGCAATCAGATGTGGGATTTAGATCGCGCCAAAAAATCACTTCAATCGCTTGAGCAATACAACCTGCTTTTTGCAGAAGAATCGCTACCTGCCAATGCCAGTTTAAAAGACTGGGAAGAACTCGCGCGTTCGACAACCATCAAACTCGCTGGTGGTGAGAATATCTACGGCATTGATAATTTTCTATCGATGGCAAATGCGGGCATGCAGATACTTCAACCCGATGTGGCGAAGTGGGGTGGTGTTACCGGAACGCTGGACCTTGCAGAGAAGCTCCCACAGGGTCATTTGTTGTGGCCACATTTTATGGGAAGTGCAGTGGGACAAATGGCCGCTTTATCTTTGACCGCCGCTATAGGAGGTGACTCTGTTTGCGAGATGGATGTAAATGACAACATTCTGCGTACTGAGTTATGTGGCAGCGTGATGAACATAGAAAACGGAGTGGTTGCTCTGTTGGATAACACGGGTTTAGTTATCGAACCGTTGCAGCAGTTTCTCAAAGCACATGCAGTGGCGTAAATACAATTAGGTAGATGCGGGCTAAGTTGCTCGCGTATGAAGCAGCAACGATAATGCTAGCGGTGTTTTGGAGGTGGAATACAATGACCAGAATCAAAACAAGCCTGATACGCAAGGGGGCAATATCTGCCTCCTGGGCTAGATGTGAGCAACAGCACCAAATGGTTCGTGACGCTCAGCGACTCAATACAATGCGACTACAGTCTTCTGAGGTTGCTCCGCGACTAGAGGCTTTGTTGGAACGTACCGAGGGTCACAGGCGTTTGTTTCGGCAATTGGCTGTTAATTCAGCCAGCGCGGGTTATTGCACAGTAGTGACAGATACCAGCGGCTTTCTAATCATGCTTGATAACGGTGATGGCAAAGCAAAACCGACCGACTGGAACGGCATTCACCTCGGTTCATGTTGGGACGAGCGCATAGCAGGTACTAATGGTGTTGCGATGGCACTGCTCAACACACAGCAAGTTACTGTGCGAGGGGTAGATCACTACCTCAACAAACTTTCGCACTTTAGTTGCTCTGCAGTACCGTTAATGGATGCGGAAAACCAGATGATTGGCGTGTTGAGTCTGGCTGCCATTGACCGTGGCAATATGGTCGATTACCTATTTGCCAGACAAATGCTGGATGCCACTGCCAGACGAATACATCGCAATCTCTTCGAACGCAAATTTAAAGACGCTGATATTCTTTGTATCAACTCATCTGAGCCACAATACCTATTAGGTGGCAACGAACTGGTAGCTGTAGATGAAGCAGGAATAATTATCGGTTCAACAACATGGGCACATACCCTTTTTGACTTGTACAGTCCTGAGGAGTTGAATGGAAAATCGTTTGAGCTGCTTTCAGGTGTGGTCAATGACTCACTACGTGTGCCGAACCGTGTCCTGAGTATTGGCAACGTGAGCAACACGTCGTTAAATGTATACAAGCAGATAAAAAAAGAACGATCAGGAAGCTTGCAACGTGCTGGCAGTGGCAGCCTTAAATCAGACAAGCGGACATCGACTAATGACGCTAACTCACTCTCTTTAAAAGATCTGAGTGTTGGTTGTAAATCGATGGAAAGTTCCTGCGGGCTTGCAGAGAAATTCTTCCATCGAGGACTACCATTTTTAATCGAAGGACCCTCTGGTAGCGGAAAGACCGCGATTATCACTGCGCTATTGAACTCAGTGGAACAGAGCGCCAGAGCTGTAGTGAACATCGATTGTGCAAGTCTAAGTGAGAGCATCGATGATCAACACTACGCAAAAATGCTGTTTGAACAAGCACGCGTTATCGACTCATCTGACGGTCTGGAGCAAAGAGCCTCCACTATTATATTCGACAATATCGATGAATTGCCGATGCACGCCCAGGCCGGATTACGAAACCTGCTTAGTGAACTAGAGACCACGCACTCCGGCGGGCAGAAAGCATCGACTCTAAGAATCATTGCAACGTGCAAACAATCTCTGCAGAGCAGGATAGAGATGCACAGCTTCAGAGATGACCTCTACTACTTGCTTGCCAATACCATTATTCGCGTACCCTCGTTAACACAGCGAGAAAATCCCGAGTCGCTTTTCCAGTCAGTTGCCAACTGGATAGCGCAATGCGAAGTGGATATCACTGCCGAGGCAATCGCTTTGCTTACCAGTTACTGTTGGCCCGGAAATATCAGACAGCTGCATAGCGTAATGCAGCAAACACTGATGGAGGGTAACGGGAAACGGATAGCACCTGTTGACCTCGCATCAACAGCTGTGAGTGACGACACCAGTCAACAATCAAATACCAGTTCAAAAGACTCCAGATTGATTAAGAAAATGGCTTACGATGAAAAAACACAAATCATAGATGCGCTTCACAGTGCAAACTGGAATATTTCTCAGGCTGCTCGAAATCTTGGAATTGCTCGCGCAACGATACATCGAAAAATGAATAGCCATGGAATAGCAAGACCCGTAGGTTAGCCCCAGGCACTGTTGTATCATCAGTGTTTAGATTAAGACAGTGCGATACATTGTATCGCACCGATACGCAATTACGCCGACAGCAAAAATTCTTTGTGGCGACGATAGAGTCTCGTTGCATTTAAAGCGGCGAAAGCAAGACCAATTAGTAGAACATTCTTGGTAACTATCGACAATACCATCACAACGACAGCAAGAATCAATAGCTCCCTCCCCTTAGTACCTTTCTTTTTCAAGATATAATCATGGCATACCCACACTGCAACCAAGTACACAGAAATGGATATGCCCAGTCCCAGCGTCGCATACGCTACTGATATATGACCATGATCGGTAACGCTATCTACGCAAACACTGATAAGTGCGCCTACAGCAGCTGCCGCGGCGAAAACGAAGTAGTGGCCATACGCCCAGATAAATGTGTTTTTTTCATTGTGTAGTTCATGCTCGACCTTGTCATCGAAATACAACCACCACATCGAAAACAAAATTAGAAGCGCCCCTGATATTGACATACCTAACTCTGGAGTAAAGCTTTTAAACGCACTGTCAAACGCGTTTACGGAGGCTAGTATTGATTCACCCAGTACTATGATGGTCAAAAGTCCCATACGTTCTTCCAAATGTTCAGGATGATATTTCGTATTTTTTCCTTTGTCGGTGGAACGTTCGGCAAACCAGGGAACCAACAATTCTGCGATCAGCAATAGTACCCAGGCAGTCCAGCTTTGGTAGAACAACACTGTGAGTGTCCATCCACATTGCACAATGAAAACACCGATTGCATAACGTAGAGCTACACGGCGAGAGCCTTCATCATCTCGAGCCACCTTCAGCCACATGAGAATGTAGGGTATTCGCATAACCACATAGCCGAGCATTATTAGCATAAAATCCTGACTCTGAAACGCCGGTTTTATCCCGATTGCTATGATAATGACCCCAATCATCTGCATAAACGATGCTAATCTAAATTGCGCGTCATCGGTATCGTAACCGGAAGCGAAGAATGTATAGGTGTTCCAGGGCCACCAGATGCACCAGAATATCCAGAAGTACATCAGTATGGACATCTGAACATGGTGCCAATCTGTTAGTGAATGATGTAACTGACCGGCCAGGAACGCGATGGCAACTACGTATACGAGATCATAAAATAGTTCTAGTGGTGTAGCCGCTCTATTTGGCTCATGCACACTTCGCGATAAAATGGGGTTAACCAGTACCGATTTATTTGCATTTTGCGCTACTGTTGAACCAGGTTCTGATGACATGCTTATGCCCTTTTCTGAAAGCAAACGTTTGTAGTAATAATGCGTTGAGTAATTCAAGCTATGGGAGTAGCCCTCGCTATCGTTTTACTTTACACGTACTAATTAGCTGCGAACTCCTGTATACGCTTGAACAGTAAGTCCTTTAACACAGACCGGTCATGTTTCAATTGTCGAATCTCCACGTCAGAAATCGGGGAGTTTTCAAGTTCAAGACTCCTGATATTTTCATCTAATTCGTTATATTTTTTAGCTTGCTTTGCAAAGCCGGAGTCTTGTTTACATAGTTTCCTAATATCATCCGTATGGCTTGGGAATTCATTAAAAAGAGAGTGTGATTCGCCTAACATTGGTTGTGTCCTATGTTGTTTTGGTTAAATTTATTTGTGTAAATGATTTTGAAATGACTTTCAGGTTGGGCCCATGAAGCAGAGGAGCATGGCTTCGTGGCGTCTTCAAATACAGTGTCACTGTTGATCCAGCATTGTCGAACGGACGGGGATCTTCCGAGCATGGCCTCTCGAGTGAATCCATACCGTCACGATAAAAATTCGGCTGGTGTTCACTCTTGCGCAGATCTATCACTTTGATATCAGATGACGCGAGAGTTCTGGCAAAACAAGAATGCCAACGATTCCTTCTGCATCAGGCATAAGAGCCAGTACGGTACTCATTTTGACTTGGCAATTTACGCTTGCATCAATTTGCATGATTCGATTCCACCTGCTCTAAGGCCACTAATGTCCTGTTGGGAGTAATATTCTATTGATTTGAAATATTATATAAATGGCTTTATAACGTATTCAGAATTAGGAAAATGGATATAATTCAGGGTAGAACGCCGTGTATTTACCTTTCAGTGAGTGCGACGGATCTTCTCAGCGTGGAGCGGAGCAGGTGGGCAGTTAGGATTTTGCCTTCGTGTCGGCGAGCTCATCTACCAAACGGGATTAGAAGCAGGTGCAGCCCGATAAACCTTGTACGATGAGAAAACAAGTCACAGATGCACTTCACAATGCACACTGGAATATTTCTAAGGCCGCTCGCAGTTTCGGAATTGCTCCGGCTACGTTACATTGTAAAGATGAAGCCTTATGGAATAATCAGGCCCGTGAGCCAGGGCATGTCATTATTAGCTTCATCAGCACGGTAAATTAGCAAAATCTTACTAGATGTTGGTTGTATCCAACATTGGATTTTTTACTGTTCCCAGGAACAGAAATTTCAATTTTCACCCGTAGATACGGCCGTATTTTGACTGCCTCAGAAAGTACCGAATTACACCACTAATTATGCATGTACATTGCACAATGCACAGGCGGACTTTGAAGTACCACTAACTTTTATGACAGGACTCTTGTAAAGCATAATCCGGCTTGTCAATACCTTCCATTCCAACCTTTAACTGCAGACTAAAAAACTGAGAGTAGTGTCGTGACTGGTGAAGGTTGCCGCCGTGAAACCACAAACCATCCTGCGGAGTTGGCTGCCACATATCTCTTAGTTCAACTTTCTCTAATGCAGACGAAAATGTATCAACCATTCCGTCCAACTTTAGCTTGCGGGTTAACCGCCACAGCTGTATTAGCATACATAGTCTTTTCCTCACTGAATAAGTTTGAGCTCTAGTGGAGAACCGCTACAAATATTTTTTATCGCTTTCCCTGAACTATATAAAAAATACTTCTGCATAATCTACGTTCAATATCGATTGAAGCCGCCTTGCTGTGAAATGTACAAGGGCGATATTCCCTCCAGTACACCCCTGATATACGGAGTAGCATTATCTGACACGATCGCCTGACAGCTGTCGACGATATCAAAAAAACGCGCTGCATAGTTTTCTGCAAAACCTTTTACGTGAAGATCTCCGTTTTCAGCGTCGGCGTAGCGCTCCAATATGTGCCATGTCAGGCCATCTTCAGTGGCATACCATTCATATACCAGGGTGCCAGACTCCTTGTGGGTTCTTTCAACCAGTTCATCCATCAATGAGTGGAAGTCCGCTTTCTTCGCAGCCGGTACTGCAACCGTTAAATGGATATGGATACCTTTTTCGCTCATGTGACTTCACTCCTCACTGTGTAGATTATTGGGTTATGTGTTGGTACCTGATGCCTCGATTTCATCGCAAATCGAACTCAGAAATGAGCCTGCGGGTGCTCCGTCAATAGCTCGATGGTCGAACGTTAGCGACAAGCCGACGGTCGGCCTAAAATCGACATTGCCATCAACACCTTTTACTGCGCGATCTGTAGTGCAACCAATCCCAAGAATGCATATCTGGGGCAAATTGATAATCGGTGTGAAGTGTTCAACGCGTGTTAAACCAAGATTGGACACCGTAAAGCTACCACCTGTCATTTCAGAAACACTTACCTTGTTCAGCTTTGCACGCTTTACGAGATCACGGCGGGCCTCGCTAATCTCTACCACGCTCATGTTGCCGACATTCGATATAGCCGGGGCCACCAGCGCGTTATCGGGCAGTGAAATGGCCACTGACATATCGATGTTTTCAAAAAGATGAATTTCATCATCGACAACACGACCATTGGCCTGCGGATTAGCCTTTAGTGCACGAACGATAGCAGCAATAAAAAGATCTTCTACCGACACCCTGGCACCTGCGTCTGCCAATCTGCTCTTTTCACGTAACAGTTGAGTTATGTCAGCGCTCGCATGGTGGGTGAGCTGTGCTGTGGTCGTAAGACTCTTGAGCATGTGGTCGGCAGTCATGCCGCGCAGCCCTTTTAGCGGAATTGTTGACGCAGGGTTACTCACTCGATGGTACCGACCACAGCACCTTTTGAAACCACTGTATCCGCCTTCTCTTTAATGCGTATCGTGCCCGATGCCGGCGCGTAGAGTTCGTACTGCACCTTGGCAGTCATGATCTCTGCGATCAGGGCATCTTCCTTAACGGTTGCTCCGTCGCTGACAAGCCACGTTGTCAGAACGGTCTGTTCATCTTCATCCCACAGATCACTGGGTATTACGATATCAGTCGCCACTATGCTGCACTCGTGTTGTGGGTTGCTTTAAGGTTGTTCATACCGCCTTTGCTCAGGCAACCTTCATTTCACCGAAGGCGGCCACGATCTTGTCTGCGTTGGGCAGGCAATATTGCTCCATCACTCGCGCATAGGGGATAGGTACATCGGGATAAGCAATTCTTTTGGGGGCAGCCTTCAGTACCGAGATATCGTGCTCAGTGACACTGGCGATCACTTCAGCCGAAACACCGTAGCTCATATAGTCTTCATCAACGACTATCAGACGCCCGGTTTTAGCCACCGACTGACGAATGGTGTCACGGTCCAGCGGTACCAGGCTGACCAGATCAACCACTTCGGCGTTAACACCTTGTTCTGCCAGGGTTGCCGCTGCTGCAAGACCCTGGTGTACCCCCATTCCCAGACTTACGATGGTGACGTCTGTCCCTTCACGAACCACTTTCGCTTTACCGATTTCAACGGTGTAGCTCTCATCGGGTACGTGTACAGTTGCACCTTCCTCTGTACCGAGCCACCCCATACCCTGCAGACCCTTGTGATACATGTACACCACAGGGCTGTCATCACGCATCGCTGCTGTCATTAAGCCTTTGGCATCGTAGGCATTGGAAGGTGCAACTACTTTCATACCGGGTAAGTGAGCAAATGTGCCATAGAGACATTGCGAATGTTGCCCGGCATCAGAATACCCTCCACCCGTTGAAGTCATTAACACCATCGGGACTTTGACATTGCCACCTGAAAAATAGTTGTTCTTCGCCATCAGGTTATAGATGGCATCGAAACATACACCGAAAAAGTCGACAAACATTAGCTCGACAACCGGTCGCATTCCGTCCTGTGCGGCACCCACAGCAGCGCCGATAAACGCCGTTTCTGAAATGGGTGTATCACGGATTCGCTCCGGGCCGAATTCGTCAAGCAGTCCGCGTGTATTGCCGTACACGCCGCCAAGAGCCGCAATATCCTCACCCATCACAAACACCGTGGGATCGACCTGCATTTCTTCCTGAATAGACTCAGCCATGGCACGGGCGATGGTGAGTTTTCTCTCGTTAGATATCGTCATAGTATTTTCCCCCGTTGTCTACGCTGCGAATACTTTGGTTAACGCGTCTTCAGGTGAAGGATCAGCGCTGTCGCGTGCATATTTAATCGCTGCATCTACCGTCGCAGCCGCTTCGTTTTCTATAGCGTCCATTTCTGCGGCCGTCGCTACACCATCGGCCACCATCTTGTCTCTCATCTTTGGGATCGGATCTTTTTCGAACAGCGCATCTTTTTCACCTTCAGGGCGGTAGCCTTCTGCATCACCGATAAAGTGCCCGGCCAGCCGATAAGTATCTACTTCAAGCAGCGTAGGACCGTCGCCAGCACGGGCTCTGGCAACTGCCTCACCGGCAGCCTCATATATGGCATAAGGATCATTGCCTTCAATACGCTTACCCGGTACACCGTATGCGGCCGCACGATCGCTGTTATTAGCAACAGATGTTGATGCACCTTTGGCGACAGAAATTCCCCACGCGTTATCTTCAATCACACACACAAAAGGGACCTTCCACAATGCCGCTAGATTCATTGCCTCATGCCAGCCACCCTGATTCACTGCGCCTTCACCAACGAACGCCACTGCAACACCGGGCTTATTCTGCATTTTGCGAGACAACGCAGCGCCTACTGCCGGCCCCATACCTTGCGCGATAATGCCGGAGCAGGCGAAATTCACGTCAGCATCAAATATATGCATATGACCGCCACGACCACCGGAGAGACCGGTTTTCTTGCCGAATATTTCTGCAGCCATGCGTTCAAGGTTTACGCCTTTGGCAATAGCCTGATGATGCGGCCGGTGTGTTGCAGTAACAACGTCGTCTGCTTCCAGGTGTGCACAGACTCCGACTGCTACCGGTTCTTGCCCGTTAGACAAATGCATCTCACCGGGAATAGGGCCGTCTGCCATGTTGAATGCCGGTGTTTTTCCCTCCATGTAGATAGTCGCAATAGCCTCTTCAAACTTGCGACTGGTCACCATCATTCGATACATCCACTGCTGTTGTTCGGGTGTGGGTGCCATGTGATTCTCCTCCGATAAATTGCTGTACTGGTTTC
>CALLBO010000121.1 GCA_937998875.1 uncultured Granulosicoccaceae bacterium
AGTCGCTTTTACCGCGCTTCTGTTTTGTTTTTTGAAATCCTCCGGAGTCGGGTCTAAGTGGCATGGATGCCACGTGAGCGACAGCGGCACACGGATGTGCCATTGGCGCGGCCCGACGGAGGAGGATTTCAAAAAATGGCGCAGCCACCCGCAGGGCAAAATGGCAGCAAGAAAGACTTTTGCCTACTTTTGGTCTTTTTAAAAGTAGGGCCGCCTGCAGGGCATGTCACACACGTAAGCCGCCGGCAGGCATGCAAGAGCAATAGCGCAACCCATGGACGACAACCCTAAAACAATACAAACTCAAACAGTGAGCAAACACATCATAAACAAAACATGAGAGTCGTATCATGGAACATCCGCGCCGGTGGGGGCGTGCGTGCTAAGGGCATCATAAATCAGATACGACTCTGGCAGCCAGACATCGTTGCACTGTCTGAGTTTCGCGGTACCGAGGCAAGTCAAAGTATCGCTGCCGGACTTTACGCCTCAGGCCTATCTCACCAACGCACCACAACAGATCCGGTTAATCCATCCGTCAACTCACTATTGCTCGCTTCACGCTGGCCACTTAGAACAGTCACTATTCAAAACGCACCAGACAACCCCAGGCGCTGGTTGCATGTAAATATCGCAAACCCGGTTCCAATTGCTTTTGTCGCGATACATATACCGAACAGATCCACAGGACTTAAGTATCCGTTTTTAGATGCGGTGACAAACACTGTTAAAAACTGGCGCGGACCCGCTGCCATTATTATCGGAGATACAAACTCCGGCTGTATTGACATTGATGAAGAGTCTCCGGCATTCAATAAAACCGAAGATCAGTGGATTAAAACCTTGAACAGCCTTCACTGGAAAGATGCATTTCGACTGCTGCATGGAAATAAAAAAGACTACACCTGGTATTCACCGAACGGCCGCAATGGTTTCCGTCTCGATCAGGCGTTTCTATACCCGTCGCTGCACGACAAATTAAAGTACTTTGAGCATGTCTGGGGTGGTAACACATCTGCGCGCCGCGAAGATCTGAGCGATCATGCCGCTATTGTGATGGACATTGAACTCTGATAGCGGCAGTTTAAAAAAAGGTTGTCGAATTAGATAACTGCTACCATCCACGGATGCCCGTTTCCGCCAATATTCGTGCAAGCCTTTTCATGATGCTGTCCATGTCTGGCTTCACTATCAATGATCTCTTTATTAAATCACTTGATGGAGCGCTGCCCACAGGTCAGATCATGGCAATCCGCGGATTGTTTTTAACAGTGATGATTGTCGTAATCGCGTTACAACAGGGCGTATTGAATCGAGTCGCTGAGCTATTTACGCCGATGGTTGCGTTGCGGTCTGCCGGTGAAGTTGCCGCCACTCTGCTATTCCTGACTGCACTCACTATTCTGCCATTCTCAACCATCTCAGCCATTTTACAATCTCTGCCACTGGTTGTTGCGCTCGGTGGTGCGCTGATACTCAAGGAGACTATCGGCTGGCGTCGCTGGATAGCAATTCTTATCGGCTTTGTTGGCGTGCTGATCATCATACGCCCTGGAGTTGATGGTTTTCAGTCTGCGTCAATACTGATGATATTCTCGGTTTTATTTGCAGCCGGCAGAGATCTTGCCACCCGATGTCTGCCAAAAGACTTACCGTCGCTTTTGGTGTCGCTCGCTACTGCTATTTCGATTTGTATTGTCGGCGCAGCACTCGCCACAGCAAAAAATAACTGGCAACCGGTAAATAACACCCAACTCGGTACGCTGTTTATCGCTGCCTGCTTTTTGTTTTTCGGCTATCAGTTTCTCGTGTTGGCAATGCGGACCGGTGAAATTGCCTATGTTGTTCCGTATCGCTACACCAGCTTATTGTGGGCAATGGGCGGGGGCTATCTTATCTTTGCTGAAGTGCCCGACAAGTACACACTGATTGGCTCTGCCATTGTGGTTGCCACCGGATTGTTTACTTTATACAGAGAACTCACTGCCGGGCGACGTGCAATCACGTCAACGTCAATACATGCACGCGGCAACGTATGGGCTGAGAGAAAGAAGTAGACCGTTGTACTCGCAGTTACCGTCGACGAATATTTCACGTCGTTCGAGTATTTCTATTCGCCAAATATCTCTATTCGTCTGGCTTCAATCGCGCGTAATTCCTGCAGATACCGGTCAAAGGCTGCCGGATCAATATAACGTTGATAATACGGATCAGTCACTCCCTGCTGGTGCTCAAACAGCTGAAGCATGACATTACTTTGACAGTATCTGTGCTGCGTTTTTCCAGTTCCTGCTCCAGTAGTGCAATATGCCGGTCTGCTTCAGCCAGAACACAGTTGAATTCATCAAGCAGTAGTTGCTGATGCTGGTTTATATCTATTCTCGCCGTCTCAGAACGGCAGCGAAAGTACTCCTGCCACTGCTTCCAGGACAACTCGGAGATAAATACTTCTGTAAGCTCTTCAAGATCACTGGCGCTGAAATATTCGCCACCACCCGAGCTTGCAATCTGTCTTAACCCCGCTTCCTGTTGTGCATCAATGTCGAAGCCAATCACATTCACAATCGCACCAATGCCGGATGTATTAAGTGCCGCCGCCGCTTGCGCCGGATTTCCACCACAGGTTTCTTCGCCATCGGTTAAAAGATATACCAGGTTGGTACTGTTTGCCTGATCAAAGCGATTAAAATCCTCCCGTGCCCGCTGCAGTGACAGTCCGAGCGCGGTCCAGCCAGTTGGTTTAACCGAATTCACCGCCCTCAGAAACCCTTCCCGATCCAGCTTTGCAAACGGATATATCAAATTACTGGAATCACAGGAAAACGATTTTTGCTCTTCTGAATTGCCACCCAGGTGTCCATAGACACGCAACCCCAGATTGACATGCGCAGGTAACTGTTCGACAAATGCCGCTAATGACTCAAGTGCAATCTGATATTTAGTTCGACCGTTAATTTGCGCCGCCATACTACCGGATGCATCAAGTATCACCTCGATATTAACATCGCCCGTAAGAGTGACCATTTCAAGCCCCGGCGGCTCGATACACGCCTGACTATCAGACGCAGATAACGTTTCGCAGACTGAGAAATCGTATGGGTATGCTTCAAGCAACTCATTAAAGAGTACGTTGGAGTCGGCATACACGGCAGGAACTCCACAAAGTAATACGGCAATACAGAACAAGCGAAAACGCATTAGATTTCCTCTTTCTACAATCGACCCTGGATGACAGCGAGATCTATGCTCCTATCAAACTAAAAATCACTGTACGTCGTCGTATGCCTTCTGGACTCGTGAACCGTTCTACCCGGAAGGCTCCAATGATTTCGCAACCAAAGATTTCGCAATTTGAGATGCGATTTTTGCATTATTCAACACCAGCTGTATATTGGTTTGCAAACTGTTACCTCCGGTTATTTCTGCAATCTTTTCCAACAGGAACGGTGTGGTGTCTTTGCCAGTAATGCCACGAGCCAGCATGTCTTTAAGCGCCTGATTGATTGCAGCATCCATCACCGTTTCATCCATGGCAAAGTCTGCAGGAACAGGAACACAGATAACTGTCCCACCCTGAAGATCCAGCGCCATTTTGTTGTTGATAACCGATGCAACATCTTCAGGTGTATCAAGCCTGTAATCAACATCAAACCCGGTACGCCGGGTATAGAACGCGGGCCATACATCTGTCTGGTAGCCGATAACCGGCACACCCTGAGTCTCGAGATACTCCCGAGTGAGCCCGATATCCAGAATCGACTTCGCACCGGCACAAACCACAGCCACATTGGTTTTGCCAAGCTCTGAAAGATCAGCCGAGATATCCATGGATGTTTCTGCACCACGATGCACGCCACCTATTCCACCAGTGGCAAACACACGAATCCCCGCCATAGCCGCAATTATCATCGTTGCTGCAACCGTGGTAGAACCAATACTATTTTTATGTTGCAGTATAAAAGGTATATCACGCCGACTGACCTTGATGGCATCCTGTCCCGTCTTGCCGATTGATTCGATTTGCTGTTTTGAAAGCCCGGCATATAAAGATCCATTCAGGATAGCGATGGTGGCTGGTACCGCACCGTGCTCACGGACCTTATCTTCGACTGACAACGCAGTTTCAACATTTTGCGGATACGGCATACCATGCGAGATTATGGTCGACTCAAGGGCCACCACCGGTTGTGAAGCATCAAGAGCAGCAATTACTTCATCACTTACAGCTAAAAATTCAGAGAGATTTGCTTTGGTCATTTTTTCTGTGTTTATAAATTACTGGTTAACACTTTTTCTGAGTAACTGACGATTGAGCTTTTCGCTACAGGCGGAGTAGACGTTTAAGGTTTCCGCTGCAGCGCAGTTGCCCCACTGTAGTTGATCATCAATAGATAACCCAGCTAATCCAGCTGCAATAAATCCACTTAACATTGCGTCTCCTGCCCCACTGGTTGAGAGTACTCTTATATCTGTTACCCCATCAGCGCGATGAAGTACGCCATCAACAAAATACACAACTCCTTCCTCTCCCAAGGTGAGCAGAATCCGCTCCGGCCCGAGCTTATGCAGTGCGTATAGCAACGCGGTGTCGCTGCTGGACTCGGAGCCGGACTCGCAGCTGGATTGGGCACCTACAAGTGCAAGTGCTTCTGCACGGTTCACCTTCAGTAAAGACAGTCTGTCCAGTACACCTGCCAGCCTGGTGCACTTGGTGCGTGAAACACCATCAGCGTATATCTGAATCGAATGACAACATGATGCAATCTCTTTCAATGCGGATTCAGGCAGATTCGCATCAACCACAACAGCATCTGCACCCTTTATAACTTGCTGTAGTGGACTGCGCTCTATCTCACCGGATAACGCAGATTCATCCAGTAACCTAAATTCATCAAACAGCCGCATGTCAGAGATCGCATACTGCAGTTCGCCATCGTTATTGTGCACAGCAGTATAGCTCGCGGTACTAGCACCAGACTTAACAGCGACATAACTAACATCAATTCCGATCTGCTGCATCTCGCGCAACAAAGTCTGGCCAAATTCATCATCTCCAACTACAGATACCAAAGTAGTTGCCAAACCAAGCCGGGTAAGATTTTCTGCAATATTACGCCCGACACCGCCAGCGTAGCTGCGCAGCGTTCCGGGAGTGGAATCGTCAGACGTAACCGGTACAGAAGCTGTGGCTAACAAGTCGATATTTATTGCACCGAAGACAACAACATTGGCAGCGTAATCAGAGATTGGGTTGGTCACCTTGTGCAGTGGGAACTGACGAAGTGTAAACCAGATTTCACTTCTCATCGAATCGTTATTTATTGAAACTGGAAATAACCAGGCGACGCCGCTGGCCAACTCACTGGTAACATGATCTAATTTGAACACCCATCCGTTGTTGCGTTTTGCGCATCCCCCGAAAGTGATCTCTATTGTGACGAGTCCCACGGCTGACACCGCAGTTCGCCAGCCACCACTGTGGCTGCTTGTTGCAATTTCCGCCGCCGCACCGTTAACGATGAATGGTGTCCTGCCAGCCTCCAGCGCCGTCATGCGAGAGCTCGGTACCAGCTACAGTACAGCGCAATTGGTGCTGACGATTTATCTGGTTGCCTCAATGTTTGCGCAAATCATTCTCGGCAACCTCGCTGACTCCCGCGGCAGACGCCCGGTTATGATTTTCGGTCTCATACTGTTTAGTATCGGCGGCCTGCTCTGTGCGGTCGCAAACAGCATCGAAACCCTACTCGCCGCCCGATTCATCCAGGGCTTCGGCTCATCGGTATGTCTGTTCCTGCCCCGAACCATCATGCGTGATGTACATCCAAAGGATAAAGCTGCCAGTGCTATAGGTTACATGGTGACTGCCATGATGGTAGCTCCGCTGTTTGGCCCTGCTTTATTCGGTTGGATTTCTGACGTCAGCAGTTGGCGAATCATATACCTGTTGCTTGCAGCAGCCGGTTTCACGCTGGCGTACCTAAGCTACCAGTATCAAAAGGAAACGCTGGTTGCATCGGTACTACCAAAACAAAGTCACTGGCAATCTAACAAGACCTTGCTCGCAGAACGGGAGTTTATTGCCTACCTGCTAATTCATTGTGGTTCGATTGGAATCTACTTTTGCTACCTCGCGGGAGCCCCCTACGTTGCAATGGAACTTCGCAATCACACTGCTACTGTCTATGGCACCTGGTTCAGCATGGTGGCGATCGGATATCTGGCTGGCAACTTCGTCGCAGGCAGGTTTTCTGAAACCTGCGGCACACAGAAAATGATTGTTCTGAGCTTCTGGCCGCTGGTTACTGGCATCATACTTTTCTGGGTTTTTAACGGCATGCAGGACTTAATTGGTCTGTTTCTGCCAATGGTTTTCATCGCGATAAGTAATGGCATGTGCCTTCCCAACCTCACGTCTGCAGCAATGAGTGTACGGCCAGAGAACGCAGGTGGTGCTTCCGGATTGCTCGGAACGTTGCAAATTGCCACTGCAATATTCCTGACCCTCATCGTCAGCGCAATGTTGAAAACGACTGCAGTGCCGCTGTATGGTGCAATTACGTTGTGTGGTCTGGTTTCAAGCGCCGGCATATGGCTGCTTTTACGCAAGACTGTCAGACGCTGACACCAACGCCGAAACAAGAACAAAGCAAAACAGCACGGCAGCCGATGTCTGTGTGCCACTCAGCCAATAGGCGCAGTACAGTCTGATATGGCGACCAAAAGGTTACCGACCAGTAAGCAAAGACGTTCTAAGAATAATACCAGACGGTAGCGCTACATTACTGCGCATCGACATTCACGTACCCAGCGTGAAAGAATACCCCTTGATGTTAACATTCTTCTGTTGAAAACGTCCGCGACCAACAACTAGTAGAATCGGGTTTTCGGCGGGAATAAGACCAATAACTACAATTTCCCCGCAAATCAAAGTCATCTCTACTCATCGCAGTAAAACAACAGTACTTAAATAAGAACAAAAGAAGTTATTTACTCCCCTTGCTAGAAACGCGTTACATCCGTACTCGCGCAGTCAGTTTAATTCCGTAAATCAACTTAGGGTTGTTCATGAAATCTTTTGTTCCCTTGTGCTTTGTTGTGCTCCTTTTTTCCGGCTGTAATTCAAAACAACAACCAGACGATGCCGTGGTCACCGTCACTGGTAATCAGACAATTGCATTCGACAGCAACGGCACGCCCGTCTGTACCCGAGCTGCAACCGATTCCGGAAACGGCTGGGGCTGGGAAAACAACGCATCGTGTTTGTGGCCAGGTGCCGTAGCAGTAGGTGCTGCGCACGCTCCGGCCCCGGTCTGCAGTTCAGCAGCTGTTGATCACGGAGACGGCTGGGGTTTTGAGAATGATCAATCCTGCCTGTGGAGCGAATCGCAAGGTAGCGGCTCAGAAAGCGCACAACAAACGAGCTCTGTCGCCAACGACGCTGCAGCAAACAATCAACCTGTCTTGTCAAATGACAGTTCCCCGTCCCTGGACATTGTTGTCGGCCAACAAAGCAGCACTGGAGAATGCTCAGCCGCAGCGATGGATACGGGCGGTGGCTGGGGCTGGGAATATGGCGCACCTTGTCAGTGGGGTTCTACCAGACCGAATTCGAACCTCGGGGCTGTAAGTGTGCCCGGGCCGGTAACTCTGCAAGCTCCTGGCTATACCGAGGGCAAACCGATATGTCTGACTGATGCCAGTGACGGCAACGATGACGGGTTCGGCTATGAAAACAACCGAACCTGTAGTGTCGTAGACGGCATCACCGCAACATCAACAGATCCCCTGCTTAACACGCGCTGGTGTGAACCATGGGCAGAGATCAGCTATGGGGACTATGTGTTACAGAACAATACCTGGAATGATAGTGAAGTCTATTCAAACAACTGGCACCAATGCATTGAACTTGGCGGCAGTCCGTCACGCTATATTGCCAAGTGGGATTACAACTGGCTGGATAAAAATCGCGGCAATGAATTTTCGGTGAAGAGTTATCCGCAGGTTTATTACGGACGCAAAACACGCAACTCGATTTCCGGCACTGTTGAAAAGCTGGGCTTACCCGCTTCAATTCATCAACTGCCGAACTTTAAAGTTCGTTACAAGTATTCCGAGACTGGTAACCCGGAACGCAACGTAGCACTGGAGTCCTTCTTTCACACAAGCTGTGAAGCTGAAGAATGGAACAAACAGTTTGAACTGATGATCTGGGTCGGGGTGCCGGTCACACGCGCACCCGGACCCATGGTTGCGGAAGTAACCATTGACGGTGTTGCCTGGAACGTACACACCAACCCGTCTCTCGGCTGGGGCTATGTGGCGTTTGTAGCGCAACGCCCAAATCAGGAAGGCTGGCTTGACTGGAACAAGTTTGTTAACTGGGTTCGATACAACGGGCCTGCTTACGGCGTACCGAGAATTCAAAACAACACTTGCATGGGTGCGATTGAAATTGGTACTGAAACTTTCTGGGGGCAGGGAACGTTTACTTTGCACGAGTTCCGCGTTGTAAAAGACTAGTGGGCCATCCAGTAATTCTCCCAACCGTGAACCAGCCCGTAGGCCTGACGGTTTAAAGCATATTCAAGTCGCTTAAATTGTAGCGCCACAGGGCATCAAACAAGTATGTTTCACGGTTGGGAAATGGCGATGGCGTCGCCACACACGCAACGTGTTCCCACGTTGATTCAACCACGGTTGATTCTTCGATTTTATCCTGCACGCCCGGAGATTTAATCCGGAGTTAAAAATACGCTCCGGATTCCATAACCGGAGTTATTCATGTCACAACGACCAGACTTTTTCACCTTTGAACACGGCGCGGATAACGGCCCGGGTTCCGCACTTCCCTTTGCAAAATCAGAGTTCGAACAACGCGTCTCTAACATACGCAAGCGCCTCGAACATCTGGAACTGGATGCTATTCTTTTTACATCGATGCACTGTATTGCCTACTACAGTGGCTTTTTGTACTGCGCGTTTGGAAGACCATACGGCTGTGTTGTTACCAGAGACAGAGTAGTCACAATCTCTGCAAACATAGATGCTGGCCAGCCTGCCCGACGTGGTGCATTTGAAAATCTTGTTTATACCGACTGGCAACGCGACAACTACTGGCGGGCAATAAAAAGTGTGACCGGTACCGTTAAACGTATAGGCATTGAAGGTGATCACCTTACTCTTCAGCAGCAGCAAAAACTCAACGAATTTTTACCCGGCGCAGAATCCATAGACGTTGCAGCACAAACCATGCAGCAACGCATGCATAAGTCTCCCGCCGAAATCGCACTAATCAAGGAGGGTGCCAGAGTTGCCGATGTTGGTGGCTATGCAGTTCGTGATGCAATTAAGGCAGGAACACGCGAGATTGATGTTGCGATCGCAGGCCGTGACGCAATGGAACTCGAAATAGCAAAGAGCTTCCCCGACGCTGAGTACCGGGATACATGGGTTTGGTTTCAGTCGGGCCTCAACACCGACGGAGCACATAACCCGGTAACTGCACGTAAGCTTGCGCACGGCGATATCCTCAGCATGAATACCTTCCCAATGATCAACGGATACTACACCGCGCTGGAACGTACGTTGTTCGTCAATGAGGCAGACTCCGAATCATTGAGAATATGGCAAGCCAACGTTGGCGCACATGAACTTGGTTTATCAATCATAAAACCCGGTATCAGCTGTGCGCAGATATGCGATGAAGTGAACCGATATTTCGACGATCTTAACCTACTGCAATACCGCGCATTCGGCTACGGTCACTCATTCGGGGTATTGAGTCACTACTACGGACGCGAGGCTGGATTGGAACTCAGAGAAGATATCGATACCGTTCTCGAACCCGGCATGGTGATCTCGATGGAACCGATGCTGACCATTCCGGAAACCATGGCAGGAGCAGGTGGATACCGAGAGCACGACATCCTGGTGATTACTGATAACGGCGCTGAAAATATCACCGGCTTCCCTTACGGGCCTGAGCATAATATTGTGGGGTAGCATGAGCAGATCCTCTTCTTAAGAAGGATCGCTTGCCTAAGACAAGTTATCCGGGCTTACAGGTACAGCTGCAGGCCCGGTATATTCTGTCAGTAATCACAATGTATACAAGTACAATCTTACTGAAATTCGTCAGGCTTGTTTGCTGACTGTCTCTGCGGCGTCGGAGATTACCAATACAATGTCAACGGTAACCAGGGACAACAATCTTTTTTCCCGCCCGACCTATTATTATCAAAAACCACCTCCAGCAAATAAGTATCACCGGCCACCACTTCCAGCCTCACTATGTTATCAGCAAAGAGCAGAGGGGCAGAAAATTCCTCAATGGGTAATTGCAATCTGACACCGGTCACATGATCAAACCGATGGTTTGTGACTTGATCAGATGATTTAGCCACGGGCTTGCCGAAGAACGGTGCATAGATGCACAACGGTTCTGCCAGGATATCTGAGTTAGCACCAACATGAAATGCCATGTCAGGCGGGAAGTAATCCGGATAATATTGCCAGCCATCAAATGGCGGATTGTCATCAACGCAGTTATCCACACCGAAGATCAATCCGAAGGGGCAAGCATTCGGTGTGTGTGAACGCTCCGCAAATCTCAGGTTTGCACCCGGGCCATTGCTGGCTTCTGCTCTATCATGAACCCACAGCAGTTCCAGCATAAAGTTACTGAATTCGAAACGTCGATTGGCGGTGCCCTGACCTTTGTGCACACGACCAGCGCTTTCACGCAGACCGATCTCTACCAACCTGTCTCCAACGGTGGCCTCGGGGTCAGTCAGGATAAAAACATGGTCTAGTCGTATATCCACAGCTTCTTCTCAGGTTACGGGCCAAGCTGTTTTTAGACTATTCACGAAGCTATTCACAAAAGCCAGGCACTGCATATTCACAGCAGTGTTTCAGCTTCCTTAATATAGACAACCAGCGTACAACCGTTTTCGGTAGTGGAATTATGTTCAGTGCCTTCTTTCATCCAGACCAGATCACCCGCTTCATAGCGAGTGCCATCATTGTCTGTAAGGTCTCCTTCAAGCATAAACCATTCTTCATCACCGGTGTGGCGATGCGAATCTGTGGTTGTGCCTGCAGCCATGCGGAAAAGATGAAAGCCCACCCCGTCAGGATTAGACGTATTTAACTGCACAAAGCTTTGGCCGGAGCTACCACCATCTTCAAGCACCCAATCTTTAAATACAGCATTTTTAATGTTAACAACTTTTCTATGATCTTCGAGTACTGGTTTCATCTACCCACTCCTCTGTTGGTACCCTATGAGTTGTAAGTACTCTCTACTTCCTGCACCACCTGCTTAAAAGATTTCTCATAGCGCTTATTGAATTCATCCCAGGTGCACAGGTTTCTCGGATCAATGAGTCGATCTGTAAACAGGATGCCATTTAGATGGTCGGCCTCGTGCTGAAAGGTTCCCGCTGTTATTCCTTTAACTTCAAACTCTACAGGCTCAGCATCACGATTGTAACCGGACACCTTGATTACCGGACAACGATGCACAACACCGCGCAAGTTGGGAATGGAAAGACAACCTTCGAAATTTTCAAACCTGTCTTCGGTGAGATAGGTAACCTCGGGGTTGATGATTACGGTTAACGGATATTCCGGCTTGTACGGGTAGCGCGGATTATTCATCACTTCAACAACAAAAATACGCCAGGTATTATCTACCTGATTCGCGGCTATACCTGCACCGTTGGCAGCGCGTTTTGTTTCGATTAGAGAATCGATAAACTCCTGCACAGGAGCGGACCTGATTTGATCTACCGGCACTTCTGCTGCAATTTCCCGCAGCGTCGGGTGGCCAATATCAATAATATCGAGAGTTGCCATAGTATTACTCGTAGAGGTATTTTTCTTCGAAGGATTCAGACAGATACTCTACCATCTCCCATTCGAAACCTGCCTGATCATAAAAGTACAGACGCTTGCGATACATCTCGACTATCATCGGGCCATTGGGCTTATAACCTTTATCCAGCAATTTTTTTTCGGTTTTGGCAGCATCTTCAATTATGAGACCGATATGATTAACCCCATGATTCTGATAAGTCTCCAGGGGCGCCATAGATTCAAAACCCGGATGCGGTTCCTGCAAGGCAATATAGGATTCTTCGTTGCCAACATGCGCCCAGCGATAGCCGCGATCTGATACCTCATCTTTGCGAACCTTAAAATCAGGCGCGATTATCCTGATAAAGGCGATAGATGCATTGATATCAGGTACGGTGACATTAAAATGTTCCAATCGCGTTGCCATTGATTATCCTTTACCGAAAGCGCCGCTAACAGACTCAAAGCTCGTTAATAGCTCGGCAACACTTTGTAATATTAGCTCAGGCTGTTCTGCACTCAACTCATCACGGTTACCAAAGCCCCACAAAACACCAACAGTGCGCAAACCGTTATTACGACCTGCGGACAAATCGACACCTCGGTCACCAATCATCACAGCGTCAGTATCGATAAGCTTTTTATCTAACAAATCAGTTAGCTGCGATTGCTTGGCAATACCAATATCACCCCCGCTAACGAACTGAAAGTAATGCAGCAGCTTAAAGTGCGCTAACACCTTGCGCGCTGATGGCTCAGGCTTAGACGTACACACACCAAGCCGGAAACCTGATTTGTGCAGAGCATCTATTGTGTCTGCGATACCTTCGTAAAGTGTGTTTTGTGAATAACCATCTACTACAAACCGTTCGCGGTAGGCGACAACCAGATCACTAATTTGCGTTTCGGTAAGATCCGGAATAAATTTGTTAAACATCAGATCAAGCGGCGGACCGATCTCCGCACTTATCATCTGTGCAGACCGAGATTCATAACCGCACTTCTCAAGCGCGTGGTTCACACAATTGACGATACCACTGCTCGGGTCACTCAGCGTGCCGTCAAGATCAAATACCAGGGTCGATACGTTCATGGGTTAATTCTAACCCGATTCTCCGCCACAACGTTGTACTATTAACCGGCCCTTCAGTTCCGGAAACCTGGCCGGACAACAGGCAACATCAGGCGGAAATAAGGAATTAGCACATGACCATCGAACTGTTTCGCGAAGATAGCTATCTGCAAACATGTGAGGCCGAGATCACCATGCTGCACGACGCCGGTTTCAGCTGTGATCAAACCGTCTTCTATGCAACCGGTGGCGGCCAGCCGGGCGATACAGGCACAGCAACAACTACGGCAGGAGATTCACTCCAGGTAACTGATACCTTTAAAGACCGCGAATCAAAAGCACACATTCACGTCGTCGCCGAAGACGATATTGCCAAGCTTGCGGTCGGCGACAAGGTCACTCTCAAACTCGACTGGGACAGACGCTACCGACTGATGCGCATGCACAGCTGCCTGCATATGCTCTGTGCCACCATACCGGCTCCGGTTACCGGCGGTTCCATTCAGGACGGTCGGGGCAGACTGGATTTTGATCTGCCGGATACAATAGACAAAGAAGCCACCACCGATAGGCTCAACCAACTTATCTGCGGCAATCACACAATGAGTACGCGCTGGATTACCGATGCTGAACTGGATGCCAATCCTGAACTGGTAAGAACCCTCTCCGCCCCACCTCCGAGAGGCACGGGTAAAGTGCGGCTGGTTGAATTCAAAGACGTCGACTTACAACCCTGCGGTGGCACCCATGTCGCCTCTACCATTGAGATCGGCCCGGTTCAAATCAAGAAAGTAGAGAAGAAAGGTAAGATGAACCGCCGTATAATTGTCGTTTTTGAAGAATAATCCCCGACACATGACACTCAGCCTCTACGATACCTACGCCCGCGAACAACGCGACTTTGTGCCAATTAAAAATGATGGCAGCGTTGGCCTCTATTGCTGTGGCCCCACCGTGTACAACTATGCGCATATCGGCAACCTTCGCACTTACATCTTTGAAGATGTGTTGCGGCGGGTACTGGAGCTGAATGGCTATACCGTCGATCACGTTGTTAATATCACTGATGTTGGACATCTGGTGTCTGATGCAGATGATGGCGAAGATAAAATGGAGAAAGGCGCAGCCCGTACCGGCAAAACCGCCTGGGAAATAGCAGAGATCTACACCGAGGCCTTCTTTGAAGATTTAAAACACCTCAACATCAAAACCCCGACTGTCATCTGCAAAGCCACCGATCATATAGAAGAGCAAATTCTCGCTATTCAGCAGATAGAGGCGAAGGAGATGACTTACATCACCAGCGATGGCGTCTATTTTGACACCAGCCGTGATCCAGACTATGGCTATCTTGCACGTTTAAATATTGAAGGTTTGCAGGAAGGCGCCAGGGTTGAAAAAGGTGAAAAGCGCAACCCGACTGACTTCGCACTGTGGAAGTTCAGCCCGCCTGATGAGAAGCGGCAGATGGAATGGGAAAGCCCCTGGGGTAAAGGGTTTCCAGGCTGGCACATAGAGTGTTCAGCGATGGCAACCAAATACCTCGGGCCTCTGTTCGACATTCACTGCGGTGGTAAAGACCACATACCAATTCATCACAGTAATGAGATCGCCCAATCGATGGCCTGCTACGGCACACGCTTGTCCAACTACTGGATGCATGGGTATTTTTTGCAGACTGACAAAGCCAAAATGTCAAAATCCAGTGGTGACTTTTTGCGCATGCAATCTTTAATAGATAAGGGGGAAGATCCAATCGCTTATCGCTTTCTTTGCCTGCAGGCGCACTACAGAAGTGATATCAACTTCAGCTGGAGCATTCTGGAGTCCGCCAGTACTGCGCTTAACAGAATGCGTGACGCCTTTTATCAGCTTCCCGATGGCGGCGATGTAGAAGATTCTTATAAAACTCAATTTATATCTTTCGTCAATGATGACCTGAACACCTCCCGTGCGATTGCATTGATCTGGGACCTGCTAAAGTCCGGGGATGTTTCTAATGCAAACAAGAAAGCAACGCTTACGTTTTTTGACGAAACGCTCGGCTTACAACTCGCAGAATGGACACCAGCTGCAAAAGCAGATATCCCCGACGAGATAATGCAACTCGTTGACACCCGCCAGCAGGCACGCTCTAGCAAAGACTGGGCGGCGGCAGACAAAGCTCGCGATGATCTGGCAGCACTTGGTTATGAGGTTGTAGACACACCTGACGGGCCGGAAGTAAAAACTATTTGAAGTGAAAATCCTGGTCCGGACCATTCATGAAATGGCGAGCTTATCGCGCAGAGACTTTTTTTCACAGCGAATTTCTTTTCTCGCGTTGAATACTTTACTGATATTTGCAAAAGAATAAATTTGCTGTGGAATCAAAGATCAAGCGAGATGCCGTCGATTTCGTGAATAGTCCGGACTAGATACGCGTACCGCTCTCTGTAAGCAACAAGATAAAATGCATGCCGGTGTGTGTCATGAACTTACATGAACGCCTGCATTGATATAAATCCGTTCAGCAGTGCGGTATCACAGTGCCAATTTTTAGGTGTGTTTTGCATAAATAGACTCTTTGCTGACCTCTATTTTTGAACCCGTCCTACCGCCGAAAAGCCCGTCGAACGTGACTTTCAACCACCACTTGAAACTATTAACAACACCTGTAACGACTCTGTTAGAAATCGGTTAATACTTCTCACCGAACGTTTTCTGTTTACCGCCCTCTTACTCCTGAACGCGGCGGGAGTGCACACACACTCGCAACTCTCACCGGGTCAATTAATCACTCTATAAACCAAAAAAGGAACGTAAACATGAAATTTCTTAATACCAAAACTCTGGCTGCCCTTGCTATCGCTTCTGCCTTCTCTTTCGGCAACGCTCACGCAATGATCAAATCTACTATGCCCGTTTATTCTGTAAATGGCGTTTCCAGTGCAAGCCTCACTGTTACTGTCGACAACGGTATTGCAACCCTCTTTGGTTCGGTAGATTCCGGTATCGAATCAGCACTGGCTGAATCTCACGTTGCCAAGCTTGATGGTGTTGAAAAGGTCATCAACCAGATTCAGGTCAAATAAACCAACACTCACTTTAACTTTACACTCTTTATCCATAGGAATATGAAAATGAAAATCTCAGCCAAAAAATCTCTCGCAGCCCTGGCTTTTATCACCGCAATGTCTGCGGGTACCGCTCAGGCCATGAACAGTGTCTCTATGCAAATCAATTCTGTTGTTGGCGTTAGCAGCACTAACTTGCGGGTTCACATTGAAGACGGTGTGGCACATCTTTTCGGCACAGTAGAATCCGGTGTTGAAGCTGCGATAGCCGAAGCACATGTGAAAAAACTTGATGGCGTTAACGAAGTGTTCAACAACATCCTCCTTAACTAATGCGCGGAGCCTAATCGGGTGGCAGCAATAGTTGCTCGCCACCCGACTCGGCTTAATAGTGTTCTTATGCTTAGAACGAAAGCGGTTGTAAAACGGACGATCCAAAATCCGCTACGCAAGATTTTTGAAGGCACTCACTCCAGGTGCTAACCTGCAATACTGTTTTCCCAATCCTTTACGACCCAACTGATACCTACCCAACAACACCCATTGCACATACGTGTTGCTATTGGGGCCTGGCCAGTAGCGGTATTTACTACACCAGGGGTACGTTTGTGGTGAATTTCTGATCCGATGAGAGAGATTGTTTGCGGCCTCACCAGTCCATTCCTGCAACTTCCAGGCTGGACCATTCCGTACGCCTTGCTCCGGCGGCATGAGATCTTTATGCAGATGATCCCAGCTCTCACCTGTATTTTCACATCGGCGGCTGGTGCTGACACATCCAATCACATTGGCATCCTGCCAGACTTCCCATCGCGACTGATGACCACCATCGTTTATAACAAGCCAATGATGCTCGGCAATCAAACCGAGGTGCGGAATGTTCGAAGTCCAGAGACCAACACGTTTTTCAGCTTTCGCATCAGCCAATAGTGGTCATCCAGCTACCTTCGAGATATTCATCAATGCCAGGCACCACAATGTATCAGGCACGGCTATTTTGTAAATGCTGCCAGACACGATGCGATGTATATGGCATCTCCATAGGACCTGCACCGGCATCTCGCAGGATTGCAGCCATTGCATTACTCAACGCCGGTAAGGAACCGGAACAGCCAGACTCGCCAACACCTTTTGAACCGAGCTCATTGAGTTTTGTCGGCACGGCGTGTGTGTCTGTATTCATGTTTTCAACGATACCAGCTCGCGGCATCGCGTAATCCATAAAACTGCCCGAAATCAACTGGGCATTGTGGTCATAGACCACGGCTTCAGTGAATGCCTGACCGGCCCCCTGAACAACTCCACCGTGTACCTGGCCACGCACAAGTTCAGGGTTTATTACATTGCCCAGATCATCTACCGCAGTGTAATTCACAATTCTTACAATACCCGTTTCCGGATCAAGCTCGCACTCAGCGACATGACAACCATTGGGATAGTTAGCACCGGTGCTGGTTTCTGCTGACGTATTAAACGGGTGATCACCGTCATCTGCAACAGCATATCTTTGCACCAGTTCTGGCAGATACAGTCCGGCGGCCCCGGTGCGTGTCAGGAAACGCCCACCTTCAAATACCAGGTCGTCGACATCTACGGCGAGCTCTCGTGACGCTATCGGCATTACTTTTTCTATCACCGCCGCAACCAGATTTTTAAAAGCTGACCCGGTACCGTAAAGTGACCTTGAACCGCCCGTGCCATTTCCCACCAAAAGCTGATCGCCATCACCGGGCCGATAAGCAATATTTTTCGTATCGATACCAAGGCCTTCACCGACAATTTGTGCAAAACTCGTTTCATGTCCCTGACCGGAGGGTCCGGTCATCGCATAAAGCGTTAACGTTCCATCACTATGAAACCTGCATGATACTTCATCTTTTGGTGCACTACCCGCACCGGACTTCTCTACATAATAGCCAATACCGATGCCTCGCAAATTACCCTGTTGCTTCGAAACCTCACGACGCGAATTAAAACTCTGATAATCCGCAAGGGACAGCGCCTTATCCATTACGGCTGAAAAATCGCCACAGTCATACTCGGTGCCATTGGCGGTTGTGTAAGGAAACGCCTCTACAGGGATAAAGTTCTTTCTTCTAAACACCACCGGATCAAGACTATGCTCTGCAGCTGTCTGATCGATCAATCGCTCTATCGCAAATGCAATATCGGGTCGACCGGCACCCCGATAAGCAGTGGTTGGTACAGTGTTGGTATAGACCAGTGTTGATCGCATATAAAGTGCGGGAATACGGTATGCACCACCCATGGTGACCGATAAATTATTTGTGCCGACAAAACCGCCGAAATAACAATTATAAGCCCCGAGATCGACGGTATCTTCAAACTTAAGTGCAGTGATTCTGTCTTCATCATCAAGTGCTATCGAGCCCTTTAACGTAAGCGCTCTGCCATGCCATTCACCGGTAAAAAGCTCAGAGCGATTCGCAACCCATTTTATCGGGCAGCCGAGTTGCCTTGAAGCCATAACAAGCAATCCGTGCTCAATACCGGGTCCGCCGCGCAAACCGAACGAACCCCCTACATCCTGTGTGATAATTTCAATGTTGGATACATCAATACCGGTGACAGCAGCAAGTGATGCACGCATACCGAGCAAACCCTGAGTGGGCGTATAAACGGTTACCTTTCCGCTAGCGGCGTTATAGTCTGCCAGTACGGAGCGCAGCTCAAGCGGAGATCCCGCCAGACGCTGACTGGCAACACTCAGTGTGGTTGTTCTTTGAGCGGCGGCAAATGCGTCAGCTACTGCATCACTGTCACCCGATTCAAAGTGCAACGCAACGTTGTTAGCAGCGTTGGCATGTAGTGCGGTCGCGCTGTCACCAAGGGCCGACTCTGTACTGGCGACTGCTTTCAAATCGACGTACTTCACAGCGACAAGTTCGGCTGCATCCTGCGCAATCTTGTCGGTAATCGCAATAACAACTGCAACGGATTGGCCAACAAAACGCACCTTATCGATGGCGAGTAGCGGTAACGGGTTTTTACTGATCAGATCGCCAGCCACACCTTTTATATCAGGGCCAGACGGAATCGGTGAGAAGCTCGCGCCGGTAACATCCGCAGCCGTGTACACCGCTACAACCCCGGGTAAATCAACGGCAGTGGAGGTGTCAATGGATAATATTTCTGCGTGCGCCCGGTCGGAACGAACGATAGCAGCATGCAACTGGCCGTCAATATTCCAGTCCGCAGTAAACTTGCCGGTACCGGTGATTAGTCGTTTGTCTTCATGACGCATCAGATACATGGTTTGAATATTCCTTAGAACTCAGATCAAACGGGCGCGACTTACCAGCGCTTACGATCCGCTGGATTTCGCCATCGCAGCCGCTGCCGCACGCACGGATGATTCAATGTTCAGATAGCCAGTACACCGACAGAGATTTCCAGACAAGCCTTCACGAATTTCTTCTGGCGTTGGCTGCGGAGAATGCTTGAGCAGGTCTATTGTGGCGATCACCATACCCGGCGTGCAGTACCCGCACTGTAAGCCGTGACAGACTGAAAAAGCGGTTTGTACCGGGTGCAGGTCATCACCGTCAGCGATGCCTTCAATTGTGGTGACTTCAGCATTTTGAGCCTGAACTGCAAGCATGGTGCAGGATTTCACCGCATCACCATTGAACAACACAGTGCAGCAGCCGCACTGGCTGGTATCGCAGCCAACATGCGTACCAGTCAACTGCAGCTGATCACGCAGCGCATCAACCAACAGCGTGCGATCTTCGACCTCAATCTCCACTGCTTTGCCATTGACATTGCAAGACACACGGCCCATCTGGATCGCTCTCCGGTTATTCCTGTCGCCAGTCTACACCAGGCAACACCTCCACAGACAGTGGAGGCGGCAGGTTAAAAACCAGTCAAAACAGGCCTCGGCGGAGCTGCCCGTGAACCGTCTTAGCTCGCCCTCGCCCGTAGCCTGACGAGCTGCCATTACCCCCACCAGGTTACAGGCGACCCGTCGAGCGCTAAAAAATTACCATCCATTGTTCGGTGCGGATACAATCTCCTCTATACTACCTGCACGCGGTAGCTTACATTCCGGCCATTTCGGCTTCAAAGCAGCTGTACGAACTCAATTGAATAACTCAAATTTACACATCATCGGAGCGTCCTAATGTCCAAACTGGCCATCACTACGATCTCAGTCGTACTCCTCACAGCTTCAGGCTTAGCCGCTAACCTTGCCCAGGCAAATGGCCATGAAGATCCCCAGGCAGTCATCGAAAAACTCCAGCAGGAGAAATCAGTTTTACTGAAACGACTGAACAATGCGGTCGCCTACTCCAAAGATCGCGGCATGCAGATTAAAACTCTGCAAGCCAAAGCTGACGCTGAAGAGGAAAGACGCACAGCGCTCGGCACCCGGGTCAACAACCTGAATGCCGCTGTCAAAGCCCGAATGGATGAAATTGACGCTCTACAAAGCAAAAATGAAGCGATGAGCACCGGAATAAGCAGCGCTCTTGGTGTTTCAAAAAAACGCACTGCACGGCTTGCTGAATTGCAGGCACTGGCTAATTCAGAGCAAATGAAGAGCAAGGCGCTGAGTAAAAGACTCAGCAATGCTATCGCTTTTTCCAAAACCCGCGGGGCACAGCTTGCAGAGGCAAAGGCCGTGGCTGGCTCAGAGCAGAATAAGAGCAAAGATCTGAGCAACCGGCTTCGCAATGCTATTGCCTTCTCTAAAACACGCGGGGAAAAGCTTGCCTCAGCGGAAAGAAAGAATAAGCAGCTTAGCAAAAGACTGCGCAACGCAATCGCCTACTCCAAGAGCCGCGCACAAGGTGCTGATAGTGAAGCTGACTCTGACTGGGCCGCAAACACAAGCAATTCACTCAATGCGGCTTTCGGCGGTGTGCAAGGCACAACGATCAGCAATATCACAAACGATAGCGTGATGATTCAAGTTGGCAATAACGGCCTGTTCAGCACTGGAGGCACTGCACTGAGTGCTGATGGCAGTCAGCTTCTATCACTAATAGCGCAGGAACTTTCTGCAATAGATGCCAGCGCTACTGTTGTTGGTCACACCGACAACATTCCGGTAGGCAATAGCAACAGATTCAGCAGTAACGAAGCATTGTCTTTTGCTCGCGCAGTATCTACCCTGCAGTTCCTGCGTGATCAGGGTGTACCGAAGGAACGACTATCAGCAGCAGGCTATGGAGCAGACAATCCTATCGCTGGCAATGACACTCCCGAAGGGCGACAGCAAAACCGACGCGTTGAAATTATCTTAAGAAAAGAATAAAGAAAACAGCAACGAGGAATACAGTAAGGCTAACCGTATAAACCTTACCTAACTTCTTAGTATAAAAGCCTCGCTTTTCGCGAGGCTTTTTTATCAGCAGGCGTGAACGGTATAACCCAGGTTATCGTAATACGGTTTTAGGCTTTGATGCGCTCCGAACAATGCTGGCTCATCACCAGTAACCAACCATACCGGCATATCTTTAACAAACTCGCTAAATCTGCCTTTATAGTGCAGCCAATAAAGAAAGTCTGAATTGGTAAAGTACTCACCAAGGTGCGGCACGATGCCACCGGCAATATAAATGCCACCGGACGAGCCGAGCGTCACAGCAAGATCCCCCGCTACTATCCCGAGATTTTTGCAGAATAGTCGCAACACTTCACCACTAATACTACAACGACCATCTATGGCAGCTGCAGTAATATCACTGGCTTTAACAAACTCCGGTACTGCTCCTTCAAGCTCGCATATCGCGTTATAGACACGCACAGTCCCAGGGCCGGACAGATATCTTTCCGCTGAAACATGACCCAGATCTTCGGCAATAACGTTGCGTATGGCTAACTCACGCTCTGTTTGCGCCACCATGGTGACGTGACCGCCCTGCCCCTGCAGTGGGATCCAATGGGTGCCGGCATTGACCAGACCGGAAACCCCCAAACCGGTACCCGCACCCAGCACCGCTTTAGGTGCATCAGAATCAACCTTAGCCTGATGCAGCAACTGTAGATTCTGCTCCGGCAGACTGACAATACCCAGGGCCGCAGCTGTAAAGTCGTTAACGACTCTGGCCTGTTGTAGGCCGAATCGTGCCACCAGGTCAGAAACCCTGAATGACACATTGTTATTGGTAAGCTCCATGAAGTCTGCGTATTCAGCAGTACTGGCAACCGACAAAGCAATCTTACTGATCGCTTTTGCATCTTCACCCGCCATCACACAATAAGCTGCAATTGTATCTGCAAGATCAGGATGTTCTGCGACGGGTAACGTGCGTAAGCTCGATTCGATATACTGACCTTCGGTAAACAACGCAAAGCGCGCGTTGGTGCCACCAATGTCACCGGTTAATACTGTTTCCATGAGCAAATCCTAATGCCTTAGGTGAGTATAAAGATTCACCCGCACTGGTTGCGTCAGCGTATAACTGCCGTGGCTGTTCTCACAAGTATTAAATCGTTGTTCTACAGCGGGTTGTCGTATGTCAGCTGCATAGTTGTTATACACGTTACCTTCAAAATATTGTGCATAACTGTCGAACGAATCATACGTCGCATCAACATCAAAATAAATTTCCCGCATTGATCCGAACACCGGGTTGGCATAACGTACCATAGCATTATAAGCCGCAAGCCTGACTTCAGTTTCATCGTGAAACAGCTCCATCACGTACTGAAAAGTGCCGTTCGCCACTGGCTCAATAATACATAGAAAACCATTGCTGTTTAAAACCCTGGTGGCTTCATTAAATATTTTTCCGAACTCAGGTGCATACATATGATGCAGCGAGTTTTTAAACACCAATCCGTCAACAGAGTTTGATTCGACCGGTATCGCTGCAGCCCCCGCCTGAGCAAAACCTACATTGGTCGCGACTGCTGCACTGGCATTTTTTTCTGCCTGCACCGGATGTGGCTCAATACCGAGCACCCGCGCACCGCGACTCGCCAGGTGCCGGCACAATTCACCGTCGCCACAACCTGCATCGACAATAAACTTGCCGCTCACATCCAATAACGAGTCAATGACTTCGCGGTCTGTTTGCGTACCCCAGTCTTCAGCCACCAGATTCTCCGCGCGCTGCAATTTCAAACCTCGCATTATAGCGCTTTACTCGCTCGGGCGATGTCAATTGTTGCTGCACGCTACTTACAGACCGCTTGCTGACCGGAGTCTAAGCCCCTACGATGCACCCCACAGACGTCAATCAGACCACCTCAAGCCAGGAGATACTCCATGTCAGCGATCGAACTCAAAGATCTCGCCCGGCAACTAGCCGACGCTCGCGGTTCGCATCAACAAATAGACCGGAACCCTTTCGATGCAATCGCTACATTGGAAGATGCCTACAAACTGCAGGCAATGGCTGCAGCGACCTACCCGTCAACGCAGGTTGGCTGGAAAGTCGGTGCCACTAACGAGGGTGCACAAAAACTGTTCGGTTGTGATGCTCCATTTTACGGCCCGATGTTCGAGCAAGAGATCATGCAGCCTTCGGCAGATCTTCCCTTGCGAGACGGTGTACTGGGTGGTGAAGCCGAATTCGCGTTCATCTGCGGCAGTGATTTCCCGACAGATAAATCCTTAAGCGTCGAAGATCTCCCGGCACTGATAAAAAGCTGCCACATTGCAGTTGAGATTGTCGGTCGTCGCACTATCGGCCAGGGTCTGCCTAGCCTCAATTGCGCCGTCGCCGACTTCGGCGCTCATGTCGCGTTCATTCCCGGCCCCGCAATCGCCGACTGGAACTCGATGGATCTGGCAAGGGTAGAAGTTAAAGCAAACACAAATGGTGAAGAAACCAACAGTGGTACAGGGGCTGCCGTGCTGGGTCATCCGCTCAATTCACTATTGTGGATGCACAATGAACTGGTAAAAACCGGCAGTGGACTGAAATCCGGTGAATGGGTTTCCACCGGCACCTGTCTCGGGGTAATCCCTGCAGTTGCAGGTTCAGTCGATATTGAATTCAGCGGCTGCGGCAGCATTGGTTATAAGTTCAGCTAACACTCTATTAATAACCCGCCACCAATACTCTCACGGGACTCAGTTATGTCAAAGCTTCTTAGCCCGCTCACGATCAGAGGCGTAACGCTACCCAACAGGATCGTCGTGTCACCACTGTGCATGTACTCCGGTGTTGATGGTGTAGCGCAACCATGGCACTTCGCACACCTAAGCACTTTTGCCAGAGGCAAGGCCGGCCTGGTATTCGCCGAGGCTACTGCAGTAGAGGCGATCGGCCGTATAACACCGCAATGTCTGGGGCTATGGTCAGACGAACATACAGACGCACTACAACCGATAACGCAGTTCATTAAAGAAATGGGGTGCGTTGCAGGAATCCAGCTAGCCCATGCCGGACGCAAGGCTTCCACTTCGTCTCCGTTTGCAGGTGGTGGCAAACCACTCAGTACAGATGATCCGCAATCATGGCAGGTGGTTGGGCCAAGTGCCGTACCCGTGGCTGACAACTTCCAGACACCACGCGAGTTAAGCAAGGATGATTTAGCAGCATTGACACAGGCATTTGTTAACGCCGCCACGCGTTCTTTGTCAGCTGGGTTCGAAGTAATTGAAGTCCATGGCGCCCATGGTTATCTGCTACATTCTTTTCTGTCACCACTATCTAATTTTAGAACAGACGAGTACGGTGGCAGTCTGGAAAATCGCATGCGCTTCCCGCTTGCGGTAACCCGTGCAGTGCGTGAAACCATTGGTGAATCAATCCCGTTGTTCTTTAGAATTTCAGCCATCGACGGGCCGACCGAAGGCTGGTCCATGGATGATTCCGTGGCATTGAGTAACGAACTCGCTAAGTGTGGCGTTGATATTGTCGACTGTTCATCCGGCGGTATTGGCGGTGCACCACGTTTCCGGATTGATGACTCAGGCAAACCATTAACAAAATCCTCAGCCAGAACACCGGGCTTTCAGGTACCGTTTGCTGATCGCATTCAAAACGAAACGCCACTTAAGTCAATGGCCGTTGGTGTCATTATCGAACCACAGCAAGCAGAAGACATACTCACTTCGGGTAAAGCAGAACTCGTCGCTCTGGGCCGCGAGATTATGCATGATCCTTTCTGGCCTTTGCGTGCAGGACA